>JACFMR010000007.1:0-116029 GCA_019455245.1 Opitutaceae bacterium
GGCAACCAAGCGGAGCTTGGTCCTGTGCATGGTATAGCTAGGATTTGGTTTCATTCGTTTGTTGGTGTCTCTATCAGTTTTTTCTGATTCTGGTCCGGCCGTTGGGCACGGACCGAGAGGGGGCAAAGTCGGGGCGTGGATATAATGTCACAAAGACGGAAAGGCTCTGCGCCCGCCGTGCAGTGACTCTTTGACAAACCACCCCCAATAGGCGGTCAGCCGTCCGGAGAAACCATTGACCGGACGGCAGCGTAAAAAAATCAGGGACTAAGCGGACGCAGAGAAATTATCCACGGGGTTAAAGAACACCCTATATTAGCGGCTTTTGTCCCGGGGGGATATGACTACAATATACCTAATGAAGGGTAGCCGGGATGATGTAGCCGAGGTAAGTGCCGCACAGGGATAAATTACACGGTTGGACCTCGCATCGGTATTCGGGTTGGTCGTTGCCCTCCAGTGGCAGGTTAGGGAAGTGCGGTTGTCGCGACTTGTCCCTCTCGCCCAACCTGTCGCCTTCGTCATGGCCACGGTTGGACCAGACGAAAGTGCGGCCAACGCGCACCAAGTTTGCCCGGGCAATGCTAATTCACGGTTTAGGCGACGTTGTAACTGATGTGCACATACCCCAGCCGCACGGCTTCCCGAACCAGCTTGGCGCTGGTGGAGACCTTGAGCTTGTGCATGATGTTGCGCCGGTGGGTTTGGACCGTGCTTTCGCTCAAGCCCAAGGCGAATCCTGCTTCCTGGTTGTCCTGACCCGAACCGATGAGGCGCAAAATCCGCAGTTCGGCCGGGGTCAACTTGATACGCTGCAGTTCCGGGCTCCGTTCCACCAAGTAAGCATGCAGGCTGGGACTGACATAAACCTTGCCGTCCCGGACCATCCGCAGGGCCTCCCGGATGGAGGCCAATGGTTCGGTGCCGGTGTCCAGAATGGCATCCACGCGGGCGGTATGCAGGGTGGGAATTACCAGCTCATCCCGAATGTCAGCCACGATGAGCACGCGTCGGGCCAGCCGGTGCTCGCTGATTTGGAGCAGCAAATCCATGCCATCTACGTCCTGGAAGTTTAATCCAAGCAGCAGGTAGTCGGCTGGCTGGGCTTTCAATTCGCCCAACGCTTCCTGCCCCCGCACCATGGTGCGGATTTCCGACTCGGGCAGCACTTGCTGGACAATCAAACCCAAGGCTTCTGCGTAAGTGCGATCCTGTTTGGCGATCACCACGCGCAACATAACGGGAGGGTTGGGCAGAGGATTGCTTGTAGGCATGAAAAGGTTGCGGGTCAGACGGTGGCTGAAGTTCGTACGTGTGGTCGATTGCACGCGGTATTGGGTCCGAATGGATGTGGTCTTGGTGCCTAGACGCCCCTCGACAGGGTAGATGATGATATTTCTGTTACTTTATTTCAGGTATTAGCAGGTTGAATCGCAGCTGTGACTTTCCCTGTATGCCCGACATGGGTGGCCGCAAAGGGGTTGCCGTGGGTAAATCGGCCTGCCTAGTTGCCTGCCATGTTTCCCACCAACCCGTTGATCCAACTGACTCCCCTGCGCACCCAACGCGGCGTTGCCCGTCTGGCCGAGCTGATCTGGCGCCAGCCCCGCCCGTTGGCGGTGGAGGCCACCGCCGCCCGGCCCGATCACATTTCGTTGGCCGCGGCGCGCAAGGCGACGCGCCGGCCGGTGCGCGCCGGCGAGGCTTGGGGCCGGCTTTACGACCAGCGCTGGTGCCGGGTGACGATTCCGGCCGGCGGCGGGCGCTGGTTGCATTGGGATGAGCAGGGCGAGGCGACGCTGTTCGTGAACGGCAAGCCGTTCTACGGTTTCGATGTGGCGCACCGGTATTGCGAACTGCCGGCCGGTGTGCGCGAGGTGTGGCTCGAGTGCCTGTGCGTGCAATCGGCGATCTGGCATCCCGATGCGAAGGGGCTGGGCGCGGACGGCAACATTTTCCGCGGCGCCCGGTTGCTGGCGCGCGACGAAGAGGCCTGGGCGGCCTATCACGATCTCAACTGCCTCTACGACTGGATGCTCGAACTGCGGGCGCGCGAATTCCCCGGTGTGCCCAAGGAGCTGTTCAACCAGACGGTGCAACCGGCGCTCACCGATGTCTCGCCGCTCTACCGGCGGCTGCTGCGCGGACTGGACGAGGCGCTGGATGCGTTCGACACGCAGGGTGTCGCCGCGCTGCGCCGCGGCCTCGCCAAGATTTACGCCGAGATGCGCGACGCCGCCCCGTTGGCGCGCGCGGCACTGACCGGGCATTCGCATCTCGACCTGGTCTGGCTGTGGACCGAACAGGTGGGCGAGGGCAAGGCGGTGCACACCTTCGCCAACGCCAACCGGCTGATGGCGCTGTATCCGGAATACCGTTTCGCCTACTCCCAACCCGCGAGCTACGAGGCCGTGGCCCGGCGCTCGCCGGAACTGATGCGCGAGGTGAAGGCGCGGCTGCGTTCGGGGCAATGGGAGGCCACCGGCGGCATGTACGTCGAGAGCGATTCGCACGTGGCCTGCGGCGAGGGCCTGGCGCGCAGTTTCATGCTCGGCCAGGAGTCCTTCGCCAAGCTCACCGGCCGGCGCTCCCGCATCCTCTGGCTGCCCGATCTCTTCGGTTTCAGCGCCTGCCTGCCGCAGCTCATGCACCTCAGCGGCGTGGATTATTTCTTCACCACCAAGACGACCTGGAACACCACCAACCGCTTCCCGTATTCCAGCTTTGTCTGGCGCGGCCCGGGCGGTCACGCCGTGGTCAGCCACGTGACGCAGGGCGTGCAGTTCAACAACACCGTCTCGGTCGAGCAGCTGCGCGCCGCCTCGCACCAGCATCTGCAGGGCGACCTGCACGACGAGTTTCTCATGCCCAACGGCTGGGGCGACGGCGGTGGCGGCCCGAGCGAGGAGATGTGTGAACGCGCGCGCCGGCTTTCATCCTTGCGCGGCCTGCCCGCGCTCCAATGGGACCAGCCCGAGGCGTTTTTCGACCGCCTCGCCCCCAAGCAGGCCAAACTGCCCGCCTTGGACGGCGAAATCTACCTCGAATATCACCGCGGCACGTTCACCACGCAGAGCCGCGTGAAATCGCATTTCCGCGCGCTCGAACAGGCCCTGCAATTGCGCGAAGCCGCGCTGGTCGTCGCCGGTCGCGCGCCCGATGACGCGCTGGCGCACGCGTGGCGGCGCATGGTCTTTGCGCAGTTCCACGATTACATTCCCGGCAGCGCGATTCCCGAGGTTTACGTCGAGGGCCTGCCGGAGCTGGCGCGCCTGACGCGCGAGCAAGCCGACCGGGCCAAGTCGCAACTGGCGGCGAAGGCGGGCGAACGTTGCCTCTTCAACCCGCTGCCGGTGGCGCGCGAGGTCGCGGTCGGTCGCAAACTCGTCTCGTTGCCCCCGCTCGCCGGCGTGCGCGTGGCGGATGCACCGGCTGTCGAGGTTGCTCCGGTGACGGTGCGCGGCCGCACGCTGACCAACGGCCGCGTCGAGGCACGGATTGATGCGCGCGGCGCCCTGGCCGCACTCAAGGTGGACGGGCACGCGGTGGCGCTCGAACGCGGCGCGGGCACGCTGGTGGTGTATCCCGAGCAGCCTTCCAACTTCGGCCCGTGGGACATTGATCGCCATACGCTTTCCCTCGGCCAGGCCGCCGCCGGTCCGGCGAAGATCGAGACCTCGGAAAATGCGATCACGGTCACACGTCGGGTCGGCGCCGGAAGCACGGCGAGCCTGCGCTTCTCGCTGCAACCCGGCGATCCGGTGCTGCGCGTCACGGTCGAACTCGACTGGCAGGAGCCCAACACGATGCTCAAGCTGCATTTTCCCACGGCCTACCGCGCCCGCGAGGTGCGTTGCGGCACGCCGTTCGGCAGCGTGATGCGGCCGCAGCTGGCGACGTTCCCGCAGGTCGAGGCGATGTGGGAGTGGCCGATGAGCCGTTGGGCCACGGTCAGCGACGAGGGCGAGCAGGACGGACTGTTTGTGGTGACGCAGGCCAAATACGGGCTGAGCTGTCGCGACGGCAACCTGGGCGTCACCTTGCTGCGCACCCAGCCGCACGTCGGCTACGAGGAGCACGCGAAGGCTTATCCCGCGCATCTCAGCCGCCTGCCCAAGCCCGACCGCGTGCACACCGATCTGGGCCGGCACACCATCGAACTTGCGCTCGGCCGTTATGCGCTGACGGCGCCGCGGGCGCTGCAACCGGCCGTGCTGGCCGAGACGCTGTTCACGCCGGTCGTGCCGTATCAGGGTCAACCGGTGGCCACGGCTTTCGCGGGACTGGAAGGCGGCGAAACGTTGGTGCCGCACTGGGCGCAGCCGCTCGGCCGCCAGGGCTGGGTGTTGCGGTTGCACGAGGTGGCCGGTCAGCGCGGTGTGGCACAACTGCGCCTCGCGCCCGGTTGGCGCGCGGAGAAGATCAACCTGCTCGGGGAAAAACTCCCGGGCGGACCGCGCGGTCGCACGCTCGCCTTCGCGCCTTATGAGATCATCAGCCTGCGCCTGACCCCATCCACCTGAGCCTTCTGTCCGAGGCTGCCGCACCGGGATGCCATTTTCCTCTGGTGAACCGGTGCGGCGCGGCCTAGCTCTGGTGCAAAACCCAAACCAAACCCGCTTTCCCAATGCCACCAGTCCGTTACGGCATCATCGGTGCCGGAGCCATCGCCCAATACATGGCGCGTGCCTTTACCGAAGGCCGCGATTCCGTCGCCGTTGCGGTGGCGGATGTCAATCTGGAGGCGGCGCGCCGGATTGCGGCCGAGACCGGCGCGACCAACGCCTGCATTTACTGGCGCGCCGTGCTCGCCAATCCTGCGGTGGACGCGGTCTACATCGCCACGCCGCCGTTTCTGCACAAGGAAATGACCATCGCCGCGCTGCAGGCCGGCAAGCACGTGTGCTGCGAAAAGCCCTTCGTGCTGACCCAGGCCGACGTGCGCGAGGTCATGGCGGTGCACGCCACCGTGCCGCACCTCAAGTTCACCTGCAACGCCTCGCGCTTTCACGAGAGCGGCGTGGCGCGCACCGCCCGCGAGCTTGTCGCCAACGGCAAGCTCGGCCGGCTCTACCGCGTGCATTTCGAGCACGTCACCGCCGCGGCCAAGCCCGGCGCCGTGCTGCCCGCGTGGCGCAACGACCCGGCGAAGAACGGCGGCGGCATTTCCTTCGACTGGGGCGTGTATGATCTCGCGTGGCTGGCCTACGTGCTCGGCGGGCATTTCCGGCCGCGCACGGTTTTTGCCACGCTCGACAACTATTTTCCGCTCACCGCCGAACGTGTGCCGCCGTGCCTCGACGTGGACGGCCGCCTCGCCGCCGAGATCATTTGCGACGACGGCCTGACCATCCACTGGGAGCGCCGCGCCTCCGAGCACGGTCCCGACCGGCACAACATCGAGTTTCGCGGCACCGCGGGCGGTTTCGACACCTGCTTCGTGCCCATGGGCGAAAAGCCCGGCCTGCATTTCCACGCCTTCGAGGGCGCGGCCGACCTCAAAACCACGACGCTGCCCGAGGCCACGCCGCCGAACTGGGACGACACCATGGTGTATTCCATCCGTGATCTTAGCCGCGCCATCCTCGAGGACCGCCAGCCGTCCAACACGCTGGCCGACAACCTGCGTATCCACGGTCTGTTTGACGCGCTGCTGGAATCGGCGCGCACCCGGCAGGCCGTGACCGTGGCGGACTGATTTTTCCCCATGTCCCTCCCCAACGAACTGATTCTTTTCAATAATCACTTCGTGATGCACCGGCGGCACTACCCGATGCACACGCGCCTGGCCATCGCCGCCGACACCGGGTACGACGGCTTCGAGTTTCACCCCACCGAGCCCGATGACGATGCCACGTGGGAGGAGATGACGACGGCCTTCAAGGCCAGCGGACTGAAACGCGCCGGCATGTATGTCGTGTCCAAGGGCATCAACGACGACGAGCAGCCCGTGTTCGATGCCGAGGTCGACCGCGTCAAGCGCATCATCGACCGGCTCGCCGCCATCGATCCGGCGGCCTTTCTCAACTTCACGATCATGAGCAACCCGGGCGGTGTCTCCACGCCCGACTACCGCGACGCCGGCTCCGCCAAGGCCGAACCGCGGCACTGGGAGCGCACCGCGCGCATGTTGCGCGAGATCGACGCCCACCTCGCGCTGCGCGGACTCAGCGCCAATCTTTACAACCACATCTGGTTCATGGTCGACACGCCGGCGGCGGAACTGCGCGCGATCCGCGAAAGCGGCGCCCAGGTCATCCGCCCCGGCATCGCCACGTTTCATGCGCATTTTCATCTGGGTGTGCCCGACCTGCACGAGGTCATGGCCCAGCCGGGCATGGAGCGGCTTGGCTATCTCGCCCTGCTCAACGGCTGGCCCAAGCCCGCCGAGCCGTTCCGCACGCGTCCGCTCGACGACGGCAATAGCGACATCGCCGCCATCCTCGGCCTCGTGTGGTCGCGCGGCTACACCGGCCCCATCATCTCGCAGGCCTATGACCTCGGCGGCGACGCCTGGCTCACCGCGAAGCGCTCGATTGATTACATCCGCGAAATTTACGACCGCTACCAACGCAACCCGGCGCTGAATCCGTGGCACGTTGGATAATCTGGATGGTTGTAGGGCGGGATCTCCGAATCCCGCCATCGAAGGCCCTGTGAATACCCCGGCGGGGTTCGGAGACCCCGCCCTACAGTTCAACCGCCATGGCCCGCATCATCAGAGTCGAAATCGGCCGCTTCGATTATCCGGTCGTCGGCGAATTCAAGTTCTTCAAGCCCGGCCCCGACGGCCATGTGCGCCGGCCCACGGTGCTGGTGCGTCTGACGGATGCAAACGGCGTCGAGGGTTGGGGGCAGGCCGTGCCCGTGCCGTCGTGGACCTACGAGACGGTCGAAGGTGTGCTCTCCACCTTGGAGTTTTATCTGGCCGACTTGCTTATCGGCCGCGATCCCGCGGATTTCGCCGGGCTGCACGCGACGCTGAACACCGCCATCCGGCCCGCGTTTTCCGTCGGCCAACCGCTCTGCAAAGCCGCCCTCGATCTCGCGTGTCAAGATCTCGCCGGCAAACAGCGCGGCGTGCCCGCGTGGCGGCTGTTCAATTCGTCTGTAGGAGCGAGCTCGCTCGCGATGGACCACGCCGCCTCGCGTGCAAGCACGCTCCTACCGCAGCGCGCAACGTTGCCGGCCCTCACGCTCAGCTGGACCGTGGCCTCGCCGCAGATGGAGACGATCGAACGCCAGCTCGCCGAAGGCCGGGCCCGCGGCTACCGCAATTTCAACATCAAGGTCGGCGCACCACAGACGGCGGATTACGATTTGGCTCTGGCGCGCAAGGTGCGCGCTTTCGCGCCCGATTCGTTTCTCTGGGCCGACGCCAACACCGGTTATACGCCGGAGCAGGCGCTGGCGATCGCGCCCAAGCTCCGCGACGCCGGGGTGGACGTGCTTGAGTCGCCGCTGCCGCCGACGCAGATCCGCGGTTATCAGGCGTTGAAAAAACTGGGCGCGCTGCCCGTCCTGATGGACGAGGGCATCCTCGCGCCGGAGGTCGCGGCGGAATTCATCGCGCTCGACATGCTCGACGGCATCGCGATGAAACCTGCACGCAACGCCGGGCTGTGGCCGAGCGTGCAGATCGTCAACCAGCTGCTCGACCGCGGCCTCATGGTGCTCGGCTCGGGTCTGACCGATCCGGATTTCTCGCTGGCGGGCGCGATGCAGCTCTTCGCGTGGAGCGGGATCACCCGGCCCTGTGCCCTCAACGGCCCGCAGTTCCTCGCCGACTCGCTCTTCGGCGATGCCAACCAACCGCGGGGCGACGTGCTGCCGTTGCCCGCCGCCCCCGGCCTCGGCTTCACCCCCGACCCGCGCGCCGCCGCCTGCCTGCGCATCGTCGCCCACGCCTGATGCGCCGATGTCACTTAATGAGATCTGCCCTAGAGGTGACACTGCGCTGGTAGGGCGGGACCGCTGGGCCCGCCGAAACGCACTCGCGGCGCGCCCGGCGGTCGCGCCCTACCTTTACACCTCGGATCGTCTCTTCCTTTTGTGCGCCGGCACGGACTACGCCTGGCAGTTCAGTTCACCGTCTCGAGTTTCGAGTAATCGCAGCCGATGAAGATGCCGTCGGGGCCGGTGAACTTTTTCATGTAGTCCTCGCGCGGGACGACCTGGGTGGCGGCGCTGCGGTAGTGGAACTGCAACGCGCGGCGGCGCAGGGTGGATTTGTTGGCGGGGGTCTCGTGCGGCAACAGGCCGTCGAATATCATCAGGCCGCCCGGCGGCAGCTCGATCGGCACGGCGGCGGCGGGATTCACCTCGCCGGTGGTGATCTCGCAATCGACCTTGGACCAGTAGTGCGAACGCGGGCCGGTGCGGTGGCCGCCGGGGATGACGTGCATGCAGCCGTTTTCAACCTTGGCGTGATCGAGCGCGATCCAGACGCCGGCCACGCCGTCGAAACGGTTGACCGAGAAGTAGGCGAGATCCTGATGCCAAGGCTTCTCCGCACCGATGCCGGCGGGTTTGCACAACGCCATGCTGGAGTAGGGCAGATAATCCTCGCCGAGCACCGCGCCGAGCAGGGCGCGCAGCCGCGGGTGTTGGTGGGCGATGTAATCGTAGATCGGCAGTTCGCGGTCGTAGGACTGGAACTTGCGGATGTTGTCGGCCAGTTCGTCGAGCCGGTCGGGCCGCGCCTCGTAGTCGCCCTCGACCTGAAAATGGAAATCGCTGGTGCGGCTCTTGAACAGCAGGCCCCGGCCGTTCTTCATCTTTTGGCCGTAGCCTTTTGAAACATGCTCGGTCAGTTCGTCGTTGAACGCGTATTTGCGCACGAGTTGGTTGATGCCTTCGGAGGCCTGGCGAACCTCGTCCGGGGTCAACACGCTGAGGAACGCGAGGTAGCCGTCCTCGCGGTAGCGTTGGATCATGTCGGCATCGGGCCGCTCCGGCAGGGTGGGGTAGAGGTTGGGGGTCTTTGTGCTCACAGCGCATAACATATCTGATTGCCGGTCGTTATTGTATGGACGCATAGGGCATTAAAATGCACTTATCGCGCATGCAGGCGAAAACGCTCGTCGAGGTGGTGCAGGAAGGGACGATTCGTCTGGCTGCGCCCCTGGGCATTGTGCGGTGCGAGCCGATCTGGGAATTCAGGCCCTATCTGCTGGTGGATTATATCCTGTGGTGGATTCTCGACGGGGTGGGCCGGGCTTGGGTGGAAGGACGGGAATTTCCCCTCGGGCCCGGGACCTGCCTGGTGCTGCCGCCCGGCTCGACCCTCACGGCGCTGCACGATCCGAAGCGGCGGCTGCGCGTTTTTTATGCGCATGCGGATTTTTTTGATCACCAGGGATGCAAACTGACGCCGGCGACTCTGACGCTGCCGCCGATGCCGGTGGTGGTGAACGATCTCGCGGCCTTCGAACCGTTGGCGCGGCAGATCGTCGAAGGTCATACCGCGGGCACGGCGGCCGGGATTTTGCGCCGCGATCTGGCCCTGCGCCTGACGTTGGTGCAAATCCACGAGGCGGCGCAAACCCAGGCCGTGCGCGCCGACGGCACCAAGCTGGCCGAGGTGCTGCTGGCCGTGCAGGAAAATCCCGGTCTGGCGTGGACCGTGCCGGAGTTGGCCCGGCGCGCCGGCCTGTCGGTCTCGCAAACCGCCCGCCGCCTGCGCGCGCTGACCGGACAGAGTCCGCAGGCCTTTGTGATCCGCGCGCGCATCGAACGCGCCCGTCGGCTGATGGAGGAATCAACGATGAGCCTGAAACAAATCGCCGAGTCCCTCGGCTACACCGACGTGTATTTTTTTCACCGTCAGTTCAAGTCCGTGGCCGGCATGACACCGGGGCAATGGCGCCGAAGCCGGGAGCAGCCAGCCAAGTGAATGTCACCTGTTAAGTGACAGTCACTTGGCTGGCTAATGGTTGAACGCAGGCAGCGTCACAGCTGCAACGACCACTCGGTCACTTCGCCGGTGGTGACGACCGGGAGCTTGCGCAGCGCGGTTTCGCCGGGGACGGCGATGGCGATGAAGCCGCTTTCACCGGGCGGGCGGTGGAGTTTACCGGATAGGGTGCGGGTCTTGGCGTGCCATTTCACGGCGCTCAATTCGCGGCCGCCGCTTTGGTGGAAGCTCGTGCCGAGCGGCCAGGGGTGCGGGCGCGGTTTACGCAGAACGAGCAGCTTCACGGCCGGGCCGTGGAAGCCGAGGTCGAGCGTGCCGGCGGGGGATTCGAGGATCGGCTGACTGAAATCGCCCGGGTGACGGTAGGTGCCGGCGGGCTGCGCGGCGCGCGGCACGGTGCCGAGGAATTGGCCGGACCAGAATTCGTAGGCCCAGAGTTGGGCGCTTTTCGGCAGACCGAGCCGCGTGAAGTCCACGCGGAAGCGGCGCGCAAGGTTGACGCCGGAGCCGTCCTCGACCGGCGGTTCGGTCCAGTTGAAAAACGCGGCGAGCGTCCATTCGTCCCAATCAGTTTTCACCGGCAGGCTCCACACGCAGGCCCCGGCGGGGTCGGGCTCGGGCCGGGGCGGTTCAATGGGCTTGTCCTTGATGAGCGAGAGATAGGGCAGCGTGCCGGTGGCGACGGGTTCGAACAGATCCACGGGGCGCGCGGGCGTGTCGTTGGGCGGCAGCGAGGCGAGGAGCACGGACCAGCGGTCCTCGGGCAGGGTGCTGAGATCATCGCCGAGATCGACATGGCCGGCACCCATGAACGTCGCGGTGGCGCGGATACGCGCCTCCTCGAGCGTGCCGGGCTGGCCGACGACCAGACACGAGGGCTGCAGCAGCGCCCAGTGGTGTTTGAACAGATGGCAGGCGAACGAGGTGTAAACCTCGCGCAGGTGCCGCCAGCCGAGCCCGGTGTTGCCGGTGTCCATGTTGACGTAGCCGACCGTGGCGATGCCGGCGGCGGCGTAATCGGTCGCGGAGCAGTCGATCAGGTCGGCCTTGTGGCCCTGCGAATCGAGGGCGTCCTTGGCGATGCGGAAAGCGGTCCGCACGGCCTCGCGGGCGCGGGCGTTGACGAACTTGGGATCATGGCGCTGGCGCAGCGCGGATTCGGTGACGATGCCGGCGAAATCCCATTTCACGAAGCGCACGCCCTTTTCGGCGAGGCGCGTGAAGTTTTCCCGCAGCCACTGCTGCGCGCCGGGGTGCGAGACATCCAGCGCATAGATCGGGCAGAACGGCGCCCAGAACCAGTTGTAGTTGTTGCGCGGTTTGCCATCCGCGCCGCGCAACAGCCATTCGGGATGTTCCTGCGCGATGGGGTGGGTTTCCGCGATGCAGAGCACGCCGACCCAGACGCCGAGGTCGAAGCCGTGATCGCGCAGCTGCGCGCTCAACCAACCGAGGCCGCGCGCGAAGCGTTCGTTCTCCTCGAAGAAACTCGGCACGTTGTCCTTTTCCCAGCCGAGGTCCACCTGCAGGTAGCGCAGGCCGAGTTGGTGCAGGTGGCGGGTGCGGGCGATGGCCGCGGTTTCGACCACGAGATCGTCGGTGACGCGCAGCCGGTAAGGATACCAGCTGCACCAGTTGGCGAAGGGCGCGGGGGCATCGGGCAGGCGGTTGCGCGCCTTGAGGCGCCGGCCGTGCGCGTCGAGCAGCGCAAGCGGATCGCGGCCGGATTCGATGACGAAGTCGCTGAGCGCGAGTTCCTCGCCGGGGTCGAGCCGGTAGTCGCCGCCGTCGAAGCCGACAGCGAATTCACGGAAGGCCGGCACGCGGGTCGTCGGTGTGGCAGCGGCGGTTTCGGTGTTTTTCGCGCCGCCGTCCACGTTGGCCATGCCGGTGAAGTCGCCGCCTTCGCCCGGAAACATGCGCGCGCTGATCTGCGGCAACCAGCGGTCGATGGACTCGAAACCGAGGAGCAGGCCGGTGCGGGTGGCGGGGTGATAAAAGACGGTGTGCGTGTGACTGACGAATGCCCCCGTGGTGCCGTCGATGGCCTTGAGGCGGTCGCTGCCGGTCAGCATCTGGCGCGGCGTGCGCACGCGGCCGAGGTAGGCGTTCTGCTCCAGGATGCGGGTGCTTTCCGGGTTGGGACCGAGGCCGAGGCGACGGCTCGAAAACAGCACGACATGGTTGAGCGTGAGCGCCTGTTTGCCGGTGTGCCGCAGGCTGCTGGTGACGCGCAGGCGGGTGCGGGCTTCGTGCTCAATCCGCTGCGTGAGCTCCACGTTCTTGCCGGTCCAGGTGAGCGTGCGGCGTCGGCCGGTTTCATGGTCGGCGGTGCAACGCAGGGTGACGTTTTGGCCGTCGAGGCGCAGGCCGGGTTTGCCGGGACCGAGGGTAAAGGGCGCGCTGTCGAGGCGCAGTTGGCCGGATTTTAGGGTAACATGCATGGGGCGGGGAATTTTTTGGGCGGGGTTTCCGAACCCCGCCAATACGAAGGTGAATGCGAACCAAGGCGGGATCAGGCGATCCCGCCCTACAATGAACTGTGAAACAAAAAGGCTGGGTTCCTCCGTCGCCGAGCCTATGGAGGACACGTCGGAGACCCCGCCCTGCATTCATACAACCATCACATCAGCACTTCGCGGCCGTCGTGGGCGCGGCTCTCGTTGGCGGCCTCGATGAAGCGGATCAGCTCGACCGTTTCCGCGGCGCTGACCGGCGGCGTGCCGGTGCGGAAGAACTCCATGATCGCCTCGCCGAGGCAGGTGAAGAAGCCCTTGGTCTCGGCCTGCACGTTGACGAGCACGGTGTTTTTCTCGAAGTGCACGAGACCGGTGTATTCGTAGTTGCCGGTGCGGTTGGTCTGCACGGTGCCGATGCGGCCGTCGGCCCAGACGCCGGTGATGATGTCGTGATTTTCCGTGCCGACACAGCGCACGCTGCGGCAACCGGTGCCCATCGTGGTGTAGAGCATCTCGACCGGGTGGATGCCATACCAGTAGAAACCGGGATTGGTCGGCTCAAACGCCGCCGGGCCGTGAAACTGTGCGCCCTTGACGGTGGGTTTGACCTCGGGGGTGAGGATGCGGGTCAGCGCGCCGGTGAAGCGCAGGGAGGACGAGGTGAAGATCGGGTTGCCGTGCTTTGCGGCGATGGCGAAAATCTCCTTGGCCACGGCGGTCGAGAGCGCAAAGGGCTTGTCCACGAAGACCGGCTTGCCGGGCCCGGCGGCGGCGATGCGCTTGAACTGTTCGAGGTGCACGCGGCCGTCGAGCGAGGTGTGCAGGATGGCATCGCTGGCGGCGACGACCTCCTCGATCGAGTCCATGATAGCCACGCCGTATTTTTCGCGCAGGTCCTTGGTGTAACCCGGCACGCGGCTGATGCTGGGCTGCAGGTCGGGCGAACCGCCGGGCCAGGCGGCGACGACCTTGGCGCCCGGGATGCGGTGCTTCGCCTCGGGGTTGTTGAATTCCTCGCTGAAGACGATGACGTGGGAGGTATCGAGGCCGATGAGGCCGAGTTTCAGTTCCGGGGAGTTGCTCATATGCAGGGTCGGTTTGAGGTGGAGTCCGGTTATAGGCCTGCGTTTGCCGACAGCTCCAGTCCCGAGTGCAATTATCTTTCTGTATTTTCATCGCGAAGGGGCCGCAGTAGCTGTTGCACTTTCCGCATGAGCGTTTCCCGCGAGCTTCCCCGCATCACGCTGCTGGCCACCGGCGGCACGATCGCCGGCGCGCACATGGCGGGCGGCGGTTATGCCGCGGCGGCGTTGTCGGCCGAGGCGCTGCTGGCCGCGGTGCCCGGTTTGGCCGAGCTCGCGACGATCCAGGTGGAGCAGGTGGCGCGGATCGGCAGCCCAGACATGGACGATGCCGTCTGGCGAAAGCTCGCGGAGCGCGCGCAGGCGGCGCTGGACGATCCGGCGGTCACCGGTGTGGTGATCACGCACGGCACGGACACGATGGAGGAAACCGCGTATTTCCTGAATCTCGTGCTCAAGACCGACAAGCCCGTGGTGCTGGTCGGCGCCATGCGGCCGGCGACGGTGATCAGCGCGGACGGACCGATCAACCTCTACAACGCCGTGGCGGTGGCGGCGGCCCCGGTGGCGCGCGGCCGCGGTGTGCTGGTGGTGGCGAACGACGAGATACATTTTGCGCGCGAGGTGGCGAAGACCAACACCACGCAGGTTGGCACGTTCAAATCGCCCAACCGCGGACTCGCCGGACTCGTCAACCGCGGCCGGCTGCATTTCTTCGGGCCCACGGTGCGGCGGCACACCCAGACGAGTGAGTTCGCGCCGTTGTCCGCCGCGCCGTTGCCGCGGGTCGACATCATTTACGGCCACGCCGGCATGCGGCGCGACTTGATCGACGCCGCAGTGGCGGCCGGGGCGCAGGGTTTGGTCGTTGCGGGTGTGGGCGCGGGCAACCTGCCGGCGGGCGCGCTGGCGGCCTGCGCCGAAGCGGTGCAGCGCGGCGTGGTGGTCGTGCGCAGCTCGCGCACCGGCGGCGGCGTGGTGGAGCGCAACGTCGAGATTGACGACGACCGCGTGGGTTTTCTGGTGGCGGAGGAACTGAACCCGCAAAAGGCCCGGGTGCTGCTGATGCTCGGCCTGGCGCACAACCTACCGGCGGCCGCGCTGCAGGAACGGTTTGAGCTTTACTGACATGCCCTTCACCGACGAATCGCTGCTCGCGGCGGAACGCGAGGAATCGCCGCGCTGGAAATTCGTGGCCGGCACACGCTACCGCGAGATGCCGCGGGTGTTCGCGCTCCAGCTGCTGGCCGTGGCGGCGCGGCTGGATCCCGGCCGCAAGCTGGACGGAATTACGTTGGCGGATCGGCTGGCGGCGAAACTGCATCCGCTGCTCGGCGGTCCGCCGCCCGATGCGGAAGGGCACACGCGCGAACCCGAGGCGCAGGGCGGCATCGGCGGTTGGACGCATGCGGCGGCGGCGTGGATTTTGGTGCTGGCGAAGGAAACGCCGGAGGTGTGGGCGCAACTTTCAGCGGCGGAGCAACAGCGCGCCGATTTGATCATGCGCGCGCTGGCGGTGGCGGGACATTTCACGATGGGCGACGGCAACGACTGTCATGTGTTGCTCGACGGCGAATCGGCGCACCACAAGAGCTGGAACATCAACATCACCGAGGGCTACGTGGATGTGATGGCGGCGGCGGGCCGTTGGTTTGGCGGGGCACAGTTGGATGCGTTTTTTGCCGGATTCGACTTCGAACCGTTTGTCGCCGAACTGCGTTCGGCCGGCCTGCTCAACATCGTGCGCTGCTGGACGCACCGGCCCGAGATCGTGGAGCTGCTCATGCACGGCGGCCGGCACCGGCTGCCGCCGCCGAAGACGCCGCTGGCGATGGGCGGGGTGGAGGGAGTGGCGCGTGGCGTGCGCCGGCCGTTCACGTTTCAGGGGCTCCCGGCGACCGATGCGTGGGGGCTGCATTGCGTGTGGGGCTTCCGGCAGTTTGCGAAGGCGGTGCGCACGCGCATCATCGTGCAGGGTGACATCCACACGCATCTGCTGCAGCGCGAGACCGCGGCCGAGGTTTCGCCGTGGGAGGGCCGCAACGGCATGTGCACCGAGTTTGAAACCACCGACTGGTTCGGCGTGCGCAGCTGCCTGAGCTACGCCTACGAAGGCGTGATGATTCATGTCGGCACGGCGGCCGCGTTGCGCGCGCTCGGCCTGTGGCGCGACGATGCGGCGGGGCACGAACTGGAGCGCCGCATGGCGGTGGGCATGGCCGACCTGTGGTTCAAGGCGCGCGAGGGCTACCGCGGCTGGGCGCACGGCAAGGAGTTTTGCCAGGGCCTCGACGAGCTGCGTCAGGACGGCGCCGACCACATCTTTGCCCTGTGGTCGGGGCTTTTCGCCGGCCCGGAAGCAAGCTGAGCATGGTCATGGTCGAGGCCTTTCAACTGCCCGTCTGGTTTGATCTCGGCGCCACCTTTGCGTTTGCGCTGACCGGCGCGCTGGCCGCGATCAAACGCGGCCACGACATCGTGGGCCTGCTTTCGCTCGCGATCGTGTCGGGCATCGGTGGCGGCCTGATCCGCGACGGGATTTTTCTGCAGCAGGGCGTCACGCCGCTGCTGACGAATCCGCACTACCTCTACGTCATCGGCATTGCGGCGTGTCTCGGCGTGCTGCTGGGGGAACGCGTGCACCACTTCAACCGCGTGATCGCGGTGGTGGATGCAGTGGGCTTGGGCGCCTATGCGTGCTTTGGCGTGCAGAAATCGCTGCTGGCCGGACTCGGGCCGACGCCGGCGGTGTTCGTCGGCGTGGTCAACGCCGTGGGCGGCGGCCTGCTGCGCGATGTGCTCACACGTGAGGAGCCGCTGGTATTCCGGCCGGGCCAGTTTTACGTGCTCGTGGCGCTGGCGGGCGCGGTGACGTTTGTTTTTCTGACCGCGCAGCTGGATGTGCCGCCGACACCGGCGGCGATTGCGGCGATCGTGCTGACCTTTGTTTTTCGCATGCTCACGATCATCTTCAACTGGCGCACGGGCGCGGTGGCGCCGGCGAAACCGGGGGCGGGTCCGGCCTGAGCGCGGCGCACTACACGTGGCGGCGCGAATTGTTCCGCCGGAAGTGTGGCTTTTATTTTTCCGCGGGTGTTGCCGTACATGGAACCGTCGTGGTGCACACGGTCTAAGGTTGTCCCTTTCTGTCCGCAATTGTGCCGGGCCGGGGGGATTTTAACCATGACCAAGAAAACCAAAATTGTGAAAAACCTGATTTTGCTCGCGGCGGCCTCGTTGGGCGCCGCGACTTTCGCCACGGCGCAGACCGCCGGCAACGAGCCGGCGGCGGAGCCGCGTTACAGTCTGCTGGGCGAGCGTTATGCCGGCGTGGACTTTGTTTACACGCACGTGCACGACACGCCCTTCGACAACGTCAACGGATTCGCGCTGAACTACCATCAGCCGATGAAACCGGGCTTTGACTTCAGCCTCGGTTACGAGTGGGGCCGCTCCAACATGGTGGCGGGCAACCGCGTGAAGCAGCAGGAGTTCTCCGCCAGCCTGATCGCCTACTCCGACTACAACGGCATGCGGCCGTTCATCGAGCCGGGCGTGGGCTGGAACTGGGCGAAGTTCGGCCCGACCAAGGCCGACTCGTTCTTCTACTTCGTCGGTGCCGGCGTGGAGTTCCAGGTGAGCAATCCCTGGGTCGTCACGCCTTACGCGCAGTTTGTCGATGCGACGGACTACAGCGGCTCGACGTGGAACTTCGGCGTGAAGTCCGCCTACCGCCTCAACGCATCGTGGAGCGCGAAGCTGGATGTGTCGGTTGACGACGACCGCAACACCGGTCTGAGCGTCGGCCTGAACTATCACTTCTGATCCCGCCCGGGATCGGGGTAAACGCGGCCGCGGCATCCCACGGGTGCCGCGGCTTCTTTTTCAGCCGACCGGCCGCTGGCGGAGCAGCCGGTCCACCCACGCCGAGGCGGCCTGGGTGGCGATGACCGAGAGCGTGAAGAGATAAAGCCCGCTGCCGATCCGGATCTGGGCCACGCCGGCGGATTTCATCGCCACGATCAGGATCGCGACGACGAACACGTCGAGCATCGACCACCGCCCGGCGTTTTCCACCCAGCCATGCAACCGGCGCACGCGGGCGAGGTCGTGATCGCGCTCGGCCCAGATCACCCCGAGCAGCGCGAGTTTCACGCCGGGAAAGACGAGGGTGAACAGCGATAACACGGCGAAGAGAAAGTATTCGCCCTCGTCCAAGAGGGTGAGGATGCCGCCCACGACCGAGATGCCGTCGTGGAACACCCAGAACTTGGTCACGTGGAAGAAGGGAAAGAAAATGCCGGTGAGGAAGAGGATTGTCGCAAGCCCCAGCAACGCGGGCACGGTGAGGAGGGGGCGCGATGCAGATGGTGAGGACATGAACGAAATGTAGGGCGGGGTCGCCTGACCCCGCCAGTGCGAAGACAGCGGAAACGGAAGGCGGGATCAGGCGATCTCGCCCTACAACAAAATCAGAAAGTCAGCGGGGTGATTTCTCCGGCATGGGGCCAGGCGGCCGCGGCGTCGACCAGGCCCGCGCGCACGGGATTGGCCTGCACGTAAGCCCATTTCTCCGCATAGCTGAGCTCCGAGCGCAGCAGGTGGTCGAAGAACTCGGGCTGCCAGAGGGGCGGGGTGATGGCGATGGATTGGCAGATTTGCCGTCCGGTCCATTTCTTCCAGTCGCGCATGAATTCGGTGAGTGATTTGGAACCATGGCGCGCGCGGGCAAAGAAATGCACATGATCGGGCATGATGACGAAGCGGCCGATCGCCCAGCCGTGCAACCGGTCCGCGGCCTGCCATGACTCAAACAAAATTTTTGCCGGGGCAGTATCGGTCAGAAGTGGTTTCCGGTCGATGGTGCAGGTGGTGAGGAAATACACGGGATCCTTCACCCACACCTGGTCCAGCCTGCGCAAATGTGCCCGCTGTGGCATGGCTAATTTTGTAGGGCGGGGTCGCCTGACCCCGCCAGTGCGAAGACAGCGGAAACGGAAGGCGGGATCAGGCGATCCCGCCCTACATCATGCGCTTATTCCAGACCGGTGACTTCGACGTCCTTCGGGTAATCGACCGTGAACTTCACCGTGAGCTCGCGCTTTTCGCCGGGCTGCAGGTTCAGCGTCCATTGCAATTTGCCTTCGGCATCGGGCTTCGCCTCCTTCTCCGGCGGCGCCTGCACCTTCACCACGATCTTTTCGTTGCGCGACACGGGCACCTGATCGCTGACGATCACGCGGACGGCCATGCGCTTCTTGTTCTCGATGGTGATGCGGTATTCGTAGCTGATGCGGTTGTCCTTGCTGAACATGCCGGTCTGCTCGGCGAAGCGCTTGATGCGTTCGTATTTCACGCCGATGCCCTCGTCGGCGCCGAGCGCGAGGTCGAATTTTTCGCCTGGCATGGTGGTGCCGAGCCGGCTGGTGGCGACGAAGGAGCTGTCGAGAAACACATTCATGGCGCCGGCGAGCAACGGGTAGTCGGAGGTGTTGATAACCTTGGCGTTGAGGAAGGCGGTCTCGCGCAGCTTGGGAGTGGTGGCGTAGGTGGAGTCGGCCTCGAGCAGCACCTCGGTGATCGGCACCTTCTGGGCGGAATTGTCGCTGGCGATGCTGGCGGGCACGGCGATCTTGAAGGTCGCGCTGGTCGTGCCCGACTCGACCGTGGCCTGGGCCATGGCCGCGGCCTGCCGCAATTCCAAACCGGCACGTTCGCGGGCGTTGGACTCTTGTTTCGCGTAGGCCATATCACGGGCGGCGGGGGCATCGGTCTCTGACATCACCATAAACGGTGATAGCTGCACCCTCTCTTCAATATCCAGATGCCACGGGTTCAATTCCGGGGCGGCGCCGCCGAGCGATGGGCGGGCGGTGGAGAGGGTGAGGGCGACATCGGTCCAGTCCTCGCCGGTGTTTTGGCGCACGTTGCCAAAGTAGGCAAGTTGCACGGCGCGTTCGCCGCTGACCACGCGGGCGTTGTAGCCGGGGGTCCAGCCGGCGCCGCCGACGGTGTAGCTGAGCGCGAGATCGAGCGTGCCGGCGGTTTCGGCCTGCACGCGCACGGTCACGGCTTTCACGCTGCGGCGACCGGGGGAGCGGAGGTCGTTCAATTGGTTTTGCAGCGCGGCAATCTCGTCCTGCAGGAGGGCGCGCTTGATTTCGAGTTCGCGCAGGGCGGCGGCGATTTCCGCCAGTTGCGTCTGTCCGTAGTCCAACACGCCCTTGACGTCCTCGAGCTTCGGCCGCTCGGATTTTTCGCCGGCGCCGGGGGAGACTGCGCTGGTTTGCAGGCGGTTGATCAGGTCGCTGCGGCCGCGGAGGAGTTCCTGGCGGTCGGCCAGGGCGCGGTCGTCCTGTTGCAGGGCCTTGATCTGGTTTTCGAGGTCGTGGCGGCGCGGATCAGGGGTGACGGCGAGGTAGGTTTGGCGCGAGGTGACGTCGAGGATGGTGGCCGCGGCGGTGCCGGAGCCGCTGACCTGCAGCGATTGATCCTGCAAGCCGGACGGAAGCTCGGGGAAGACGAGTTCGGTGATGCCGGGCGCGAGTTCCGCGGTGGCCGAACGGGTGACGACGGCGCGGTCGGTGTAAACGGTGACGGCGGTGATCCGGGAGGCGAGATCGGCCGCGACCAAGGCGACCGGAGCGAACAGCAAAGCAACGAGGAGGGAGGACAGACGGAGTCGGTTCATGGCGAATTGGGCTGAGGGGAACTACGGGCGAAGCAGGAGCTTGTTGGAAACAATTGGCAAAAACTTTTATCGCGACACGGCGCGACCGGACCCGGTTCCCGGCGGTTATGCACCGCGCCGTTTTTTTACCAGCCGTCGCTGCGGAAGGGCGCGGCAGGCAGGCCGGCGCCGTTGAACAGGTTGGCCACGGGGGCGTTTGACCACGCGTAACGCACGGCGACCGGCGCCGCCACCTGCGGGGAGGAGACGAGCAGGGTGTTGCGTTCGATGACGGCGGTGGCCGGGTGAAACTGGCGGTCTTCGCCGGCGAGTTCGAGGGCTTGTGGCGGCAGGCGCTCGGCGGTGAGACCGGTGTCGACGTGGTCAAACGTCACGCGCATGGCGCGGCCTTCGCGCGTGGCCGCGACAAATTGCGGGCCGCTCCAGTCGCCGGGCAGATCGTAAAGCTTGACGGTGGCGAGCCGCGCCAGCCGGCGGCCGACAATGGGCTTGTTCTGCGGATGGATGTCCTGCGGATCGCCGCAATCGATGGTCACGGCCATCGCGGTGTCGGGCAGCTCGAGCGCGCGCGCTTGCGCCTCGCGCAGCCAGGGCCAGGCCTGGCCGGAGACGTCGTACGGATCGTTGTAGTTTGGCAGTTGCACGAACAGAAAAGGCAACCGGTCCTGACCCCATTGCGCGCGCCAGGCGCGGATCAGGTCCCTGAACAGGTCCGGGTATTCCGCATGCCGTGCGACGTTGGACTCGCCCTGATACCAGATGACGCCGCGCAGCGCATACGGCTGCAGCGGGGCGATCATGCCGTTGAAGGATTCGCTCAGGGCCTGTTGGGTGCCGGAAGCAAATGGCAGCAGCGGTCGGGGCAACGGAATTTTTTCACCCTTGGATTGTGCGGCTTTGGCGCGCTGTTCCCACGCGGCGTAGTCGGCTTGGATCGCGGGCAGATTGGCGACGAGATGTTGCCAGCGCGTTTCGATGGCGGGCCACGCCGGATTGGCGCGCAGCGTCCGGGCGTCGGTCCATGCCTCGATCGTGGTGCTGCCCCACGAGGCGTTGATGATGCCGACCGGCACGCCGAGTTTGCGGTGCAACTCGGCGCTGAAAAACCAGGCGACCGCGCTGAATTCCCCGGCGCTCACGGGCGAGGCCGGCAGCCACCCCGAGGTCGTCACGGTGTCGGCCGGCGCGGCGGCGGGGGTGGGTTCGACGTTGAGGTGGCGGATGTAGTCGTTGCGGATGGTACCGGCGACGGTGCCGGCGTCGGGCAGGCTGCTGATCCGGCGCGCCATGTTGGACTGGCCGGAGGCGAGCCAGACCTCGCCCACGAGCACATCGCGCACGGTGACCGTGGTGTTGCCGGCAATGACGAGATCGGCGGGCTCAAGCGAGGCGGACAGCGGTTCGAGGCAGACGATCCAGCGGCCGTCGCGATCGGTGGTGGTGCCGACCTGCTGATCACGAAACGTCACCAGAATGCGTTCGCCGGGCTCGGCGCGCCCCCAGACGGGCAGCGGCAGATTGCGCTGGAGGATGGCGTGATCGCGAAACGGCGGGGCGGGGCTGATTTCAGCCATGAGGGGACAGGCGGTTATGAGCAGCCCGAGCAACCGGCCGATGAACTGGAACCGCGGGGTTTGCATGTGGAGGCAGACAGGTTGTCAGCCGGACGGTGCCGGGCAACGTGTTTCCCTGCCACCGGTGGCTCACGGTTTCATTTCCTTGTGCGTGGAGAACCACCAGACAAGACCGAAGGGATCCTTCAATCCGCCGCTGCGGCCGTAAACCTGCTCGGCGAGCGGCATGACAACGGTGGCGCCGGCATCGAGTGCGCGTTGGAAGCGGGCGTCAACGTCATCCACGTAGAGGAAAAGCTGCACGGGCGAGTCGCCGAGGGTTTCCGCACCTTTCATCCACGGATAGGTCGGATTTTCGCCGGTCATCATGAACGTCGAGTCACCGATGCGAAACTCGGCGTGCACCACGCGGCCGTCTCTGTCGGCAAAACGCGTGATGGGCTCGGCCCCGAAGGCTTGCTCGTAAAACGCCAGCGCCGCGCCGGCGTCTTTGAAAATCAGGTAAGGGGAGGCGGTGGGGAAACCGGGACGGATTTGGGGTGCAGGCATGGCGGGATGGGTTGGATTTACGGGTTGAAGTCGCGGCGCGGCCGCCGGCGTTTGGCCGCGGGCGGCACGATGCCGATGCGCGGATCGCGGGCGCGGATGAGGGTGACGAGCCGCGCGGCGTCGGCCTCGAAACGGTCGGCGGCCTCGGGCAGATAAAGCCATTTGGGCAGCACCGGATGCGGGGCCAACGCCGGGAAGTCGCGTTGCAACGCGGCGTGTTGATCGCGCTCCATCGGCACGAGCACCCCGCGCCACGGTTCGGCCTTGGCCGTGAGGTAGAGCACGAGACGGCCGTGCACATAAACCGCCCTGCCTCCGAACATCGGCCGCACCAGCAGCGTGGGCTCACGCTCCAGCGGTTCAACCAGCCAGAGGTGACGGTGCACGGGTTTAATCTTCCGGTCCGGGCGCGGCATGGGGCGGGTTCAAATTGGCAGATTCACCGGCCCAAAATTCGCGCCATTTCCGACTCGAAGATTTCGTAGACCAATCTGCGTTCCTCGGCAAAAACGCAATCGATGATGCGTCCCGGTTGATAACGAAAGATGACCCGAAAGCGTGAAACCCGCAGGCGGTGGTAACCGGACAGCTCCTCGTGCAGCGCCTTGATGTCGCCGCTTTCGTGGGCGAGACTCAAAACGGCCTTTTTGAAAGCGCGACGATGCTCCAGGCCCAGTGTGCCCGCGAAATCCATGACCTGCTGGCGCACCTTTACCTTGTAGGTGGTTTTGGCCATGGATCTTGTTCGTTGCCGCGGTGGCTTGGGTGCGCCGATTGCAGGGGGAACGCGGCGATTCAGTCCGGCAGCCCGGCGGCATCATACACTTTGCCCGTGCCGCTCTCGGCGTCACGGATGGCCTGCATGGCGGCCGGATTGGCCAGCAGCTCCATGGTCTCGGCGATGGCATTCAGCCGCTCCGCGCCGATGACATAGGCGACGGGACGGTCGTGCCGGGTGATGGTGGCGAGATGCCCGCGTTCGGCGGTGCGCACCACCCCGGCCAGACCGCGCTGGGCCTCCTTGACCGTGTATGTCTTTTTCATAAAAAAAGGCATACCTGACCGGATGAATGAGTCAAGGGTCGGATCGCCCGCCGGCAGGCGCCTGCAATTCATCCGGCGTAGCGGCGGGTTGGAGAAATGCGTGCAGCTCGGCGGCGAGTTTCGGGCCGAAGCCCTCGACCGCGGCGATGGCGGCGACGGGCGCGGCGCGCAGGCGGTCGATCGAACCGAAATGGGCCAGCAGCAGCGCGCGCCGTTTCGGGCCGAGGCCGGGAAAGTCGTCGAGGATGCTCTCGCGCAGCCGGCGCGAGCGCAGGTCGGCGTTGTAGGTGTTGGCGAAACGGTGGGCCTCGTCGCGCAGGCGCTGCAGCAGATTGAGGCCCGGATGGCTGACGGGCAGGTTGAGGGGAGCGCGTTCGTCGGGGAAGATGATGGTCTCGTGTTTCTTGGCCAGGCCGATGAGCGCGGGCGGTTCGACGCCGATGGCGATGAAGGCCTTCAGCGCGGCGCCGATCTGACCGCGGCCGCCGTCGATCACCACGAGATCGGGCATGGGTTTGCCTTCCTCGGCGAGACGGTGGTAGCGCCGGCCCACGACCTCCTCCATGGCGCGGAAATCGTCGTTGCCGATGAAGCTCTTGATGCGAAAGCGCCGGTAGTGATCCTTGTCGGGCCGGCCGTCGGTGAAATGCACCATGGAGGCGACGACAAAGGTGCCCGAGATGTGCGAGATGTCGAAACACTCCATGTGCGCCGGCGGCACGGACAGGGCCAGCGTCTCCTGCAGGGCGAGCAAGGCCTCGGTGTCGGAGCGCAGCAGCGTGCGGTCGCGTTCGAAGCGCCGGGCGCGTTTGAGGGTGCCCTCCAGCGCCTGGATGACATCGCGCAGCTCCGCGGCTTTTTCAAAGAGCTGCTTCTCCGCGGCGGTTTGCATCTCCGCCCGCAGGGTTTCGAGCCACTCGCGCGACTTGCCGTCGAGAAACGCGCACGCGGCCTCGACGCGGGGGCGGTAGTCGGCGGCCGTGACGAGATTCTCGTGGCCGTAGATTTCCTGCCGCACGTCGTCGTAGAGTTGCCAGCGGCCGTCGGGCAGTTTTTGCGGCGTGCCGTCGCCGAGCAGCACGCCGAACTGCCGGCGTATCTGCGCGAGGGTGCGGCGCAGCAGGCCGGAGTGGGCGAAGGGACCGAAGTAGCGCGAACGGGGATCCTTGCGGATGCGCGTGAGCACGAAGCGCGGCAGCTCCTGCGCGAGGTCGACCCGCACGAGCAGGAAGCGCTTGTCGTCGGTGAAATCGGTGTTGTAGCGCGGCTTCCACTGCTTGATCAGGCGGCCCTCGAGCAGCAGGGCCTCGGGCTCGGACTTCACCTCGATGGTGTCGAAATCGTGGATGAGATCGAGCATCGCCCGGACCTTGGGCTGGCTGATGGTGTGCGCCCGGCCGCGCTGGAAGTAGGACGAGACGCGCTTTTTCAGGCTCTTGGCCTTGCCGACGTAGATGATGCGACCCAGCCGGTCCTTCATCAGGTAAACGCCCGGCCGTTCCGGCAGGGCCCGGACCTTCTCCTTGAGGTTTACTGCACGGTCGGCTGGCATTTTGCCAAAATCGACCTAATTTGATTCCTCGCAAGTATGGTTTCATCCGAGCCTTCCACCCAGCCAACCGTCCCGACGCCCAAACGCTTTGAACTGCTGACCTTGGGCGACGAATTGCTGCTCGGATTGACCGCCAACGGCCATCTGACCTTCATCGGCGCCCAGCTGGGCCGGCGCGGGGTGCTGCTCGCGCGCAATGTCACGGTGACGGACGAGGCCGACGTGATCGCGCGCCAGTTTCGCGAAAGCTGGGCGCAGGCCGACGTGATCATCACGACCGGCGGCCTGGGACCGACCTGCGACGACCGCACGCGCGAGGTCATCGCGCAGGTGCTGGGGCAGCAGCTGATTTTTGACCCGACGATCGAGGCGGCGATCGCGGACCGTTTCAACCGGCTCGGCCGGAAGATGACGCCCAACAATCTCAAACAGGCCTACCGGTTTGAACACGGCGAGGTGCTGGCCAACGCCAACGGCACCGCGCCGGGACTCTGGGTGGAGCAGGACGGCAAGGTGCTCTGCATGCTGCCCGGCCCGCCCAACGAACTGCAGCCGATGTTCACCGAGCAGGTGATTCCCCGGCTCGCGGAACGCGGCCTGTTGCTCGCGCGCGAGGCCTACATGCAGCTGCGCACGGCCGGCATCGGCGAATCGGCGCTGGAGACGCGGTTGCAGCCGGTCTTTGCGCGCCACGGCGACGCACTCAACGTGGCGTTTTGCGCGCATCAGGGGCAGGTGGACTGCCGCATCAGCTCGCCGGGCGGCAAGCTCACGCTGACCGAACTCGACGCCGTCGCGGCCGAATGCGAACGGCTGCTCGGCGAGGACTTCATGTGCTACGGCTACGATTCGCTGGCCAAGGTCTGCGCCGATCTGCTGCGGGCGGAGGAGAAAACCCTGGCCGTGGCCGAGACCGCGACCGGCGGTCTCCTGGCCAACGCGTTCACCGACATCTGCGGGGCGTCGAAATTTTTTGCCGGCGGCGTGGTGTGTTATTCCAACGAGGCGAAGATGACGCTGCTCGACTGCCCGGAATGCCTGATCTCGCAGCACGGTGCGGTCAGCGCCGAGTGTGCGGTGGCGATGGCAACCGGGGTGTCCGAAACCCTCGGGGCGGACTATGCAATCGCCATCACCGGTTTTGCCGGGCCGTGCGGCGGCTCGAAGGAAAATCCGGTCGGCACGATCTATGTCGCGCTGCACGCCCCGCACGGTGTGTGGTCGAAGAAGCTCAGCTACCCCGGTCCGCGCCGCACGGTGAAGGAACGGGCGGTGAACGCCGCGCTCGACTGGCTGCGTCGCGAGCTGTTGCGCGCGCGGTCGGGCCGCTCCCTGCCTGGCGACCGGGTGTCCGCGATGCTGTAGCCGGCCTTGCGCCGGGCGGATCCGCGGTCTAGCAGTACCGCCATGAACCTACCCCGTTGCCTCCTGCTGTTGTGTTGCGTTGCGCTTTGCCCGCTGGTCCCGGCCCATGCCGCCGATCCCGCCCCGGCACCGGCCAATCCCGTTTTCGGACCCTACGAGGCCATCGTCTATGACGCCACGGTGCTGCAGGGCGTGCGCGTGGATCCGAACCGGGATATTTTCCTGATGTTTCAGCCGGAGACGCGCGACGCCCAGGTGCGCATCCGCATCTCGATGGCCAAGGGCGCGCAGTACCGCAAGTGGTTCACCGGTGACGAGGAGCTCGTGGCGCAGGAAAACGCCTTTCGCGCGCCCAACACGTGGACCGACCGCGTGCAGACCACGGCCAACTACATCGAGTATCGCGACGGCGAGCATCTCTTCCTACACCTGAAAAAGATCGAGGACTGACCCCGCCGGTGAACACCGCGAACGCATCCCTCCGGGCCTCCGTCCGCTGGATGCGGCGGTCGCGCCGGGTGCGTCGTTCGCTGGCCGGGGTGGCGGTGGTGGGGCTGGGCTGGTTGGTGTGGCAGGGCCTGCGTGAGGACGCGCTGCCGGATTTTTCCGTGCACGCCGAGATCACGGAGCGGAAGGCGGCGTTTTTCGGCTACCTGTTGCCGCAGGTACAGCGTGTCAACGCGGAGATCCTGGCGGAGCGCCAACGCTTGCTGCGTATCCGGGAGGAATTGGTCAAGGAGGGCTCCGCCGGTTGGATCGACGCGAGGTGGCTGCGCAAGTTGGCCGGACGCTATGAACTCGAATTGACGGGTGATCCTGACGTAGAGTTTGCCGACCGATTGTTGGGGCGCGTCGACATCATTGCGCCTTCGTTGGTGCTGGCGCAGGCGGCGAACGAATCGGCCTGGGGTACGTCGCGTTTCGCCCTGCAAGGCAACAACCTGTTCGGCATGCGCACGTATGACGGGAGCGGTCTCGTGCCGCATCGGCGCAAACCGGGCCGGCGGTTCACGGTCGCGACCTATGACAGCGTGCGCGAATCCATCGCGGCTTATGTGCACAACCTGAACACGCACTACCGCTACCGGCGATTACGGCAGATCCGGGCGGAGTTGCGGGAGCAGGGTCGTGACGTTTCCGGCCACGAGTTGGCCAACGGCCTCGGCGCGTATTCGACCCGGGGCTCCGCCTACATCGCCGTCGTTCAGTCGATGATCCGTACCAACGGGCTGGCGGAACACGATGAATGACCGCCCGGCGGCGGATGCGTTTGAGCGGATGTCGCCTGTGATCGAGATCGCCGGCAGTTGTCTGGCCGGATCGGGTGATGCCGGCTCAAGCCGGGCCGGGACCTTTTTGCACCGCCATCAACCAGGCCAGCAGCTGCAAGGTGCGTTCGGCGTCGGGCATCTGGCTGCCGCGCGTGACAAACGCGTTGATCCGCTGGCGGGGCAGACCCAGCAGACGTGCGAGATTGGCCTGCGCACCGCGTTTGCGCAGATGCGGCCGCAGTTCGGCCCGCAACGCGTTCCACATCGGTGTGTCTTTGCCCGGACGCAAGGTCCGCCACGCCGCGTCGCGCCCGGTGTTACGCTCCAAGCGATACGCCTTGACGGATTCCTTCGCGATCAAGGTTGCGGCATCAGTCAGCAAATCCAACAAAGCCAGCGGCAACCGCGCCTGGCTGGGGGTAATGACATCAAGAGACATGTCACCTATTAAGTGACATAGATGAATCTCTGTAAATATTTATGTCCAGCGGGATAAGCGCGGATGTCACTTAATAGGTGACATCCGTGGCGGGGCCGAATTCGTAGGTGAGGGTCCAGGCGTGGTCGGCCCCGGGGGGGAGGTCGCGGACGAGGTAGGGTTCGATCGACCAGGTGTTGCTGTTGCCCCAGACCGGGCAGGTGTCGGGCACGAAGTCGGTCGAGAACACGAGCTGCGTGAGTTTCGGATGGGAGAGGACGGCGCGCAACGGGGTGGCGGGATCGACGATGAGTTGCTCGAAGTGGCCGTCGTCGCGGTGAAGGAAGCGGCGTTTGAAAGCGAGCCGGCGTTGGTCGTCGAACTCGTAGCCTTCGTTGGGTTGCATGTCCCAGGTGGCGGGGAGGCCGCAGGTGAGCAGGCGGTCGTCGAGCGCGAAGAACGGATGGGCAAACCAGTGCAGGGGCAGGAGGCGGTCGCCGGTGTTGGTCAGCCGGGTGGAGGAAATCACGGTGCGCTGGCGCAGGGCGACACGGCGCGTGAGCTGGCAGGCGTAGCCGTTGCCGGATTGCTCGGTGCAGAACTCGATGGCGTCGCGGCTGGTGGTGACGGACCACGGGCACGGGGTGGTGACGTCGAGCACGCCGGCCATGTTGCGGGCGACGTCGCCGACGCCGATGATGAAGCCGCGGGCGTCTTCCAGAATCAGCGGCCGGCCGGTACCGAACTCGGCGTGGCGGAAGGATTCGGGCAGACCCTGGCCGTTGAAGGGGATGGGGTCGGGCACGGGCCACTCCGGCCCGGTGAGGAGGGGGCCGGCCTTGCGGTCGTGGACCTGCCAGATGTAGCCGCCCCAACAATACCGCAGGCCGAGGCGGGGCCGGTCCGCCGCCGCGGCCGGATCCAAGAGGTGAACCACCAGTTCGCCGTTGGACAGTTTCAGCATGCCGCGTTGACGACGATCTGCGGAAGGTGGCCGGCGGGGCGGATCACTTGATGCGGCGGACGCGTACGGTGGTGTTGCGGCCCTCGACGATCAGCACAAACGAGCCGTTGGGCCGGGGGGCGATTTCCACCTCGCGGTTCACGAGTTCGACGGGGATGGGTTCAACGCCCTCCCACACCTGGCCGTTGTCCAGCCGGAAGCTGTTGCCGCCGACCCAGCCCTTGACGCGGCCGAAGAGGGAAGGCTGGTCCTTCCATTCCTGGTTGAGGCCGAGGTCGGGCAGGCCGAAGCGCTGCAGGAGGCTTTTCTGCTCGTGCTGGGCGATCCGCTCCTGGGCGATCTGCTCGGCCTTCTGCTGGGCGATCTGCTCGACCTTTTGTTCGACGATTTTCTCGGCGATCTGCGTGGCCTGCTCTTGGGCGGCGGTTTCGACGGCGCCGGTGTAGTGGCGTACGATGGCCTCGTTGACGGCCTGGAGCTGGGCGGGGCTGAGCCGGTAGAGGCCGGACTGGCGGAATTCCTCCGCGGTCATGATCGCCTGCAGGCCGGGAAAGGATTCGGCGGCAAACGCGAGGGGGGAACAGCAGAGGAAAGCGAGCAGGAGTCTCTTCATGATGGCGGGCATTGAGGGGGTGAAGGCGGGCGGGTGCAAAGCATCACTGTGCTCATGCTTTCGCGGCCAGCGTCAAGCCTCGAGGAACTCGGAGCCGGCGGATTGGGCGGCGATGAGCTGGGAGAAGACGCCCTTGCGGGCGTTGAGTTCCCGGAAGTTGCCCTGTTCGACCACGACCCCTTCACGCAGGACCACGATACGGTCGGCGTTCTTGATGGTGCTGAGGCGATGGGCGATGGTGATGACGGTGCGGCCGGTGGAGAGGCGGTCGAGGGCTTCCTGGATGAGGCGTTCGCTCTCGTAATCGAGGGCGGAGGTGGCTTCGTCGAGGATGAGCACGGGGGGGTTGCGCAGAATGGCCCGGGCGATGGCGATGCGCTGCCGCTGGCCGCCGGAGAGGGAGACGCCGCGTTCGCCGACGGGGGTGTCGTAGCCCTGCGGCATTTTCAGGATGAATTCCTCGGCGTTGGCCAGCCGGGCGGCCTCGCGGACCTCCTCCATGGCGGCGCCGGGCCGGGCGAAGCGGATGTTGTCGCCGACCGAGCCGGAGAGCAGGATGCTTTCCTGCATGACGACGGCCATCTGCCGGCGCATCCAGCGCATGTCCCATTCGGCCTGGGGCACCCCGTCGATCAGGATGACGCCCTCGGTCGGGGCGTAGAGTCCGAGCAGCAGGTTGGCGAGCGTGCTCTTGCCCGAGCCGGAGGGACCGACGAAGGCGACATGTTCGCCGGGGTGGATGACCAGGTTGAGGTTGCGGATGACGGTCTTGTCGGGCGCGGACGGATAGCGGAATGAGACCTGGTCGTAAACGAGGTCACCGCGGATGCGTTCCTCGCGGCGTTTGCCGTGCCAGGTCTCGACGTAATGCGAGTCGATGAGCTCCTTGATGCTGGTGTAACCCTCCTTGGCGGCGAAGTAGGGTTCGCTCAGGCCGATGAACATGTGCACCGGACCGAGGATGTAGCCGAAACCGGCCATGAAGGCGAAGAGCGTGCCAATGGAGATGCCGCCCTTGATCGCCATGATGGCGCCGCCCGCGATGACGATGAGCGAGAGGGTTTGCATACCCACGTGCACGTAGGTGCCGAAGAGCGCGTTGACGTAGGACTGGGAGATGCGGCTGCGGGCGAAGGACTGGCTGCTGTGGTCGAGGGCGCGCTCGGCCTGGTCTTCCTCGCCGAAGCTGCGCACGAGGCGCAGGGCGGACATGTATTCGGAGGCGGTGCCGGTGAGGTGTTCCTGCGCGAGGCGGTTGGCGTTGTTCTCCCGCTGGATGCGGCTGAAGAAAAACCACTTGGCCGAGGCGTAGACCGGGATGGCCAGCAGCAGGACGAGCAGCAGAAACCAGTTCATCCAAGCGAGGATCGCAATGATGCATGCGCCCATGAGCAGGTTGGGCAGCAGCTGGTTGAGCACGGCGAAGAGCAGGCCCTCGATTTTCTGGGTGTCGAACGCGTACTTGGACAGCAACCGGCCGGTCTTCTGGCCGTCGAGATAACTGAAACTCAGGAACTGCATCCGGAAGAAGATGCGGCTGCGCATCTCAACCATGAGCCCGGCCATGGTCTTGGCGATGGAGTTGGCGCCCCAGACCGAAAACGCGAAATGCAGCAGCAAACAGAAGATAAACCAAAGGCTGAGGTGCAGGACGCCTTCGATGCTGCCCTCCTTCAGCGGCCGGTCCACGATCTGCTGAATCAGAAAGGTGCAGGGCGCCGCCGCCAGACTGCGCATCAGCGCAAGGATGACGCCGCCGCGGAAACGGCGGCGCGCGCCCCAGAGGTAGCCGAGGAGGGTGCGCTGCTCGAGCGGATTGACGGGAGGTTGCATGGGAGACCGGCCGGATGGCAGCAACGGGTGTGCCAGCGGCCGGTTGGGCGGTGGGTAACTTATGAACGCGACTTGCCGTGGCCGCCGTGCATGGCGTCGTAGAACGGATCGCCCGGTTGGATGCTGCCGCGGCGCACGGTCGTGTCGGTGTAGGCCGATTTGTAGATCGCGGCCAGGAACTCGAGGGTGCGGCGGGCTTCCTCCCCGCCGGTGAGCGGGGTGGTGTTGTCGTCCATGTTCTTAACCAGGGTCACCAGCTGGGCGCCATGGGTGGAGCCGACGTCCGCGGGGAATGCGTCCCAGGCGGACTTGAGCGCGGCGGCATCAGTGCCCTCGGCGGGCGTCATTTTCCAGTTGTCCTTGGTGTAGGCGTAAAGGTGGGTGAGCTCGATGGTGGCCTGTTCGCAATCGAGGCGCACATAGGTCTCCTGCCGCGGGCAGAGCGTGCTGTTGATGATGGAGGCGCGGGCGCCGTTGGCGAACTTCACGAGCGCCATGGAGACGTCCTCGACCTCGATCTTATGATGCAGGGTTTCGGCGACGGCCTTCACCTCGGTCCATTCGCCGAGGAGATTGAGCAGGTGGTCCATGCTGTGGATGCCCTGGCTCATGGTGGGGCCGCCGAGTTCGGTGGTCCATTTGCCGCGCCACGGCACGGCGTAGTAGGCCACATCGCGATACCAAAGGGTGTTGCAAACGGCGACGAGCGGGCGGCCGAAGCGGCCGGATTGCAGGAGGTCGCGCACGTGCACGTTGGAGGTGGCGAAGCGCATCTGGAACACGCAGGCGGTGTGGCGGCCGGTCTGCTTTTCAGCGGCGGCGATGCGGTCGAACTCGGCCAACGAGGCGCAGAGGGGCTTTTCGCAGAGCACCCAGGCGCCGGCTTCCATGGCGGCGATGCTCATGGCGGCGTGCAGGCCCGGCGGGGCGGCGATGAGCACCAGGTCGGGCTTCTCCTCGCGCAGCATGGTGGCGTAATCGGTGTGGGCGCCGGGTATGCCAAAGCGCTCGCAGAAAGCGCGGGCGCGGGCGGCATCGATGTCGCAGGCGGCCACCAGTTGAACGCGACCCCGGGTGAACTCGACGGCGCGCACATGCGCCTCGCCGATGCCCCCGGTGCCGACCAGAACAGCACGGTAGGTTTTCATGGAAAAGAATTACTTGGCTTCCAGCACGATCGGGGTCTTGCGCGGGGTGTAAACGGTGAGGCCGAGCAGCGACTGCGTGGGTGCGGGGAACAGGTAGCTGGCGCAGTAGCCGATGGTGATCGTGGAAAGGTTGGCGATGACGATGTAGAAGAACGGGTGCACCAGATTGACCGTCCAGGAGGCGAGGGTGAGCACGAGGCTGGCGCCGACGCCGATGAAGGCGCCCTGCCAGTTGGCGCGCTTGGTGAACATGCCGAGCGCATAGCAACCGGCGAAGCCGCCGCCGAGCAGGCCCATGAGGATGAAGGAGGTGTCGAGCGCGGACTTGATGTCCGACTTGGCCAGCAGCAGCGCGGTGCCGATGCCGATGCAGCCGCCCACGATGGTGGTGGTCTCGGCCAGGCGCAGGCTCTTCTTCTGGGTCGCGTGCTTGGCGTAGCGTTCGTAGAAGTCGACCGACACGAGCGTGGCCACGCTGTTGATGCTGGAGGAGAGCGTGGACATCGAGGCGGCGAAGATGCCGGCGATGATCAGGCCGGTGACGCCGACCGGCAGCTCGGCGGCGATGAACTGCGGGAAGGTCGAGTCCACGCTGAGCATCGGGTTGAGGTTGGCGGGGTGCTGCTTGTAGTAGACGTAAAGGGCGGTGCCGATGCCGAAGAAGGTCAGGTTGCCCGGCACGACGATGGCGGCGAGCGTCCACACCGACCAGCCGGCCTCCTTGTCGGACTTGGTGGAGAGCACGCGCTGCATCATGACCTGGTCCTGCGGATACACGAGCACGCCGAGGATGTTGAGGATGATGAAGCCCCAGACGGTGGCCTGGGTGAGGTTGAAGCTCCAGTCGAAGGTCTCGAACTTGTCGTCGGCGATCGCGGTTTGGAAGAACCCGCCGACGCCGCCGTCGATGTTCAGCATGATGTAGCCGATGGCAACAAAGGCGCCGCCGAGCATCACCACCACCTGGATGAAGTCGGTCCAGATCACGGCCTTCATGCCGCCCAGCGCGGTGTAGAGGATGGTCACCACGCCCATGATGAGGATGGAGAGCGTGATGTTGAGGCCGGTGACGGCCGACATGGCGAGCGAGGGCAGGTAGAGCACGATGCTCATGCGGCCGCCGAGCTGCATGACGATGGCGATGGCCGAGGCGAGCATGCGGATCTTTGGGTGAAACCGCATCTCCAGGTAATGATACACCGACATCAGGCTGAGCCGGCGGATCAACGGCACGATCATGATGGCGACAAAGATGGTGCCGACCATGCCGACGACATTGTTGGCGAGGTAGAGCCAGTTCTCGGAGAATGATTTGGCCGGGGTGGCGATGTAGCTGATCGCGCTGGTGCCGGTGGCGTAAAGGCTGACGCCGGCCGCCCACCAGGGGATGTTGCGACCGCCGAGGAAGAAGTCCGCGTTGTCCACGCTCAGCTTGTCCTTGCGGTAATAGTAAAAGCCGATGACCGCGGTGAAGCCCAGATAGATGATGATGATGGCCCAGTCGAAGGGCTTGAGCAGGCGTTTGGTCAGCGCGACGGTGAGGTGGGCGGTGGTTTCACGGCCGTCGGCATCGCGGGTGGTCAGCAGGAAGCCGTCCTTGGCGCGCTGCACACCGGTCACTGTTCCTACGACGGTGGTATCGCCGAGGCTGGCCCACGTGTCGGTGATGGTGTGATAGGTGTAAAAAGTGACCTGGTCTGGTGCCGGCGCGCCGAGGGCCAGCACGTGGGCCTGGCCGCCGCCCTGCAGTTCGGTGCGCAGTCGGCCGGGCGGGGTGGACTTGCGGGTCCAGCCGGCCTTGTCGTGGCAAAACCAAGCCTGCGAGCCGTCGGCCTGTTCTGCGAGCAGCCACAACTTGTCGTAATGCACGACTTGGGCGAGCGGCTTAACACCGGCGGCAGGGCCGGTCAGTTCGGGCAAAGTCAGATCCGCCGGGGCGACGAGCTTGGCCGCGGCTTCTGCCGGGTTCAGCGGCGTGAGGCTGAGGGAAATGAGCCCTTCAGCGCGGGCAAATACGGAGAGAAAGGGGAGGAGCAGCAACAGTGCGCAGGAGCGCCGGCAGAGGGGGAGCATGGGGCGTGCATTGAGCCGACCCATGACCTGATGTTCAAGGCACTATTTCACGAATAATCAAAACGAAGCGCCACGCGCCTCCGTCGCGGCGTACCTATGGTTGGCCGGCCCGAGCGATGCGCGCTCAGGCGACGCCGGCGAGCTTGAGAATTTTCTCGCCGGTGAGGCGCTTTTCTTTGGTCAAGGAGTGTGGGGTGAGACCGCCGAAGCGGGCAGCGAACTCCTTGAATTTCTCCTGGGTGGCCTTGACGAATTCCTCGGTGGGCCGGGTCTCGCCGAACTGCGCCATCATCTCGGGCAGCCAGCGGTGGCCGTAGCGGACGTGGTTTTGTTCGTCGTTGCGGTCGAAGGCGAGGAGGGTGTCGGCCTCGAAGTCGTTGAGCTCGCGCACACGGTCCATCACGTGGGCCTTGGTCGGGAAACTGCCGGCCTCAAATTCCATCGTCATCAAAGCGTAGCGCTCGTGCGGGGGCATCTGGATGAGGATGTTGTAGAGATCGAGCGAGTGCTCGACCGTCATCAGGTCGACGCCGAGCTTGGGCAGCTGGCGGAAACCGAACTGGCTGTGGCGCGACTCGTCCCAAAGGTGCCGCGCGAGGTCGAAGTGCAGGTCGAACGGCGCGTTGGGCGTTTCGTAGAAAACGGTGGCGAGGTAGTCGATCGCGTCCATTTCCATCATCAGCCAGACGTAAACCATCAGGCGGATGACGCGGGCGTCGGTATTGGGATCGGTGAGCCACGGGCGCACGATCGGATCTTCCGTCGGGTCGTAGCCGAAGACGCTGGAGCAAACGGGATACTTGCCGCGGTTGCAGGTCGCCGGGTGGGTGAACGGGGTTTGCTGGTGCGCCCAGACATAGCCGGCGGCGAGCGGCAGGCGGGTTTCCTGGCCGAGCCAGCCGCCGAGGTCGTCGAGCGCCTGGGTCAGGTGCAGTTTCCACTCCCGCGCTTCCACGCCCTGCAGCCAGGGCTTGATCTCGGCGAGGTGGCGTTCCTCGTCGGCGATGAATTCCTCGACGAGTTTCTTCGACGGCCAGTCGGCCAGATGATCGGTGACCTTGAGGTAGTGCCGGTAGGCCTCGAGCAGCGCGGGCTTCAGCACCTCATAAAATCCGGCGGTGATGACGAGCGGGTCGTCGGTGTTGCGACCCACGGCCTCGTCGAAGAGACGCTTGATTTCGGCGCGGGCGGTTTCCTGCGTGCCGAAGGTCGTGAGTTCGCGGCCGCGCTCGCGGAGGAAACGCGCGTGGCCGGCGGATTCCCAGGCGTGCTGGCACACGAGGTATTTCAGCTCCGGTTCGCCGACGCGATAGACGAGGGTGGTCACCGTGCGCAGGAACTCGCGCTCGACCTCGAACAGCAGGCGGAGCAGGCGGGTCATTTCATTGACGGCGGCCATGCGGCCGGAGGAAGCGGGGCGGGCGGAAGCGGTGGTGGCCATGGGGATGACGGAGAGTGGGGGAGGAGGGAGTGATGGTTCTTAACTCGTTATCTTTATCTTGATCTTTATTCCACCCTCACCCCTGCACGCAGGCGCCGATGGTCTTGGATTGGGATCAAGATAAGGATAAAGATTAAGATAAAGATTCGTGGGTGGGGAGATCAGCAGATGAGGCCGCGTTTGCCGTTGGGGCCGTGGGCGGGCGGGTTGACGCCGATCCAGCGCTCGTCGATCGGTTCGGAGGCGCGCTGATAGCGGCTGTCGCTGGAGATGCGCAGGCGGTTCTCGGTGCGGTTGTCGAGCGAGGCGTGCACGAGGAACATGCCGAAGGTGAGAAAGTCGCCGGCCTGAAACTCGGTGGTGAGCCAGCGGCCGCCGAACTTGTTGCGCACGGCGGGCGGGTTGTGCGAGAGCGTGCCGGTGAAGGACCAGCCGCCGGCCTTGGCCTTCTCGGCCTGCTCCGGCTTGTTTTCGCAAAAGCCGTCCACGTCGCGATAAACGTAGTTTTTCAGCAGGTCCATGCGTTTGTGCGAGCCCTCGAGGACCATGAGGCCGCCGAGTTCGTAGGAGATGTCGCCGTAGGGCATCCAGCAGGTCATGTGCTGGTGCGTGCCGCGGCCCATGTAGGGCAGGTCGCAATGCGGGTTGGTCCCCTTGCCCGGCCCGATGGCGCGCAGCCAGGTGTAATCGTAGTGGCGGATTTCCTCGCCGAACAAATTGCGGTAGAAATCGGTCAGGCGGCCCGAATAGAGGAGTTTTTGCACGGCTTCGCAGCCGTTGGTGATCTCGGGTTTGAACACGTAGCCCGCGTCGGGTTTGGCGATGCCGTCGATCGCAGGGTAATTTTCGTCGAGCACGCCGGCGGCGGCGAGCCGCTCGGTGAGGGCGGCGCGGGCCTCGAGCACCTGGTCGCGGTCGAGGTAGCCCTTCATGTAGAGGTAGCCGTCCGCGGCGACGCGGCGGCGGAGTTCCTCGAAATCGTGGGCGGCGTCGGACGAATCGCGCAATTGGCCGAATTTGTCTTCGCTCAGGTCGAGCTCATGACCGTAGGAAACGATCTGCGGGAGGGTGGCGGTGCTCATGGGATGAAAGCCTTTGGAATGGGGGGAATAAGAAACGCTGCGGTGTAAGCGCGCCAACATACACGCGAACCGGGGCCGACAAAATGGTTGAAATGAGATTTCGCATGTAGATTTTGGCCGGACGCATGAATCAATCCGCCGTCACCTCCTTCCGCAGCGAAGCCTGGCTGGAAAGTCCCATCCGCACGAGCGCCGGTGAGGTGCAATTGGCGGGCACGATCCGCGATGTGCGCGGGCTGGATCCCAAGGCAATGCGTGTTTTGGGAAGCTACTCCTTCATCTACATGGTGAAAGTGGACGGCTACTACGCCGACGCCCACGGGCTGCAGCGCAATCTGGTGAGCGGCGATCTGGTGGTGATTTTTCCGGAGATTGCGCATGCCTACGGATCACGCGGCGGCCGGTCGTGGGATCAGGTATACTGCGTGTTCAACGGCCCGCAGTTCGATCTGTTGCGCGCGAGCGGCCTGCTGAATCCGCAGCGGCCGCTCTGGCATCTCGAGCCGGTGGATTACTGGTTGCGGCGTTTTCAGGAGGTCATTTCCGCGGAGGCCTGGCACAGCGAGGCCGGGGCGAAACGCATGATGGGCCGGTTTCTCCATCTGATCTACGACATGGCCGCGGCGGATCTCGAGCGCAGCGTGCGCACGTCGCGCGACCGCTGGCTGGAGGAAAGTCAGCGCCTGTTGGCGAGCCCGGGCGAGCAGGGCTGGCCGTCACCCGAGCAGGTGGCGCGCAAGGTGGGGCTCAACTACGACAATTTCCGCAAGCAGTTCGCGTTGAAGCTGGGCACCTCGCCCGGGCAATACCAGAAGCACAAGAAAATCGACCGCGCCTGCGCCGCGATCTACCAGGGCAGCCACGGGTTCAAGGAACTCGCGGAGGAGCTGGAGTTCTGCGACGTGTTTCATTTCTCGAAGACCTTCAAGCAGGTGATGGGCATGACGCCCTCGGCCTTCCGCAAGAAGGCGCACGGCGGGTAAGGCCGGCCGCGGCGGGCGCCTTGCCCCGGGCACAAAAAAGGCGGCCGGGATGCGGCCGCCTTGGAATTTGGAGCTGAAGCGAAACGGGCTCAGTTGAACTCGGGCCACTTGGCGCCGGGGATGGGTCGCCAGAGGATGTCCTTGTCGATGCGCGGCTTCCGGTTCCGGTATTTTTTCATCAACCGGATCTTCTCGCGCAGCAGCGCGGGCAGGTCCTCGCCGTAGCAGAACGTGTTGTTGCCGAGGGCGGAGAGGATGATCGTCTCGGTGCGGCCGGACTCGAGCAGGGCGAGCAGCTCCTGCGTGTTGGCCAGTTCGAGGTCGATTGCGGCCTGCAGGGCCTTCTCGTGCTTCTGCTTCTCCGCGGCCTTGGTGCTTTCGAGCCAGCCGTAGACGTGGGCGCACCAGGCGCTGACTGTGCGCAGCGAGGTGCACCAGCAGCGGAAAGCGCGGGCGCGGTCGAGCAGGTCAACAAACACGGCCTGCGCGGCGGGCTCGCCGGCGGTCTGAGCGACCAGCTTTTCCAGCGTGGCGATGAGCTTGTCCACGCGCGGCAGCGCGTGCTTGTCGAAGCCGTCGCGGGCCTTCTCGCCCTGTTCGCGGGTGACGAGGTTGAAGAGCACGTCCTTGCCGAGATCGTTCATGCCCGGGTTGTTGTGCTGAAAGCAGCCGAAGCGCTCGTAGTAGGCGCGTTCCTTGGCGGGGATGGCCTCGATGTCGGGCACGTAGGGGCGGTCCCAGGTGCGCTGCCAGGTGAAGCCGAAGCCGCTGAAGAGCATGACGGGCGGCTGCCAGAGCAGCGCGTCCTCAAACGCGTCCCACGCGGTGGTCAGGTCCTTGGCGTATTTTTCGCCGACAAAGCCGGCGGCGGTCTGGTGCAGGACCTCGTCGATCGGAATCTCGGGCGTAAATTGCGTGGCGCGCAGCACGGCGGGATGCGGCCAGTAAGGTGCGACGGTGGTGTTGCCGAGCCCGCCGATGGCGCTGATGCGCTTGAGGCCGATGTCGCGCATGGCCTCGAGTTTCTGGCGCATGAGGCGCGGGTAGGGCACGCCGATGAGCGGTTCGTAGCAGGCGGTGCTGCCGGCGGAGTAGTTGAGCGTGGGCTCGACGCCCTGCTTGCGCGACTCGGCGAGCACGGTGCGTTCCTGCTCGTCGATCGTGACCTGCAAAGGGCCGCCGGCGGCGCCGGTGAACTCGGGATACTTCGGGTGGGCGTAGGGCAGGCTGTAGCCGCGCACGAGCAGGGAGGGGGCTTCCCACGAGACGTGTTTGTTCATGCCCGCCTTGATGTGGTCCTGCTCGAGCTTGAACGGCTCGATGCGCAGGAAGATGTCGAAGTCGGGGTTGATCTCGGCGGCGGCGGACCGGAGGTTGTTGAGGTAGCGCGCGATGCTTTCGCCGGCGGACTTCGCGATGTTCTCGTGGCTGCGCCATTCGCGGATCATGTAGGGTCCGCCGTTGCGGCCGACGTAGAGCGAGCCGGTGTGTTCGAAGCCGGCGCCGCTGTCGTTGGTCCACACGCTCATGTAGCTGATATCCGGTGCGGCCTGCATCAGGTTCTGGATCGCGGCGCGGTAGTGCTGCTTGGTGACGGGATGGTCCTGCGCGAGGCAGTAGCGCGGCAGACGCGAGCGGAACGGATGGTCGACGCGGGCGCCGCGGAGCGTCGGATAGCGCTGGAAGAAACGCTCGGGCAGCGTGCGCGGCTCGAACATGCACACGCCGGGCTTGAGGCCGTATTTGCGGCCGAGGGCGGCGAGGCTCTTCAGGTTGTTGAGATTGGCCTCGAGGTAGTGCGGCTGCCACAGGCCGGCGGTGAGCGGCGTGTCGACGAAATGGTTGAAGCCGCAGGTGTAGGTGTAGAACTGCGGGTAGAATTCCGACTGCACGGAATCCTCAAACGGCATGTGCGCCTGCAGGCCGTTGACCTCGACGTGCGTGAAACCGCTCTCGGCCAGCGTGGCCACGTAGCGCTCGCGGTCGAAGTTGCGCGCGCTGCGCCAGTATTGCGTGAGGCAGCTGTCCCAGTGCGGACGGTGCCAGGGGAAGGTCGCCGGCAGGAAGAGACCGCGGGCGAGCTTTTCGCGGAGCGTGTCGGTCAGGCCGTTGGCGAGGAGGCGCACGGCGGCGTAGAGCAGGGCGCCGGTGTCGGCGATGATTTCGCCGGCGCCGTCCTCGATCTTGAGCCACATCCATCCCTGGGTGTTGGCCTTGTCCTTCGGCAGGGATTTGGCCCAGGCCTGCGGCACGAGCGCGAGATTGACGCCGGGGCCGGGTTTGGCGGCCTTGCGGGCGGTCGCACCGGTCAGGCGGGCGAGCTCCTCGGCGGCGGTTTTTTCGACCGGCTGAAAGCGGGTCGGATAATTGACATGGCGCACCTCAAGGGCGGCGAGCACGGCGGGGGTCTGGTTCATCATAAAGGGGAAATTTTCGGTCCCAGCCCAACATGCCGGCCTGTGAATGCGCAAGCGAACGACTGAAAAAGGGTGGTTATTGACCACAAATCCCTTTCTGAAACCAACACGCAAAAAGGCCGCCCTGACGGGCGGCCCGGGTAGTAACGACGCTCAGCTGGACTCACGCAGTTTTGCTCTGATGCGTGAGTATGCGTGGGAGATGCGTTCGATCACGTAGGGGCGAGACTTGTCCACGCCCGCGGCTGCGCAGCGATAATCGGGCGCGGACAAGCCACGCCCCTGCATTTCAACTGCATGAGTTCGGCTCAGAAACCTTCCGGCCAGGGCTGGCCGGGGGCGGCGCGCCAGAGGATGTCGCGGTCGATGCGCGGTTTGCGGTGCCGGTATTTTTCCATCAGGCGGATCTTGGTGCGCACGTGGTCGCCGAGGTTTTTGCCGTAGATGAAGGTGTTTTCGCCGGTGTCCGAAACGACCATGAACTCGGTGGGCGAGTTTTCGAAGTGCTCGAGGAAGCCGCGGGCGTTGGCCAGTTCGAGATCGATGGCGGCCTGCAGGAACTTTTCGTGTTTCCGCTTTTGCGCGGCGGTCTTGCTTTCGAGGTAACCGTAAACCCCCGAGCACCACGCGACGACGGTGCGCAGGGTGGTGGCCCAGTGGCGGTAGCCGCGCAGGCGGTCGCGCAGGTCGGTGAAGACGGCCGCGGCCGGCGCGTCGTCGCCGCACTTTTGCAGCACGGTCGCGACAAATTTCTCCGCCTTGGCGATGCGCGGCAGGAGGTTCCGGTCGAAACGCGGCACCATCTTGTCGGCGGCCTCGCGGGGGATGAGGTTGAACAGCACATCCTTGCCGAGATCGTTCCGGCCGGGGTTGTTGTGTTGGAAGCAACCGTGGCGCTCGTAGTAGAAGCGCTCGCTTTCGGGGATCGCCTCGATGTCGGGCACGATCGGCCGGTCCCAGGTGCGCTGCCAGCACCAGCCGAAGCCGCAGAACAACGGCACCATGGGCTGCCAGGTGACGGCTTCCTCAAACAGGGCCCAGGCCTTGGCCAGCGCGGGGCCGTGCTTGGCGCCGGCGAAACGCACGGCCTCGTCGGCGAGCACGTCATCGATGCTGCGCTCCGGCGTGAATTGCGCGGCGCGGATCGCGGCAGGGTTCGGCCAGAAGGGCGCGGCGGCGGTGTTGGCGAGGCCGCCCATCGCGCTGACCATGTCGGCGCCGATGGCCTTCAGCTGGGTCAGGCGCGCGTGAATCATGCGCGGCCAGGGAATGCCGATGAGCGGTTCCTGGTTCCACGCCGGACCGGGCGAGTAGGTGAGGATCGGGTTGACGCCCTGGGCGCGTTCCTTGGCGAGTTCGCCCTTTTCCCGCCCGTCCATCTGCGCATGAAACATCGTGCCGGCCGCGCCCAGCTGATCCGGATACTTCGGATGGCCGTAGGGCAGGGCATAGCCGCGCGCGAGCATCGACGGGCCTTCCCAATGCACCCCGCGGCCGAGTTCGGCCTTGAGGTGGTCGTGCTCGGCCTTGAACGGCTCGATGCGCAGGCTGACCTTGAAACCGGGATTAACCTCCGCGGCGGCCTCGCGCAGGTTGCGCAGGAACTTCCCGATGCTCTTGCCGGCGGCCTCGGCGATCTTTTCGTGGCTGCGCCATTCGCGGATCATGTAGGGTCCGCCGTTGCGACCGATGTAGAGCGAGGCGGTGTGCTCGAAGCCGCCGCCGCTGTCGTTGGTCCAGATCGACATCGCGTCGAGGTCGGGCACGGCCCGCAGCAGCGCCTGCGTGGCGAGGCGGTAGTGTTTCTGCGTTACGGGATGGTCCTGCGCCAGCGTGTAGCGCGGCAGGCGCGAGCGGAACGGGTGGTCGATGCGCGCGCCGCGGAGGACCGGATAACGCTGGAAGAAACGCTCCGGCATCGAGCGCGGCTCGTAGAGGCACACGCCGGGTTTGAGGCCGTATTTGCGGCCGAGTGCGGCGAGGTTTTGCAGGCGCTCGAGATTGGCGTCGAGGTATTGCGCCGGCCAGATGCCGCGGGTCAGCGGCGTGTCGATGAAATGGTTGAAGCCCGGGCAGTAGGTGTAGAACTGCGAGTAGTATTCGCCCGGCACGGAATCTTCGTAGGGGAAATGCGTGTGCAGGCTGTTGACCTCGATGTGGGTGAAGCCGGCCTCGGCCAGCGTGGCGGCATAGTGCTCGGGCGAAAACTTGCGGTTGGACTTCCAGTATTGCGCGAAGGACGCGTCCCAGATCGGGCGGTTCAGCGCGAAACTGCGCCGCAGCAGCAGGCCGGCGGCGAGCTTTTCGCGGGTGGCGCCGGTCAGGCCGTGGGCCAGCAAACGCACGGCGGCAAACAGTGCGGAGCCTTCGTCGGCGATGATTTCGCCGGCGCCATTTTCATCGATGCGCAACCACATCCAGCCGGTGTTGCCGCCCGCGGCCTTGGCGGCGGCGGGCGCCCACTTGCGCGCCGCGAGGGCGACGTTGACGCCGGGGCCGGGTCTTGTCGCCGCCTTGGCGGTGGCGCCGGTCAGGCGGGCGAGTTCGTCTGCGGCGGTTTGCTCCGCCGGATCGAATTTGGCCGGATAGGAAATGCTGCGCACAGCGAGGGTGGTGTTGGCAGGGTTGCTCATTTGAAAACGGGGAGCCTGATGGCGAAGCGCGCGACGTCGCAAGACACAAGCCCCAACGCGCATGAACGTTCAGCCATGACACACAGTGCGGCGGTTTGATGCGGCCGGGGTCGTCATACCCTCCGCAGGCCCGGCGAAGGAGGATGGCCCCGGACCGGCCCCAACGAGGCCGGCTACAGTTGAGGCCTCCTCAAACCGACGTCCGGCGATGCCGATGGAACAATCCGGTTGGACAAATCGCGCAGCTGCGCAGAATGGCCGTCATGCTATCCCCCGATCGCCGTGCCGAACTGATCCGTTGTTATCGCGATGGCCTGCGCAACGATGTGCTGCCGTTCTGGACGCGGCACGGCTGGGACCGCACGCATGGCGGCATGCTGACCGGACTGGATCGCGACGGCACGCTGATCGACGACGACAAAAGCGTGTGGTTCCAGGGCCGCGCGGGTTGGATGTTTGCGACGGCGTATCTCCAGGGCGAGCAACGGCCCGAATGGCGCGAGGTGGCGTTGTCGTGCGCGGAGTTTTTGCGGAAACACGCACGCGGACCGGACGGGAAAATGTATTTCACGGTGACGCGCGACGGCCGGCCGCTGCGGATGCGGCGCTATGTATTCAGCGAATCGTTCGCGGCCATCGCGTTCGCCGCGTGCGCGAAACTGACCGGCGACGAATCGTATGCGGAGGACGCGTGGCGGGCGTGGGACGTTTACCTGCACCACAGTTTCACGCCGGGCGTGATGCCGCCCAAAACCGAACCCGGCACGCGGCCGGCGAAAGGCCTCGCGCCGTTGATGATCGCGCTGGTGACGGCGCAGGAGTTGCGCGCGCTGCTCGGCGAACGCACCGTGCGCGGGGCGACGTGCACGCAGTGGATCGACCGCGCGATCGGGGAGATCGGGCGCGATTTTTTGAAACCCGACCTGCAGGTGCTGCTCGAGATGGTCGCGCCGGACGGCTCGTTGATCGACCATTTCGACGGCCGCCAGCTCACGCCCGGCCACGCGATCGAGGCGGCGTGGTTCATTCTGCACGAGGCGAAACTGCGCGGCGGCGATGCGCGGCTCGTGAAACTCGGTTGCACGATCCTCGACTGGATGTGGGCCCGCGGCTGGGACGCGGAGCACGGCGGCATACTCTACAATACCGATGTGCTGGGCCGGCCGGTGCAGGAATACTGGCACCACATGAAATTCTGGTGGCCGCACAACGAGGCCGTGATCGCGACGCTGCTCGCGTGGACGCTGACCAAGGAGGCGAAATACCTCGAATGGCACCGGCTCGTGCACGACTGGGCGCATGCCCATTTCTCCGATCCGGAGCACGGCGAGTGGTTTGGTTATCTTGATCGCGCCGGCCGCCCGACCTCGCAACTCAAGGGCGGCACCTACAAGGGGCCGTTCCACCTGCCGCGCATGCAGCTCTACTGCTGGAAATTGCTCGAATCGGGGCTTTGATTTTACTCCGCGAATTTTCAGAGTGGTTGGCCCTTGCCTTCCGTGCCGGGCCGCGGCACGTCACCCTTCCCCATGCGCACTCTGCACTACCCGGCTTTTGACCAATTGGAAATCCGCGACCTGGACGAGGTCGCGCCGCAGCCGGACGAGGTGAAGCTCAAGGTCGCCGCCTGCGGCATCTGCGGCAGCGAACTGGAGACGTTCAAAACCCACAGCCCGCGCCGTTCACCGCCGCTGGTGATGGGCCATGAGTTTTGCGGCACCATCGCCGAGCTTGGCGCCGACGTGACCGGCTGGACGGCCGGCGCGCGCGTGGTCAGCAACTCGCTGGTGCCCTGCGGCCGGTGCGTGCGTTGCATACGCGGCGACACGCACCTGTGCGCCACCCGGCAGATCTTCGGCATGCACCGGCCCGGCGCATTTGCCGAATACGTCAACGTGCCCGCGCGTTGCCTGATTCCGTGGCCGGAAAACCTGCCTGCCGAGGCCGCCGCGCTCGCCGAGCCGATGGCCAACGGCGTGCACGTGGTGCACGTCAGCAAACACCTGCCGGTTCAGACCGCGTTGGTGATCGGCGCGGGCCCGATCGGGCTGTTCTGCCAGCAGGCACTGCAGGTGTTGCGCGGCGCCAAGGTTTACGTGGCCGATCTCAGCCCCGAGCGCATCGCGGTGGCGCAAAAACTCGGCGCGGTGCGCGTAATCAATCCGCGCGAGGAGGATGTCACCAAGGTCATCCTGGCGGAAACCGGCGGCGAGGGCGTGGACCTGAGCGTGGATGCCGTCGGCTCCGGCCTGACCAAACGCACGTCGCTTGACGCGATCCGACCGGGCGGCGCGACGGTCTGGATCGGCCTGCATGAAAATGCGCTGACGTTTGATTCCTACGGCATCACGCTGCCGGAAAAGCAGGTGCTCGGCACCTATGCCGCGACGATTGACGAACTGAAACTCGCGCTCGACCTGATGGCGGCGGGGAAGGTGGATGCGCTCTCGTGGGTGCAGCGTTTCCCGCTCGCCGAGGGCGTCACGGCCTTCCAACGCATGCTCGCGGCCAAGGGCGCCGACATCAAAGCCGTGATTTGCCCGTGAAGCACATCCTAATACTACAATCAGTTGAGGTGGACGCGCAGGTCCCTCTGCGCGTTTTGACGGACACCGGGACGTGCCCGTCCACCGTCAAAGGTACCGTCGTCAATTTCATTTCAAATTGTTAACTCCGCCAACCCCATGAGCACAGCACCCACCCGCACCCCCGTTCCCAATCGTTTCAAAGGCAAGGTCGCCATCGTCACCGGTGGCACCAACGGCATCGGCCACGCCATCGCGCTCGAACTGCTGCGCGAAGGCGCGGAGGTCGCCGTGAGCTGCCTGCCGCAGGACGTCGACGAAGGCCGCGCCGCGTTTGCCGCCGCCGGCTTTTCGCCGCTCATCGTCGCCGGCGACATGGGCCGGGAGGCCTTCTGCCGCCAGCTTGTCGCCGACACGGTCGCGCAATACGGCCGGCTCGACTGCCTGGTGAACAACGCATTTTCGTTCATCGCCAAGGGCCTCGACGCCACGCGCGAGGACTTCCTTTATTCGCTGCAGGTCGGCCCGCTCGGTTTCGCGCTGATGATCCAACTCGCGTCCGAACATATGAAAAAGGCCGGCGGCGGCGCGGTGGTCAACGTGTCGAGCATCTCGGCTTGGGTCGCGCAGGTGAACCGCTGGACCTACAACATGTCGAAGGGCGCGGTCACGCAGCTCACCCGTTGCGCCGCGATCGATCTCGCGCCGCACAAGATCCGCGTCAACAGCATCAGCCCCGGCTGGATCTGGACGCGTGAGGTGGACAAGGCCGCGGGCGGCGACCGCGCGACCTACGATCCCATCTGGGGCCAGTTTCACATGCTCGCGCGCATGGGGCACCCGGTCGAGATGGCCGGACCGGCGTTGTTCCTGTTGAGCGATGACGCGTCCTTTATCACCGGCACCGACCTGCCGGTCGACGGCGGCTACAACGGCATGGGTCCCGAAGGCCTCGGCCAAACCGCAAAGATCGCCGGCAGCAAATAGCCTGTAGGGCAGGGATTCCGATCCCCGCCTTTGCAAACAACCCGTTCGTTGGCGGGGTTCGGAGACCCCGCCCTACAATTTCCAACTCCACCAAAACACCACCACCAAACATGAGCCAGTTCCGCGTCGTCATCACCGATCACGGTTTTCCCAATCTCCGCCACGAAGAGGCGGTCATTTCCGCCGCGGGCGGCGAACTCGTCGTCTCGCAATGCAAGACGCCCGCCGAGGTGCTGGCGGCCGCGCGCGACGCCGACGCGCTGCTCGTGCAATGGGCGCCGGTGCCGGCCGACGTGATCAACGCGCTGACGCGCTGCAAGGTCATCGTCCGCTACGGCATCGGTTACGACAACGTCGACATCGCCGCGGCCAAGGCGCGCGGCATCCCGGTGTGCAACGTGCCGGACTACGGTGTGCACGAAGTGGCGGAGCACGCGGTCTCGCTGGCGTTGGCGCTCGCGCGGCAGCTGCCCGCGCTCGATGCCCGGTTGCGCGCGGGCACGTGGAAAATCACGCCGGACCGCCAGATGCCGTCGCTGCGCGAAATGACCTTCGCCACGGCGGGCTTCGGCCGCATCGCGCGCTCGACGCATTTCATGATGCGCGGCTTCGGCGGCAAACGCATCGCCTACGACCCGTTTGTGCCGGCCGACATCATGGCGATGGAAGGCGTGGAGAAGGTCGAGATCGAAGACCTGTTCACGCGCGCCGACATCGTTTCGCTGCACCTGCCGCTCACCGCGGAGACGAAGCATTTCGTCAACGCCGAACGGCTCGCCGAGATGAAGTCCACCGCCATCATCGTCAACACCGCGCGCGGCCCGTTGGTGGACACGGTGGCGCTGGCGGAGGCGCTGCACAGGAACCAGATTGCCGGCGCCGGCATCGATGTCTTCGAGGCCGAGCCGCTGCCGGCCGATCACCCGTTGCGCACCGCGCCGCGCGCGTTGCTCACCTCGCACGTCGCGTGGTACAGCGAAAGCAGCATCCCGCGGCTGCAGCATCTCGCCGCCGAGGAGGTCGCCCGCGGCCTCAAGGGCGAAGCGTTGAAAAACCAGGTGAACAAGTGAAAGTGACCATGTGCCGCCGGCGGCACGCCTGAGCGCCGGCCAATCGAAATTCCCCCATCCCCAATCGAAAATTCCGTCATGCCAAACTTCCCCATCGTCGACACCCATCTGCACATCTGGGATCTCAAGCGCCTGAGCTATCCGTGGCTCGCCAATGTGCCCATGCTTAACCGCGATCACCTGATCGACGAATACCGCCGCGTCTGCGGACCGGTGCAGGTGGCGAAGATGGTCTTTCTTCAGTGCGAATGCGATTTCTCTCAGTTTCAGGCCGAGGCGGATTGGGTGACGGAAGTCGCCGCGGTCGATCCGCGCATCCGCGGCATCGTACCGTGGGCGCCGTTGGAAAAAGGTGACGCCGCCGAGCCGGCGCTGGCCAAGCTCGCGTCGAATCCGCTCATCAAGGGCATCCGCCGCATCATCCAGTTCGAGGCCGACCCGGAGTTTTGTTTGCAACCGGACTTTGTGCGCGGCGTGCAGCTGCTGCCGCGGCACGGGTTGAGCTTCGACATTTGCATCAATCACACACAGATGGCCAACACGCTGAAGCTCGTGCGGCAGTGCCCCAACGTGCGGTTCATCGTCGACCACATCGCCAAGCCCGACATCAAGGCCGGCCGGCTCGATCCGTGGCGGCAGCACCTGCGCGAATTCGCGGCGCTGCCCAACGTGTGGTGCAAGCTGTCCGGCCTCGTGACCGAGGCGGACATGGGAAAATGGACGCCCGCCGACCTGCGGCCCTACATCGACCACGTGGTGGATTGCTTCGGTTTTGACCGCGTCATCTTCGGCGGCGACTGGCCGGTGGCCTCGCAGGCGACGGATTACCCGCGCTGGGTCGACACGCTCGACGCCGCGCTCAAGGGCTGTTCGCCCGACGAACTGCACAAGGTCTACGTGCGCAACGCGGAGAAATTCTACCGCGTGTGAGTGCGTATCGTCGCTGACTTAATCGTTCTCGTTCTCTCAATCGTAATCGTTCTCGTATATGCCGCGGCGGGCGCGATGACGCGAAAGATAACGATAAAGATAACGAGAAAGATAACGATTACGTTAACGTTTAGGACGGTGAGGCTTGCGCCTTCACCGTGAAATGTCGCGCTGGGTCAGGACCTTGAAACCGCGGTGCTGCACGGCCTGGGCGGCGATGTCGGCATCCTCGACGTTGATGGCGAGGGCTGTGCGGCCTTCCGGGCGTTTCAGGAACGCGTAGATGTAGTGGATGTTGATCTCGGCCTCGAGCAGCGCGGCGAGCACGCCGTTGAGCCGTTCCTCGTCGGGCAGCTCCACGGCGAGGATCTCACATTCGGTGTAGGGAAAATCGTTGTTCACCATCAGCTCGCGGGCGAGGTCGGGATCGTCGACCACCATGCGCACCACCGCGCTGTCGGTGGCGTCGAGGATGGTGATCGCCATGATGTGGACATGGTGCTGCTTGAAGAGGGCGGTCAGATCGTGCAGCCGCCCGACATGATTCTCCGTGAAGACGGAGAACTGCCGGACCGGATCGATCGCCGACATGGTTTGCGTTTCGGCCATGGTGGAGAAACGCACCATGAACCGTCGCGGGCAGCCGGTCAATTACGGCCTCGCGCGGCGACGGGCGGCGTGGCAGCGTGCCCCGGATGGCATCGGTAACCCCAGCGCACCACGCAGCCAACCAACAGCGCGCCCACGCGAGCGCCCGGCTGGTGCTGAAGGGCGTGGCGCTCAACCTGCTGCTGGCGGCGTTGAAATTCGCCGGCGGCATTCTGGGCAACACCTACGCGCTGATTGCGGACGGCGTGGAGTCGCTGCTCGACGTGTTTTCCTCGGTGCTGGTCTGGACGGGATTCCGCGTGGCCGCGCGGCCGCCGGACGACGATCATCCCTACGGTCACGGCAAGGCCGAGTCGCTCGCGGCGTTGTCGGTGGCGTTGTTCATCTTTGCCGCGGCCGGCTGGATCGGCTGGCACGCGGTGCAGGAGATCATGCACCCGCACCAGGGGCCGCACTGGGCCACGCTTATTCTGCTGGTGTTCGTGATGGCGGTGAAGTTCTGGTTTTCCCGTCGGCTGCATCACGAGGGCCGGGAGCGCCGCAGCACGGCGCTGGGCGTGGAGGCGTTTCATCATTTTTCCGATGCGCTGACTTCCGCCGCGGCCTTCGTCGGCATCGCCATCGCGCTGCTCGGCGGCGAGGGCTTCGAGGCCGCCGACGACTGGGCGGCGCTGCTGGCCTGCGTGGTGATCGCGGTCAACGGAGTCACCATGTTCAACCGCGCGGTGGGTGACGTGATGGACACGGCGGTTTCGGATGAGTTTGCGGCCGAGGTGCGGGCGCTGGCGCTGGCGGTGCCGGGGGTGCAGGACATCGACAAATGCCGGGTGCGCCGGACCGGGTTGAGCCACCTGGTGGACATCCAGGTGCGGGTCGAGGGCGACCTGACGGTGCGGGCGGGGCACGACATCGCGCACGAGGTGAAGGATGCGCTGCTGGCCTCGGCGCCGCACGCGATCATGGATGTGTCGGTGCATGTCGAGCCGATGCCCGAAACCCCTGACGCGCGCCGCTAATGCGGCCCGGCAGCGGGCGTTATTTTCCGGTGACACCGGCTGATTGCGGTTTACCGGTTTGTGCAAGGCGGATACGGTCATTGCGATGAATACCAGCGCGCATTCCACACCGTTGAGTTCCAACCGCCACCTGCTCCGGTGGGTCGAAAAGATGGCCGCCCTGTGCCAGCCCGAGACGATTCATTGGGTCGACGGTTCCCAGGAGGAATACGATGCGCTTTGTGCGCAGATGGTCGCCAGCGGCACGGCCATCAAGCTGAACGAAAAACACTGGCCCGGCTGCCATTACGTGCGCAGCGACCCCAGTGACGTGGCCCGCGTCGAGGACCGCACGTTCATCTGCTCGCTGTCGAAGGACGCCGCCGGCCCGACCAACAACTGGGTCAACCCCTTCGAGATGCGCAAGAAGCTCAAGAGCCTTTTCGCCGGCTGCATGCGCGGCCGCACGATGTATGTGCTGCCCTACAGCATGGGCCCCATCGGCTCGCCCATGTCGCAGCTCGGCGTGGAGCTGACCGATTCGCCCTACGTGGTGACCAACATGCGCATCATGGCGCGCATCGGCCTGCCGGTGTTCAAGGAGATCGACAAGGAGGAGAAGCGCGTGGTGCCCTGCATGCACACGGTCGGCGCACCGCTCGCCCCCGGCCAGAAGGATGTGCCGTGGCCCTGCAACAAGGAGAAGTATATCGTCCACTTCCCCGAGACCCGCGAGATCTGGAGCTACGGTTCGGGCTACGGCGGCAACGCCCTGCTCGGCAAGAAATGTTTTGCGCTGCGCATCGCCTCCAACATGGCGCGCGACGAAGGCTGGATGGCCGAGCACATGCTCATCCTCGGCGTCGAGGATCCCCACGGCGAGAAGACCTACGTGGCCGCCGCGTTTCCCAGCGCCTGCGGCAAGACCAACTTCGCCATGCTCATCCCGCCCACGCATTTCAAGCGGCAGGGCTGGAAAATCTGGACCGTCGGCGACGACATCGCGTGGATCAAGCCCGACGCCAACGGCCGGCTGCGCGCCATCAACCCCGAGGCGGGTTTCTTCGGCGTGGCGCCCGGCACGAGCCAATCCACCAACCCGAACGCGATGGCCGCGCTGGCGAAGAACACCATCTTCACCAACGTCGCGCTGACCCCCGACGGCGGCGTTTGGTGGGAAGGCATGGGCACGCAACCGGCCGAATGTCTCGACTGGCAGGGCAAGCACTGGACGCCCGAGATCGCGCTGCAAACCGGCGCCAAAGCCGCGCATCCCAACGCCCGTTTCACCGCCCCGGCCTCGCAGTGCCCGACGATCGATCCCGCGTGGGAGGATCCCGAGGGCGTGCCGATTTCGGCCATCATCTTCGGCGGCCGCCGCGCCACGACGATGCCGCTCATTTACCAGGCCTTCAACTGGTCGGGCGGCGTTTACATGGGCGCCACGATGGGCTCCGAGATGACCGCCGCCGCCGCCGGCACGATCGGCAAGGTGCGCCGCGACCCGATGGCCATGCTGCCGTTCTGCGGCTACCACATGGGCGACTACTTCCGCCACTGGCTTAAGATGCAGCGCACGCTCAGCGAGACGCCACGCGTCTTCAACGTGAACTGGTTCCGCAAGGACGAGAAGGGCCAGTTCATCTGGCCCGGCTTCGGCGACAACATGCGCATCCTGAAATGGATCGTGGAACGTTCCCGCGGCCGCACCGCCGCCAAGGAAACGCCCATCGGCTGGCAGCCGCACTACGAGGATATCGACTGGACCGGGCTCGACTTCTCCAAGGAGCAGTTCGAACAACTGCAGGAGGTCGACCGCGCCGCCTGGCGCCGCGAGGTCATCGGCCACGAGGAGCTCTTCCTCGACCTGCATGACCACCTGCCGCCGGAGATGATCTACGAGCGCGAGTTGCTGATCTGCCGGTTGTAAACATTGCCGTCAATTCCGTCGCATCCGGCCCGTTGAGGTCGGATGCGATTCACCGGGCAAGCCCGGGATTGCAGCCTGCTGCGCCATGGGCAGGCTGCCCGTCATGAACTGCCGGTGGTGTGCATTGCTATTGTGCTTGTTGATTACCTGCCACGGTACTGCGGCCATGCCGGCGTTGTTGGGGACGGCGCTGGGCAAGCTGCAGGCCGACGAGGATCACTGGGCCTACACGCAGACCACGCAGGCCTACGATCGCAAGGGCCGGCCCGACGGCGGGCCGACGGTGGAGCGTTATGATCCGTCGCAACCGCCCGCGGAACAATGGCGGTTGATCCAATGGCAGGGGCGCGAGCCGGACGGGCGGGATGTGCGGCGTTGGGAGAAACGCAAGGTGAAGGAGCAGAAGCGGCGCGAGGAAAAGACGCTGGGCGAGGTGATGGATTTTGACCGGGCGACCGTGCGCGAGGAAACCGCCGCCGAGGTCGTCTTTGCGATTCCGCTGCAGCCCGGTGCGAGCAAGCGGTTTCTGGCGGAAAAGTTCATGGTGCACATGACGGTGGAACGCGCGCGGGAGGTCGTCACCGGTTTCAGTCTGGAAACCACGGGCTCGTTTCGCGCCATGGGCGTGGCGAAGATCGATTCGATCGAGGTCAGCGCGGATTTTCGGACGGTGGATGAAAGTTATGCGCCGCAGCCGCACGCCATTCAGGCTCGCGGGGCGGGCCGCGTGCTGTTTTTTCGCGTGGGCGGGGCGGCGGAGATTGCGTGGAGCGATTTCAAGCGGGTGAAACCCTACAACGACCGGTTTGAGGTCAGGATCGGTGAGCTGAAGGCGTTCGGGTTTTGAAAGGTGCGCGGGATTATGCCGGCTTGCCCGGGGTCGGCGCTGCCCCTACCACCGGGGTGTGAAAGGCTGGCTGGCAGATTTCTGGCGAGCGGCGTGGGCGTTTTTCTTTTGGAATGCGCGCAAGTCAATCTACGTGCTCAGGCGGCGGCGCGGACGTTGTCCGTGTCACAATCCCAGTGATTCCGGCCGGCCGTTGGAAACCGGGTGCGAGGCGGTGGCGGGTTGGAGCCAGCCGGCGCGTTTCGGTCGCGTGTGTCCTTTGCTGCGGCGCAATGATGCGGGGTTCTGGGTTTGCAGCGTGCCGCCGGAGCAGGTGCGGCCGTTTTGGACGCGGGCGGTGCTGCACTACGCCGCGGCGTGGCTGGCGTTGTGGTTGGTGCTGGCGGCGCTGGCTTTCGCCGGATTGCGGGGCATCGGTTATCAGGTGGCTTACCGTCAGCTGGCCTGGCCGCCCGCGTGGGATGAACTGCCGGCGGTGCGGGCCGAACTTTTCATCCGCCAGGCGCGGGAAAGTTACCAAGCGGGCCGGGTGAAGGAGGCGATCAATGCGCTGAGCGTGGCGTATCAGCTTGATTCCGGCAACTACCAGGCGGGCATGATGCTCGCACAGTTTTACCGGGCGGGCAGCCCGCAACAGTCGGACCAGCTGTATCGGCAATTAATGGACTCGCACCCGGAGCGGCGGGAGGAGATCGCGCAAGCTTGGTTTCAAGGCTTATTGGCGCGCGGCCGGATGGATGCGATCGCGGAGCTGGCGAAAATGCGGTTATTGGACAATCCCGCGCAACCGGCGGTCTGGACATATGCGCTAAGATTTGCCGCCCGGCACCAACCCGGGGTAGTGGATTTGGCGGCTTTGGGGCGCGATTCAGCGGTGCCCGCACCCGCGCGAGCCGTGCTCGCTTTGGCAGGGCGGGTGCAAGACCTGCCGACGGCGGAGGCGCGGCGGGTGCTGCTCGATACGCTGCCTGTGGCAGATTTCCCGTTTGATCGGGTTTACCGGGTGGATGCGTTAACGCGGCTGGGGTATCCGCAGGATGCGCTCAACCTGCTGGCAGCTGGGCGGCGCGAGCTGTCGGGACGCGATGTCGCTCGGCTGATATTTGCAGCGTATGCGCAGATGGGCGACCGAGCGAGGCTTAAGGCTGAGTTTGCAGCCCTCCTATCACCAGAACGACGGCCAGGAGCGGGAGAATTCACTTTACTAGCCGTGCATGTGGTGGATTTTCCCAACGCGGAGCTGGCGGCGATGCTGGTGGCGGCGTTGCCGCGTCTGCCCACGGTGCCGGCCGATGCTTGGTTGCAGGCGGCGGTGGCGGTGTTTTGCGCGGCGGGGTCGGTGGGCGATGAAGCGGGGATGGTTGAGGTAAAGCGTCTCATCCAAGCAAGTTACGACATAAAATTAACGAGTTTGGATGGGTTGCGGCTCTATTTTCTTAAGCAGTCGGGCATATCTCGCATCGAGTCGATTTTGCCCAGCATCAACCCGCTTTCTTTGGAGTTAAATTACGCTTTATTGGACCGATATCTGAATAAACGATGAAGCGGCAGAGTCGGCGGTGTGGCTACGTAGTTTCCGCAGGGTATTATAGGGTATTTACCTTAAAAATATATTGAGCTCGGGTAGTACTGCGTCTTGATTAAAACCTGTGAACCGCAGCTTACCCAAGTATTTTAAGGGCAGCCAACTCGTCGTGATGACGTTTCGGGGTGTCGCTTTAGCACTTTGGCTCAGCGCGACTGCCGCTTGGGCGCAAGTGACAGTAACGGAAAGCTTTCGGGGCACGACCGCCGCGGGTTGGGTGTTTGGCGGCACCTCGGGCTCGACGGATCCCTACCTCACCGCCAACACGGTGGACACGCCCGGTGATGGTTGGCTGCGTTTGACCGAGAATCTGGGCAACCAAGCCACCTATGCGCTTTTCGATTCGGCCATCTTTTCGGTCAATGCGCAGATTCAGATCGAGTTCGACTACGCTTTTTGGAACAGCACCAGCACCGGTGCCGATGGCATCACCTTTTTTCTGGTGGACGGCTCGATAGATGCCTCGAGTTTCTCCCCGGGCGGTTACGGTGGTTCGCTAGGCTATGCCCAAAATACAGCGGCCAGTGCGCCTGGCATGCCTGGGGGCTATTTGGGTTTCGGGTTGGACAATTACGGCAACTATTCGAGTAACACCGAAGGCCGTAACGGCGGCTTGGGCAGTTCGCTTTACCCCAACCGCGTCGCGGTGCGCGGCCCGGAGAGTAGCGACTACGAATTTATTGCCGCTAGTGCCGCCTTGAACACCCTGCCGGGCGGCGGGCAGATGGACTTTCCGACCTATACCACCCGGCCAGACCAGACTGGAGCCGACTACCGTAGTTTCCGACTGACACTCGACGCCAATAACCAGTTGACGGTCGAGATGAAGTTTGGGGCCAGTGGTTCGTACATTGAAGCCTTCACTGCCGACCTCTCCGCCTACGACCGGCCCGACACGTTTAAGATCGGTTTCACCGGTTCCACCGGCGGAGTGGATGAGATCCACGAAATCCGCAACACGACGGTGACGATGACGCCGTGGCAGCCCAGTTCGTTTGAGTGGGACAACGGTGCGGGCACGACCACATGGGGAGCCACTCCCGACGGTGCCAACAACAACTGGTATCACACCGACACCGGCTCGAACAACAAGACGCCGTCAGTGAACGCCGACATCCTCTTTGGCAACAAGCCGAGCACGGACCAGACGGTGACGCTGGACTCCACCGGACGGAAAGTGAATTCCCTGACCTTTGACGCAGGCATCAATTACACAGTCAACGGCACCGGCTCCCTGATCATGGGCGATACGGGGTTGGCGGGTCTGCCGTCGATCAACGTCAACGATTACAACGGGGCGCAAGGGCAGCACCATCTCAACCTGCCGATCACCCTCGTGGAGACTCTGGCGGTCAATAACTACTCGTTTAGCACGCTGTGCATCAATGGGGCGATCACGACCGGGGGCAACGACGTCAAGGTGAACGGCTGGGGCACGACCAACTTCAACGGGGCGATCACCGGCTCGGGAGACATGATCAAGAACGGCTTGGGCATCGCCACCATCAACAACAACAACAGTTCGTGGACTGGCGATGTGACGGTCAACAACGGCATGGTGGTGGTTACGACCAATGGCGCGCTCGGCACCACGGCCGGCACCACGACCGTGAACAGCGGGGGTACGCTCGCCTTTCGCGCGCCGACCGTCAGCGGCAACGTCAACTACACCACGGCGGAAGCCGTTACGATCAGCGGGCAGGGCATTCACCGCGGCGGCGAAGGCTTCGTCGGCGCGATCTACAACGACGGCGGCAACAACAGCTTTGCGGGCAACATCACGTTGGCGGCCAACAGCGCGATCGGTTCGCGCGACGGCGTCCTCACGCTCAGCGGCCAAATCAGCGACGGCTCCGGCACCTACGGTCTCTCCAAGCTCGGTGCCGGGGTGGTCGAGCTGAGCAACACCGCCAACAACTGGAACGGCACCACAACCATTAGTGGCGGCGCCCTCCGCATCAGCGGCGGCGAAAACGCCCTCGCCGGCGGCTTTGCCACCAACGGCTACACCGGCGGCAACCTCACCCTGAACGGCGGCGTGCTCGAAATCGGCGTCGGCACGACCTTCACGCGCCGGCTCGGCACGAGCTCCGATCGCGTGCAGTTCACCGGTGACGGTGGTTTTTCGGCCTACGGCGCGAATCGCACGGTCTCGCTCACCAATTCCGGCGGCACGGCCAACGGTCAGGTCGCCTGGAACTCCGGCAGCTTTGTGCCGACTGGCAACGCCCTGCTACTCAGTTCGGATTATGCCGACGCCATGGTCACCTTTACCAACGCGATCGATCTTGGCGGCGCGCAGCGCGAGGTGCGCGTAGCCAATGGCAGCGCGGCGGTGGATGGCACGCTTTCGGGAGTTCTCAGTGGCACTGGCGGCGGGCTCATCAAGACCGGCGACGGCACGCTCAATCTGACCGGAACCAACACCTACACCGGCGCGACAGAAATCCGCGGTGGCGCACTGCGCGGCAACATCTCATCCAACAGCAATCTCGTGCTCAACGGTGGCGTGCGCGAGCTGACCGCCAATTATTCCGCCAACCTTGGTTCGGGGAGCGGCCAGGTCCAATGGGTGGGCGACGGCGGTTTTTCCGCCTCCGGCGGCAACCGCACGGTGTCATTGAACAGCGGCGCTGGTCTCACCTGGGGGACGACGTCGAACTTTGTGGCCGCGGATAAGCAATTGATCCTCGGCTCGGTCAGCGCGAACCGCACGGTCACGATCAGCAACGCAGTGAATCTGGGCGGCTCGGGCGCGCGCACAATCCACACGGTGCAAGGCACGGATGCGGCGCGGGCCAGCGGCACGCTCAGCGGCGTGATGTCTGGCGCGGCCAACCTTGAGGTGGTGGGCAACGGTCGGTTGGACCTCACGGCCAACAACACGCACACCGGGGCGGTTACCGTGGCCGGATCTGAGCTGCGGATTTCCGGCGCCTCGGGTGATCTGGCGCAATCCTCGGGCTTCACGGTTCAGCAAGGCGGCACGCTCACGCTGGATAATACCAGTAGCACAAACAATCGCATTGGTGACTCGGCTGATATCGCATTGAACGGCGGCACGATCAGCCTGATCGGGCGCTCCAATGGGACCAGTTACACGGAGACGATGGGGCAGGTTCAACTCACCGGCGGAGCCAACACCATCAATGTTCAACGCACAGGCACTAATGCGACCGTGCTTGCCGCCAACGCTTTGACCCGCAGTGACGGTGCGACCGCGAACTTCACCAATACCGGCGGGACTTTGGGCACCTCGGGGAACAACCCTCGTGTTACCTTCACCACAGCTCCCACGCTGACCTCGAACGTGCTGGGTTATGCCACGGTTAACGGCACTGCGTTTGCCGGTTATGACGCGACCTACGGCATAGTGGCCGTCGCCGGGACGAATACCGCGCAGAACTCGTGGACCTCCTCGGTCAACGCGGCACCCACGAGCGACCAAACTCTGACCAACAACCGCACGGTCGGTTCGCTCAGCCTCGGCAGCGGCATCGATGTCAACCTCAACAGCCGCACCTTGACCATCAATTCCGGCGGCCTGCTGTCCACTGGCGCGACCGTCAGCAATGTCTCCAACGGCACGATCCGGGCCGGCACCGGGGTTTCCGATCTGGTGGCGCACGTGTATGGCACAGGCGGGCTGAACATCAGCGCGGTCATCCCCGACAACAGCGGGGCGAAAAACTTGATCAAGACCGGCGACGGCACACTCACCCTCTCGGGCACGACGGCAAACACCTTTACCGGCACGACCTACGTGAACGACGGCACGCTGGCTTTGGCCAAGAGCGACGGCGTGAACGCCATCGCCGGCGATATCGTGGTGGGCGACGGGCGGGGGACGGACATCCTGCGGCTCGACGCCAATGAGCAAATCGCTAACACCGCCGACGTGACGCTGCGCGGCAGCGAATACGGCACGGGCGAGACGATCCTGCAGTTCAACGGGGCCGGCGGTGTGGGCGTGACTGAGAAGCTGGGCACGCTGACGATCGACGGCGTGGCGGTCATCGACTTCGCGGGCGGCAACGTGTGCAACGCCAACTTCCTTTACCTTGACGACTTGGAGATGAGCACACCGGACAGCCTGCTCTACATCCGCAATTGGATCGACTACACCGACTTTCTCCTCGTGAAGAGCGACGCGGGCATTAATTCCATTCTGCCTCAGATCTATTTTGAAGGCTACGGCAACGGCGCGTATTGGGAGCCGTATGATTCGGGCTATTGGCGCGTGACGCCCGTGCCCGAGCCCGGCACCTACGGAGCGATCATGGTGTTGCTCAGCGCGGGCTTGGTTTACTGGCGCCGTCGCGTCAAGGCGTTGGCATCGCGCTGAACCAGTCAGTCGCGGCCGCGATGATCAGCGCGATCATCGCTACCGCGCAGAACAGCCGTGCGGCGGTGGATATGAAAAATCCCACGGTGGCGCCGACGCCCGCCTTGAGCGATTCGCGATCGGTGCGTTTGGCGCCGTATTTTTCCGCCACGACCGCGCCGAGGAAGGTGCCGAGCAGCAGCGCGGGTAGTGAAAAGAACATGCCGACGAAGGCGCCTCCGGTTGCTCCGGTCATGCCCCATTTGCCACCGCCGAACAGTTTGGCCCCGATCATCACGCCAATGAAATCCGCGACGATGGAGAGGAACCAAAGCGCCGACACCCACGCGACCACGCTCCAGCCCATCGAGTCAGGCAGCAGCAGCTTGTGCAGCACCGCGCCGATCAAGATGAAGGTCGTGCCCGGCAACAGTGGCACGATGCAGCCGATCAGGCCGATCAGCAACAGCGAGACAGTCAGGCTCCAGACGAGGTAGTCCACGCCGACAAGACACGACGCGAAACCGCGCGGTTGCAAAAAATTTCGATGCATCGCGTCAACGCCCCGTAGCACAGGCTTCCAGCCTGCATTGGAAAACCATGCAGGCAAGGATGCCTGCGCTACTGGCTGGCGCTGCTCCACGGCCAATCAGTGCTGCGTTTGCACAGCTTTGCTTTGACGGGGTTTTCCTCAGTATAACGTATGCAATGGGCGAGGTCCGCTTCGTCGCGGATCCAGTGGTCGTAAGATTCGCGTTGCCAGAAGGGTTGGCCGGCCCGGTTCAGCAAGCGGTTCGCCTTGTTGGAGGAATAGGATTTCCAGCTATGCAGAACCGACGCGAGCGAGTGTTTACCCAGCGGTTGCACGACTGCGTGAACATGATTGGGCATCACGCACCAAGCGTGCAGCGCATAGCGTCGCCCATGGAAATGGCGCAGGGTAGTTGCAACCAAGTCTGCGATGCTCGGCTGCCGCAGCCATGCGCTTCCCCCGTGTTGATCAAGCGTCGAATCCACCTCGGCAGCATACCAGGCGCAAAGTGCCGCGGATAGATCGTGCTGAAAATCTGGGTCACTTTCTACCCGCCCGTCCGCCGCGCGTCGAAGCAGGTCAGCCCGCTGCTCTTTGAGTCGGGCCACGATTGCTTGCGGCAAAGAATCGGCGAGACGAAACGTGACGAAATAGGTGGCTCGATCGACTTTGATGTGAGGCAGATAGCCACGATGGTGATAGCCAGCGAGCATGATAGCGGAGGTAGCGCAGGCTTCCATCCTGCATTGGAAAACCATGCAGGCAAGGATGCCTGCGCTACTCTGACTCGGGAGGCGTGAAGCCGCGGCGCATGACATTCTCTGCGACACTCCGTGGAAACAGGAAGTTTTCGAGATAGCCCTTGCCGCCGGCCTTGGTGCCGCCGCCGGACATCTTGAAGCCGCCGAACGGGTGACGCTCGACGATGGCGCCGGTGCAGCCGCGGTTGAGGTAGAGGTTGCCCACGAGCATTTCGTTCTGTGCGCGTTCGAGCGCCTTGGGGCTGCGGGAGAAAATGCCACCCGTCAGCGCGTAGTCGGTGCCGTTCACGAGGGCGAAGGCCTCGTCGAGGTTCTTCGCCTTCATTACGGCGACCACCGGCCCGAAGATTTCCTCGCGGGCGATGGCGTGCTCGGTCTTCACGTTCACAAAGACGGTCGGCGGCACGAAGTAACCCTCGGCGGGCGCCTTGCCCTGGAACGCGAGCTTCGACTCCTTTTTGCCCTGTTCGATGAGGCCGAGGATTTTCTTTTGGGCGTCGGCGTCGATGACCGGGCCGACCATCGTGCCCGGCTTGGCGGGATCGCCGACGGGGAACGAGTCGCAGGCCGAGAGGAAGCGCTCGAGGAAGTGGTCATACACCTCGTCGAGAACGATGAGGCGCGAGAGCGCCGAACACTTCTGGCCGCTGAAGCCGAAGGCGCTGTAGAGCGCGGCCGGGATCGCCTCGTCGAGGTCGGCGTCGTTGTCGATGACGAGCGCGTTCTTGCCGCCCATCTCGCAGACGACCTTCTTGAGGTTCTGCTGGCCGGGCTGGGTCTTGCCGGCGGTCTCCCAAATCTTGCAGCCGACGGCGCGCGAGCCGGTGAAGGCGATGAAATCGACCTGCTTGTGGCCGACGAGATGCGCGCCGACGTCCTCGCCGAAGCCCGGCAGGAAGTTCAGCACGCCGGCCGGGATGCCGGCCTCGACCAAAATGTCCATCAGCACGCCGCCGATGACGGAGGTCTGCTCGGCGGGCTTCATGATGACGCAGTTGCCCGCGACGAGCGGGGCGACGACGAGACCGGTGAGGATGGCCAGCGGGAAATTCCACGGCGCGATGGCGACACCGACGCCGCGCGGCGTCCAGGTCTGCACACAACGCTCGCCCGGGACCGCTTGGGTCACGACTGGTTTCGCGAGCTTGCGCATCTCGACGGCGTAGAAGCGGCAGAAGTCAATGGCCTCGGAGATGTCGCCGTCGGCCTCGATCCACGGCTTGCCCGCCTCGAGGATGAGGAGGGTGTTCAGCTCCATCCGGCGCGACTCCATGAGGTCGGCGGCGCGCTCGAGCATCTTCGCACGGTCCTCGATCGGGGTGGCGCGCCACTTCGGGAAGGCGGCGACGCCCGCCGCGACGGCGGCCTCCGCGTCCACGACAGTCGCCCGGGCCCAGGAGCCGATGACCTGCGAAGGCCTGGCCGGGTTGACGGAGGCGATGTATTCGCGGTCGGAAATCTTTTTGCCGTTGATGACGAGCGGCCACTTCTTGCCGAGTTGGGTCGTGTAGGCGGAGAGGGCGGCGCGCTGCTGGTCGCGATTCGCGGCGAGCGTGTAGTCGGTGTTGGCGGCGTTGCGGAACCGGTAGGGGCCGTTGCCCTCAACGGCCTTCGGGGGTGCAGCAGGGCGGTTGGGGGCAACCGCCCCTACCGACAGCGCCGTGACCGGGTTCTCAAGCAACGCGCTCAACTGTGCTTCACCGGTATTCTTTAAACGCAGAAAGCCTTCGTTGGAGGTGTTTTCCAGCAGGCGGCGGACGAGGTAGGCCATGCCGGGCAGCAGTTCGCCGATGGCGCAGTATTCGCGGACGCGGTGGCCCATTTTCAACAGCGAGACCTTCAACTCGTCGGCCATGCCGTAAAGCGCCTGGAACTCGTAGGCGCGCGGATTGATGCCGAGGCGCTCGGCCTGGGCGATGGCGTGGGCGCAGGAGCGGACGTTGTGCGAGGCGAAGTTCGGGGTGACGATGTCGATGTTCTCGAGGAGGAAGAGGGAGAGCTTCTCGTAGTTGGCGTCGGACTCGGGCTTCTTCTGCCAGACCGGGATGGGCCAGTCGCGCTGCTGGGCGATGATGGTCTCGTAGTCCCAGTAGGCGCCCTTGACGAGGCGGACGCTGAGCGGGCGGTTGTTCCGGCGGGCCCAGGCGACGAGGTCGCGCAGGTCGGCCTCGCAATCGCGCAGGTAGGCCTGGATGGCGATGCCGATGGCCGGCTGCGAGCGGAACTCGGGCTCCTCGAAGATGGACTTGAAGAGCTGGAGGGTGAGGTCCTTCAGCTTGTAGCTCTCCATGTCGAAGTTGATCAGCGCGCCGACCTCGGCCGCGCGGCGGAGGATGGGCCGGAAGCGCTCCTTGAGCGCGGCGATGGAGTTCTCCGGGTCGGCCGGGTGGACGTCGGGCGTGAGCGCGGAGATTTTGACCGAGAGGTTGAGGCGGGGCAGGGGGCCCTTGGGGCCGAGGTCGGAGAAGCACGGCTCCGGTTCCTTCGTGTAGAACTTGGAAACGGAGTCGAGGATCTCGAGGTTGCGCTGGAGGAAGATGTCGGCCTCGGCGTCGTTGAGCACGGTCTCGCCGAGGAGGTCGATGGTGGTGGCAAGGCCGAGCTTGGTGTTCTTTTTGATCTGCTTGAGCAGGTCCTCGCCCGTCTGGCCGGCGACGAACTGCCCGGCCATGTCCACGATCTGGGCCTTGACCGGGGTGGCGACGAGGGCGGGGGCGAAGGAGGAGGCGGCGAGACCGGCCTTGAGGGCGGGGTTGAGTTCGACGGCCTTGTCGCCGAGGTATTCCTGCAGGTGGCGGACGATCTCGCCGGAGGAGTTGAGCGAGGGCAGGACATCCACAAAGCGGAAAAGCTGGGTCTTGAAGACCGGGTCCTTCATGGACCACTCCATGAGGCGTGCATAGGCGCCCTTCTTGGAAAACAGGGCCGGCGGCGGCTGCTGGTCCATGAGGGCGAAGAGCTGTTCGCCCTTGGTGCGGATGGCGGCTTCGAGCTTGGGGTCGGGGGCAAGAAACGAGGACATGGTTTATGACAATTTATGACACAATCCGCCTCCGGACGGGTTTTGGCAAGGGGCGCGATATGGGCTGAACGGCTTAAACCGCGCGCTAATGCCGACCAGCAGGCGGATTTGGGCGGGGGTGACTGGGGCTTGGCCCGGGGCGAAAACCCTGCTAGCCACATTTCTGCGACTTTGGCGCAACCGACGTGTTCTGGGCATGAACGATGAACCTCCAGTGCAACCCGATGGGATGATCACCCCGCCCGACTTTACCACGTTTATGCGCAATTATCAGGACATGGTTTACTCCACCGCGGTCCGCCTTGTCGGCACCGAGGCGCAGGCGGAGGACATTTCCCAGGAGGTATTCCTGAAGGCGTATGAACACTTCGACAACTTGCGGACGAGCCCGACCGCCGGGGGCTGGTTGAAAACTGTCACCACCAACCTTTCGCTCAACCACCTGACGCGCTACCGCAACCGCTGGCGGTTTTTTTCCGAATTCAAGCGCACGGACGACTCCGGCGCCGAAGACGAGGCGGAAGTGGAGTTCGCGGCTCCCGATACTTTTTTCGGCGAACTCGATGCTGACGAACGCAAAGTCTGGCTCGAGCGCGCGCTGGAACAATTGCCCGAGCACCAACGCGTGCCGCTGGTGCTCTTTCATTTTGAAGACATGCCCTATGACGAGATCGCGAAAAAACTTCGCGTCTCTTTGAGCAAAGTTAAGACCGACATCCTCCGCGCCCGCGCCGCGCTCGCCCAAGTGCTGATGCGTAGCGGGGCCACCCACGAAAAATTCAGCGCCTGATTTGCCATGTCCAACCACGATCCAGAAAAACTTGAAAAGCTGATCCACCAATCGTTGCGTGCGCTGCCGGAGCGGCGGGCGCCGCGTTCGCTGGAGCTGCGCGTCATGGCCGCGATCGAGGCCCGGCAAGCGCTGCCGTGGTGGCGCCAATCCTTCGCGCACTGGCCGCAACCGGCCAAGGCGGCGTTCTTCGTGCTGGCCGGCGCGCTCATTGGTTTGAGCCTGCGTTCCGGTGCGTCGGTCGAGGCCGGTTCGATCCTGAGCGGCCCCTTGGCACTGCTGGGGCAGATCAAGGCGATCCTCGGCGGCATCGGCGACATTGGCGCCCTGGTGCTGCGCCAGATTCCCCCGTCGTGGATCTACGGCGCGATCGCCTTCCTCGCGGTCATGTATGCCACCCTGATCGGCGTCGGCGCCACCGCCTACCGGGTATTTCTGCAACAACGTTAATCCCCATTTTTATCATGAACTCCCCCGACATGAATTTTATCGTCCGCCTGCAACTGTGGCTGGGGCTGATCCTGCTCCCGGCCGGATTGCTGCCGGCGCAGACGGCGCCTGAAACCACGGATATCCCGGCCACCGAGGAGGTGGCGGAACTGCCGACCACGGCCGAACCCGAATTGCGGCGTCTGGATGTGGCCGAAGCCGCGGCCGCGGTGGAGGTCGAGGTGACGGTCGCAACGGAGGCCCCGTCGGCCGCCGCGGCGGATGCATCCGGTGACGTTGAGTCCGTGGATACTGGGGCTGAGGCGTCGGTTGCGGCGGAAACGTCTGCCGCGACCGAAGGTGATGTCGAGGTGCTGGAGCACCGGAGCATCGTGGTGCGGCACCACGGCAACAACGTGCCGCTCGGCAATCATCATGTGCCCGCCGACGCGAAGGTTCGCGAAATGGTTTCGCTTCTGGGTGATTCCGTGCTGGATGGCGAAAGTGACGGCGGCGTGGTTTCCATCATGGGCAACACCACGGTGAACGGCAAAGCCGGTGGCGAAGCCGTGGCGGTGATGGGCAACGTGACGGTCAACGGCGAGGTGGGGCGTGAGGTTGTGGCGGTGATGGGCAACGTCATCTTGGGACCCAATGCCGTGGTGCGGGGCGACGTGGTTTCCGTGGGCGGCAAACTCCAGCTCGATCCCACCGCAGTCGTCGAGGGCGATGTGCAGGAAATCAATTTTTTCGGGGCCGGCATGAACTTCGACTGGCTCAAGCTCTGGCTGAAGGAATGCGCGCTGTTGGGCCGGCCGCTGGCGTTTCATGCCGGCTTGGGCTGGGCGTGGATGCTCGCGGGCGTGGTGTTCGCCCTCTACGTGCTGCTGGCTCTGCTGTTCCCGCGCGCGTTCGACAAGTGCACCGAGACCTTGGAAAACCGTCCGGGCTATTCGCTGCTGGCGGTGCTGTTGACGGTTTTGTTCACCCCGGTCCTTATCATCCTGCTCGTGGCGACGGGCGTGGGTATCATCCTGCTGCCGTTTGTCGTGGCGGCGCTGATGTTCGCCTCGTTCTTCGGCAAGGCGGTGATGCATGCCTGGCTGGGCCGGCGCATCACGAAGTATTTCGGGCCGGGGCCGATGGCGCATGCGGCCACGGCCACCCTGATCGGCGGCGTGCTGCTGCTGCTGCTCTACACCGTGCCGATCTTGGGCATGCTGTTGGCCAAGGTGTTTTCGGTAGTCGGTACCGGTGTGGTGGTCTACACGCTCTTCCTGGGCATGCGGCGTGAACCTGCCGCATCACCGCCGATTGCGGCAGGTGCCACCGCGGCCGGCGCCGTGGTCGCCGCCGGGATGCCGTCCGCGGCTGAAGCGCCCACCGCAGCCACCGTGCAACCGGTGTTGTCGCCGGTGGCCTTGGTCAACCTGCCGCGGGCCGGCTTTTGGATCCGGATCGCCGCCTCGTTGATCGATATCATCATCGTCGGGCTCGTGATCATGCTGACGGTGCCGGACATGGACTCTTATTTCATCCTGATCCTCATGCTCTACAGCGTGGTGCTGTGGGCGCTCAAGGGCACCACGATCGGCGGCATCATTTGCGGTCTGAAAGTGATCCGCCTGGATGACCGACCGGTCGACTGGACCGTGGCCATCGTGCGCGGTTTGGGCGGTTTTCTTTCCCTGGTGGTGGTTGGTCTGGGTTACATCTGGGTGGCCTTCGATCGCGAACAGCAGTCCTGGCACGACAAGATCGCGGGCACCGTCATTGTGCGGGTGCCCAAGGGTACTCCGCTCATCTGAGCGCCAAACACCATGATGACGATATTCACCTTTTTGCTGTGGTGTATCCTGCTGGTGCTTTGCTGGCCGCTGGCCCTGCTCGCATTGGTTGCCTGGCCGGTGGTCTGGCTGTTGGCGCTGCCGTTCCGGCTGGCCGGCGCGGTGGTGGCGGCGGCGTTGGCGTTGATCCGGGCGCTGCTGTTTTTGCCGGCCCGGCTGCTGGGCGGCCTGCCGGCCTGAGTCTGTTTTGGAAGTGACAGCGCCGGGCCCGGCGCAATGATTCCGGCCATGGCAAAACCATTGGTCGGAATCATCATGGGCAGCACCTCGGATTGGGAGACGATGCAGCATGCCGCCGCGATGCTGGAGCAGCTGGGCGTGCCGTTTGAAAAGCGCGTGGTCAGTGCGCATCGCACGCCGAAGCTGATGGTGAGCTACGCCGAGGGTGCGGAAAAGCGCGGCCTCAGGGTGATCATCGCCGGCGCGGGCGGGGCGGCACACCTGCCGGGCATGACCGCTTCGCTGACCTCTCTGCCGGTGCTGGGCGTGCCGGTGGAATCCGCCGCGCTCAAGGGCATGGATTCGCTTTTGTCGATCGTGCAGATGCCCGGCGGGGTGCCGGTCGCCACCTTTGCCATTGGCAAACCGGGGGCGATCAACGCCGCGATTTTTGCCGCGCAAATCGTGGCCGGCGGCTCGGCGCGCATCCGCCGGGCGGTGGCGGCGCACCGGGCGAACCAGACCGGCAAGGTCCTGCAGGCCCGGCTGCCCTGACGGACGGCAGGATTTTTCTTCCCCTCCCGCCGGGGCTCGGCCTTGGTGGAGTTTTCGCATGACGATTCTTCCCGGCAGCACCCTCGGCGTTCTTGGTGGCGGACAGCTCGGCCGCATGTTTGCGCAGGCCGCGCAGACCTTGGGGTATCGCGTGCATGTGTATGAACCGCAGGCGGAGTGCCCGGCCGGCGCGGTGGCGAATCGTGAATTCAACGCCCTCTATGCCGATGCGGCGGCATTGCAGGAATTCGCGCGTGGCTGCGACGTGGTCACGTACGAATTTGAAAACATCCCGGCCGCGCCGTTGGAGCAGATCGGGTCGTTGACCCGGTTGTATCCGCGACCGGGCGTGTTGGAGATCTGTCAGAACCGGTTGCGGGAAAAAACCTGGCTGCGGCGCGAGGGGTTTCCGCACGTGCCCTTCGCCGAAGTGACCGCAGACGGGGATCTGGCCGCGGCGGTGCGGCGGATCGGCTGCCCGTGCGTGATCAAGACCGCGGATTTCGGTTACGACGGCAAGGGGCAACAGAAGGTGACCGATGAGGCGGCGCTGGAGCGGGCGGTGGCGCAGTTTGCCGGCCAGCATGTCGTGGTGGAGCGTTTCGTGGATTTCCGGTGCGAGCTTTCGGTGGTGGTGGCGCGCTCGGCCGCCGGTGAGTCGCGGGCCTTCCCGGTGGCGGAAAACATCCACACCAATCACATCCTTGATTTTTCCATCGTGCCGGCCCGGGTGAACGAGGCCATCCGGCGCGAGGCGGAGGAACTGGGCCGCGCCATCGTGGAGCGCCTGGACGTGGTCGGCTTGCTGGCGATCGAGCTGTTTCTGGCGGCCGACGGCCGGTTGCTGGTCAACGAACTGGCGCCACGGCCGCACAATTCCGGGCACTACACGTTGGATGCGTGCGTGACCTCGCAGTTCGAGCAACACGTGCGGGCGGTCTGCGGCTTGCCGCTGGGCAGCGCCGCACTCGAGTCGCCCGTGGTGATGGTCAACATCCTGGGTGACGCGTGGCAGTGGAGTGAGGGCAAGGTGGTGGCCGCGCCCGATTGGGCGGCGTTGCTGGCGGATCCCAAAACCAAGCTGCATCTTTACGGAAAAAAGGAGCCGCGACGGGGACGAAAGATGGGGCATTTTACTGTGCGGGATGCAGACGTTGCGGTCGCGCTGGAGCGTGCGCGAACGCTGAAAGCAGCGCTCCTTGCACCGGCGACCAGAGCCTGACAACCGGCCGGGGGCAGTTGGCAAGATTCGGCAGCCGTCCGTCCATCAACGGGTAAGGCAAGCATGAGGTTGTAATATGTCTGTCATAAATTTGGTTGATTCACGTCATGGAAGTTGCATTTGTCATCGCCAAGAGAACATGCGGCTTGGCCGCTCTCTTGCCTAACTACACACAACACACAACTGAACTATGAACATACTTCCCGACTGGAAGGCGTGGAACTTCCGCGCCCTGTTGGACCGCATCGCTTTGCTTGGAGTTCAGGCAAAGCGTTTTGCTGCAGTGATGGCCCTGACGGTGTTGGCGACGATGGTCGTCACCAGCACTGCCCAGGCCCAATCAAACGTAACCGGCTCCATCGCCGGTAAGGCCAGTGCCGGCAGTACGGTGACCGTCGTGCAAACGGAAACCGGCTACACCCGCACTGTGACCGCATCGAGCAACGGCACGTTCGTCATTACCGCCGTCCCCACCGGCAGCTACAAGGTCACCTCGTCCGGTGATGCCGGTACATTGACCGCTGATGTGGCCCTGGCCTCCACGACCACGGTCAACTTCGCCGACTCCGGCGTGGTTGCGATGGACAAGTTCGTGGTGTCCGGCATGTCGGTCAACCCGATCGACTTCGGCCGCACGGAATCCGTCACCGTCTTCAACGCGATCCAGATCCGGCAGCTGCCGGTGGCCCGCAACACGACCGACGTGGCACTGCTCGCCCCCGGCACCGTGCAGGGCGACCCCGGCTTCGGCAACCTTGCCTCCTTCGGTGGCGCGTCCGTGGCGGAAAACGCCTACTTCGTGGACGGCTTCAACCTCAGCGACTTCCGCCGCGGCGTCGATCCTTCGAACATTCCCTTCGAGGCTTACGACCAGTTCGAAATCAAGACCGGCGGTTATTCGGCCGAGTTCGGCCGTTCGCTCGGTGGTGTGATCAACGCCACCACCAAGACGGGCACCAATACCTACAAGGCCGGCTTCAACGTGTTCTACACGCCCGACACCGGTTACAAGGATCGCCCCGACATCTACTACACCAGCCAGACCGGCACCCCTGGTTCGATCTGGGCTTACAACAGCATGGACAAGCGTGAGGACCTGCAGGCCAACGTTTACGCCAGCGGCCCGATCATCAAGGACCGGCTGTTCTTCTACGGCATGTACAGCGTGCGCGATTACAAGGCGACGGACGTCATCTCGTCCGGCACCCTGATCCGCCGCACGACCAGCAACGACCCGGTCTACGTCGGCAAGCTCACCGCCAACGTGTTCCCCGGCCACAGTGTTGATCTCACCTACATCAAGAACGAGACCAAGACCAAGGCCCGTGACACCCGCTTTGACTTCGCGACCAAGACGGATCTCGGCACCGATCCGCTGGAAATGACCAGCACCCGCGGTGGCGACATCAAGATCGCGCGTTATCTTGGCAGCATCACCGACAGCCTGACGGTATCGGCCATGTATGGTGAGAGTGAAAACGCGTTGTCCGATCTGAGTGACGCCGACCTCCAGCCGCTCGTGCTCGACGGTCGTGCCGGTGCCACCCGCCGCCTCTCCGGCGTGCAGTCCATCGTTTCGTCCGGTTTGGACACCCGCGAGGCCATGCGCTTCGACCTGACCTACACGTTCTCCCTGCTCGGCGACCACTCCCTGCGCGTTGGCTTCGACCGTGAGGACAACGTCTCCAAGGACAACTCCTCCTACTCAGGCGGCGTATATCACCTGTACCAGACCGTGACGCCCGGTGCGTCGCTGTCCGGCTCGACCGTTCCGGCCGGGGTGACCCAGGTCACGCGCGAACGCGTTTACCAGATTATCGGCAACTTCCAGGTGAAGTCCGATGCCTACTACATCGAGGACACCTGGAGCCTGATGGACAACCGCCTGTTGATGCGCCTTGGTCTCCGCAACGAGTCGTTCAACAACCTCAACAAGGCCGGCGAGTCCTTCATCAAGATCGACGAGCAGTGGGCTCCGCGCCTTGGTGCTTCCTACGACGTCTTCGGTGATCAAAACACCAAGGTGTACGCCAATTACGGCCGCTACCACATGCCGGTGGCCTCCAACACCAACGTGCGTCTCTCCGGCGGTGAGCTCTTCACCCAGGAGTATTTCGTGCTCAACGGCGTGAACGGCGACGGTTCGCCCATCAAGGGTCCCAAGATCGGCAACACGACCACGTACTCCGACGGCAGCATCCCCGACAAGGACACCATCGTGGACCGGAACATCAAGCCGATGTATCAGGATGAGTTCATCGTCGGCGTGCAGCGCGCCCTCAGCAAGGACTACACCGTCGGTATTCGCGGCACCTACCGCGAACTCAAGTCCACCATGGACGACATGATCGTCGACCATGCGCTGACCGAATATGCCCAGAAAAATTTGGGCATCACGAACGCCGACTTCCTGGGCTACTTCCACTACGTCCTCGCCAACCCCGGCCGGCCGATGCAGACCGCCTGGGACTTCGAGGATGGCAATGGCGTGGTCCCCGTTACCCTGACCCCGGAGATGCTCGGCTACGAGAAGGGCATCCGCAAGTATGCCGCCGTCGAGTTCATCTTCGAAAAGGTCTGGGATGGCAAATGGACCGCGCAGCTCTCCTACACCTGGTCGCAGAACTACGGCAACACCGAGGGCTGGGTGCTTTCCGACATCGACCAGGACGATGCCGGCATCACGCAGCAGTTCGACACGCCCGCCCTGCAGATTGGCTCCTATGGCTACCTGCCCAACGACCGCCGCCATGCCTTCAAGTTCTTCGGCGCCTACGCGCTGACCGACGAACTGCAGCTTGGCTACAGCGGCAGCTGGACCTCCGGCCGCTCGCTGAACAAGATCGGCTGGTATGATGACCCGGTGATCGGCACCGCCTATGCGGATGCCTACTACCTCGTCTCACGTGGAGCGGCCGGTCGCATGGACTGGGTCTTCGAAGGCAACGTCAGCCTCCGTTACACGCCGAAATGGGCCAAGAAGAAGCTGACCCTGCAGGCCGACGTGTTCAATGTGCTCAACCAGCAGACCGTGATCGAGCGCAACGAAACGTATGCCACCGACGTGCTCGGCACGCGGGACGCGACCTACAATCTGCCGACTGCCTGGCAGACCCCGCGTCGTCTCCGCCTGAGTGTCGGCTACGACTTCTAAGCGAAGTCCCGCTGATACATCCCGTCACTTCCAAGGCGGCCGGTTCAACCGGCCGCCTTTTTGTTTGGCTGCCAGCGCAACAGGCGGCGGTCGGCGATCCGCGTCCAGTCGAGTTCGGGCAGACCGGCCTGCGGCGCCGGTTGGCCCAGCGTGAATGAGCGGGGCATGGCCGGGAGAATGGTTTTGCCCCGGCGCAGTTCCGGTGTGCGGATGCGCACTTCGCCCACGCCGCGCAAGATGAGCCGCAGCTTTGGTGGGTTGAGCCAATCGCCATCCCAAGACACCGGCGCGGCATGTTCGCGCAGGAAAGTGCCGTTGGGTTGGGCCGCTTGGTTTTGAAACTCGATGGTGTGGCAGGCCTGCAGTTGCCGCCATGAACCGTCGGGTCGCTGCTGCTCCACCGCCACCTGTTGGAGACAAGGCCGGTGGTTGAGCACGGCATAACAAAACTGCCATGGTGGACCAAATACCGCCCCGCCTTGCTTCCATTTGGCCAACCGGACGGTGTCAGCTGCAAGGATGCGCGTGTTGGTCCCGTGCACCCGCCGGTCGCGGGTCAACGTCCACATTTCGCGGACCGCACGGCGACCGATGCGCAGGGCCTGCTCATACCGGTTTAGCACCGGTTTCAGTTTCGGATCCGCCAGTCCGCCGCGGCTCCTCGCGGCCATGCGCACGAAAACATCCCGCACGGCGAGATACCAGCGGTACTCCACGCTGGCGCGCAGCGGCGCGGGTAATCCGCGCGTCTCTTGGACCAGTCGCGCGCAGAGTTTTTCCTCGGTCAGGTAAGCCCGCTGCGGTTCGCGCCGAGAAACCGTGTCCCAGCGTTCGTTGATCTGCCAGCGCGGGTAGCCGCCGAAGGGATGTCGGTCGCAGGCGTGGGCGACTCGCGCGCTGCGTTTTGCGGTGCCCTTGCCGAAGACGCGCGCGAAGCCGCGCTCGAGCATGGCCCGGGGCTCGGTGATGCCGGGATCGAGCCACAGGCTGGCGGCGGCGGCGTCCACCACCGTGGTCAGTTCGATGGCGAGGCGGAACGGCTCCCATGAGGTGACCAACAGACCCTCGTTGCCCAGCCTCGCATTGCGCCGCCACCAGGAGAGGATGTTGTCCAGCCGGTCGGTGAAGTGCGGCAGCGGTTCGTAGCGCGCAGAGCCGTTCATGGGGCAGCCCCACACGGCGAAGCCGCGGGCGCGCAATTCCTCGCCCAGCCGGCTCTCGGCGAAGTTGAACAACTCGACCCGCGGACGGCGGCGAAACCCGTAGTAATACCATTCGTAGATCGTGACGTCGGACGGCAGCTGTGGAATCGCGTCCGGCAGAAAATACAACATGTCGCCCCACATGCCCATGCGCAGACCCAACCCGGTGGTGAGCGCGTGCAGCCGGTTCACGTGGCCGGCGAAATGCGCGGCCAGCCCGATGCGTTCGATCTCGCGGCGGCTCAGCAGATGCCGGCCCAGGTGGAACGATTCATCCAAGCCCACGTGCACTTTGCCGGCGGTGCAAAACGGCGCCATGTCGCGCAGCAGTTTCTCCGCGGTTTCCAAGGTGCGCGGATGCAACGGGCAGATTTGGCCGGTGGCCTGCGGCGAGCCGTCCGGATGGCGGAGTTCGTTGAGGTCGCGCAGCCCGGGCACCTTGATGAGGTATTGGGTGTGGCCGAGCAGATTGACGATTGGCACGACTTTGATTCCGACCCGGTCGGCGGTGCGCACCAGCGTTGCCAGCTGCCGATAGCTGTAGGCATCGCGCCGCGCCACGCCCGGCAGACTGGGAAACTCGGCCGCATCCTCGAGGTGCAGGTAAAGCTCCTGATAGCCCCAGTCGGCATAACGGGGCAGTTGTTGCAGCAGCCAGTCGTGCCGCTCGACCTGGCGGGCGAGATCCCACTGGAAGCCCCGGCGCATGGGTGGGGACGTGTTCATGGGGTCGCAAGCGCGGCTTGCCGTATCGCCGGACCTGTCTTTGGTGGGAGCGTCGTGGACATCATCATCCGCCAGATTTTCGTTTCAACGGACCACAATTATTTTGGCCATCACGGACAGCCTGCCGGGGGCGCGCCGACGGTGGAAGTCAATAGCATCGAGTGCGTGGCCGGCCGGGGCATCACGGGTGACCGGTTTTTTGATTACAAACCCGACTACAAGGGGCAGATCACGTTTTTCGCGTGGGAGACCTACGAGGAAATCCGCCACGCGCTGGCCGTGCCCGGGCTCACCGCCGCGGCGTTTCGCCGCAACGTGCTCGTGGCGGGCATGGACCTGAAGGCGCTCGAAAACCGCCGGTTTTCCCTCCAAGGCGTGCTCTTCGAGGGCGCCGGCGAGGCCAAGCCGTGTTATTGGATGAATCAGGCGGTGGCGGATGGCGCCGAGGCGTGGCTGGCCGGCCGGGGCGGCCTCCGGGCGCGGATTCTCTGCAGTGGCCGGCTGACCGCCGGCCCGGCGCAACTGATCCCCGGGGAGGAAGTGCTCAGCCGCGTTTCTGCTGCACCACCGACTCCAGCTTGATGATGTCGGCCGCGAAATTGCGGATGCCCTCCGCCGTCTTCTCGGTCGCCATGGCGTCCTCGTTGAGGGCGTAGCGGAAGGATTTCTCGTCAAAGCTCACGCGCTCGAGGTCGGCGATCGTCGCGGCGGTCGGATCGAGTTTGCGGTCAACCGGATCGGTGGAATTGTTCAATTCCTCCAGCAGGTTGGGGGAGATGGTGAGCAGGTCGCAGCCGGCCAGTTCGAGGATCTCGCCCTTGTTGCGGAAGCTCGCGCCCATGACCTCGGTGCGGTGGCCGAATTTTTTGTAATACCGGTAGATGCGGGCCACGGATTGGACGCCGGGATCTTCGGCCGGCGTGTAGTCCCGGCCGGTGCTCTTCTTGTACCAATCCAGAATGCGCCCGACAAACGGCGAGATCAGTTGCACGCCCGCCTCGGCGCAGGCTACGGCCTGCGGGAAGGAGAAGAGCAGGGTGAGGTTGCAGCGGATGCCTTCCTTTTCGAGCTGTTCGGCGGCCTTGATGCCTTCCCAGGTGGACGCGATCTTGATCAGGATGCGTTCGCGGGCAGCCCCGGCTCGCTCATAACGCGCAATGATGTCGCGCGCCTTGGCCACGGTGCCCGCGGTGTCGAAGGACAACCGCGCGTCGACTTCGGTCGAAACGCGGCCGGGCACGATCTTGAGGATTTCCAGCCCGAACAGCACGAGCAGCCGGTCCATGATTTCGTCCACGGCCGCGCCGCGGCCGGCATCGCGCACGGCTTGGTCGAGCAGCCAGGCGTAGTCGGGCATGCCCGCGGCCTTCAGGATGAGGCTGGGGTTGGTCGTGGCATCCTGCGGCGCATATTGCTTCATGCTGCCGAAATCGCCGGTGTCGGCGACGACCTTGGTGAATTGTTTCAGTTGGGCGAGTTGGGAGGATTGCGGCATGATCAGGGTGAGTTGGGAGGTTGATGCAGGCGGTTGTGCAACCAGGCAAGCCCGTCGGTTTCATTGGCAAAGGCACCGTCGAGCTGGGCCTCGAAGGCGGCCTGCAACAGCGGCTTGAATTCCGGACCCGGTTTCAGGCCCAATGCCAGCAGGTGTCGGCCGAGCAGCAAAGGCTGCGGGGCGGAAGCCTGCAGGGCGAGTTCCTGGGCCATGGCCTGCAATTCGTCAATGCGTTGCAAGGTGGCGCTGGACTGCAACGGCGGGCGGCCGTCGTGGTCGGCGCGCATCACGGTGACAAGGTCGTCGATGGTGGCGGGGGCAAGCCGCCGGGCGAGGCGGCGCACACCGGTGGCCGTGAACGCGGTTTGGCCGTGGTGATGCGCGAGATGATTCATGACCAGCGGAGGCACGGTTTCGTCGAACCCCAACGGCGCGCCGATACGGCGCAAAAACGCCATGGCGAGCGGCCCGCCGGCGGCCTCGTGTCCGGGACTGATCCAGCGCAACCGGCCGTGCTTGATCGCGTGCTCCGTGGTTGAAGGTTTGCCGAAATCGTGGGCCAACACTGCGAGGATGAGCCGGGTTCTGCTTGCGTCGTCGGCCCCGGCCCAGGCCGGCAGGCGGACCAGTGCATCGAGGCAGCAGGCCGTGTGGTCGAAAACGTCGCCCTCCGGGTGCCATTCCGGTTCCTGCGGGGTGCCGCGCAGCGCCGCCAATTCGGGATAATGCTGCAGCCAGCCGGTTGCCTCCAACACCGCGAGGCCGCGCGACGGACGCACCGATTGGCAGCTCCACTTCTGCCATTCGCCCCAGATGCGTTCGACGGGCAGTTCACGGTGGGAGTCCACGATGGACCGGCAGAGCGCCACGGTTTCCGGGGCCAGGGTGAGATCGAACCGGGCGGCGAGTTGGAACGCGCGCAACACCCGCAACGGATCCTCGGTGAACGCCGCGCTGGTGTGTCGCAGCAACCGGCGTTGCAGGTCCTCGCGGCCGTGATGCGGATCAATGATCGCATCCGCGAAAGGGTCGTAGGCGATGGCGTTGATCGTGAAGTCCCGGCGCGCGGCCGCCTCGGCGTCGCTCAGGTTGGGTTCGGGCTCAATCGCGAAGCCGCGATGGCCGGCCCCGGTCTTGGATTCGCGCCGGGGCAGGCTGAAATCGAATTCACCGTTCTTGGTGCGGAGCTTGATGACGCCGAAGCTGCGGCCGACAATGTCCGTGCCGCCCAACGGCGCGAGGGTGCGGCGGAGTTCCTCAAAGCCCACGCCGGCCACCTCGATGTCGAAATCGTGCGGCTCCAAACCCAGCAGCCAGTCCCGCACGCCGCCACCGACCAGGCGCGGCCGTCCGACGCGGCGCACCACTTTGAGGATGGCAAGCAGTTCGGCCGGCAGTTTCATGCGTGGAAACACCTGATCAGGAGTCGGACCGGGCCGGGGTCTTCAGGCCTTCCACCAGCACCAGCACCCAGCCGACGATGAAGGCCAGTCCGCCCAAGGGGGTCACGGGACCGAGCAAACGCGGGCCGCCCAAAGCCAGGCCATAAAGCGATCCGGAAAACAGCACCACGCCGAGGATCCACGCCCAAGCCGCACCTGCCAAACGCGACGATTTTTGCGACCGGCCTTGCAGCCACAGGCTGACGGTCAGCAGGGCCGCCGTATGCATGAGATGGTAGTTCACCGCGGTCTTCCATGCCTCCAGCATGCCGCGGGCGAGCAGACCGTCGTGCAAGGCATGCGCGCCAAACGCGCCCAACGCCACACCTAAGACGCCTAATAATCCAGTGATCGGCAATAAGTAACGATATGACATATAAATTGTTTCAGATTGGCAGGCGAATTGCTGAACAGGCGGCTGATTGTCCGGTCACTCATTTTCATCCGCTACGACATGGCAAAGTCCTTCTGCGTCTGTCGTATTGGATCGAGAGCAGTGCATAATCAGCCTAACCAAGAAAACAACCTATCATGAAGAAGACAGTTCTCGTCCTCGCCGCGCTTATGGCCGGCTTGTCCCTCCGGGCGCAGGAGTCCGCCAGCTCCTACTCCGTCACGGTGGACTTCCCTTACACCACGAAATACGTGTTTCGTGGCGTCGAACTGGCCAGGGGCTCCTTCCAGCCCTCGGTCGAGATCTCCAGCGGCGGATTCACCGCCGGCATGTGGACCAGCCAGCCGATCACCGACAACACCGACAACGAAATCGATTTCTACGTCGGTTACGGCCAGGATTTGTCCGACACGCTCAGCCTCGATACGGGCGTGGCGGTCTATTATTATCCCGAGCTGGATTCCAGCTCCGGGGCGGATCGCACCACTTGGGAGCCCTACATCGGCATCACCGGCTCGGTCGGCGGGATGTCCCCCGGGGTCTACGTGTTTTACGACCTGACCTTGGAAACTCTGACCGTGGAAGGTCAGCTGGGCTACAGCATTGCGCTTGAGCCCGCCGGTGCTTCGCTGGACCTCAGCGCCAGCCTCGGCCGGGTCGATCCCAAGGGCGGCTCCGGTTACACTTACTACAGCATCGGGGCGAGCGTCCCCTATGCGTTGTCGGACAGCGCCACCTTCACCGTCGGGGTCAATTACGCCCACAACAACATCTCGGGCATCGACAACAGCCACCTCTACGGCACCGTCGGGGTCACGATCGGCTTCTGAGCCGCCCGCGGGCACCAACCTTCGACCCGCCCCGGCCGCCGGGGCGGGTTTTTTGCCATCAAAACGGTTGACACCGCTTTCCCACAGCCTAGCTATTGGCCTCTTTTCCCATGAAAACGTTCCTCGCCAAAAAGGAGACGGTGCAGCCCAAGTGGCATCTTATCGATGCTGAGGGGCAAGTGCTCGGCCGTCTCGCGGTCAAGGCCGCCAACATCATCCGCGGCCGCCACAAAGCTTCCTACACCCCGCACGTCGACACCGGCGATTACGTCGTGATCATCAATGCCGAGAAGGTCGCCCTCACCGGCAAGAAGGAGGAGCAGAACAAGTACATGTTCTTCTCCGGTTTCGTGGGCGGCGAGAGCTACCGCAAGCTCTCCGACATGCGCAAGCAGCACCCGGAATTCATCATTGAGCACGCCGTCAAGGGCATGCTGCCCAAGAACCGGCTGGCGGCCAAGATGCTGACCAAGCTGCGGGTTTTCGCCGGGCCCGACCACTCCCACGTCGCCCAGAACCCCGTCAAAGTCACCCTCTGATCCATAGCATGAGCACCGCCACCAACGTTTTCATGGGCACCGGCCGCCGCAAGACCGCCACCGCCCGCGTCCGCATCACCGAAGGCACCGGCAAACTCACCGTCAACGGCGCCGAGTTCGACCGCTATTTCACGCACGACAATTTCTCGCGTCAGGCCTATGCGCCCCTGCTCACCACCGAGCTGCGTGAGAAGATCGACGTCACGGCCAACGTGGCCGGCGGCGGCGTCGCCGGCCAGGCCGGCGCGGTGGCGCATGGCATCGCCCGCGCCCTGCAGAAGCTCAATCCCGAGCTGCGTGCCGCCCTCAAGCAGGCCGGTCACCTCACCCGTGACCCCCGCGAAAAAGAGCGCAAAAAACCCGGCCAGCCCGGCGCCCGCAAGCGCTTCCAGTTCTCCAAGCGCTAAAGCGAATCGCCAGAAATGCATTTACCAAGCGGGCCGGTCTTCCGGCCCGCTTTTTTTGCGCCCGTTTTTCTCGTGACTCCCCCTGTCTCCAAACCCTGAATCCCATTCATTATGAAAGTCGGCATTGTCGGTGCCTCCGGTTACTCCGGGGAAGTGTTGGTCAAACTCCTGCTGGGCCACCCGCAGGTCGAACTCACCGCGGTCACCTCGCGTTCGCAGGCCGGCAAGCCGCTGGCGCAGATCATCCCTTCACTGCGCGGCGCCGACCGCGGGTTGAAATTCGTCGATTCCGATCCCGCGGCGCTGGCCGCGGGCGACGTCGATTTGTTCTTTCTGGCCCTGCCGCACGGCGCGGCTGCGACCTATGCCCGCGCCCTGGTGGCCGCGGGCAAAAAAGTGATCGACCTGAGCGCGGATTTCCGCGTCACCGATCTTGCCACCTACGAGCGCTACTACGGCCAACACCACGCGCCGGAATTGCTGCCGCAGGCCCGTTACGTTTTGCCCGAGCTCACGCCGCCGGCGTGGAAGACCGAGGCGAAGCTGGTGGCCGCCCCCGGTTGCTACCCGACGAGCATGCTGGTGCCGCTCGTGCCGCTGTTGCGCGCGGGCATCATCCCGGCCGAGCACATCGTGGTGAACTCCTTCAGCGGCGTCAGCGGCGCCGGCAAGAAGGTTGAGGAAACCTACCTTTTTGTCGAACGGGCCGAGAGTGCGAAGGCCTACGGGCTGACCAAGCACCGGCATCTTTCCGAGGTGGAGGAGCAATTGTCGCTTTGTCACGGCGCGCCGGTCATCATCCAGTTCAATCCGCATCTGGCGCCGATGCGGCGCGGCATCGCCACCACGATCACGGTGCCGGCCGCCCGGCCCGATCTCGACGCACTGTACGCCGTTTGGCAGGAGGCCTACGGTACCGCGCCGTTCGTGCAGATACTCCCGAAGGGGGAAACCCCGGACACCGCCCATGTGGTTGGCACCAACCGCATTGATCTCGCGGCCGCGTATGATCCGCGCACCCGCAATTTCGTGCTCACCTCCGCCGAGGACAATCTCATGAAAGGGGCCAGCGGTCAGGCGGTTCAAATCATGAACCTCTGGTGCGGTTTCCCGGAAACCGCCGGGCTGCGCTGAATGTAGGGCGGGATCGCTAGATCCCGCCTTCCGTTTCCCATGCATTCGCAGTGGCGGGGATCGGCATCCCCGCCCTGCATGACTTAGCTCCGGTAGTCGGCGTTTTCGCTGACGTATTCGTGCGTCAGATCGCCGCCGATCACCTCGGCCGCATCCGCGCCTTGGCCGAGATCGATCTCGATTTCCACGCAACGTTCGTGCGGCGGGTAATCCACCGCGGCGGAGTAAATCCCGTCGCTGGGAATGACACTTTGGTAAAGCTCGGCCGACTTCAGGTGTTCGACCAGCGCGACCTCCTTTTGCGGATCGAGCTGGAACACCCCATGGGCAAAAATCCCGATGCCGCCCATCCGCAGCTGCAGCCGGGCCGGATCCAGGGCGAGGCCGGCGGCGCCCGCATGTTTGCCGATGGCCTGCACGAGCCGGCCGACATTCGGGTCGTTGCCGGCCACGGCGCACTTGAACAGCGGCGCGTTGACCACCGCCTTGCCCAAGGCCCGGGCGGCGGATTCATCGGCCGCGCCGGTCACACGCACGCGGATGACGTGCCGGATGCCTTCGCCGTTGCGCACGACGTCCTCGGCCAGATCGCGACAGACCGTGGCGAGCGCGGTTTCAAACGCGGCGAGGTCGGGGCAGGGCACTTTGCCCGAGGAAACCACCGCCACTGTGTCCGAGGTGCTGGTGTCGCTGTCCACGCTGATGCTGTTGAAGCTCGGCCCGATCACCCTCGTCAATATGGCGCGCAGTTCAGCCCGCGGGACGGCAAGGTCGGTCAAAATGTAGACGAGCATCGTGGCGAGGTTGGGCTCGATCATGCCGGCGCCCTTGGCGATGCCGACAATGCTGCCGCCCGCGACCTCTGCCCGCCGGATTTTGGGATAAAGATCCGTGGTCATGATGCCGGTTGCCGCGGGCAAAATCGAATCGCCTTGCAGCTGGGGCATGACGGTTGGCAGTGCGTGCAGCATGGCCTCGACCGGCAGGCTCCAGCCGATCACGCCGGTGGAGGAAGGGAGCACGGCGGTGGCAGGCAGGTCGAGGAGTTCGCCGACCTTGGCGCATAGCTGCTCCGACGCCGCTTCGCCATCCGGCGCGCAGACGTTGGAGATCTTGTTGTTGATGATGATGGCGCCCCACCGCGTGGTCTCGAGCCGGCGGCGGCCGATGAGCACGGGTGCGCCGGGAAACGCGTTGCGGGTGAAGACCGCGGCAAAATTTTCCGTCGGTTGTTCCAACGCGATCAGCGTCAGGGTCATCTTCGCGGGCTTGGGCGCCTCGCGCGGGGTGAAACCGAAAGTCGCGGTGCCGGTGCGGAAACCCGCGGGCAAAGCGGCCTGTTGTTCGAGCCAGGCCCGGTGCTCGGCGCGGGAGTTGAAGGTCAGGGATGTGCTTGCCACGATCGTTAGCACTGAAGACCGCGCGCCGCGCTGTGAAGCGAAATTGTGTCCTTCGCGCCCGCAATAATTTTGTGGAAATGCCGGCGCGGCCTGCGTTAATGCCAGACTTCACTTCATGTTCCACTGTGCGCACATGCCTTCGACCGATCCCTTCACCGCGGCGTTCTGCCGCCGGCATTGATCAATGATTAACGTCGCCGAAATCACCGCGAAGGCGAAGGTGCTGCTCGAGGCCCTGCCTTACATCCAGGATTTTCGTGGCTCCACGTTTGTCGTCAAATACGGCGGCAGCTTCATGGATGATCCCGATCCTGTCACCCGCTCCCGGGTGGCCTACGATATCGCGTTTCTCGCCGCGGTCGGCATCAACGTCGTGGTCGTCCACGGCGGCGGCAAGGCCATCACGCGCGCGATGGAGTCCTCCGGGCTCAGGGCCAACTTCGTCAACGGCCTGCGCGTGACCGACGAGGCGGCCGTGGCGGTGGTGAAGCGCACCCTGGATGAAATCGTCAACAAGGAGGTTTGCGCCGCCATCAGCCAGGCGCGCGGCCGGCCGAAGGGTTTGCCCGGCGACACCGTGCTGGTCTGCGAAAAGCTCAACCACGACGACGAGGGCAACCCCGTGGACCTCGGCTTCGTGGGCGAGGTCACCGAGGTCAAGGTCAAGCTCATCAAAAAGGAGATCGGCGACGGTTTCATCCCCGTGATCTCGCCGGTCGCCGAGGGCTACGATGGCAAGCCTTACAACGTGAATGCCGACCTCGTGGCCGGCCGCGTGGCCAGCGCATTGCGGGCCCGCCGTTTGGTTTACATGAGCGACGTTCCCGGCCTGCTTTCCAATCCGGCCGATCCCGAGTCGCTCATTTCCACGCTCAAGATCAGCCAGGTCGACGACCTGCGCAAAAAGGGTGTGATCGACAAGGGCATGCGGCCGAAGGTCCAGAGCGCCATGCGCGCGCTGCAGGACGGCGTGCAACGCGTGCACTTCATTGACGGCCGTTTGCCGCACAGCCTGTTGCTGGAAATTTTCACCGACAAGGGCATCGGCACCGAGATCGTGCACGGATGACGGCAAAATTGCGGATTTATTAATGCGGATTGCGGAATGAGAGTCTGAATTCGACATTTTCTGGCAGTCCGCATTCCGCCATCGTCACTCTACAATTCCATGTCCCCGCCCTCCATCGTCCGCACCAACACCGCCGATCTTTACGACGCGCACGTGCTGAAAAACTATGCGCGCGCCCCGCTCACGCTGGTGCGCGGCCGCGGCGCGCAGGTGTGGGACGACGCGGGCAACGCCTACCTCGACTTCACGTCCGGCATCGCCGTGAGCGCGCTCGGCCATTGCCATCCGCACTGGGTCGCGGCGGTGCAACGCCAGGCCGGCGAGCTCATCCACACGAGCAACCTCTACCGCAACCCGAACCAGGGCGAGCTGGCCCGCCGGCTCGTCGGCTATGCCGGGCCCGGTCGCGTTTTCTTCTGCAACAGCGGCGGCGAGGCCGACGAGGCGATGATCAAGCTCTCGCGCCTGCACGGCGTTGCCAAAAGCGGCGCCGAGGGCAAATGCATCAAGGTCATTGTGGCGAAAAACGCGTTTCACGGCCGCATGTTCGGCGGCATGAGCGCGACCCCCCAGGAGAAGATCCAGAAAGGCTTTCATCCGCTGGTGCCGGGCTTCGCCGTGGCCGAGCTCAACAACCTGCAGAGCTTCGCCGACCAGATCGACGCCAACACGGCGGCGGTGCTGGTGGAGAGCATTCAGGGCGAGGGCGGCATCAATCCCTGCACCACGGAATTTCTCATCGGCCTGCGCCGGTTGTGCGACGAGCGCAACGTTCTGCTGCTGCTCGACGAAGTGCAGTGTGGCATCGGTCGCACGGGCAACTTCTACGCTTTCGAGGCGGCCGGCATCCGGCCCGACGCCATCGCCATGGCCAAGGGGCTCGGCGGCGGCTTTCCCATCGGCGCGATCTGGATCAGCGACCGCTTTTCCGACCTGTTTCAACCCGGTTCGCACGGTACCACCTTTGGCGGTACGCCGCTGGCCTGCGCGGCCGGTCTGGCGGTGCTCGATGTGATCGAGCGCGAGAAATTGTTGGAAAAGGTGCGCGCCCAGGCCCCGGCGTGGCTGGATGCGCTCCGGCAGATCGCGGCGGACCATCCCGACCGGTTGCTGGCCGTGCGGGGGCGCGGTTATTTGGTCGGCCTGCAGCTGGCCGGCGATCCCACCCCGTATGTGGCGGCGGCGCGTGAGCGCGGCCTGCTGGTGGTGGCGGCGGGCAACAACGTCATCCGCGTGCTGCCCCCGCTGGTCGCCACGCCGGACGAGCTGGCCAAATCCGTGGAAATCCTGCGGGCGGTGTTTGCCGCGCGTTCGTGACATTTCCCGCCATTTTTCACTCGTGGCGGGGTCCGGTCCGGGTTTAAAAAGACCCTCTTTCATGCAGCACTTTCTCAAGGAAACCGACTTCAAGGCGTCCGAGCTGCCCGCGTTGTTCAACCTCGCGGCCGGCTTGAAGCGCGGGCGCGGCCGTGAGGCGGCCCCGGTCCTCGCCGGGCAAACGTGGGCCATGATCTTCGCCAAGTCGAGCACGCGCACCCGCGTGTCCTTCGAGGTCGGCATCCATGAGCTCGGCGGCAATCCGCTTTTCCTGAACAAGAACGACATCCAGCTCGGCCGTGGCGAGACGGTGGAGGACACCGCGCGCGTGCTGTCGCGTTTCGTGCACGGCCTCGTCGTGCGCACCTACGAGCACGCCGAGGTGGAACGGCTCGCGGCGCACGGCACCATCCCGGTGATCAACGCGCTGACCGATTTCCTGCATCCCTGCCAGATCTACACTGACGCGTTCACCATGGCCGAACGCTGGGCGCAGGGCGGCGACCTGTTCGGCTCGCTGCGCGGCCGCAAGATCGCCTACCTCGGTGACTGCAGCTTCAACATGGCCAATTCCTGGATCCTCGGCGGCGCGCTTTTCGGCATGCGGGTGGCGCTGGCCGGACCGCCGGAGTTCGGGCCCGGCCCGGAAATCGACGCGCTGCTCGCGCAGGAAGGACTGCCGAAAAACTACGAGTTCACCACCGACGCCCATGAGGCCGTGCGCGACGCCGATGTCGTTTACACCGATGTCTGGGCCAGCATGGGGCAGGAGGAGGAGGCCAAGGAGCGCATCCGCGTGATGACACCCTACGCCGTGACCGCCGAACTCTTTGCGGAGGCCAAGCCCGACGCCTACTTCATGCACTGCCTGCCCGCCCACGCCGGCGAGGAGGTGGCGCAGGAGGTGCTCGACAACCCGCGCTCCATCATCTTCGACGAGGCGGAAAACCGCCTCCACATGCAAAAGGCCATCATGGCCACCCTCGCCCAAAACGCCCGCGCCTGAATTCCCACCGCTTATGAAAATTGTCCTCGCATACTCCGGAGGCCTCGACACCTCCGTCATCGTCAAGTGGCTCCGCGAAACCTACGACGCGGAAATCGTCACCTTCGCGGCCGACATCGGCCAGGAGGAGGAGCTGAAGGGCCTGCCGCAGAAGGCGCGCAAGACCGGCGCGTCCAAGCACTACACGCTCGATCTCGTGGAGGAGTTTGCGCGTGACTACATCTACCCGATGATTCGCGCCAACGCGATCTACGAGGGCCAGTATTACCTCGGCACCTCGATCGCGCGCCCGCTGATCGCCAAGGCCCAGGTCGAGATCGCGAAACAGGAAAAAGCCGACACCGTCGCGCACGGCGCCACCGGCAAGGGCAACGACCAGTGCCGCTTCGAGCTCACCTACATGGCGCTCAATCCGCGCCTGCAGATCATCGCGCCCTGGAAGATCGACCAATTCCGCGAGGCCTTCCCCGGCCGCGCCGAGATGATCGCCTACTGCCAGCAGCACAAGATTCCCGTCGAGGCGTCGTTGAAGAAGCCGTATTCGATGGACCGCAATCTCCTGCACATCTCCTACGAGGCCGGCATTTTGGAGGATCCTTGGTTCGACCCGACCACCAAGGAGAACAAGGACATGTTCAAGCTCTCCGTCTCGCCCGAGGACGCGCCGGACAAACCCGAATACGTCGAGCTCGATTTCGTGAAGGGCGACTGTGTGGCGGTGAACGGCAAGAAGCTCTCGCCCGCCAAGGTCCTCAAGACCCTCAACAAACTCGGCGGCAAGCACGGCATCGGCCGCGTCGACCTCGTCGAGAACCGCTTCGTCGGCATGAAGTCGCGCGGGGTGTATGAGACGCCCGGCGGCACCATTCTCATGCAGGCGCACAAGCAGGTCGAAAGTCTCACCATGGACCGCGAGGTCGAACACCTGCGCGACAGCCTGATCCCGAAATACGCCGAGCTCGTTTACAACGGCTTCTGGTTCGCGCCCGAGCGCGAGGCGCTGCAGGCCTTCGTGGACAAGACGCAGGAATACGTCACCGGCACCGTCCGCCTGAAGCTCTACAAGGGCAACATCATCACCTGCGGCCGCAAGTCGAAGTATTCGCTCTACGACGACAAGATCGCGTCGATGGAAGGCGTGAAGAGCTGGTACAACCAGAACGACGCCACCGGCTTCATCCGCCTCAACGGCCTGCGTCTGCGCGCGCGCAATCTCGCGCAAGGCGCCCCGCGCAGCTGAACCGCTTGCGGCGACCATTATCCGGCGCGCCTGTCACCGGGCGCGCCTTTTTTGTGCCCGGTGCTTGCCGTGCCCGGCCGGAAAACGGAGGATGGGCGGCATGAAACTCTCCCAGGTTGCCGCCCAGCTCTACACCGTCCGCGATCTTTGCCAGACGCCGCAGGGGTTGGCCGCCACCGCCGCGCGACTGCGCGCCATCGGCTACACCGCCGTGCAGGTCAGCGGTGTCGGCCCCATGCCGGCGGCGGAGTTGAAGGCGATTCTGGACGGCGAGGGCCTGCGCATCTGTGCCACGCACGAACCTTCCGCCCAGATCTTGGACGAACCACAGCGGGTGGTGGACCAGTTGCAGGCGCTCGGCTGCCGGCTCACGGCTTATCCGTATCCGGCGGGCATTGATTTCACCGACGCGGCGCAGATTGATAATTTGGTGCGCAAGCTCGACGCGGCGGGCGCGGTACTGCGTGCCGCCGGCATGCAGCTGGGTTACCACAACCATGCCATCGAGTTTGTGAAACATCAGGGCGCGCCGGTGCTCGACTACATCTACGCCCACACCGATCCGCAGCATCTGGTCGGCGAGATCGACACGTTCTGGATTCACTACGGCGGTGGCGACGTGGTCGAGTGGGTCAAAAAGCTGCGCGGCCGCCAGCCGTTCATCCACCTCAAGGACTACGGCTTCACGCCGGAAAACAAACACCGCTGGTGCGAGATCGGCGCGGGCACGCTGCCGTTTGCGCGCATCATCGCGGAGGCCGAGGCCGGCGGGTGCGAGTGGTTCATCGTCGAGCAGGACACTTGTCCGGGCGACCCGGTGGAGTCACTCCGCCAGAGCTACGATTACATCAAGGCCAACCTCGCCGCCGGCGCTTGAGGCCGGCGACCGCCTTCGGTCGCCGGCACGATATCAGAACAGCGCGTTGGCCACGACGCCCACGGCGGTGATCGGGCCGGAATCGCCGAGCCCGTCGAGCGCGCGGTCGGCCTTGCGCAGCGTGCTTTGGGCCTCGCGGTACATCGTGTCGTCGTTGATCAGTTTGCCGAGGGTGCCTTCGCCTTGCGACAGCTTGTCGGACACGCTGCGCAGTCCGGCCACGGTGCTGCGCAGATTCTCGGCCGTCGCCTCGTCGTAGATCAACGTGCCGAGGGCACCCTGACCGGACTTCACCTGATCGACGACCGCGCGGGTGTTGTCGACCAGCGTACGGGCGTCACCGGCGGCGGCGCGCAGTTGTTCGACGGCGGCGAGCAGTTCGTCGTGCAGCTGCGGATCGTTGACCAGTTTGCCGAGGGTGCCCTCGCCCTGGTTGATCTTGTTGGTGATGGCCTGGAGGTTTGAAAGCGTGGCGCTGACCTTGTCGCTGTTGTCGGCCAGCAGCGCGTCGAGGCGCTGGAACAGGCCGGGCTTGCCTTCCTCGCCCTTCAACAGTTCGCCCACCGAACCCAGCGCGCCCTCCAGTTTGCCGCCCAGTTCGCCAAGCTGGGTCATGATGGTGTTGAGGTCGGGCGAAGCGGTGGTGCGGATTTCCGATCCGGGAGCGAGCGGTGGCGCGTCCGGCGAACCGAGCGTCAGGGCGATGTAGTTGGTGCCGAGCAGTCCGGCCGAGGAGATGGTGGCGACGGCATCACCGGGGATGGAAAACTTGCGGTCGATGCGCAGGACGGCCTCGGCCCGCGGACCGGCGAGGCGGGTGGTTTCGACCGCGCCGATACGCACGCCGGCCATGCGGATGTCATCGCCGGCCTTCAGTTCCTTCACGTTGTCGAAACCCGCGACAAGCACGTAGCCGCTGGCCTTCAGGCTGCTTTTGCTGCCAAGCGTCTCGTAGGTCACCCAGACGAGGGCGATGCCCAGGATGAAAAAGAGCCCCACGCGGATGGAATATTGGGCGTTGTTCATGATGCGGTCTCCAGTTGTTTGAAACGGGGATTGCCCAGGTCGATGCTGGGATTGAGAAAATCGGCGATGCGGGGGTCGGTGTTTTGGCGGAGCTCCGCCGGGGTGGCGACGGTCAGCAGTTCGCCGCCCATGAGGATGCCGACGCGGTCGGCGATGTTGAGCGCGAGGTCGCGGTCGTGCGAAACCACGAGCGAGGTGACGTGGTACTCGTGCCGCAGGCTGGCGATGATCTCGCTGATGGTGGCGGCCATGACCGGATCGAGCTCGGAGGTGGGCTCGTCGTAGAGCAGGAGCTGCGGTTCCATGACCAGCGCGCGCGCGATGGCCACGCGTTTGCGCATGCCGCCGGAGAGCTCGGCCGGCAGTTTTTGCGCGGCGCCTTCCAACGAGAGGATCTGCAGCGCGCCCATGACCTTCTCGCGGATGCCGGCTTCGTCGGCCAGACGGTGCTCGCGCAGGTAAAGCGCGAGGTTGTCGTAAACCGACAGCGAGTTGAACAGCGCGCCGGCCTGGAAAACGAGCGCCATGCGCACGTCTTCGCGCGTTTCGGGATCGCTGGCGTCCAGCGTGCCGACGCTTACATGGCCGCTGGTGGGCGCCTCCAGTCCGACGATGTGCTTCAAGAGCACGCTCTTGCCCGAGCCGCTCGGCCCCATGAGCACGAAGATTTCACCGGGCCGGATTTGCAGCGACACGTCCTTCAGCACGGTCAGACTGCCGAACGACTTGTTCAGGTTTTCGATGGTCACGCCGACGGCGGGACTCTCCTCGGCGGTGAAGGGATTGCGGGTGTGGTGGTCCGACATGGTCACATCAGGGCTTTGGTGACGAAGTAGTCGAGCACCAGGATGAGGATGAGGGAGACGACGACGGCCTTTGTCACCGAAGCGCCGATTTCGCGCGGTCCGCCGCGGGTGCGCAGGCCGATGTTGCAGCTCACCAGCACCACGACGAAGCCGAAGACCTCCGCCTTCACGAGGCCGCTCCACACGTCCTTGAACTCCGTGTAGCGGCGCAGGGTCTCGAAATATTTTTCCGGTTCGAGTGCAATGAATGAGACGTGTTGCGCCACCAGCGCGCCGCCGAACCAGCCGACGAGGTTGGCGATGATGGCGAGCACCGGCATCATGACGAGGATCGCGGCGAGGCGCGGCAGCACGAGGATGCGCTCGGGCGGAATGTTCATGGTCAGCAGCGCATCCACTTCCTGGTAGACCTTCATCGACGCGAGTTCCGCGGCGATGGCCGAACCCACGCGGCCGGCCACCAGCACCGCCACCATGACGGGGCCGAGTTCGCGGGCCATGGAAAGCCCGACGAGCGAGCCGATGAACTCCTTGGCCCCGAAGCTTTGCATGCTGTAGCCACTTTGCAGCGCGAGCACGCTGCCGATGAAAAAGCTCAGGATCGCGACGATGGGCAGGGTGGTGTAGCCGATCACGTAGCACTGCTCGACGAAGCGGCGGAACTGCCGCGGCAGCGTGCCGACATGCGACAGCGCGCGCACCAGCAGGATGAGGGTGCTGCCGAAGCCGTCGAGGATGGCGGTGAGGTGTTTCATGTCAGGGCGCGGTCCGGGGGCCAACGTGGTCCTTTTGCCGGGAAAAATCGAACAGGAACAGCCGCCAAACGCGCTGGCCGGCCGGGCGCTGCAGGCCGATCAGGCCGGAACCGAGTGCGAGCCGTTCGGTTTCGGCGGTGTGCCGGGTGCTGAACAGCGGCCCGAGGTGAAACTCGCGGACCGCGGGGCTGCGATGCCAGGTGATCGCGTTCCACAGGAGCGAGTGCCCGACCTCCTCCGGCGAGCGCCGGTCGTAGCGGTAAAGCGCGAAAAGCGGATTGTAGAGCCGACGGACGATGTCGTTGTGCGGAAAAAACACCTCCAGTGGGCTGGGAAACTGGACCTGCTTCCGCCCGGCGCCGTTGTCCCAGACGCTCAACAGCGGCCAGACGTGGGTTTTCCCGGCCGGAGCGAGATCGGGGTGGGCGAGGCTGCGCTGCTCCATCGACCAGTAAACAAACCAGAACGCCTGCCGTTTGGTGTGAACCAGGCCGCCGTCGGTCCATTGCTCGCGCCGGGCCAGCGGCCACAGGAACCAGCGCTTGTCCACGCCCTTGCGGATGGAGTGGGTGTAGAGGGGCGCCCAGCGGTTGACGTAGCGCCCGTCGCCCCGGCCCTGCACCAGCAACGGCCAGAGGTAACGGTTTTCATCGTAGCGCACCGGCGTCTGCTGCCGCGTGTAACCGAAGAACGGCCAGATGAAGTTCTCGCTGCGCGAACCCGCCCGTGTCTCGCGGGTGTAGAAAGGCAGGAAGCCCACCTTCTCGCCCGGCACCGGTTCGGACAACTTCGACTCGTGCCGGTAGAGCAGGGGCCAGAGCGCGTAGGTCCGGCGGTACTCGCCGGGTTTTTCCGCGTGACCGTACAGCGGCCAGACGGCAAAGCCTTCATGCCCGCCGCCTTCGCTGCGCTTGATAAAAGGCCAGGGGGTGGAGGTGGTCACGATGCCCCGGCGCTCGGACTGCCATGTGAGCGGAAACGCCACCCATTGCAACCGGTCGTAACCGAAGCGGTGTTTGATGGTGCCCGCGACCGGGAACAATCCGCGGTAGCTGGTGGCGGCCTCGCCCGTCTGGCGCGAAAAATAAAAGGGCCAGACATCGAACGTCCGCGCCGACGCGCCCGGCGCATCAGTCTGCCGCGGCCGCGAGGAGTTGATCAGGTTGAACACGCTCCAGCTGAATGTCGTGCCGTCATCGCGCTGCTGATACAACGGATACAGGAAGGTGGCCTCGGCATAGGTCGTGCGTTGGTCGCGCATTTCCAAAAAGAGCGGTCGCATGCCGTCGTACGTGACGGTGGCGCCGCCCTGTTGGTGGAAAAACAACGGTCCCACCGCCTGCCATTGGCGGATCTCGCCTTCCGCCGCACGCTCGCCCGTCCAGAACGGCCAGACATTGGGCCGCACGTCCGCCGCGTGTGCGATCCCGCCCCACAGGGCGAGCGCGAACACCGCGAAAACGGTATGGCGATGCTTGGTCATTGGATCAGGTCGTTGGACGCACGGTCCCGTATTTATCCCGGGACCGGCCGGTCAAAACCGGGTCCCGAAATTAATTAGGGTCCTAACCATATGGGTTGGAACCGGCGGTGCAACGGGAATGTGGAACGGTGTGCGCGCCGATTGTTCCCTCGTGTGTTATCGTCGGCGGAGTCAGTGCAATTGCGCACCGTTCAACCCGAGCGACTCGCCGGGTTGCAGCACCTGAAAATCATTCCCTGTCAAACCGGCCGCCTGCAGGGCGCACTCCAGTTCCGTCACCGGGTCGAGTCGGCCTTCGTCGGTGAGTTGAAACGTGCCCCAATGCGCGGCCACGCTCAGGCGGGCGCCGAGATCACGGTGGATTTGAACAGCCTCGGCGGGATCGCAGTGCATCGGCGCCATGAACCAGCGCGGCGCGTAGGCCCCGATCGGCACCAAGGCCAGATCGGGCGGGCCGAGCCGCCGACCGATGTCGCGGAAGAATTCCGGATCGTAACCCGTGTCGCCCACGCAATGGACGCGGTGCCGGCCGGTCTGCAAATAGAACCCGCCCCAGAGCCGGCCGTTGCGCGGGCCGCTGAGCCGGTTGCTCCAATGCCGCGCCGGCGTGAGGGTCACGGTCAAGTCCCGTGGTCCGCGCCGGGTTTCCCACCAGTCGAGTTCCGTGATGCGCTCGGGCGCAAATCCCGCCCGGCGCAGCAACCGCGCATGGCCGAGCGGCGCGACGATGCGGGCCGGGTGTCGGGCGGCGATACGACGCAGCGTGGGCAGGTCGCAATGGTCGTAGTGATCGTGGGTCAGCAGCACGAGATCGAGCGCGGGCAGTTGGTTGAACGGCAGGCCGGGCGGATGCGCACGACGCGGGCCGAGCCGGCCGAAAGGTCCGGCGCAGTTGCTGTAAACCGGATCGATCAGCACGCTCGCCTGTGCGGTGCGCAGCAGAAAGGTGGCGTGATTGATCCAGGTGCAGACGAGTTGATCGTGCCCAGTTTCCGGCGGCGCCGCGGGTGCGGGCGCTGTCGGTGCAGGCGTCCAAGGCGTGGCCCTGCCGGTGAGCCGCCATTTCAGCACATCCAGCCACGAGCGGTTGATGTGCCCGCGCGGATTGAAAAAACGCCGGCCGTCGCAGTGGTCGGACCGGGGAAATCGCGGGGCATTCGGCATGGTGACGGCGAGACCACTGTGCACAGCGTTTCACGTTTGCCAACGGGGACGTGGTCTTTTGCCATGCGCCATGCGTATCAGCGGTGGCCAAGCCCGGGGCATTCCCTTGTCGGTTCCCAAGGGCGATGCCGTGCGCCCGGCGACCGACGGCATGCGGCAAGCGGTGTTTTCCAGTCTCGCCGCACGCGTACCCGGCGCGTGGTTTTTGGATCTGTTTGCCGGCAGCGGTGCCTACGGGCTCGAGGCGATGAGTCGCGGCGCCGCCGGCGGCGTGTGCGTCGAGCGCGATGCGCGCACCGTGGCCTGCCTGCGCAAAAATCTCGCCGCAGTGGCCAAAAGTCTCGGGCGCGATCTGCCCACGGTGTCGGTGCTGACCGCCGATGCTGCCACGGTGCCGTGGTCCGCCGCGACGCCACCCGACCTGGTGTTTGTTGATCCGCCCTACGAAATCATTGCCGAGATCGCGCCGCGGCTGTTTGCGCGTTTCGATGAGCTGCTGGCGGCGCACGCGGATCCGGTGGTGGTGTTTGAGATGCCGGGCGCGATCACCTTGGAGCCGGCGGGCTGGGCTTGCGTAAAGCGGCTCGGCAAGGGCGCGCACCAGCCCACGGTGGCGTTTTTCCGCCGCACTACATCGCTCCCCGTTGCGCCTTAAAAATGGCGACCGCGGCGACCACCGCCGTCTCAAGCCGCAGCACCCGCGTGCCCAGATGCGCGAATACAAGCCCCCGTCCGCGCAACAATTCCCGCTCCCCCTCCGACCACCCGCGCTCCGGCCCGAACACGAACAGGCGGGTGTCACGTATTACGTGACACTTCGACAGGGGCCCCGGCGCCTCGTAATTGTCGAGCGCGATGCCGTGGACGGGAGCGGGCAGGGTGTCGAGCAGTCCGGCCAAGGTGTTGCCGTGGGTGAGCGCGGGCAGCCGCGTGCAAAACGCCTGCGCGGTGCCGTGCTCCAAGTGTCGCCGCCATTCGCCCGAATGCCACAACGTGCTGTCGGCATAGGACGCTTCGCCCTTTTCGGTGCGCACAAAGTGCAGCGCCTGCACGCCGAGGGCGGCGGCTTCCTGCAGGATTTTCCGCGCGGTTTGGGGCCGAGGCAGCCCGATCGCCAGGGTCAGCGGATCCAAGGGCGGCGGTGGCGCAGGCTCCCAGTCGAACCGGATTTGCAGGTGATCCGGCGCGAGGTGCAGCAGCGTGCCCTTGCCGCGCGGACCGTTGGTCTGGCCGGCGTCAAACGTGTCGCCCACACGCCGGCGCAGCACCGTGAGCAAATGTTGCGCGCGCGGATCCTGCCGGGGCAGGGGGCGGCTGATTTCATCGGGGTGAAACAGGATCAGGTTCAACGCGGCCCCAGTTTGCGGATTGCAGCGCGGGTGTCGCGCCGTAATTTGCCGCCATGTCTTCCGTTGCCCCCGTTGTTCCGCTCCCGCTGGTGTTCAAGCGGGCCTCGTTCAAGCAGGCCGCCGCGCTGTTGGCGGTCGCGTGGTTGGTGCCGTTTTTGGTGCACCTGTTGCCTTGGTCCGGCGCGCGTCCGCTCGGGGCGCATTTGCTGCCGATGTTCTGGACGGCATTCGCGGCGTTGTGGTTTTACGGCTTCAGACTTGGGTTGGCCGCCGCGCTCGTGGCGCCGGTGGTCAACCTGCTCATGACCGGCCTGCCGTTGGCCAGCGGGGTGACGCTGATGGCACTGGAGCTCACGGTCTTTGTTGCGTGCGCGTGGCTGGCGCTCAACCGCGGTTGGCGCGGTTGGTGGCTGGCTCCGCTGGCCTATCTTGTGGCGCGTTTGCTCACCTTTGCACTCGCGTTGCTGCTGGGCTGGCGCAGCGGGCTCGCGGATCTCGGTCCGGCCCTGCTGGCCGCTCTGCCCGGACTGGCGGTGCTGGCGGTGATCAACCGTGTGCTGCAGCGGCGCCAGGCCGGCAATGACTCCGCTGGCGTTTGAGGATATCGTCGCACGTTTGCGGGCGTGGCCGTTCCCGACCGGGCTCGACGGCGTGGTGGGCATCGCCAGCGGCGGGGTGGTGCCGGCGGCCCTGACGGCGCAGCACTTGGGGCTGGGTCTGAAACTCATCGCCCTCAACTACCGCGACGAGGCCAACCAACCACGCACGGCCGAACCGCAATTACTGGCCCCGGTGCCCGACCTCGCCCCCTGGCGGAAAATCCTGCTGGTGGACGATGTTTACGTGTCCGGGAAAAGTTGGCATGCGGCACGTGCATTGCTTCCGGCCGCGGTCGAGGTGTTGCCCTTTGTGTTCAAGGGCAGGACGGACTTTGCGCTGATCCGCGATATCGACGGCTGTGTGCGGTGGCCTTGGCGGGTTTATTGAACCGGGCCCCATCCGGCATGGCCTGCCAGCCGTAGGCTTGGCGAAGGCTGGCCGTGCCATGCGAAGCCTTGGCGAAGCATGGTGCGGGTGGACGGAATCGAACCGACGAAACCACTTTGGAAGAGTGGTGTTTTGCCACTAAACTACACCCGCAGGCGTGACGGGCAGCTTCATCACCGGGGCAAACCGGTCAAGCCTCGGTTCCATGCCAGCCCGCCGGGCCCGCGCATATATTGTGATTTTTTTTACCAGAGGCCTCTGCAAATGGGGTTGCCGCCGTCCGGGGCGGTTGTTTGCTTCTGCTCATGGCCATCATTACCCCTGCATCGTCCGGCTCAGCCACCGCTGCGAGGCAGAAAGCGTCCAAGGGGGGCAAACCCAATTTCACCCAGGCCCAGGCCCTGGCCAAACAGAAGGCGCTCGAAAAGAAGGCCAAAAAATACAAGCTGCCGCTCGGCGAACTGGCCGTTTTCACCCAGCAGCTGGCCTCGCTGCTCACGGCCGGCCTGCCGCTGGTCCAGTGCCTTGAGGCGCTGCAGGACCAGACGGAGGACCCGGTTTTTCGCATCATCATCCGCGATGTGCGCAACGACATCTCGTCGGGCAACTCCTTCTCCTCCGCGGTCAAGAAATTCCCCAACGCGTTCAACACGCTCTTCATCTCGATGATCGAGGCCGGCGAGGCCAGCGGCGGGCTGGCGGAAATCCTCGGCAAGGTGGCGAGCTATTTTGAGGCCTCGGTCAAGCTGACCAAGAAGGTGAAGTCCGCGATGACCTACCCGATCGCGGTCATCGGCCTGGCCATCGCGCTGGTCAACGTGCTGCTGATTTTTGTGATCCCGGTCTTCGCCGCGATGTTCGACGACTTCGGGGCCAAGCTGCCGGCGCCGACGCAGTTCCTCATCGACCTCAGCGATTTTCTGAAGGCCAACTTCTTCTACCTGCTGATCGGCTGCTATGCGGTCTACTGGCTGACCAACCGGTTCATCTCGACCCCGAAGGGCCGGCGGGTGAAGGACCAGTTCCTCGTGCGCGCCCCCATCTTTGGCAACCTGATCCACAAGATCGCGCTGTCCCGCTTCTGCCGCACCTACGCGACCCTCATCCGCTCGGGCGTGCCCATCCTGCGCACGCTGGAGATCGTTTCCTCGGCCAGCAACAAGGTGCAGATCGAGGACGCCTGCCAGGAGATCGCCCGGCACGTCAGCCAGGGCGGTCAGGTTTCCGAGGTGCTGGCGGTCAACCCGTTCTTCCCGCCCATGATGAAACACATGGTCAAGGCGGGCGAGTCCACCGGCAACGTGGACGGGATGATGACCAAGATCTCCGATTTTTACGATGTCGAGGCGGAGGCCACCGTGGCGTCGCTGACCTCGCTCATCGAGCCGATGCTGATCGTGTTCCTGGGCGTGGTGGTCGGCGGCATCGTCATGGCCATGTTCCTCCCCATCTTCCAACTGGGTGCGGTGGCCGGCGGCCTGCAATAGACGGCGGGTTTGCACGCCATGTTGACTTAGCCGGTCCCGGCGCGAAGGGTTAACCGTCCCATGCCTTCTGTTCTTATCGTCGACGACCTGCTCTCCATCCACGAGATGCTGGAGGCCGTCATCCAGCCCACCGGGTTCAGCACCGCTTTTGCCACCGACGGCGAAAAGGCGCTGGTGCGCTACAAGGAGGAGAAATTCGACCTCGTGCTGGCCGACATCGACATGAAACCGATGGACGGCATCACGCTGCTCAAGCACCTGAAGGAGTACGATCCTGCCGCGGTGATCGTGATCATGACCGCCTACGCCAGCACCGAAAGCGCGATTCAGGCGTTGAAATTCGGGGCGTTTGACTACCTGCAGAAACCGTTTCGCGTCAACGAGCTCATCGCCACCCTGAAGCGCGGCATCGAGTTCAAGCAGTTCCAGACCGAGCGGGCCGTCGCCGGCCTGGCCCCGGGTGCGGCGAGCAACGACATTGCCAAGCGCATCATCGGCCGCAGTCCGGCGGTGCAGAAACTGATCCAGCGGGTGCAGAAGCTGACCGAGGTGCGCACCCCGGTGCTGCTGCAGGGGGAAAACGGTTCCGGCAAGACAGCCGTGGCCGAGGTGCTGCACGCGGCCTTGGGCACGGCCGAGGCGCAGATGGTGCGCATCGACTGTGCCCTGAGCAGCGAACCCAGCCTGCGTGACGGGTTGCTCGGGCAAGGCGGCGCCGGCGGCGCCTGGGTGGAACAGGCCAAGGGCGGCACGCTTTTTCTGCAGCACATCCAATGTTTGCCCCTCCCGGTGCAGGAAGAGCTGGTGAGTGTACTGCGCAACACCGCCCACGGCTTCCGGCTGGTCTGCACCACCACGGAGGACCTCGAGGCGCTGGTGGACGAGGGCAAGTTCAACGACGAACTCTTCTATCGCGTGGCCTCGCTGCCGGTGGTGCTGCCACCGCTGCGGAGCCGCCCCGAGGATATCCCGCTGTTGGTCAAACACTACGCGGCCCAATCGACCAACCCTCACTTTGACGCCAAGCTCGTCGAGTTCACTGAAGACGCCATGGCCACCCTGCAGGCCTACCATTGGCCGGGCAACCTGACCGAGCTGTTCCAGGTGGTGACCAAAATCGTCTCCACGGCCGAAGCCCGGGTGGTGACCAGCGAACAGCTGCCCCTGCGCCTGCGGGAGGTCAAAAACTGGCCCTCGCTGGCCGAATACCTCGCCGGGCAGGAAAAACAGTATGTCGACCAAGTGCTGCACGCCTGCCAGGGCGACAAGGCGGCCGCGGCCAAGGTGCTTGGCGTGGACCCCGCCCGCTTGGGCTGAACCGGTCCCGCCGGCGCTCCCGCCGCGACATAAACCCGGCCCGGACGGTTTTCCCGCTTGCCGCGTCCGGAGGTGACCGCAACCCTCGGAAAAATCTACGCCCATGCCCAAACGCACCGACCTCCAGTCCATCCTGATCATTGGCGCCGGCCCCATTGTCATCGGCCAAGCCTGTGAATTCGACTATTCCGGCACGCAGGCCTGCAAGGCGTTGAAGGAGGAGGGCTACCGCGTCATTTTGGTCAACTCCAACCCGGCGACGATCATGACCGATCCCGAGTTTGCCGATGTGACCTACATCGAGCCGCTCACGGTGGACATCGTGGAAAAGATCATCGAGGCCGAGCGGCCCTCCGCGCTGCTGCCGACCCTGGGCGGTCAGACCGCGCTCAACCTTTCGATGGAGCTGCACCAGCAGGGCATCTTGGCCAAATACGGCGTGGAGATGATCGGCGCCAAGCCCGAGGCCATCGCCAAGGGTGAGGACCGCGAGCTCTTCAAGCAGTGCATGCTCAAGATCGGCCTCGACGTCGCCCGCTCCCGCACCGTCAAGTCCATGGACCAGGCCCGGGCGGCGGCCGAGGAGCTGGGCAATTATCCGCTCATCATCCGCCCCTCGTTCACCCTCGGCGGTTCCGGCGGCGGCATCGCCTACAACAAGGAGGAATTTGAGCACATCACCGCCAACGGCCTTGATCTTTCGCCCGTGCACGAGGTGCTCATCGAGGAGTGCCTGCTCGGCTGGAAGGAGTTCGAGATGGAGGTCATGCGCGACCACAAGGACCAGTGCGTCGTGATCTGCTCCATCGAGAACTTCGACCCCATGGGCGTACACACCGGCGATTCCATCACCGTCGCCCCGGCGCTGACGCTGACCGACAAGGAATATCAGGTCATGCGCGACGCCTCCTTCGCCGTCATCCGTGAGATCGGCGTCGAGACCGGCGGGTCCAACATCCAGTTTTCCGTCGATCCGGTCACCGGCCGCATGGTCGTCATCGAGATGAACCCGCGCGTGTCGCGGTCCTCCGCGCTCGCGTCCAAGGCCACCGGTTTCCCCATCGCCAAGATCGCGGCCAAGCTCGCGGTGGGTTACACGCTCGACGAGCTGCGCAACGACATCACGCGGCTCACCCCGGCCTCCTTCGAGCCGACCATCGACTACGTCGTCACCAAGATCCCGCGCTTCACCTTTGAGAAGTTCCCCGACGCCGACGCCACGCTGACCTCGGCCATGAAGTCCGTCGGCGAGGCCATGGCGATCGGCCGTACCTTCAAGGAGTCGCTGCAAAAGGCGCTGCGTTCGCTCGAGATCGGCGCGCGCGGTTTTGGCGGCGGCGGCAAGCACGGCCTCGACGAGGCGCCGGACGAGCAGGTCATCCGCACCAAGCTCGCCACGCCCAACGCCGAGCGTATCTTCCACCTCCGCTACGGTTTCATGCGCGGCATGTCGGTGGACGACCTTTTCGAGCTGACCAAAATCGACCCCTGGTTCCTGCACCAGCTGCGCGAGATCTGGGAGATGGAACAGCAGCTGCATTCACACACGCTCGGTGACATCGATCCCGTGCTGCTGCGCCGGGCCAAGCAGTTCGGTTTCTCCGATGTGCAGCTCGCGCACCTGCTCAAGTCCGACCTGGCCGCCGTCCGCGCCCACCGCCAGGCCGCCGGCGTCGGCACGACCTACCGGCTGGTCGACACCTGTGCGGCCGAGTTCGAGGCCTTCACACCGTATTACTATTCCAGCTACGGCGACGAGAACGAGATCATGCCGCCGTCCGGCAAAAAGAAGATCATGATCCTCGGCGGCGGCCCCAACCGCATCGGCCAGGGCATCGAGTTCGACTACTGCTGCGTGCACGCCAGCTTCGCCCTGCGCGAGATCGGTTACGAGACCGTCATGGTCAACTCCAACCCCGAGACCGTTTCGACCGACTACGACACCAGCGACCGGCTGTATTTCGAACCGCTCACGCTTGAGGATGTGCTGGAGATCTACCAGCAGGAGGGCTGCACGGGCGCGATCGTGCAGTTCGGCGGGCAGACCCCGCTCAACCTCGCCTCGGCCCTGAAGGCCAACGGCGTGAACATCATCGGCACCAGCCCCGAATCGATCGACACCGCCGAGGACCGCAAACTCTTCGCCGCCATCCTGCGCAAGGTCGGCCTCAAGCAGCCCGCCAACCGCACCGCGATGAACGAGACCGAGGCGCTCACCTTCGCGCACGAGGTCGGCTTCCCCGTGCTGTTGCGCCCCTCCTTTGTGCTCGGCGGCCGCGGCATGTTCATCGTTTACAACGAGACCGAGTTCAAGGCGGTCATCCGTCAGGCCTTCGATGTCATGCCCGACAAGCCCGTGCTCATCGACAAGTTCCTGGAGGACGCGATCGAGCTCGACGTGGACTGCATCAGCGACGGCGAGACCGCCGTGATCGGCGGCATGCTTGAGCACATCGAGTTTGCCGGCGTGCATTCCGGCGATGCGGCCATGGTCATGCCGCCGCACACGCTCTCCGCGGAGATGCTCGCGGTCGTCCGCACCGCCACGCACGCGCTGGCGAAGGAACTCAACGTCATCGGCCTGATGAACGTGCAATTCGCCATCAAGGACGGCGAACTCTACGTGCTTGAGGTCAACCCGCGCGCCTCCCGCACGGTCCCGTTTGTGGCCAAGGCCATGGGCGTGCCGCTGGCGAAGCTCGCCGCCAAGGTCATGGCCGGCATGAAGCTCAAGGAGCTCGGCTTCACCCGCGAGCAGTCCCCGAAACACTGGTGCGTGAAGGAGGCCGTGTTCCCCTTCGTCCGTTTTCCCGGCGCCACCATCACGCTCGGCCCGGAAATGCGCTCCACCGGCGAGGTCATGGGCCTCGACGCCGACCTCGGCATCGCCTTCGCCAAGGCCCAGGCCGCGGCCAAGCCCGGCCTGCCCGTCGGTGGCAACGTCTTCCTTTCGGTCAAGGATGCCGACAAACCGCTCGCGGTCGACATCGCCCGCCAGCTCGCGGCCCTGGGTTTCGCCATTTACTCGACCAGCGGCACGGCCAAGACGCTCGCCGACAACGGCGTCAACGTCGTCCGCCTCGCCAAGATCGACGAGGGCCGCCCCACCGCGGTCGACATGGTCAAGAACGGCCAGATCCAGATGATCATCAACACGCCCAGCGGCATGATCCCGCGGCGCGACGAGAACGCCATCCGCTCCGCCGCCTACGCGCATAACGTCTGCCTGATGACCACCATCACCGGCGCCTATGCGGCGCTCAACGGCATCAAGGCTCTCAAGCGCGCGCGCGTCGGCGTGAAGCCCATCCAGCACTACAAGGGCAACGTCAACATTCTGCCGGCTTGATTTCGCCGCATCTGTTTTGGCTGTAGGAGCCTGCTTGCAGGCGATCCCTCCGGCCTACGTTCACCATTCCGCCATGTCCGCCACCACCTCCACCGTCCCCGTCTCCCTCACCGCTCTGCTCCACGGTCCGGACCAACCCGGCCTTGTGGCCCGGGCCTCCGGCTGGATCTTCGACCAGGGCGGCAACATCCTGCACGCCGACCAGCACCGCGACACCGAGGCGGGCATCTTTTTCCAGCGCCTCGAATGGATCCCTTCCGCCGCCGTGGAACCGAATGCCGCGGCGGACCAATTTCGCGCCTTCGCAAGCTCGCTTGGCATGCAGGTGCGCGTGGCGTCTTCGACGAAGCGCGCGCGGGTGGCGATCTTCGTCTCCAAGTTCGACCACTGCTTCCACGACCTCGTGCTGCGCTGGAAGGCCGGCGAGTTCAACTGCGACATCGTCACCGTGGTTTCCAACCACCCCGACCTCGCGGCGACCGCCGCCGGCTACGGGCTGCCCTACCGGGTGATTCCGGTCACCGCGGCGACCAAGGCAGCCGCCGAGGCGAAACAGATCGCGCTGCTGCGTGAGCTGCGCGTGGACCTCATCATCATGGCGCGCTACATGCAGGTGCTCTCGGCCGATTTTTTGGCGAACTGCGGCGCGCCGGTGATCAACATCCACCACTCCTTTTTGCCCGCCTTCGCCGGCGGCAAGCCCTACCACCAGGCGCACGCGCGCGGCGTGAAACTCATCGGCGCCACCGCCCACTACGCCACCAGCGATCTCGACGAGGGCCCCATCATCCAGCAGGACGTCGCCCGCGTGACGCACCGGCACGAGGTCGAGGATCTCATCCGCATGGGCCGCGATCTGGAGAAGATCGTCCTCGCCCAGGCCGTGCGCGCCCACCTCGGCCACCGCGTGCTGGTTTACGGCAACAAGACCGTCGTCTTCGACTGAGCCGAAGTCGGCCGTGATTGCGCGTAGCCGCGCTTAAGCCGAAGGCGCAAGCGTGGCCCAGCGGTCTCTTGGCCTGCATCGTCACAAAGAGGCACAAAAATCAAACTCGTGGCGATAACTCCACCCCTGCGCCCATAGGCGCACGCAGGGTTTCAATCGTTACGGATTTTTTGCGCTTTTCCGTGGCCATTGCTCCGGAGGTGGCGCGCGTTGCCCCCAACGCGCGTTTTTCCTGCGCGCCCCGCTTCACGCGCGAACGCCACGTTTTCGGGCGCTGCCCTCAAACGCAGCTACCTCCCGATCCGACGTCGGCCGTAATTGCGGGCAACCGAGCTTAAGCCAACAGGGCAAGCGTGGCCCGTCGTTTCCAGCATTTACATGCACCCGCGCCTTTGCTTTGGTCGCGCTTTTCCACCAACCATTTCCTGCGCATGACCACACCCGCCAGTCCCCAACCCCCGTCCGCCTCCCACGCCGACGTCAAGAACGTGACGCCCGGCCTCGCGGAACAACTGCATCAGTTCTGGACGCGCAACCGCAACCTGATCGTGGCCGCTTGTGCGGTCGTGTTCGTGGTGATCGTGATCCGCGGGGTGATGGACCACATGGCGGCGGAGAAGGAAAAGCAATTTGGCGCGGACTTTGCCGCGGCCGCCGTTACTCCCGAAAAGCTGCAGGCCTTTGCCCAGACCCATGCCGGCCACGAGCTCGCGGGGGTGGCTTGGCTCCAACTCGGCGACCAGGCCTACGCCGCACAGCGCGCGACCGAGGCCGTCGCGCACTACGAGCAGGCGGCCAAGGTGCTCAAATCGGGTCCGCTGGCCGACCGCACCCGGCTGGGTCTCGCCATGGCCCAATTGCAGGCCGGGCAGATCGAGGCCGGGCGCGCCGCGCTCCAAGCCTTGGTGGACAATGACAAGCTTTCGCGCGGCGCCCGCGTCGAGGCCGCCTACCACCTCGCCAGTCTGGCGCATGCTGCCGGCAGTGCCGCCGATGTGCGCACGCAGATGGAGCGCATTTTGAGCCTCGATCCGTCCAGCCCCTGGGCCCAGCGCGTCATGATGCTGCGCATGGCCGACGCGAGCACGCCCACCGCTCCTGCGGTTGCCGCCCCGGCGGCCCCGGCCGCGACTGCGGAAGAGTCCGCCGAGCCTGTCATCAAGCTCAACCTCGGACAGTAATTTTGACAGACAGAGGTGCGGGCCGGTCCGCCCTCGCCATTGTATTGATGCTTGAGGTGGACGTGCACTCTGCTGGCCAGCAGAGCGCTGCGCGTCCACACTTCAGACCGGCACCGGGACGTGCCGATCCACCTTCAAAACCTGACCGAGGTTCCTGGGGAATGCCGGTGTTGTTCCACCTGCCAAGCCCACTGTAGGCCAGGTCGTCGGGCGGGCCTGCAACCTGGCAGTGCCGACCCCACAAAAAAGCCCGCCGAGATGGCGGGCTGGAAGAACAGGAGAAAAGGCTATCCGGCTCAGGCGGCGTTTGCAGCCGGCTTCCGCCGCCGGATCGCCATCACCCCGACGAAGGCCACTCCACCCAAAATAGCTGCGTAAGTTGAGGGCTCAGGGACAGGAGCGAGTGCGGTGGTGCCGCTGATTACAAGGTCATTACCGGTTAGATCTCTAAAGCGGTATTTATCCGTTGTGCTTATACCACTACCACCCCAAGCATAAATACGAAATTCAACCGTGCCCGTGAGATGGGAAAAATCTAGAGCACTCAGAGTGATTGACTGATCACTGTTGCTCGCACTCGGTAGCAACCATGTGCTCACAGCGCTTTCTGAGTTAAATCCACCAACTGTGCTTAGCAACGCTGCGTTTGTTGGACCACTCGTGGTTTCGGATGCCTTAAAAATGATTGAATCAAGCGACATCGTGTATCCGTAGTCCACGGTGATCGAAAATGTGAAATAATCGTTGTTCGTTATGGCATCTGCCAGTGAACCAGAAGTGAATCCCGAAGCACCAAACCCATTGGATAATGGTGATCCAGCTAGTCCAACGCCGCTGCCTCGGCTTAAAACCCCACTTGGAGAATTTGTAGAAATATTTGCTCCTACGGTGCCAGCAGACAAGGATGCTGTCGCTTCGGACACTCCGTTAACATCCCAGCCTAGCAATACAGGTTGCCCATATACTGCCAACGATACACTAGAGGACAGAAGGGTTAGGATGAGGGCGTGCGAAGCTTTCATAGCGGGGTAGGGGTAAGAACTGCCCGCACCCTGCCGTTTGACGCCGGATGGGGCAAGGGCAAATGGGGGCCGAGCTTGCCGCAAAATTCTTGCGCGTAGATGCTGTTGGGAACGGAGAAATCTGCTCTTGCGATCTCCTGTTCCCAACCCGGCGTAAAACCAAACTTCGCCCCGTCCGCCCACGCGGGCGCACCGCTCGCGTGGTGCCGTCAAGCCCCGTCACCCGGCGGCTCAGTTGCTCGCGTCGACTTGGTCGGCGGGGATCAGGTTGGGGGTGACCTGGGCGAGCCGGCGGTCCCGGAAGTAGTAGTAGGAGCCGGCGTAGCGGTAGGCCTTGATGTTGCCCTCGATATAGACGAGGTCGGCCGAGTAGGCGTTGCTGACGAAGCGGCGTTCCCCGGTGCCGATCTTGGGCACAAAGGCACAGGCGGTGAGGGAGAGCAGTGCAAGGGTGCACAACAGCAGGCGGGCGGTGTGTTTCATGGTGTGAACGGGGATGCGATTAAGGAGAGGTGGAGGCGGGCGGCGCGAAGTTCACGCGGCCGCGCATGCCGGCGATGAGTTTGCGGTCGGCATTTTCGATCAGGATCTTGATGCGCACGAGTCCGCTGGCGCCGTCGATGCGTGGATCGATGAAATCGACCGTGCCGCGGTGCGGCTCGGTCTGGTATTCGGGAAAATCGACGGAGCCCGTCTGGCCGGCGGTGAGCTTGAGCGCGGCCGTGGACTCGATGAACACCTGCAGATAAACGCGGCTGATGTCCACGAGGTGGAAGACCGGCTCGTTGGCGTCCACCGCCTCGCCGGCTTCCTTCTGCTTCTCGACGACGATGCCGTCGATTGGGGAACGGATCTTGCGGCGGTCGAGCTGCTCAAGGGCGATCTGGTGCTGGAGTTGGGCGATGTCGCGCTCGATGCGTTTCTCGATGGCCTCGCCTTCGCTGACAACCTGGTCACGAAAGAGGTTCTGCGTGCCCTGGGCGGCAAATTCCTTTTGTTCGAGCACCTTGGCAAAACGGTCGACCTCGGCGGCCTCGACGCGATCGATGAGGGTGGCGAGGAGCGTGCCGGCGGCCACGGTGTCACCTTCGCGCACTTTTACCTCGGCGAGGATGCCCTGCACGGCGGAGCTGACGGTTACCTCACGGTAGGGCAGGAGGATGCCTTCGGCGGCCGGTGCGGCGAGGGCGCACGCGGGGAGGAGGAGGGCGGCGAGCAGCGGTGCGAGTCTCATGTGCGGCGGTTGGCGCCAGGCGCCTCGACCAGGGTGATCTCGTAGCGCTCGAAAAGGATGCCGGCCACGCCCCAGAGGATGGCGAGGGCCTTCTGACCTTCGGCGACCGACTCGAGCCGGTTGACGCGGGCCTGGGCGAGTTCGTCCTGCAGCCGCAGGACGTTGAAGCTGGTGGTAAGGCCGTTGGTCAGGCGTTTCTGCTCGGCCTCGAGGGCGGATGCGGCGGCGTCAACGGCGCGGGCCGCGGAGGTGGCGCGTTGCATGGCGGAGACGACGCGGGTGTGGGCGGTGTGGACCTGTTCGTAGATGCGGTTGACGGCGCGCTGCACCTCGTACTCGGCCTCGCGGAGGCGCAGCATCGACTCGCGCAACCGGGCGCGCTCCTGCGCAAAGGTGATCGGAATGGAGCCGACGACGCCGACCGAGTAGTCGGGTTGGGTGCGTTCGCTGTAATCGCTGAAGCTCTTGCCGATGTTTTCGCCCAAGCCGTTGAGGCCGACGGAGGCCTGCAGATCGACGCGTGGGAGGAACTGGTTGCGGGCATAACGCACGCGCTGCTCCTCGGCCGCGACGCGCTGAAGGGCGACCTGATACTCGGCGTTGCGTTCCAAGGCGAGGTTGCGAAGCGCCGGGAGCGATTCGGCCAGGGAGACTTCATGGAGCGGATCAAGGAGGGCGAAGCGGGTGTCGGCGGCGGCAAGAAAATCGCTGAAGATGAGGGCACGCAGGCGGTTTTCGGTTTCGACCAGAAAGGAGTTGGCGCGGATGAGCTCGATCTCGGCGGCGGCCTTGGTGGACTCGGCCTGCATCACGTCGATCGGCGCCATCAGGCCCTGCTGGAGGCGTTTTTCGTTCTCGGCGCGCAACTGCTCGGCGAGGGCGATGCGGTCGGTGATGACGCGGACCAGTTCGCGGGCGTAGAGGGACTCGATGTAGGCATCGAGTACATTGGTGGCGATCTGGTCGATCCGGCCGCGGAGGCCCTGTTCGGCGGCGCGCATCTCGGCGCCGGCGATGCGGCTCTCGGCGAGGTTGGCTTTCAGCCCGGCTCCGCGCAGCAGGGGCTGCGACAGGGTCAGCATGGCGCTGCTGGTGTACTCGGGGTAGAAGCGTGCGAGCGCCTCGCGGTTGAGGCTGTTCTTCAGTTTGTAGGAACGGATCGTGACGTTGTAGCGCGTGCCGGTGGGCAGCAGGCCGCCGAGGCTGCCCTCGATGCGCATGTTGTCCTCCTCCATGATCTCGACGGCGCGACCGGTGGCGAAGAAGTCGCGGGTGTTCTGGGGCCGCTCGATCGATTCCAGCGTGGTGCCGACTTCCAGCAGCGGATCGAAGGCGCCGAGGGCTTGGTTGCGCCGTTGCTCGGCCATCTTGGGCCGCAGGCGCTCGATGGAGATTTCCAAATTGGCATCGAGCGCGCGCACCACGGCCTCATTCATCGTCAGCGCGAGCGGGGTGTCGGCTTCCTGGGCGGTGGCGGGGAGAACACTGAAGAGCGCGAAAAACCCGACGAAAAGTTGGGCGGCGCCCGTTGCTGACACGATCCGAACCGAGCGCTTGGCGGGCGCTGTGGTCGGGCGGGGGTATGAATTTAACAACATCGAGGTGGCTCTGGGTGGGGGACGCTGGTGTTAAAACTCTACGAAGAAAAGTAAACCTTATGTTTTTTATGAGAAAAATACTTATCGGCTCATAGGTATGGTCAGGCCCTGCTCACAGGCCGAAGTCGGCCCGGCCGGCACTGAGATTGTCCTGCAGCCAGCGATCCTGTTGAAACACGGCCAAGCGCTGCCGATAGGCGGCGCGCTCGGCCCGGTGCTGGGCCCAGCGGCAGAGGAGCACGCCGGCGCGGCGCGAACCGGGCCAGTGCCAGGCGAGGGCGGCGCGCAGGGTGCGGCGCATGAAGCCGGGCAGGAAATCGACGAGCAATTCGTCGTCGCAGGAAAGAAAGAGCTGACCGCCGCCGGGGTCGCCCTGGCGCGCGGCGCGGCCGAAGAGCTGCCGGTCGATCCGGCCGGACCGGTGCGGTTCGGTGGCGAGGACCATCAGCCCGCCCAAGGCGGCCGCGCCGTTGCCGAGACGAATGTCCGTGCCGCGGCCCGCCATGTTGGTGGCGATCGTGACCGCGCCCACCGCACCCGCGTGCTCGATGATCATGGCCTCCTCCTGATGGCGGACGGCATTGAGGAGATGAAAACGGATGCCGCGCCCGCGCAGCCGTTCGGCGAGATTTTCGCTGGCGGCGATGCTGCGGGTGCCCACCAGCAACGGGCGGCCGGTGGCGTGGGTGGCGGTGATGGTGGCGACGATGGCGTCCCATTTCTGCTCCGCGCGGGCGAACACCCGGGTGGCGTCGCGCTGGAAACGGTTGGGCCGGTGCCGCGGGATCGCGCAGAACGGCCGGCGGTGGACCGACCAGATTTCCCGGGCGCATTCACGCGCCGTGCCCGTGATGCCGCTCACATGGGGGATGAGGCGGAAGAAAGACTGGAAGCTCAGTTGCGCGATGGACTCGGTCGGCCGCGTGACCGGAACCTTCTCCTTGGCCTCGACGGCCTGGTGCAGGCCCTGTTTCCACTGGCGGCCGGGCATGAGGCGGCCGGTGTATTCATCGACGATGACAATCGTGTCGTCCTGCACGACGTATTGTTTGTCGCGGTGGTAAAAGAGCCGGGCGCGCAGCGCGGTCTCGACCAGTTCGCGACGCCAGTAGGCATGTTCGAGGGGCGCGCAATCGAGGTCCAACGCGGCGCGTTCGAGCCGCGCGATGCCGGCCGCGGTCAGTTTGGTCTCCCGATATTTTTCGTCGCGGGTGAAATCCTTGCCCTCCTCCAGCCCGGCCGCCAGGCGGTGGGCGGCCTGCACGGCCTCGACCAAGGCGGAGTTTTCCACCTGCCGGCTGATGATCAACGGGGTGACGGCCTCATCGATCAGGAGGTTGTCGGCCTCGTCGATGATCACGTGATGAAGCCCGCGCAGGACGGTGCGGGCGGTGGCGGGCAGGGTGCCGCCGAAATGCTGCCGGGCGATGCGCCGGCCGGCATCCTGCCACGGCCCGAGCAGAAGGCGGTCGCGCAGAAAGTCCGCGAGCAATTCTTTGCCGGTGGTGTAGACGATGCCGGCGGCGTGGTGCTCGGCCCGCTCGTTGCCCGGCATCGGCGCCAGCACCCGGCCGGTGTCGAGCCCGCAGCGCGCGTAAAAGCGACCGAGGTTGGCCGCGTCGCGCCGGGCGAGATAGTCGTTGGCGGTGAGGATGTGCACCGGCAGCTGGGTCCAACCGAGCGTCGCGGAAGCCAGGGCGATGGTCAGCGTCTTGCCTTCGCCCGTGGCCATTTCGGCCAGGGTGCCGTGCAGCAAAGCGAGTGCGCCTTGGAACTGCACCGCATAGGGGTCGAGCTTGAGTTCACGCCGGGCCACCTCGGCCACGACAGGCAGGGCCGCGGCGGCCGGGGCGAAACAGGCATGCCGATGCCGCCGGACCTCGCTGCGGTGCGCGGCGAGGCGGGCATCAAGATACTCGTTGGAAAGATTACGCAGGGTGGCGTGCTCGGCGAAAAGCCGCTCCGCGTGTGCCGCAAAGTCCGGCCGGGTGAATTGGCGGCGTCGCCACCAGCCGATGCCTTGGTGCACCCAACCATCGAGTCCCTTATGCAGGGGGGGCGGTGATACCAATCGGGTGCGGACGAGCTCGGCGGAAGGATGCATGCGGCGGCTGGGCGGGCGCGGCTCAGATTTGGTAGCGTTGCTGGAGCATCTGGCGGAAGCGGCGCCAGCCCTGTTGCAGCAGGGGTTCCGTGCCGGTGGTGAACCGGATCTGCCCCAATTGACCGTGCAGCAGCGCGGCCCCGCCATGCGCACCGATGCGGGCGATGGCCTTGAAATAGGGTTCGGCGGTCAACAGGCCGTCGGGATCCTCCGGCTGCACCTTGACGGGCCCGCCGGCGGTCCAGCCGAGCGCGGCCGAGGGCAGGAGATTCTGCCGACCGGGCACCAGCTGGATCCGGTTGACGGCGATGGGCAGCCCGGCCTGGCCGGGCAGACGGATCTCGGCGGTCGTGTTGGCATGGGCAAACAGCCGGGCGGAATCGTCCTGGGAGACGACCGCGATGAACTCGTAATCGGGCGGATGAATGATGATGCCGAGCTGACGGCCGCGGGCGGCTAGTTCGCCGCCGAGGTCACCGAGTCGCGCTGATACCCAGACGCCGTCGATGGGGGCCCGGATGTTCAGATCGCGCTGACGCCGGCGGAGTTCGGCCAGCTCGCTTTCGGCGGCCTCGCGCTGACGCTGGAGCACGCGAAGGTTCACGCCGCCCTGTTCGAGGGCCACGTTTTCCTGCAATTGGATCTGGCGCAACCGGGCTTCGGCGGCGGTGAGACTCAGTTCCAGCTCCGGGCTGGTCATGCGGGCCAGCAGATCACCGGCCTTTACGTTTGAGCCCGAGGTGGCGACAAATTCGGTCAGGTATCCGTCGGTGGCGGTGTACACCCGCGCCTGCTCCCGGGTTTGCAGCACGCCCGGGGCGTAGGTGTGGTGCGGCCAGGGGAAGAATGCCAGGAAGGCCAGGACAACGCCGGCCAGTGCGGCGGTCACCCCGATGGCCCGGGGGCGATGACGTTCGAGCCGCGGTTCCGTGATCAGGTAACGGATGAAGCGGTAAACCGGCAGGATCAGCAGCGCGAAACCGCCCATGATGGCGGCCACCAGCCCGAGGCCGAAGAACTTGTCGGCCACAAACAGGATGATGACCGTGAAGACGAAGATCCGGTAGATGCCCGAGGCGATGCCGAACAGACCGAGGAAACCGGCCTCGCGGCGGGTGGACGCCGGTTGGGGCGGGTTGGGCAGGCCGAAGAGCGATTTCTCCGCCCAGCTGAACATCTGGGTGCGGCTGCGTTGATGCAGGTTGGGGGTGTCGGCGAGATCGGAGAGGATATAGTACCCGTCGAAGCGCAGCAGCGGGTTGAGGTTGAACAGGAGCGTGCTGACGGAGGCGACGAAGACGATGTTGTAGGCGAGGCTGTTGGTCAGTCCGGCCCCGGTGTTGGCCCAGACAAACATGGCCAACGACGCGATGAAGAGCTCCACATACATGCCGGCGGTGCCGACCCAGATGCGGCGCCAGCGCTCCCGAAACGCCCACGCGGCGGTGGCATCGACATAGGGTACGGGACTGAACACCAGCAGCATGATGCCCATCTGGTGCACCTCGCCGCCGAAGACCCTGCAGGCGAAGGCGTGGCCGAACTCATGGAGCAGCTTGGTGACAAAATAGGCGCCGAAGAGCAGCACGAGATTGCCCGGGGCGAGCACATCCTGTCCCCGGTCAAACAGCAGGTCGCGGTGGTCGATGGCCGTTTTGCCGGCCAGAATCAGCACGATCAGCCAGACGGCGAGCCCGGCCCAGCTGAAAACCGGCCGGGCGAGGGGCAGCAGCCGTTGCAGAAACCGGTCGGGATCCCAGAGCGGAATGCGCAGGAAGAGTACACTGGAGAGATGGCTGCGGACCTTGGCCTGCTGGTGGCGGCGGAGGCGTTCGAAGAGTTGCCGGCTGTCCGGGGCAAGGTCGGACTGGAGCAGGCTGGCCTGATGGAGCTGGCCGAGCAATTGGATGACCTCGGATTGGCCCGGAGCGCTCTCCCGGTCCTCATGCAGGCATCGCTTCCACGCCTCCTCCACGGTGGTGCGGCCGGTCAGGTGCAGCAGGAAACGCCGGGCGCCGGGCCGGATGCGGTAAAAGGCATTGGTGAACGGGTCCTGTACCACATACCAGAGCTCGCCGCGGTATTGCTGGCGGCGGAGCTCGACCCCGGGGCGCAACTGCACCCGCTGGCCGGCGATGCGGTGCCAGGATTCGCTGAACATCTGCGGTGCGTCGGCCATGGGTCAGAGCGTGGGGGGCAAATGCCGCTTCAGTACCACTAGAACCAGAGTTTGAGGCGGATGAAGTCCACCAAGCGGTGCGTCAGCAGCCAGATGATGCGACGATCGCCGGCTTCGATTTTGGCGACACCGCTCATGCCGGGCCGCCACCACGCCTCGGCGTCACCGGTCTCAATGCGGGCGCGGACCACGAACACGTTGCCCTCCGGTTTGACGCGGGCGACCGGTTCCAGCCGCTCAATGACGATGGGGATGCGCTCGCCGGGCAGGGTGGCAAAGGCGATCTCACCCTCACGGCTGGCGAGGATGGCATGGGCGTCGCGCTCGGGTACCTCGATCTCAACATACATGGCTTCGATGCGGGTTATCCGCATGAGCAGGTCCCCGGCCCGGACAGGGGTGCCGATGCGCTCCCGCAGGTCGCCTTCGACCACCACGCCGTCGGACGGGGCGGCGATATCGGCCCGGGCCAGGCGGAAACGCACGATGTCGAGGCTGGCCTGGGCCTGCTCTTTCGCGGCTGCCGCGGCGCTCATCTCGGCCAGCCGGCGCTCCACCTCGGCTTGGGCGCGTTGGGCTTCGTGACGCGCGAGCTCGGCGATCAGGGAAGCCTGCTCGAGCAGCAGTTCGCGCTGATCGAGCCGGATGAGGACGTCGCCCGTTTTCACCAGGTCCCCGACCCGGGCCGGCACTGCGGTGATGTAGCCTTCGAAGGGGGCGGGCAGGTTGACCAAGGTGTCGCTGCGGACCACGAAGCTGCCTTCCACGCGGTGCGGCCAGCTGCACAGGATGGATACCAGCAGGAGTACGGCGGTCAGCACCCCGAGCGCTTTCCACCAGGTGTGCTCGGGGCCGAGCAACCGGGCGAGCTGGCCGCGGGTGGACCGGGTGGCGCGCCGCAGCAGGTTGCCGTCGTGACGCTCCATCTCGTCGAGCCGCCGGCTCGCGCGGTCCAGCACCACGCGCAACGCGGTGATTTCGTCGGCGGAAAAAGGACGGTCCTGACGTTCGAGGAAGACGGCTCCGACGGGGCGTTCGTCCACCCGGAGGGGCAGGGTGGCGAGGTAGGCCACGCCCTGGGTGCGGGAGAATTGCTGATGATCGCGCGCCACGTAGGTGGCATCGTCGGGCTCGGGCAGGATGATCTCCTCATCCTGATCGCAGGCTTCCTCCATGGCAGCCTCGATTTGGCGCACGACCTCCATTTTGGACTCAAAGCGGGGCAGGTCGCTGATGGCGCGCACGCGGACATAGGCATCGTCGCGCCAGCCCAACGACACCCGGGTGCAGCCGGCTTGGCGCGCCATCTCGTTGCACACGGTCATGACGGCGGGCGTAAAACGCGTTTGCTTGTCCAGCAGTGTCAGCAGGTCGAAGGTCTGGGCGAAGGCCCGGTTGCTTTCGCCGGCCAGACGCAGGGCGCGGGTGCGGCGATAAAGTACCGGCAAATCAAGCAGACGGGCGACCTGACGGGCGAATTCCGCCGGGGAGGGTGCGGGCGCGGGCAGGCGAAACAGGGCGGCGAATTGCCAACCGGCCAACCCGCCGTCGAAGCTAATCGCGGGCAACGGCTCGGCGGGATTGGCCGGGGGGCGAAACTCGGCCATCTCCTCCTTGACCGCCGTTTCCAGCGCGGCGGTCAGCGCGGGATCATTCAACGGCACGCCCAGCGGAAATTTTTCGCGGGCCGGCCAGGCGGCAAAGGGTTTCCAAGGCTCGGCGACCTCCAGATTGCGTCGCAGCAAAAGGACGTGGCTGGCCCCGGTCGCCCCGGTCAGGGCTTCTGCGAACAAGGGCCAAAAGCCCTCTTCATTGCCTTCGTAGTGGCGGCACCGCTGGACAGCTTGCACAGGCGACGGAACTAGAGGGGACTTTCCCTTACTGTCACGTCTAGACTGACAAAAGGGTATCAAAAACACTACTGAGCTGTGTGAAAAACCCTAAAGCCAAGCTTGACGAAGGACCACCGGAGCGCTGTCTAGTGCGCACCCCACGGCGCCTGCGGTCTTGGGTCATCCCCTTTGATGTCCTCTTTGCGCCAACGCGAATTCGTCCTCGAAAACCTTGAGCAGCGCATGCTGCTTTCAGGTGAAGGACTGCTGGCGGAGAGCATCGAAAGCTTTGAAGACGCGCCCGCGCCGACCCTCGTCGCCGAGATTGTTTTGGAGCAGGCCGGGGCCGACGAAACCGTGACTCCGGTGGTGCCGTCCGACGACAGTTTGGTGGACACCTCGACCCCGGAGGTCGAGACCGTGGCCACCGAGACCGTGGTTGAACAGGAGTCGGTGCCGGTGGCTGTTACGCCGACCGTCCCGGCCACGGATGACGCCACCCCAACGGCCCCCGAAGTGCTGACCGCGGCTGATCTTTCCGTTCTTACTCTCACGGCCGGCAACGGCCCGCCGGCCGCCGAAAACGCGCAGAATGACAGTGAAACTTACGCGGGAGAGGAATTGGATCCTTGGGATCCTCCCTTTGGTGGATTTAATTTCACGGCGACGCACGCCGATGAGGCCACGAGGACGACACAATACAATGCGCTGAAAGCGCTGCTCGACTCGGGTTCAGGTGCCACGGTGACGATGGTGGGCACGATGGTGAAGCGGCCGGATGCCGGCACGAGCGACCACTCGCTGGGTGAACTTTCGATTGCGGGCACGTTCAACTTTGCCCGGCATCTGGACAGCGGGACCCCGGCGGTCGATGCGAACGGACACTACGTTTTCGAAGTATGGTTTGATGCCGATGCCACGGTCACCTTTTCGTCCGGCGGCGCCACGCTGACGGCCACCGCCAGCAAGGGTGCCTTTCTGGTCAGCGGCGTTTACAACGACCCTGGGGTGTCATCCGAATATGATCTCGGCGGCGCAGCCGGCAGCATGGCGATCAGCGCCATCACGGACCTGACCGCCGGCACCGGCGACTCCTTCTCGTTCACCAGCCTGACCGGCACCGATGGCACGGGCGACGCCCTCCTTTCGGTCAACACCGCCGCCGGCCTGGCCAACACGACCGACGCCAATCACACCACGGCCGCGAACATCGGTGGGACCGGCCTGGGCGCCACTTTTGGCGCCACCAACGCCATCAGCCTGGCCGGCCAGGCGGTCATCACCCTGACCTCGCAGGGGCTCGAGTTGGACGGGAATTTCGTTTTTGCGGTGACCGACACCAACGGGGGCACGGCCGGCGGCCAGGTGCTGAGCCTGACCGTGACCGATGCGGCGGTCACCCTCGGCACCGGCGGCGCCAAGCTGACTGTCGGCGGGACCGTCAGCTCCAGCTTCCAGATTTCCAGCAACGGCATGGCCGGTCAGGTTTCGATCAGCACCCTGGCCATCAGCGGCGCCACCGGGGTCTCGGGCAGCAGCACGACCGGCACCCTCAACCTGGTTGCCGACTCGGGCACCACGGTCACGGTGGCGACCACGATTGACCTCACCATCAGCAACAGCCCGGTCACGGCCACCCTGAGCGGCGCCCTGGCCTTCGGCTGGAGCAGCAACGACCTCCGTTTCTCGGTCACCGACGTTTCGGCCAGCGTGACCGCCGGCGGCGTCGGGCTGTCGATCACCGATGTGGACGGCGACTTCCTGATCCGCAGCTCCGGCTTTGCCGGCAAGGCGACCGTGGGCGGCCTGTCGATGACCGGCTACACCTTCGCGAGTTTGTCCGGGGTCAATTTCGAAATCAACACGACCGGGGCCGATGTCGCCAGTGTGGTGATGCCCGGCGGCAACAGTCTCAGCTTCTCCGGGGCCGACCGGCGCAAGTTCTTCCTGATCTCCGGCGGCCTGACCCTCAACCTGGATTATGGCGACATCGCGGTGGCCGTGGCCGGCACGTTCTATTTTGAACAGTACTCGTACGACCATGACGACGACGTCGATACGGACGATGCCTCCGTCTTCAAGGTGGGGGTGGGCGGGGCCACCGGCACCAGCGCGTCGTTTACCGCCGGCACGGTCGGGATCGGGGTGACCGGCGTCACCGGCGGATTCATCATCAGCAGTGCCGGTGTCGCCGGTTCCCTGTCTGCCAGCACCCTTGACCTGACCGGACTCCCCGACGGGGTGGAGGTGAGCGGTTCGGATCTGACCTTTGAGATCAACACAACCGGGGCCGAGACCGGTACGGTCTCGTTCGACGGTCTGGGCGACGGCCCGGCGGCCTCGTTCGATTTCGGGGCGGACCAGACCGACTTCGTCAGTGTCGGTGGTACCTTGGATGTGGCGGTCGAGATGAAGGGCGCCACCTTTGCCCTCGACGATGCCAGCCTGGCCTTCTTCGGCGGCACGGTGGACGGCACCGAGGTGGTCAAGTTCGGCGCGGCGGGCGTCGCGGCCAGCATGACCGTCGGCGAGATCACGACCTCGATCACTGGCATCGACGCCATCGTCCTGATCACGGACGCCGGCGTGGCCGGCCGGATCGAGTTCGATCAGCTGACCTTTGAGGGCATCAACGACTTCACCTTCTCGGCCACCGATTTCGCCTTCGAGTTCAACACCACCGGGGCGGAAATCGACGAGGCGATCGCGGTCGGCGGGGCGGAGCAGACCCTGAAGTACACCACGGCGGCCAATGAAACCCAGTTCTTCCGCGGCAGCGGCACGATGTCGGTGAGCTTCGCCAATGGGTCGTTCTCGACCACCATGACCGGCACCTTCGGGTTTGAGGTCTATGCCTACGATGCCGACGGCGAAGGCAGCGGCACGGCGGTGAACGTGGTCAAGTTTGCCTTCGAGGATGTGAGCTTCGACATCACGGTGGGCACGTCCATCCTTGCGATCACGGATGCCGACGGCTTTTTCCTCTTCGGCGAGAACAGCTCGGGCGAGGCCAGCTATGCCGGCAGCCTGTCGATTTCGACCGCCGAGCTGCAGGGGGTTACCGGCCTGACCTTCACGATCACCGATTTCAGCTTCGAGATGAACACGTTTGGCGAGGCGGTGGATGCGACCATCACCCGGCCCAGTCTGCCGGCCTTCGAACTGGATTTCACGGCTGACGATCGGCATGACTTCATCGCCTTGGGCGGCACGCTCAATTTCGCGGTCGAGCTGGGCGGGTTTGAGTTCACGTTGACGGGATCATTTTACTTTGAAAGCGCGACCCTGGATCTGAACGGAGCCGAGGCCGGTGGCAGCATCACGGTGCTCAAGGTTTCGGTGGCCGCGGCCTCCTTTGACTTGAGCGTGGGTTCAGTCAAGCTGGCCGCCTCCGGCATCAACGGCGCCTTCCTGATCCAAGGTGACGGCAAGTCCGCCGGCCAATTGACGATCGATACGGTGGCCTTGACGGGCATCACCGGGTTTACGTTCACGGTCGATGACTTCGCACTGGCGTTCAACAACACGGGCGGAGCTGTAGACACGAACATCCCGGTGGCCGGCGATACCGACGGGGTTGACCTGGCATTCACCGATGAGGCCCGGCACGACTTCATTCACGTGGGGGGCACCCTGACAATGGGGCTGACGGTGGGCTCGTTCAACGCGAGTGTAACCGGTTCGTTCCTGTTTGAACAGTCCACGGGCAAGATGCTGGTGGGCATCCAAGACGCCGGCATGACGGTGGCGG
>JACFMR010000007.1:116129-132642 GCA_019455245.1 Opitutaceae bacterium
GCATCCAAGATGCCGGCATGACGGTGGCGGCCGGCGACATCGCGCTGGCCATCACCGACGTGGACGGCCTGTTCGCGATCTATGAAGACACGGCCGCAGATGTGGATACCAACGGCACGTTGGCGATGCAGCTGTCGGTGGGCGGGGTGAGCCTGACGGGCATCACCGGGTTTACGTTCAACGTTTCGAACTTCTTCCTGAAGATCAACAACACCGGCGGAGCGGTGACGGAGACCTTCGACTTTGACGGCGACGCGGACACGACAGCCGACAACTACGCGCTGAGCCTCACCGACGACATCCTGACCTTAGGCGGCACGGTGGATTTCGGTGCTACACTGGGTGGAACCGCAATCACCATTTCGGGCGGATTTACCTTCGAACAATCCACTGCGACCGATCCGGACGATTCCGCCATCAAGTCCGACATCATCAAGGTCACGATCACCGGTGGTTCGATGTCCCTTGGCGTGGTCGATATCGAAGGCATCAACGGCGCTTTTGTTATCCTTGAGACCGGGGCGGCGGGCATGCTGTCCATCGACGACATCACGATCGACCTGGGCAGCGTGCCGTTCTACCTCTCGGTCGACGATTTCTACCTCGAGTTCAACAACACGGGCGCGGACGTGGAGGTGGAGTTCACGATTCCCGATGGCAGTGACGAGGATGAGGCGGAGGATGTGGTCGAGCTGAGCTTCACCGGCGACAGTCGTCACGACTTCATCCTCATCAGCGGATCCATCATCATTGGCATCGGCGGGGATAATCCCGCGACCGATCCGATGCTCGAGCTCACGGCCGAGAAGGTCACGATCGATACCGGCGCCACGGGTGACGAGGCCCTCTTCTCGGCCAAAACCCTTTCCGGCACCCTGGATCTCGCTGCCCTTGGCGGCGCCATTACGGTGGCGGCCCGCAATCTGGCCATCACCGCCAATGGCAAGTTGGCCAGCTACGACGACCCCGACACGGCCGGGGCCGACAAGTTCATCGTGGAAGTCTTCTTCGGCGGCACGTTCAAGGAAAAGCAGGTCCAGGCCGGTCCCGACGGTGAAGTCGGCACCGATGACGATATCATCACGGTGGTGGATTCCACCAAGACCGGAGCGGCTGCGCCCGATTCGGAGGATCTCGATTTTGAATGGCCGTCCTGGATGCCGCTCAAGCTTCGCCACATCGCCCTTGAGTGGGAGGATGTCGGCGCGTCGCCGGCCGATTTCGACCTGCGCATCACCGCGGCCATCGAGGCGGACATCGGCGGTCTCGTCACCATCTCCGGTTATGTGGAAGACCTCGTCATCGATGTGGGCGACCTCCTCGCCGGCGACTTCCCGATCAAGAGCTTCGACGCCGCGGCCCTTTACGTGGAAGGCAGTCTCTTCGGCGTCGAGGTGAGCGGCGGCTTCGTGCTGGGCATGATCAATGTGGACGAGGCCGGAGAGGAAATCCCGGACACCGACACGAGCACCCCGGTAGCAGAAACCCTCTTCTACGCCGGTCTCTCAGTGAAGGGTGATATTGCCGGGTTGGCCGGCATGCAGTTTGGCATCGGTCTGGCTTACGTCGACGGCTACGTCGTCCCGCTCGAAGTCATGATGGGCGTCAACGCCCCGATCCTGCTCGAGCCGATCTCCGGTCTTACGCTCGGGGCCTTTGCCGGCCGGGTGCAATTTGCCCACACGCTGGACGAAGATTACGAGGATGAAGAGGGCAACATCGATATGGCGGCCCTGAAGGCGGTTGCCAACGACCCGAACAGCGCGATCCAAACGGAAAGCATGGAGGATTGGGTGGACAATCTCCGCTCGGCGACCCTGAAGATTGCCGACGGCATCATGACGGCCACCGGGGAGTCGGATGACTGGGACCTGGATCTCACGGTCACGTTCAAGACGACATTCTACTCCCTCTACATTTCTCCGGCTTCGCTCAACGGCACCATGGTGGTGAGCTTTGACACCACGGGTCGCATCATGCTCGCCGGTGAGCTCGTTTTTGCCAACGGCACGGCCAAGATGAACGCCGGCCTTTATGCCAACCTCTCCAATGTCGATAGCGGCGACTTTGCCTTCGCCTTCTATGGCTCCCGCGGCCTGCCCGATTCCGACGCCAAGATCCTTGAGATCGAGGCCGCGCTGAAGGTCCGCATTTTGGTGGGCACGCTCGACCCGGACTCGGGCGAGATCGAGCTCACCCTGGACGAGGATGGCAATCCCGTGGTCTGGAACAACGATGAGCACGATACGGACGACCAGGCCGTGTTGAAACTGGAGTTCGACGGGGCGGTTAATTTTCTCGCAGGCGCCGTGGTCGTCCGGGTGGAGGGCACCGTCGATCTGGAGGTCAATCTGCTCGGCACCACCAACGTGCGGCTGAAGTTCAACGCCCAGGTCAGTATCCCGGAACCTTCACCCAATCCCCTCAGCGAACCGTTCGGTGAACTGGCGGGTTATCTTACGCTCTTTGAGGAGGGCACGGGCGAGGATGCCACGTTGGAAATGTATGGCGCGCTCAAGGTCACGTTCATCACGCCGGAAGCGCTCAATGACCTGGGCATCGACATCGACGCGACCGTCTTCATGCAGGTCAACACGACCGACATCGTGCGGCAGGTCACGTTGGAATACTTCGACGGTGATGTGGAGACCATCAATGTTCGCGCCAACTATTTCGCCCTGGCCCTGATGGGCGACCTCACCGTGGGCACGCCGGGCAGCGCGCCGGAGGATGCGTTCATCACCATGAACGGCTTCGTGGTGATCGAAATCGACGAAAACGGCCTCACCTTCATCTTCGACGTCGAGGTTGAACTCGCCCCCGGGGGGGCACGCCTGCTCACCCTCGATGGCACCGGCTACATGCGGGTTAACGAGGATGGTGTGGCCGCCCGCCTCGATCTGACCATGGCGTTGGACCTGCCGGAGGAGTCGGGGTTGGATTTCGACGCTGACTTCTTCCTGCTCATCAACACCACCGGCAAGGTCGTCAAAATCGAGGTGCCCGCCTACATCACCGGGGTCGACGGTTATACCGGTCCCACCGAAGTCGTCATCCCGCAGGCCGCCCCGCTGATCGGCGGCAACATGTCCATCGCCGAGGGCGACGTTGCACTGGCCGCGGGCGACGATGGGATCCTTGGCAACGCCGACGATGTGGACCTCGTGGCCATCGCCGCCGGCGTGGACGGGATCATCGGCACCGCCGATGACGATCCCGACGGGGAGCTGACCACGGCGCAGGATTATTACATCATTTCCGCCAACGGCAGCCTGACCGCGGCCGCCCTGACCTTTGAGGGCGACTTCTTCCTGATCGTCACCCAGACGGACAACGGAGAGGGCGGGGTCGATACCTACGTGCAGCTCAAGATCAACGCCGAGCTCGAACTGGCGGCGATCGGATCGTTTGAGGTACATGGTTACCTCGAAATCACCGAAGCCGGTGCGGCCGGCCTGCTGACGGTCGAACTCGATCTCCAGGGTCTCGAAGACAGCCTGGGTATCGTGATCGAGGCCGACCTCTTCATGGCCTTCAACACCTACACGACGGAATACACGGTGCCCGACGATGTGGCGGAGAACTTTGTCACCTTGGCCGACGGCGAGGAGTTGATCCTTGAGGCAGAACTCATCCAGATCGAGGTGCGCGGCGAGCTCAGCGTGGGCAGCGATCTGGTCATGACCGGCAACTTCTTCTTCAAGAAGACCGGCTCGGGGGCGTCCGAGAAAACGCTCATCACGGTCGATGCCACCATGTCGATGCCGGTGCTCGGCACCCTGATCGTCGATGGCGATTTGGTTTTGGTGGAGGATGACCCGCTGACCGCCGGCACGGACGAGGGCGGCGCCATCGGTTCGCTGGTTGTCACCCTCCAGTCCGGCGCCGGGCTGGCCGCCATCGACATCACCTACAGCGCCACGATCACCCTCAAGGTCAACTCCACCGCCGTTACCCAGGACGATCCGGGCGATGCCGGCACCGCCACCATCGACGCCGACACGGTGATTCTGGACATGAGCGGCAGCCTCACCGTGCTGAGTTCGTTCACCTTCAACGGACACTTCTACTTCAAGAAGGCGGGCACCAACATCAACATCGAGTTTGACGCCACGCTGAGCATCGGCTTCCTCGGCACGCTTTCCGCCACCGGCTCCTTCGACAGCGACACCACCGGTTTCCAGGCCCAGCTCACCCTCACAATCGACACCCCCGCGGGCTCGACCTACGGCTTTAAGCTGAGCGGCACGCTCTTCCTGGCGATCAACACCAAGTCCACCAATTATACCGTCACCGGCCTGGCCAACATCGGCGACCAGATCGTGGCCCCCGGGGGCGTGAGCGTGTTTGTCTCCGGTCAGCTCGAGCTCTTCTCCACCTTCAAGCTCACCGGTACGTTTGGCCTGGCGATCAGCTCCACCTCCACCAGCATCACGCTTTACTCCACGCTGAGTGTTTTCGGCGTCACCCTGAACGTCAGCGGGTCGGCCACGATTTATACGGCGGACAACGTCGGTACCGCCGGTGACGAGCGCGGCATTGTGCTCAACCTGCAGCTGCGGCTGGGCGCCAACACGAGCGTCACGGTGAGTCCGGTTTCAGGGGTCTTCTCGATCACCGGTGCGCTCTATCTGCAGATCAACACCACGGATTTCGCGAACAGCGGCATTGCGGCCAATTCCGTCACCGTCGGCGGCAGCGTGGATGCCAACATCATGGGCTTCAGCATGAGCGGTTCGATTTACATCACCGTTTCCGCTGCGGGTCTGAGCATCGTGATTCCGCAGGCCCAGGCCCTCACCCTCGATTTCTTCGGCTTCTTCAGCCTCTCGTTCTACGGGAACCTCAACACCGACAGTTCGTTCTCCTTCACGGCCGCGGCCTCGGTCACCTTCCTCAACCCCGACATCTTCGGCTTCTCCGGCAACGTCAGTCTCAGCTTCAGCAAGACCGCTTCCGGCGTGGCCACGATCTCCGGCACGGTCAACGCCACCTTCGGCGCCTTCGGCATCAAGCTCAGCGCCGGTGGCAATTTCTCCTTCTCCAGCGACGGAACCGTCAGCCTTTCGGTCTACATCAGCCTGCAGATCACCCCGGCCTTCACCATCAAGATCTGGACGTTCTGGAAGACCTACTACATCCACGTGCCCGCACTCGTCATCGGCGGCACCTGGAGCAAGACCTTCGGCACGCGCGGCGCCGTCCCGGCCCCGCCCCCGCCGCCGACTCTCGCTCGGATGTCCGGCAACACCCTGTACCTCAACGTCGGGGCGGACGCGGTGCATCGCGGTTCGGTTTACCCGGCCGGCGACGAAAGCTACAACCTCACCTCGCTTGGGAATGGCTCCAGCACCGGCAAAAAGGTGCGGGTCAACGCGCTTGGCTACGACCAGGATTTTGACAACGTCACCAAGATCGTCGTCGCGGACACGCAGTCCTACAACACGTTCATCGGCATTGATGACGCGCTCGGCCTGCCGGTGGACATCAATGTCGGCAAAACAGTCAGCGGCACCAACCGCTTCATCGTCGGTTCGGGAGTCGCCAATGTGTACGGTGGCAGCGGCAGCGACTGGGTGACCTTCGGGGCTGCGGGCGGCACCTATTACGGCGGCACCGGCCAGGGCAAGGTCGAGGACCACGCCAACGGCAACACCACGGTGCGCGCACCCGGCCATGCGGATTACTTGCTCACTGACGGCAGCCTCACCTACGGCAATGGCACCACCACCAGCCACGTAATCACCTTCGTGGACGAATCCGTTAAAAAGGTGGTCCTCGATGGTGCGGCCGGGGCGACCTATGCGACCTCCAGCGTGGGCGGCACCGGCGACACCAATGATGCCATCGACGCCAGCCCGTGGACCGGCACCGCCACCTTCAACGGCACCGGCACGGGCAGCACGGTCCGGGCGACCACCTCCGGCGATGTCACCCTGACCAATTCCGGCCTCACCGAAAACGCCCGCACGATCACCCTCAACAACATCACCGATACCGAGCTCTACGGCGATGCGGATGACAATGTGTTCACCGTTTCCGGCTGGACCCATGACGGCTTGGTCGACGGCAAGGGCGGCAACGACACCATCGTCGCCACCAACGACACCAACTTCACCCTCAGCGATACCGCCCTCACCCGCGCCAGCGGCGGCACCCTCGCCCTCACCAGCGTCGAGATCGCCACGCTCACCGGCGGTGCCTCGGCCAACACCTTCACCGTCAGTTCCTGGACCGGTTCGGCCGGCCTCACGGGGGCCGCCGGCAACGACTCCTATGTGGTCAACCTCCACTCCGGCACGAACGGCACCGTCACCATCACCGACTCCGCCGGCACTGCCGACAATCTCACCGTCAACGGCACCGCCGGTGCTGATACGCTCACCGTCACCAGTGCCAGCATCAGCCGCGGCTCCCAGGTGGTTAACTACACCGGCATCGAAACGCTGACCATCAATGGCGGTGACGGCGACGACGCCATCACGATCAACAGCACCGCCATCGGCACCACGATCAACGGCGGGGCCGGCGCCGACACCTTCACGGCCAACGGCAACACCGCCTCGCTCACCCTCAGCGGTGGCGCCGGCAACGATACCGTGACCATCAACGCAACCTCGGCCGCCGTGACGATCAACGGCGATGCCGACGACGACACCATCAACCTGCGGGCGGTCGGTGCCGCGGCCACGGTCAACACCGGCGCCGGCACCAACACCGTCAACCTCGGCAGCACCAGTTCCATCGTGGACAACCTCGTCGGGGCCGTAACCATCAACGGCGGCGGCACGGATACGGTAAACCTCAACGACGCCGGCAGCGGCGCGAAGACCGGCCAGCTGAACGGCACCACCATCACCGGTCTCGGCATGGCGGGTGGCATCACCTATTCCGGCATCGATATCCTCGGTTTCACCTTCGGCTCGGGTGATGACACCTTCACGATCATCACCACCCATGTCGGCACGACCACGGTGAACACCGGTGGCGGCGCCGACCGCGTCAATGTTCGGGCCATCGTCGGTACCACGACGATCAACGCCGGGGCGGGGGCGGACAACATTTACGTTGGCAGTAATGCCGGCAACGGCGACACCGGCGGCAACGTCAACGGTATCGGTGCCAGCCTGACGGTCAACGGCGACGCCAACGGCGGCACGCTGCATGTGGACGACACCGGCGACACGGCCGCCAACACCGGCAACCTCACCTCGACGGTCCTGAGCGGCCTGGGCTTGGCCGGCTCGATCACCTACGGGACGCTGACCACCCTCAATCTGCACCTCGGCTCCGGCGGCGACACCTTCACCATCGCGAGCACACATGCCGGCACGACCAATCTCAATGCCAACGCCGGCAACGACACCATTCATGTTCGTAGCATGGCCGGTGCGACCACTGTCGATACCGATGCGGGCACCAATACCCTCAATGTGGGCAGCACGGCCGGCGTCGGTGGTGCGGGCAACGTCAATGCCATCGCCGCCCTGCTGACCCTGACCGGCGGCGGCACCGACACGCTCAATGTCGACGACAGCGCCGACACGGCCGGCAACACCGGCGCGCTGACCGCCACGGCTTTGACCGGTCTGGGCATGACCACGGGCATCAGCTACTCCAGCATCGAGACCCTCAACCTCGAGCTCGGCGCGGGCGGTGATACGCTCGATATCGTCAGCACCTCGGCCCAGACGAATGTCGACGGCAATGGCGGCGACGATGTCATCACCGTCAATTCCGACCGCAGCGTCGGCACCAACCCCATCGGCGCCACCCTGAATCTCGACGGCAATGAGGGCGGCGACCACTTCCACATCTGGTTCTCCGGCGCCGGTTCCTCGCTCATCAATGTCCGCGACAGCGGTACGACGGGCACGAACAACCTCACGATGAACGGCACGCCGGCTGCCGACACGTTCCTGCTCCGCAAGCACTTCGTGGTGTTGCTCCAGTATGACGCCGACGACGTCCAGCAAAGCACCTACGAGCGCGTCAATTACAACGAGTTCATCAGCGGTACGCTCACCAACTACATCAACGGCACGCTCACCATCAACCCGTTGGCGGGCGAGAATCACTTCGCCATCGACGACAACAGCGCGGTCACCGTCATCAACGGCGGCAACGACGGCGACACCTTCCAGATCGGCCAGGTCTTCGGCAACAGCTACACCGGTGAGGGCTTCGAAAGCGGCGACCTGCTGGCCACGACCCGCGGCCTGCTCAGCCACGGGGTGAGCAAGAAGCTGACGGTCAACGCTGGCACGGGTGAGGACTATTTCATCATCTTCCACAACCGCGCGGTCCTCGATCTCGACGGCGGCGACGGCAACGACACCTTCACCATCCGCGCCTTTGCCTTGGCCGGTTCTTCCGAGGCCCCCGAGGGCTACGATCCGGAACGTGGCTCGACCAACGTTGCCACCGGTGGCGGCGCCAACCACGTCAGCTATGCCGTCAACGCCCCGGTCTCCATCGACGGCGGCAGCGGCACCGACACCGTCGTGGCCATCGCCACCGAGTTTTCCGACACCATCATCCTTACGCCGACGGGCATCTACGGCATGGGGTTGAACGTGACCTTTACCAACATCGAGCGCCTTGCGATCTACGCCGGCGAGGGCAACGATAACATCTGGATCTTGGGTGCGCCCAACGGCCTGGATATCGAGGTGGTCGGCGGTCTCGGCTCCGACACCATCCACCTCGGCGGGGCGCCGGATGACGTCCAGGTCATCGAGGTGGACACCGACGGCAACCCGGTGCTCGACGGCAACGGTGACCCGGTCATGAAGACCGTGTCTTTCACGCCGGTTTACCAGCTGACGGGCATCGATTCCTCGATCAAGATCGTCGGCGGCGTCGGTGACGGCGTGCCGCCGCTGCAAGCCGGCATCGGCCTGCCCGGCGAAAACACCGGTCCGCTGCCGGACGTTGGCAACGTGAATCTTCTGGTGGACGAGGATCTGACGGTCGACCGGCTCTGGGTCCGCAACGAGGGCAGCACGGTCGCCAACACCGGCACGCTCACTTCCACCCGTCTCTATGGCCTCGGCATGACCGCCAGCGGCGGTGGTGAAGGCTACGTGGACTTTGAGGATCTCGACGAGTTCGTCATCAACCTGGGCTCGGGCGATGACACCTTCACCATCGAAAGCACCATCACCGGGCGCACCGTCCTGAATGGCGGCGGTGGAAATGATACCATCAACGTCCGCACCCTTTCCGGTCACGCCATCCTCCTTGGTGGCGCCGGCAATGATACCTTCAACCTGGGGTCGGCCACCGATGCGAGCGGGGTGCTGTCTGACCTCGATGCCCACCTGACCCTCGACGGCGGCGCGGACACCGATGTGGTCAACGTCAATCATCAGGGCGATCTCGACGGCAACACCGGCCTGCTCACCAACACCACCCTGACCGGCCTCGAGATGACTTCCGATCTCGCCACGGTCAATCAGGCCGTCAGCTTCCGGGTCGACGCCACCGGCGGCACCTTCCGCCTCGGCTACGCGGGTCATTGGACGACCGCTCTGGCTTGGAACGCGACCGACGATGATATCACCGGCGCTCTCTGGGCGCTCTTCCGGGCTCACTTTACCGCGGAGCAAACCACCGTGCATGGCAACGCCACCACCGGCGCCGCCCTCGGCTCCATCTACGGCAATCGCGCCGCGTTCGCCGAGCGGGTGGGCGACGAGTTCATCATCAATTTCCAGGGCGCGCTGGCCGGTGAGGCCGTGACTCTCGACCTCGACACCACCTCGCTCACCGGCACCATCACCACGACGCAGCGCATTGCCGGTCTCAATTACTACGGCATCGACACCTTCAACGTTTCCCTCGGATCCGGCGGCGACACCTTTACGATTGAGGCCACGCACGTGGGCACGACGACGCTGAACACCAACAACGGTGATGACCGCGTGAACATCCGGACCATCACCGGCGTGACGACGATCAACGGCGGGGCCGGGGCCGACAACATCTACGTGGGCACCAACGCGGGGCTAGGGGATACGGCCGGCAACGTGAACAGCATCGGGGCGGACCTGTTCGTGAATGGTAACGCCAACGGCGCCATCCTGCACGTGGACGACACCGGCGACACGCTGGGGAATACCGGCAACCTTACTTCCACGGTGCTGAGCGGCCTGGGCATGACCGGCGTCATCACCTACGGCACGCTGACCACCGCGAACATCCACTTGGGTTCAGGCGGCGACACCTTCACGATCGAGAGCACGCACGCCGGCACGACCAATCTCAACGCCAACGCGGGCGATGACATGATCCACGTCCGCACCATCGCGGGCGTGACCAACATCACCACGGGTGCCGGCACCAACACGGTGAACATCGGCAGCCTGATGCCGACCACCGGCGGCACCGTGAACGGCATCGCGGCGCTGCTGACGCTGACCGGCGGCGGCACCGACACCCTGAACGTCGACGATCGCGGCGACACTGACGCCAACACCGGCAACCTGACCGGCACCCTGCTGACCGGCCTGGGCATGTCCGATGGCATCAACTATACCAGTGTCGAAACGCTGAACATCGATCTGGGCTCCGGCGGCGACACCTTCACGATCGAGAGCACGCATGTCGGCACGACCAATCTCAACACGCACGCCGGCAACGACACGACGAACGTGCGCACGATCGCCGGTGCGACCAACATCCACACCGGCACCGACACCAACACGGTGAACGTCGGCAGTCTGATGCCGACCACTGGCGGTGATGTGAACAGCATCTCCGCGCTCCTGACGCTGACCGGCGGCGGCACTGACACGGTGAACGTGGACGACACCGCCGACACCGCCGGCAACACCGGCAACCTGACCTCCACATTGCTGACCGGCCTCGGTATGTCCGACGGCATCAGCTACTCCAGCATCGAGGTGCTGGAAATCAGCCTCGGTTCCGGCGGCGACACCTTTACGATTGAGACCACGCACGTGGGCACGACGACGCTGAACACGAACAACGGTGATGACCGCGTGAACATCCGGACCATCGCCGGCGTTACGACGATCAACGGCGGGGCCGGGGCCGACAACATCTACGTGGGCACCAACGCGGGGCTAGGGGATACGGCCGGCAACGTGAACAGCATCGGGGCGGACCTGTTCGTGAATGGTAACGCCAACGGCGCCATCCTGCACGTGGACGACACCGGCGACACGCTGGGGAATACCGGCAACCTTACTTCCACGGTGCTGAGCGGCCTGGGCATGACCGGCGTCATCACCTACGGCACGCTGACCACCGCGAACATCCACTTGGGTTCAGGCGGCGACACCTTCACGATCGAGAGCACGCACGCCGGCACGACCAATCTCAACGCCAACGCGGGCGATGACATGATCCACGTCCGCACCATCGCGGGCGTGACCAACATCACCACGGGTGCCGGCACCAACACGGTGAACATCGGCAGCCTGATGCCGACCACCGGCGGCACCGTGAACGGCATCGCGGCGCTGCTGACGCTGACCGGCGGCGGCACCGACACCCTGAACGTCGACGATCGCGGCGACACTGACGCCAACACCGGCAACCTGACCGGCACCCTGCTGACCGGCCTGGGCATGTCCGATGGCATCAACTATACCAGTGTCGAAACGCTGAACATCGATCTGGGCTCCGGCGGCGACACCTTCACGATCGAGAGCACGCATGTCGGCACGACCAATCTCAACACGCACGCCGGCAACGACACGACGAACGTGCGCACGATCGCCGGTGCGACCAACATCCACACCGGCACCGACACCAACACGGTGAACGTCGGCAGTCTGATGCCGACCACCGGCGGCGATGTGAACGGCATCTCCGCGCTCCTGAAGCTGACCGGCGGCGGCACTGACACGGTGAACGTGGATGACACCGCCGACACCGGCGGCAACACCGGCACCTTGACCGGTTCCACCCTGCGGGGCTTGGGCATGGCTGCGGGCATCGACTACACGAGCATTGAGACCCTGAACATCGACCTCGGCTCCGGCGACGACGTCTTCAACGTGCAGGGGACCACGGCGGTCACCAACCTCTCCACCCATGATGGCGACGACCGGATCTATGTCTCCTCCACCGCCGCGCTGACGACCGCGACCTCCACCGACATCCTCACCGGTCACCTCGACCTGATCACCGGCACGCTGAATGTCTTCGCCGGCAACGACCGCAATCTGCTCATGGTGAGCGATGAAGCCGCCACCATCGGTGACGGCTCCGCCGGCACGCCGGTTCTCATCACCGCCAGCCTGATCCGTGGCCTTGCGCCCGTTGACATCACCTATCAGGCCGATGCCTCCGGCGGCGACTTTACCCAGGGCGTCACGATCTGGGCCGGCCGGGGCGACGATTTCCTTCGTGTGGACGGCACCGATGAGCGCGCCGGTGTCCGCACCATCACCACCCTCAACACCAACACCGGCAATGACACGGTCACCGTGGATCTGGTCGCCGGGACGGACGGCTTCTTCGTCCTCAACACCGAGGATGGCAACGACACGGTCGATGCCTCCACGTCGAGCCTGCCGCTGGTCATCTTCGGTGGTGCGGGCGCCGACAGCATCCAGGGCGGCAGCGGCGGCGACATTGTCTTTGGCGATCGCGGCCGGGTGCATTATCTCAACGAAACCGACACGGCCGTGGCCGTGCTCGGCGGTGGCGGTCCCGGCGACCTGACCGATGGCATCATCCGTGACGACCTGATTGCCTTCACCGTGGATTCCGCGGTGGGCGGGGGCGATACGATCACCGCCGGCAGCGGTTCTGACCTCCTCTTCGGCGGTTTCGGTGCCGACACCATTACGGGCGGGGAGGGCGACAACGCCGTGGTCGGCGATCATGCCGAACTCGCCATGACGGATGGCCTCATCACCGGCATTGAATCCGACCTCAGCGGCGGCGGGAATGACACCATCACCGCGGGATCGGGTCACGATCTCGTCATCGGTGGCACCGGCAGCGACGACATCAACGCCGGCGCTGGCAACAACGTGCTCCTCGGTGACCACGGTTCCATCACGCTGGTGGGCGGCATTGTGACCGCCGTTGACACGGTGGTTTCGACCGATGGTGCAGCCGACACCCTCACGACTCTGGGCGGCCGGGATTACATCCTTGGCGGCGAGGCCGGTGACACGATCAGCGCGGGTGACGGCGACAATGCCGTCGCGGGTGACCACGGCAACTTTGCCATCACCTCGGTCACGGCCCATACCTTCACCGCCACCGACTTCTCCATTGGCGGCAACGACACGATCACCACCGGCTCGGGCGACGACACGATTGTGGGCGGTTATGGTGCCGACTCGATCACCGCGGGCGCCGGCGACAATGTCGTGTTGGGCGATCACGGCGATGTGAACCGCGACAGCGCCGTGGATGATGTCACGGCCACGTCCACCGCGGAAACCACCGGCGGTGACGATACCATTACGACCGGCGCCGGTCTCGATGTGGTTCTGGGCGGTTTGGGCGCCGACACCATCGTTGGTGGCGCCGGCCTCAATGTCGTTTTCGGCGACTCCGGCACCCTGACCGTCACGGCGGGTCTGCCGGTCTCGCTCGCGACCACCGCCCCGGTTTCCGGCGGCGTCGATTCCATCACGACCGGCGATGACGCCGACTACATCTTCGGTGGAGCCGGCACGGATACGATCATTGCTGGCCACGGCCGCAATCTGGTCTTGGGCGACACCGGCAGCGCCACCTTCAGCGGCGCGCTTACGGTCAAGCTCGAAGCGACTGCCGATGCCGGTGCGGCTGACGACATCACCACCGGTTCGGGCGCCGACTTTGTCCTCGGCGGCAAGGGCGACGACCTGATTGATGCCGGCGACGGTGACAACGTGGTCATCGGCGATCAGGGGGAGGTGGACTTCACCGCCGGCCTGGCCACCAGCCTGGTCAATGTCCCCGCCACGGATGACGGCGACGATTCGATCACCACCGGCTCCGGGGACGACGTCATCTTCGGCGGCAGCGGTGATGATATTCTTACCGCCGGTGAAGGTGACAACACGGTCGTGGGCGACCACGCCACGGTGTTGCGCGCGGTCAACGGATCGGTTCTCACCACCACCAAGATGACCTCCGGTTCGTTGGACGTCGGCGGGGATGATCTGATCACCACCGGTGCCGGCCGCGACCTGGTGATCGCCGGCGCAGGCTTGGATACGGTCAACGTCGGTGATGGCGACAACGTGGTTCTCGGCGATGAAGGTCGCATCGAGACGGATTCGTTCCTGTTCAGCATCATCGAGTCCGACACCGGCGCCTATGCCGACCAGATCGTGACCGGTGCCGGCACCGATTATATCGCGGGCGGCGGGGCCGAGGATGTCATCACCGCCGGCTTCGGCACCAACGTGGTTCTTGGTGACCATGGCACGATTACCTTTACCGCGGGCATTCTATCGCAGGTCGCCTCGACCAACAGCAACGGCGGCGACGATGTCATTGATGCCGGTGACGGCCACAACCTCATCATTGGTGGTTTCGGTGCCGACGAAATCCTTACCCTCGGTGGCACCAATGTGCTTATCGGCGACCAGGGCCGGATCAATGTTACCGGCACCACCCTGGTTGACGCCACCACGCTCGATGCCGGCACCGGTTCCTTCGACCAGATTGTCACCGGTCCGGGCACGCACTGGATCCTCGGCGGCGACAGCGACGACACGCTGGAAGCCGGCGACGGTTTTGCGGTGATCCTTGGCGACCATGGCCAGATCGAGCGCGGTTCAGGTGATGCGATCACGGTGACCTCGCTCGATATGACGGTGGGCGGCGCCGACCTCATCACGACCGGCAGCGGTGACGACATCGTCATCGGCGGTCTGGCCGCGGATGTCATTGACGCCGGCGAGGGCGACAATCTCGTGCTGGGTGACAGCGGCGAGATCATCATCGCCAGCGACGGCGGCTACGATTTGGCGCGCAGCCTCGCTTCGGCAGACGGTGATGATGATGCCATCACGACCGGCGATGGTGACGACCTGATCATCGGTGGCGCGGGCGGCGACGTGATTGTCGCGGGCGAGGGCAACAACCTCATTTTGGGCGATATTGGCACGCTCGACTTCATCGCCGGAATTCTCCGCAGCGCCCTTTCCTCCGATTTCACCATCGGGGGTGACGACACGATTACAACCGGTGCGGGTGTCGACTTCATCATCGGCGGCCTGGGTGCCGACACGCTGACGGCCGGCGAAGGTGACAACGTGGTGCTCGGTGATCATGGCGAAGTCCTCTACACCGCCGCGGGCGCCTACGACCTCGCGCGGACCTTGGAAGCGTCCGCCGGTGCGGCCGACACGATTACTGCCGGTGCCGGTGACGACCTGATTTTGGGTGGTGCGGGTGGCGATCAGATCACCGCCGGGGACGGCGACAATCTGGTGCTCGGCGATCACGGCTCACTCGACTTTGACGCCGGACTGCTGCGTTCCGCGATTTCCACGGACTTCGCCATCGGTGGTGATGACACGATTTCGGCGGGTGCGGGTATCGACTTCATCATCGGCGGCCTGGGGTCCGACACGCTGACGGTCGGCGAAGGTGACAACGTGGTACTCGGCGACCATGGTGAGGTCACCTACACGGTCGCGGGCGCCTACGACCTGGCGCGGACCTTGGAAGCATCCGCCGGTGCGGCCGACACGATTACCGCCGGAGCCGGTGGTGACCTGATCTTGGGCGGCGCGGGTGGTGATCAGATCACGGCCGGCGACGGCGACAATCTGGTGCTCGGTGACCACGGCTCGCTCGACTTCGACGCCGGGCTCCTGCGTTCCGCGATTTCCACGGACTTTGCGGTCGGCGGTGATGACACGATTACGGCCGGTGCGGGTGTCGACTTCATCATCGGTGGTCTCGGTGCCGACACGTTGACCGCCGGTGAGGGCAATAATCTGGTCCTCGGTGATCATGGTGAAGTGAACTATACTGTCGCCGGGAAGTATGATCTGGCCCGCAGCCTGCAGGCGACGTACGGCGCCAATGACACGATCACCTCCGGGGATGGCGACGACCTCATCATCGGTGGCGCCACCACGGACACGATTGATGCGGGCGATGGCAACAATCTGGTGCTCGGTGATCACGGCTCGCTCGACTTCGACGAAGGACTGCTGCGTTCCGCTATATCCACGGACTTCACCATCGGTGGAGATGATACGATCACCATGGGCGCGGGCGACGACTTCATCATCGGTGGCTTGGGGTCCGACACGATTACGGCCGGTGCGGGCGACAACGTGGTGCTCGGCGACCATGGTGAGGTCACCTACACGGTCGCGGGCGCCTACGACCTGGCGCGGACCCTGGAAGCGTCCGCCGGTGCAGCCGACACGATCACGGCTGGAGCCGGTGACGACTTGATCTTGGGCGGCGCGGGTGGCGATCAGATCACGGCCGGCGACGGCGACAATCTGGTGATCGGTGATCACGGCTCGCTCGACTTCGACGAAGGACTGCTGCGTTCCGCTATATC
>JACFMR010000007.1:132742-147379 GCA_019455245.1 Opitutaceae bacterium
ACGACCTGGCGCGGACCCTGGAAGCGTCCGCCGGTGCAGCCGACACGATCACGGCGGGAGCCGGTGACGACTTGATCTTGGGCGGCGCGGGTGGCGATCAGATCACGGCTGGCGACGGCGACAATCTGGTGATTGGTGATCATGGCACACTCGACTTCGACGCCGGGCTCCTGCGTTCCGCGATTTCCACGGACTTCGCGGTTGGCGGTGACGACACGATTACGGCTGGAGCCGGCAATGACTTCATCATCGGCGGCTTGGGGTCCGACACGCTGACGGCCGGTGAAGGCGACAACGTGGTGCTCGGCGACCATGGCGAAGTCGCTTACACGGCTGCGGGTGCCTATGACCTGGCGCAGACTTTGGAAGCGTCGGCCGGTGCGGCCGACACGATCACGGCGGGAGCCGGTGCCGACCTGATCCTGGGTGGTGCGGGTGGCGATCAGGTCACCGCTGGTGACGGCGACAATCTGGTGCTCGGTGATCACGGTTCGCTCGATTTCGACGAAGGGCTGCTGCGTTCCGCGATTTCCACGGACTTCGCCATTGGTGGTGATGACACGATCACGGCCGGTTCCGGTAATGACTTTATCATCGGCGGTCTCGGTGCCGACACGTTGACCGCAGGCGAAGGCGACAACGTGGTGCTCGGCGACCATGGCGAAGTAATCTACACCGCCGCCGGGAAGTATGATTTGGCCCGCAGTTTGCAGGCGACATACGGCGCCGATGACACGATCACCGCCGGGGATGGCGATGACCTCATCATCGGTGGCGCCGCCACGGACACGATCGACGCGGGCAATGGTGACAATCTGGTGATTGGGGACCATGGCTCGCTCGACTTCGACGAGGGGCTCCTGCGCTCCGCGATTTCCACGGACTTCGCCATCGGTGGTGATGATACGATCACCACGGGCGCGGGCGACGACTTCATCATCGGTGGACTCGGTGCCGACAGCCTCACGGCCGGCGAGGGTAACAATGTGGTGCTCGGTGACCATGGTGAGATACTGTTCTCCACCATCGGGCAGCTCGACCTCGTGCAGAGTCTCTCAACGACCGATGGTGCAAGTGACACGATCACGACCGGTGCCGGTCGCGACATCGTCATCGGCGGTCGGAACGCCGATATCATCACGGCCGGTGACGGCGACAACCTGGTTTTTGGCGACAGCGGCAAGGCCGAGTGGTTGGCCACGGTGCCGGTGTACTTCGGCAGCTTCGATCCGGCTACCGCTGACGACGACACCATCACGACCGGCTCGGGCGACGACATCATCCTCGCGGGTGCGGGTGCCGACACCGTGACCGCCGGCGACGGTGACAACACAATCTTCGCCGACGAAGGCGAACTGAACTACGATGCGGCCGGCCTGCTCGAAGTCGCCGAGTCCCTGACGACGGACAAGGGCGCGGCGGATTCCGTGACCACGGGCTCGGGCGATGACATCATCTTCGGTGGCACGGATACCGACACGATCACGGCCGGTGACGGCGACAACCTGGTCTTTGGTGACACCGGCAAGGCCGAATGGCTGGCCGGGGTGCCGGTGTACTTCGGCAGCTTCGATCCGGCCTACGCCAACGATGACACGATCAGCACCGGTTCGGGCAACGACATCATCCTCGCGGGTGCCGGAGCCGATACCATTACCGCCGGTGACGGCGACAACACGATCTTCGCCGACGAAGGCGAACTGAGCTACGACGCGGCCGGCCTGTTGGAAGTCGCCGAGTCCCTGACGACGGACAAGGGTGCGGCGGATTCCGTGACCACGGGCTCGGGCAATGACATCATCTTTGGTGGCACGGATACCGACACGATCACGGCCGGTGACGGTAACAACCTGGTCTTCGGCGACACCGGCAAGGCCGAATGGCTGGCCGGGGTGCCGGTGTACTTCGGCAGCTTCGATCCGGCCTACGCCAACGATGACACGATCAGCACCGGTTCGGGCAACGACATCATCCTCGCGGGTGCCGGAGCCGATACCATTACCGCCGGTGACGGCGACAACACGATCTTCGCCGACGAAGGCGAACTGAGCTACGACGCGGCCGGCCTGTTGGAAGTCGCCGAGTCCCTGACGACGGACAAGGGTGCGGCGGATTCCGTGACCACGGGCTCGGGCAATGACATCATCTTTGGTGGCACGGATACCGACACGATCACGGCCGGTGACGGTAACAACCTGGTCTTCGGCGACACCGGCAAGGCCGAATGGCTGGCCGGGGTGCCGGTGTACTTCGGCAGCTTCGATCCGGCCTACGCCAATGATGACACGATCAGCACCGGTTCAGGCAACGACATCATCCTCGCGGGCGCGGGTGCCGATACCGTGACGGCGGGCGACGGTGACAACACGATCTTCGCCGACGAGGGCGAACTGAACTACGATGCGGCGGGCCTGCTGGAAGTCGCCGAATCCCTGACGACCGACAAGGGTGCGGCCGACAGTGTGACGACCGGCTCGGGCGATGACATCATTTTCGGCGGCACGGACATCGACACGATCACGGCCGGTGACGGCGACAACCTGGTCTTTGGTGACACCGGCAAGGCCGAATGGCTGGCCGGGGTGCCGGTGTACTTCGGCAGCTTCGATCCGGCCTACGCCAACGATGACACGATCAGCACCGGTTCGGGCAACGACATCATCCTCGCGGGTGCCGGAGCCGATACCATTACCGCCGGTGACGGCGACAACACGATCTTCGCCGACGAAGGCGAACTGAGCTACGACGCGGCCGGCCTGCTCGAAGAAGCGCTTTCACTCACCACCGACGAAGGCGCGGCGGACACCGTGACCACCGGCTCGGGTGACGACATCATCTTTGGCGGCACCGACACGGACACGATTGATGCCGGCAATGGAGACAACCTGATCTTCGGCGACAACGGCACCGCGGTTTATTCGGGCGGATTGGCGATCCTGTTCGAAACGATGACGCCGGAGGATTCGGACAGCGACACCATCGATTCAGGTGCCGGACGTGACGTTATTCTTGCCGGCAACGGCACCGATGTGGTCAACGCCGGTGACGGTAACAACATCGTCCTCGGTGACGAGGGTTCGATCATGTTGCTGGCCGGGGTGCCGACGGAAATCACCTCCACCGAATTCACCGAAGGTGCGGCGGACACCATCACCGCCGGTTTGGGCAACGACATCATTGTCGGTGGCAACGGTGCGGACACCATCGGCGCCAATGACGGCGACAATCTGGTCATCGGAGACAACGGCGTGCTGCTCCTCTCCGGCGGCGTAATCAGCAGCCTGGCGGCACTCTCTCCGGCGGTCGGGGCGGTGGATATCATCACCACGGGACTGGGTGACGACGTGGTCATGGCCGGTGTGGCCGGCGACACCATCACCGCGGGCAACGGCAACAATGTGGTGGCGGGCGACCATGCCACCATCACCTTCCTGGGCGGCAGCTTCGCCACGCTCACGCCCACGACCCCGGACATCGGCGGCAACGACACTATTGTCACGGGTGCGGGCCACGATCGCATCGTGGCGGGCACCGGCGCCGACTGGATCGACGCCGGCGACGGGCACAACGTGGTCGTGGGCGACCACGCCAACATTCAGCAGCCCAACGGCACTCTTAACTCGGTCGAGTCCGTGGCTCCGGCCGACGGCGGGGTAGATCTCATCTTCACCGGCAACGGCAACGACCTGATCCTCGGCGGCACGGCTGGCGACACCATCCATGCCGGCGCCGGCAACGACTTGGTGTTCGGTGACCACGCCTTGGTCGCCGGCACGGTTGCGCTCGACCAGCTGCCGCTGGCGATGGCCGTCAAGCCTTTCACCTTCACGGCGATCTTCACTCAGAACCTCGGCGCTGACGGCCGCGCGGTGGCCGGTGACGATGTGATCTTTGCCGAGGCCGGCGACGACATCGTGTTCGGTCAGCAGGGTGACGACATCATCTTCGGTGGTGCCGGTGATGACGACCTCATCGGCGGTCACAATGTGACGCTCGGGCAGGACGGTGACGACGTGATCGATGCCGGCGCCGGCTTTGATGTCGTCGTGGGTGACAATGCGTCCGTGCTGCGCACCGGGGACAACATCAGCCCCCGCGCCCGGGTGTTGGAAGGCACGGCGATGTTCGACGACCGCGGCAACTTCCTCGCGCTCGACACCCCGCAGCCCTGGCCCACCGCTGTGGCGGAGCGTGCGGTCGTTATTCTCGACCATGCCTTCGACACCGTCTCCGGCCTGTATGGCGCCGACCACCTGATCGGCGGTGCGGACAACGACATGCTCTTCGGTCAGCTGGGCAACGACTTCATCCATGGTGACAGCACCCTGCCGGTGGACGTGGCAGCCAATGGCACCGTCGACCGGGCGGCGGTCCGGACCGCTGCGGCCGAACTGTTCACCTCCAACCTTTGGATCGGTGCCGACAGCGACGGCGACGATTACATCGAGGGCAACGGTGGCGACGACCTCATCTTCGGCGGTCTCGGGCAGGACGACATTGTCGGTGGCAGTTCCTCGATGTACGGCCTGACGGAATACAACCAGCGGCCGGATGGCGCCGACACCATCTACGGCGGCAACGGCACCGCCGCGGCCTTCGAGGACATGGGTGACGCTTCGATCGACGGCCGGGCCCGTGATGCCGACGTCATTCTCGGCGACAACGGCAACATCGTTCGCCTGGTCGGTCTCAACGGCGTCGCCGGCGGAGCCTTCCTGACCTTTGCCTACGATGCGACCGCCACGTTGCGCATCATCGTGCGTGGTTTTGAACTGATTGATTACACCGTGCCGGAGTCGCCGTCCGACATTGGTGCCGCCGATGCCATCTACGGTGAGGCGGGCGACGACACCCTGCACGGCCAGGTCGGCGACGATCTGCTTCAGGGCAACGGCAACGACGACAACCTCTACGGCGGCCAGGGTGACGACATCATCTTCGGCGGTGCCGGTGACGATGCCATTTCGCATTCCGACGAGCTCAAGCCGCCGCCGGTGCCCGGCAAGAGTGCCGCGGATATCGGCAACCCCGAGGACGGTGAGACTTCGCTCGTGGGAGACGATCCCGTGCTGGCCAAGTTTGTTGCGCCGCCGTCCAACCTGCCGGCCGCATTCCGCGTGGACAGCACCGGAACGGCGTTCACGGCGGTGGTGTTCTCCGGGGTGTTCCTCGGTCTGGGGCACAGCGGTGGCTCGTGGCTCGCCAAGGGCGGCGATCCGGTCTTCGCCGACGGCGGCAGTGCGTGGCAAATCTTCACCTCGGGCGTCTTTGTCTCGTCCGACTACGGTGTCCCGACGAATCTTGCCGGACCCGCCCCGGCCGCCGCCCAGTTTGGCGAACTGCTCGAGGATGAGTCGGTCGCCCCTCCGTCCGACGAAGGCGTGCCGGCGGCCCCCGAAACCGAAGTGCCCGCGAACCAGGATCAGAATCCGCCGACCGGCAACGAGACTCCGGCCGATGCGCCACCGGCCGAGCCGACCGGAGAGAACACCCCGTCGGAGCCGCCGGCTGAAGATCCGCCCGCTCCGCCGGCCGAATAGGTGGCCGGCCGTATCCTGGCGCGAAAAGCAAAAGATGGTCGGGGCGGCGAGATTCGAACTCGCGACCTCCTGCTCCCAAAGCAGGCGCTCTACCAGGCTAAGCTACACCCCGTTGTCTCCCGCATGGGAGGGGGGCGGCTTCAAGGTGTCAACGCTCCGCTGCCGGCGGGAGCTGCAGGTCCCGCCGATGGTGACGCTTGCCCTCGGGGTGGGGCGGTCGATCCCGGCGCGACCTCACCGCGGGCCGGCGCGGAGCGTTTCGAGGATGGCCCGGGCGCGGGCGTGGTGCGGATCGATTTGAAGGGTGGTCTCCAATTCTGCCTCCGCCTCGGGATAGCGGCCGCTCATGCCCAAGGCATGGGCGAGATTGAAATGGGCCTCGGCCAACCCGGGGTCATGCTGCAGGGCGGTGCGATAATGGCCGATGGCCTCGGTGAACCGCCCGGATTTGAGCAAGGCATTGGCCAGGTTGTAGTGCAGGCCGGGGGCCTCGCCGGACCCCGGAGCCAGTCGGAGAGCGGCTTCGAAATGCTGGATGGCCTCGGGCAGCCGGCCGAGCTGCGCCAGCACGATGCCGAGCGAGCTGTGGGCCCCGGCGTAGTCGGGCTTCAATTCAACCGCGCGGCGGGCGGCGGTGAGCGCGGCCTGCGGTCGCCCGGTCTGGATCAGCGCGATGGCGAGGTTGTTCTGCGCCTCGGGATAATTGGGCCGCAGGCGCACGGCGTTTTCCGCGGCGACGAGGGCCTCGGTCGGCCGGCCTTCCTTGATCAGGATCTCGGCGAGATTGATCTGCGCCCGCGCATTGGCGGGGACCTTGGCGGCGGTGTCGGTCCACAACGCGAGCTCGCTGCGATAATCACGGTTGCGCAGATGAGTGAGAGTGCCGAGCACGGGAGCGGCGCACAGCAGCACGATCACCGCGGTTCGGCCCATGCGTTGGTGCAACAACAGCACCACGGCCACAATCACGGCGGCGAGGGGCAGGTACATGCGGTGCTCGGCGATGGTCTGGCTGACCAGCGGCACCACGCTTGAGCTGGGCGATAGGATGACAAAAAACGCCGCGCCCACAAACCCCGCCTTGGGCCAACGCCTCCACGCGATCACGGTCAGCCCCGCGAGTGCGACCAAAAGTATGCCCTGCCACCAGACCTCGGCCGGTCCGCCGACGAGATCCGTGCCATAATCCATCACCAGCGGATGCGGCCAGAACGACAGCTTCAAATACAGCACGATGGCCCGGCATTGCGTCAGCAGGTAGTCCCACGGCGTCGCACCCAGGCCCAAGCCCGCGCCTTCGCCCCGGGTGCCGCCGGTCTGGATCAGCAGCCCGATCAACAGCAACCACGAGGCCGCGAGGCCGAGATACCAGCTTCGCCGCAATCGCCACGCCGCCGCCAGCGTGCCGGCGACAAGCGCCCGGTCGAAAAGCAGAATCAACACCGGTGCGGTTACCATGACCTCCTTGGTTGCCATGCCGGCGAGACTGCTGATCACGCAGAGCGTCAGCCACAACCGGGGACGCGACGAGTCCAGCCCGCGCACAAAGCAGTAAAACGTCAGCAGATAAAACAACCCGACCAGCGACTCGGTGCGCTGGATGACATTGGTGACCGATTCGGTTTGCAACGGGTGCAGCACCCACAGCGCGGCGATGGTGAAGGCGACGAGCCTGGCGGCGTGGCCGAAATGGTCCCGCAAGGCCGGTAGCAGCAGCGTGCGCCGCACCACCCCATACAGGGTCAGTCCGGCGAGGGCGTGGATCAGCAGGTTGAAAATGTGGTAGCCCCGGGGCTCGGTGCCCCCGAGCGCGTAATTGATGGCCAGCGACAGGTTGAGCAACGGCCGGCCGGTGACGCTGCTGCCGTCCTGCGGCGGGTTGAGCACAGCGGTCAACGGCCAGAGCTGCCGGATGGTGGGATTGTGCAGGATGGCGGGCTTGTCGTCGAAGAAGAAGGGCACCGCCAGCGAGTTCCAGTAGGCGGCGACGGTGGTGAGGACCAGCGTGGCGATGATGGCCCAATGCAATCTGGCGGCGGGCTGGGGTGGGGGATTGGCCGTGGCGGAACTCACATTGGGCTGGATACCGTGGGTCCCTCATAAGTTGCAAGGCCCGCCCGGGGTCAAGTCACGCCGCCCGGAGGTAATGGGCCGGTTTGATTATCAATCGCGCCAACTGTAGCCGGCCTCGGTGAGGCCGGTCCGGGATCACCGACCCCGGCTACAACAAACCGCCCCATCTCCCGCCCGGAACCCGTTGGCGGGCCTCTCCGGGGGCGCGGCGGCAAAGCGTTTCCCAATCTAGCCTTGCGTCAGGGGGCGTTTCGTTCAGGCTCTCTTTTCGCACCTTCTACCCATGGATACCATTTCTCGCGAAAATAACAGCATGTTGCCCGTCGGCGCGATTATCGTCGGCGTCATCGGTCTGCTGCTCGGCGGTTACTCCGCCATCAAACTTTCCAGCGTCAACCGGACGCTGGCCCTGCAGGAGGAGAGGATCGCCAAAATCGACACCCTCGAATCCCAGTCCGGCACCGCCGCCGCCGCGAGCGAGAAGGCCACGCGGGACCTGAGCGCGCTCACCCGCTCCACGCAGGATGCCTTCAACCAAGTCGGCGCCGAGCTCGGCAACCTGCGCACCGCGATCACCAAACTCGAGGAGTCCGCCAAGGCTCCCGCCCCGGCCGCCCGCGCCGCCGGTGGTGCGCCGGCGGTCGCCGGTCCCGATGAATACATCATCAAGGCCGGTGACACCGGGGCGAAGATCGCCCGCGAAAAGGGCGTCTCGCTCACGGATCTGCAGACCGTGAATCCCGGCGTGAACTGGAACCGCCTCGCCATCGGCCAGAAGATCAAGCTGCCGAAGAAATAATCCGGCCCCGCCCGTTTTCCCCATGCCTCCTCGACCACGCGTCAGGAGGCATTTTTGTTTTTGGCCGCCGGTGCTGCCGCGACAGCAGCGGAAGGGGTTTGGCCGCGAAACACGAAAGGCACGAGACAGGCCAAGGCTGTTGTTCCGAGCTGTGATGGGTGTGCATTGCTGTGCTGCCGGACACCGTTCCGTGCATTGCCCCGGGGCCCGGCGTTTCATTTCCGGCCATTCCTTTCGTGTCTTTCGTGTGTTTCGTGGTTAACCTCTGCCGCACCGTATCCATCACGCTCACCATGAATCCTTCCGATCCAGGGCCCGCCCGTTGGGAAAAACTCGGTCACACGCCGGTGGCGAAGACGCGCATTTTCGACCTGCATCACGTGAAGTTCCGGCATCCGGCGCGCGCGACCGAGCGCGAGTTCGTGGTGCTGCATCCGCCCGAGTGGGTGAACGTGCTGGCGCTCACGCCCGACCACCGGCTGGTGCTCGTGCGGCAGTTCCGGTTCGGTCTCGATGATTTTGCGCTGGAGATCCCCGGCGGGGTGGTGGAGCGCGGTGAACCGGTGCTCGATGCCGGCCTGCGCGAGTTGCGGGAGGAGACCGGCTACGTCGGACGCGATGCGCAGATGCTTGGCGTCGTCAGCCCCAATCCGGCGTTTCAGAGCAACCGCTGTCACATCGTGCTGGTGCGCGACGCGGTGCGCAGCGGTGAACTCGCCTGGGATGCCGACGAGGAGATCGAGGTGCGGCTGCAACCGGTCGAGGAAGTGCTGGCGCTGGCCCGCAACGGCGGCATCACGCACAGCCTCGTGCTCAACGCGCTGTTCCTGCTCGAGCCGCTGTGGCGCGAAATGAAATCCCGCGGCGTTTGACTTCACCCCGTTGAAGGGTTTCCTGCGCAAACCGAACCATGTCCGCCCCCGCCTTTGCCAATTCGCCCGCCGCCATCGGCCCCGCCGTGTCGCACCACGTGCCGGCGGCGCTGGAGGAGGAAATCCGGCGGATTTATGAGCGCAGTCCGCTTTACGGCCGGCGCTTCCCGCTGCACGACGAGCCCATGCAATGGTCGTGCTACCGCGAAATGCCGGCGCTTTCGAAGCAGGAGATCATTGAGCGCGGCCACCAGGCGTTCTTCGCCGACTATCGCGAGGTGGAGCGGGGCCTGCAGGAAAAGCGTTTTGAATACGAATCCACCGGCGGCACCACGCAGCTGCCCATGACGGTGATCATGGAGCAGGGCTGGTGGGATGCGCAGACCGAGCGCGCCTACCGGGCCTCGCCGATTTTGGCGCAATTCGTCGGCCGGCCCTATCGCAAGTGCGTGCTGGCCCCGGTGGGCTGCTCGAGCAACCTCTGCCCCTACGAGGATCACCCTTTTCCGCACCGCTATTTTGACGGCACGGTTTACCTGAACCTGTCGAGCGATCCCTTTGCGTTTCCGGAGAGTGAGTGGGACCGCATCGTGTTGGAGCTGCAGGCGACCAAGCCCGAGGTGCTGGAAGGGGAACCCATCTATCTCTCGCTGCTGGCGCGTGCGGCCCAAAAGCGCGGGGTGGCGGTGCCCAGCCTCAAGGCCGTGATCCTGACCTACGGCAAGGCCAGCCGCCAGCACGCACAGCGCGTCCATGAGGTGTTTCCCGCGGCCCAGGTCGACCTCTACGGCTCGACCGAGGCCGGCTACCTGTTTGTGGGCGAGGCGTTCAAGGACAACTCGCGGGCGATCGACGACAACGCGTTCATCGAACTCGTGCCCTGGCGGGCCGAGTTGCCGGAAGTGTTTCAGATCCACGTGACCACCCGCGGGCGTGAGGCGATGCCGCTGCTGCGTTACCACACGGGCGACATCGTGCAGCGCATGCCCACGGGCTACCGGTTGCTCGGCCGCGAGCGCGATTTGTATTTCCGGCCGGACGGTTCGCTGGTTTCGGTTTACGACATTGATGCCGTGCTGCCGGCGGACTTTGCCTGCTGGCACTACAGTCTGGTGCAGACCAGCGCCAACCGCTGGGATTTCCATTACGTCGCCGATCATACGGCCCCGGCCGAACTCGAGCCCGCGCTTGCCGCCATGCTCGGCGAAGGCGTGCGCGTGAACGCCTTCCGGCGCCGGGTGATCGCACCGAGCGCCAGCGGGAAGTTTTCGTTGCTCAAGCCGCTCGCCCGTTGAAACCGCCGAACCGGCCGTATGTCCCGGGCGCAAGCGGGGCTTCTGCCCGCGGTTAGTTGCCCTTATAATCCGGGGGCCGGCATTTTACGCTGGGCGAGGCCCCGACGTTTGGCCCATGGTTTGGCCCGGCCTTTGCGGGCCGCCGTCTCTGGCCGTCCATTTGTGCAATCATCCCTGCCCTAATGAGTTCTCTCGCACGCATCTTCTGCTCCTCCATCGGACGTAAATTCCTCATGGCCCTGACCGGGTTGGTCCTGATCGGGTTCGCCTTCGGCCATCTGGTGGGCAACCTCCAGATCTTCAGCCATCCCGACAAGATCAACGGCTACGCCGAGTTCCTGCACCAGACCGGCCCCCTGCTGTGGGTGGCCCGCCTCGGCCTGCTGCTGTGTGTCGGCATTCACATCTGGGCCGCCACGGTCCTGACCCTGGAAAACCGCCGGGCGCGCGGGCCGGAAGAATACGGCGCCGGGCGCCATTGGATCGGCGCCACGCTTTCATCGCGCTACATCCGCTGGACCGGCTACGTGGTGCTGGCCTTCATTGTTTACCATCTGGCGCACTTCACCCTCGGGCTGACCGATCCGACCGACTTTAAGTCCGGCTACAACTACACGATGCAGCAGGACTACACCGTGGCCGGTTTCCCGGTCATCGCGGCCGGGGCCGAGGTGCATAATGTCTACCTGATGATTTACCGCGGTTTCGAAAGCGTGCCGGTCTCGCTGTTCTACATCATCGCGGTGGGCTTGCTTTCCCTGCATCTGCTGCACGGTGCCGACAGCCTGTTCCAGACCCTCGGCTGGCGGACGCAGCGCTGGGCCGCCGGCCTGCGCCGGATCGTCGCGCTGCTCTGCGTGCTCTATTTCCTCGGCAACCTGGCCATCCCGGGTGCCATCGTCACCGGCGCCCTCTCCCCGCATCCGGCCGCCAACGTGCATCCCGCCCCGACCGCCCAAAACTAAGCGCTCCGCCATGGCACAACTCGACTCCAAGATTCCCTCCGGTCCGCTCGCCGACAAGTGGCGCAAGCACAAGACCGAGATCAAGCTCGTCAATCCCGCCAACAAGCGCAAATACGAGATCATCGTCGTCGGGGCCGGCCTGGCCGGCTCCTCCGCCGCGGCCACCCTCGCCGAGCTCGGCTACAAGGTGAAGTGCTTCGTGTTCCACGACAGCCCGCGCCGCGCCCACTCCATCGCCGCCCAGGGCGGCATCAACGCCGCCAAGAACTACCAGAACGACGGCGACAGCGTTTACCGGCTCTTCTACGACACCGTGAAGGGCGGCGACTACCGATCCCGCGAGGCCAATGTCCACCGGCTCGCCGAGGTCTCGGTCAACATCATCGACCAGTGCGCCGCGCAGGGCGTGCCCTTTGCCCGCGAATACGGCGGCCTGCTGGCCAACCGCTCCTTCGGCGGCGCCCAGGTCTCGCGCACCTTCTACGCCCGCGGCCAGACCGGCCAGCAGCTCCTGCTCGGCGCCTATTCCGCGCTCTCGCGCATGATCGGCGCCGGCGCCGTCGAGATGCACAACCACGCCGAGATGCTCGACCTCGTTGTCATCAACGGCCACGCCAAGGGCATCATCGTGCGCGACCTCGTCACCGGCGCCATCTCGCGCCACAGCGCAGATGCGGTCATCCTGGCCACCGGCGGCTACGGCAACGTTTTCAACCTCTCCACCTACGCGCGCCAGTCCAACGCGACCGCCATCTGGCGCGCCTACAAGCGCGGGGCGTGTTTCGCCAACCCCTGCTACACGCAGATCCACCCGACCTGCATTCCCGTGACCGGCGACTACCAGTCGAAGCTCACGCTCATGTCGGAATCCCTCCGCAACGACGGCCGCATCTGGGTGCCGAAGAAAAAGGAGGACGCGAAGAAGAATCCCGCCGACATCCCCGAAGCGGATCGCGACTACTACCTTGAGCGCATCTACCCGAGCTTCGGCAACCTCGCCCCGCGCGACGTTTCCTCGCGCGCGGCCATGCGCATGTGTGACGAGGGGCGCGGGGTCGGCGAGTCCGGCCTCGGCGTTTACCTCGATTTTGCCGACGCTATCAAGCGCCTCGGCGAATCCACCGTGCGCGAGCGCTACGGCAACCTCTTCGACATCTACCACGAGATCACCAACGAGAACGCCTACCGGACGCCGATGCGCATCTTCCCCGCGGTGCACTACACCATGGGCGGCCTCTGGGTGGACTACAACCTGATGTCCAACGTCCCCGGCCTGTTCGTGCTCGGCGAGGCCAACTTCTCCGACCACGGCGCCAACCGTCTCGGCGCCTCCGCCCTCATGCAGGGTCTGGCCGACGGTTATTTCGTCATCCCCTATACGGTCGGCGACTACCTGGCCGGCCAGAAACCCGGCTCGCGCCCCTCGACCGACGCCGCGGAGTTCCAACAGGCCGAGGACAACGTGCGCGGCCTCACCCGCCGGCTGCTCGACAACCGGGGCAAGGAGACCGTGCACCACTTCCACAAGCGCCTCGGCCAGATCTTGTGGCAGCACTGCGGCATGGCCCGGACCAAGGAAGGCCTGCAAAAGGCGCTCGAGCTCATCCCGCCGCTGCGCGAGGAATTCTGGGCCAACGTCAACGTGCCCGGTTCCGGCGACACCCTCAACCAGGCGCTCGAAAAGGCCGGCCGCGTGGCCGACTTCCTCGAACTTGGCGAACTCATGTGCCGCGACGCGCTCACCCGCGAGGAAAGCTGCGGCGGACACTTCCGCGAGGAATACCAGTATCCCGACGGTGAGTGCAAACGCGACGACGAGAACTTCGCCCACGTGGCCGCCTGGGAGTACCAGGGTGAAAACCGGGCCCCGCTGCGCAACGTCGAGCCGCTCGTCTATGAGCAGGTCAAGATGAGCGTCCGCTCCTACAAGTAAGCGCCGCCGCTCCGGAACCCTTAATCGCATTTCCATCATGGCAGCTGAAAACACCTCGACCAAGAACATCTCCGTGACCCTGCGCATCTGGCGGCAGGCCGGGCCCGACCAGGCCGGCAAGTTCGTGGAATACAAGGCGTCGAACCTGAACCCGAACATGTCGTTCCTCGAGATGCTCGACGTGGTGAACGACGACCTCGAGCGCCGCAACGAGGAGCCCATCGCCTTTGCCCACGATTGCCGCGAGGGCATTTGCGGCACGTGTTCGCTGGTCATCGACGGCAAGCCGCACGGCCCCAACCAGGGCATCGCTAGCTGCCAGACCTACATGCGCAGCTTCAACGACGGCGACGTCATCACCGTCGAGCCGTTCCGCGCCAAGCCCTTCCCGGTCATCAAGGACCTCATCACCGACCGCAGCGCCTTCGACAAGATCCAGCAGGCCGGCGGCTTCATCAGCGTGCGCACCGGCGCGGCGCCCGACGCCAACTCGATCCCCGTGCCGAAGGAGGATGCCGAGCTCGCGATGGACGCCGCCGCGTGCATCGGCTGCGGCGCCTGCGTCGCCGCCTGTAAGAACGCCTCCGCCATGCTCTTCGTCGCCGCCAAGGTCTCGCAGTTCTCGCTGTTGCCGCAGGGCCAGCCCGAGCGTGAAACCCGCGTGCTCAACATGGTCGCGACGATGGACGAGCTCGGCTTCGGCAACTGCACCAACCAATACGAGTGCTCCGCCGCGTGCCCCAAGCTCATCTCGCACGACTTCATCGCCCGCATGAACCGCGACTACCTGAAGGCCTCGTTCCGCAACGTCTTCAAGCTGTCCTCCGCCGGCGGCGGCGGCGCGGGCTGAGCGGCCGGGCAAAATCATTGCGGTCATTTCGGCGCGGGTTTGTCCCGCGCCTTTTTTGCGTCCGCAGTCTTTTTTGTAACTTTGCGCGGGATGCGGTGTTTTCTGGTCAACAACCTACCAACCATGAAAACACACGTTCATCTTCTCCTCGTTCTCGGCAGCGGTTTTGCGGCCTTGCTGCTCGGCGCCGGTCTGGCCCCCGCGTTTGCGGTGGCGGTCGTCGCCGGGGTCGCCGGCATGGCGTTCAACGACTACCCCGGATATTGCATGAAGGCGGTGTTGCGGCACGGAGGGGCGGTCGGAAGCGTTG
>JACFMR010000077.1 GCA_019455245.1 Opitutaceae bacterium
TTCCGGGGTGAGAGAGGGAGCTACAACGACCGGCTGATCGTGCTGTTGATGATGTTCATTGTAGCTTTCCGGGGTGAGAGAGGGAGCTACAACCCACACCGTTTGCGGGTCGCTTCGTGACCCATTGTAGCTTTCCGGGGTGAGAGAGGGAGCTACAACCGTGTGCGACGCATCAGCTTTCCCTGCTGGATTGTAGCTTTCCGGGGTGAGAGAGGGAGCTACAACCACGCCGGTCGGGCGGAACGAGGACTTGAAATTGTAGCTTTCCGGGGTGAGAGAGGGAGCTACAACGCACGCGCAGGTACTGCACCAGCGGATCGGATTGTAGCTTTCCGGGGTGAGAGAGGGAGCTACAACGATACGCGCCGCGATGCGCGCGGCGATGCGATTGTAGCTTTCCGGGGTGAGAGAGGGAGCTACAACACCAAGCTGCGCAAGCGCGGCCAGCCTGCGATTGTAGCTTTCCGGGGTGAGAGAGGGAGCTACAACAGATCGCGGATGGTGGCGCGGACGGTTGCCATTGTAGCTTTCCGGGGTGAGAGAGGGAGCTACAACGACTTTTGCGGACGGGGACAAGCCCCGCCCACAAAAGTCGATGCACTCCGTGCAGTCAGCAGGAAAAACCGCTCGCGGAACGTGTGCTGAGACCAATACGTCTATTGTTGCCGGCCTGCGCCTTGCGCTGCGCCGTGTAATGCCACCACGGTTTGGCCTCGCCACCCTGCATGAAATCGGTGATCGACAGGAACACGTCGACCACGCAAGGGTCGTGGCGCACGCCGGTTTTTCGGCATAGCGATTCATACAGTTCCCATGCATCGCGACCGATCAGTTGCTGCGGCGTCTCGATGCCGAGCAGGCGCAGATCGGCGGCAGTGGCCGCGCCAACGTTGGGCAAATCGATCAGCTCTCGCACTCGCCTGCGCTGGATCTTGGCGGGATTCATGGCGATTTCTTGACCGGGCGTTTCCAGCCATCCAGCGTCATCTGGCGCGCCCGCGCCACGGTCAGCTTGCCTGCGGGGGCATCCTTGCTCAGGGTCGAGCCGGCACCGATGGTGGCATTCGCGCCCACCGTCACCGGCGCCACCAGCGCACTGTTGGAGCCGATGAAGGCGCCGTCTTCAATTGTCGTGATGAACTTGTTCACGCCGTCGTAGTTGCAGGTGATGGTGCCGGCGCCGATGTTCACGCCCGCGCCGACCACCGCATCACCAAGGTAGGTCAGATGGTTGGCCTTGCTGCCCGGGCCGAGCACGGTTTTCTTGGTTTCGACGAAGTTGCCGATATGCACGCCATCGGCCAGCACGGTGCCCGGGCGCAGCCGCGCAAACGGGCCGATCTGCGCCGCGCCATCGACGTTCGCCCCTTCGATGTCGCAATGCGCACGCACCTCGGTGCCGGCACCGATCACCGAATCCTTGATCCGGCAGAACGGGCCGATGCGCGCGCCATCGCCGAGGGTCACTTCACCCTCGAACACCACGTCGACATCGATCTCCACATCGCGCCCCACGCTGACGCTGCCGCGCACGTCGATCCGCGCCGGGTCGGCAAGCCGCGCACCCGCTGCGCACAACAATTTCGCCTGGCGCAATTGGTATGCGCGCTCCAACTGGGCAAGTTGCCAAGGGTCGTTCGCACCTTCGGCCTCGATCGGATCGTCGATCAGCACGACTTCGGCGGCGGCACACTCGTGTGCGGCGGCGGCAAACACGTCGGTCAGGTAGAGCTCGCCCTGCGCATTGTCAGCGCGGACGCCGGACAGCCAACGACGCAGGGATACGGCATCGGCCACGATCATGCCGGTGTTCACCAGCCGGATCCGGCGCTGGTCTTCATCGGCATCTCGCTGTTCGACGATCGCCGCCACGTGGCCCTCGGAATTGCGCACGATCCGGCCGTAGCCAGTCGGATCGTCCAGCTCCGCCGCAAGAACGGCCAAGCTGCGAGTGGCGTCGAGCAGCTTGCGCAGGGTCTCGGGCGTCACCAGCGGCACGTCGCCGTACAGCACCAGCACGCGAGCACCGTCAGGAACACCGGGCATCGCCTGCATGACGGCATGGCCCGTGCCGAGTTGCTGCACCTGATGCGCCCACTTCAAACCGAAATGATCGGCAAACGCGGCGCGAACCGCATCACCGCCATGCCCGTACACCAGGTGGATGCCGGCCGGTGCCAGCGCCCGCGCTGCGTCCAGCACGTGGGCGAGCATCGGCTGGCCGGCAATGCGTTGCAGCACCTTGGGCAGCGCCGAGCGCATGCGCTTGCCTTCGCCGGCGGCCAGGATGATGACGTGGAGCGGTGCTGCCATGGGATGTCCTCGTGATTCGCTGCAATTCTACCGTCGCCGGGCGTGCGCTTCGGCGACAATGCGCTCGATGACCCTGAAACGACATCTCGGCAGGTACGCCCTCAGTGGCCTGCTGCAATGGGCGCTGGAATACGCGGTAGTGCTGGCGCTCAGCCAATGGCTGCTGCCGATCGCAGCCGCCAACGTGATCGGCCGTGTCTGCGGCGCGCTGTTTGGCTTCTGGCTCAACGGGCGTTGGACATTTGCCGGCCACAGCCACGGGCTGAGCCGGCGCGCCGGCCTGCGATTCGTTCTGGTTTGGGCCGCCATGACCGCCCTGAACACCACCTGGGTCGGCCTCATCGCCCACCACACCGACCTGCGCACGGCGCAGCTGCTCAAGCCCGTCGGCGACATCATCACCGCCGGGCTGGGCTTTCTGCTGTCGCGCCACTGGGTCTATCGGCGCTGAGGGTCCGGCCAAAGAAAAACCCCCGACCAGTGACCTGATCGGGGGTTTTGGGCAAAAGGCCCTGGCGATGACCTGTTGCAGCCCGCCGCTGCGCGGCGCACGGCAGCAGGCTGGCAGGCTCATTAGTCAACGCCGCACCCAAGAAAAACCCCCGACCAGTGACCTGATCGGGGGTTTTGGATAAGGCCCTGGCGATGACCTACTCTTGCATGCGGATGCACACTACCATCGGC
>JACFMR010000041.1 GCA_019455245.1 Opitutaceae bacterium
ATTACCAATGGTTAACCAGCTAAGCGATACCTTTTTTATGCAATATCCGGGCTAGAGCTGTTTAAGTTGAAGTGTAGCTGCGTTGGCCGTGCCCTTCGTAGGCTTGGCGAAGTAGGGAGCATGGCGACAACGTGGCATCCGCGACCACGCTTGCGCCTGCGGCTTAAGCGCGGCTACTCAAGCCCTCTTGCGATCAAGCCCGGCGGAAAATCAGCGCCACGTTGCTGCCGCCGAATCCGCTGCTGGTGCTGAGCACAATGCCGGGATCCGTGGCGAGCGTCTCGCGCGGCAGATCGAGACCGGCGCAAACCTCGTCGGGGGTGCGCAGGTGCGCGTTGCCCGGGATGAAACCGTCCTTGATCGCGAGGGAGCAGAAGGCCGCTTCCATCACGCCCGACATCGAGAGGGGATGACCGGTCAGGCCCTTGGTGCTGCTGATGCGCGGCTTGGCGCCGGCGGCGGTGAAGACCTTTTGCAACGCCTTGGCCTCGGCATGATCACCGGCCGGGGTGGAGGTGGCATGGGCGTTGACATAGCCGATGTCAGCCGGAGTCAAGCCGGTGTCGGTCAGGGCGCGGCGGATGGCGTCGGTGAGCCCGGCGCCTTCGGGATGCGAAATGGCAATGCTGTAACCGTCGGCCGCCTGGCCCCAGCCCGAGAACTCCGCGTAAACCGGCGCCCCGCGGGCGCGCGCGAACTCCGCCTCCTCGATGATCATGGCCACGGCGCCGCCGGCGCCGATGAAGCCGTCGCGTTCGGCGTCGAAGGGGCGCGAGGCCGTGGCCGGATCGGGATTGGTGGACAACGCGCGCATGGCGGCGAAGGGCAAAATGCTTTCCGCGGTGGCCTCCTCCGCGCCGACGACGATCATGCGTTTTTGCCGGCCGAGCCGGATGTCGTCGAGCGCGCAGCCGAGGGCGTGGCTGGACGAGGCGCAGGCGGACACAAAGCCGCCGACCGCGCCGCGGATGCCGTAGTGCGCGGCGAGATTGAAATTCAACGTGCCGGCGATCGAGGACACCACGCCCAGCGGGCCGCAGCGTTCGCCGCGGGATTCCATCAGGCGGCTGACGTGATGGAAGGCCAGCAGGGTGGAGCCGGCGGAGGCACAATACAGCCCGGTGGTGCCGTCGTGCAGCGCCGGAGTTTCCAACCGCGCGTCGCGCAGCGCCTGCGCGATCGCGCAAAGGGCGAACAGCCCGTGGGGCGAAAGTCCGCGCAGGGTTTCCTTGGGAATGTCGTAGGCGGCGGGGAAATGCCAATCGCGCCAGTTGGGGGTTTCCGCGACGAAGTCCTTGATCGTGCCAACGACCTTCACGGAGAGATCGGGGTTGTCGAGGAAAGTGACCGGGGCCAGTCCGTGGCGGCCCTCGCGCAGGCTGGTGGTGACCGTGGCGCGGTCGTTGCCGATGGGGGTGATGAAGCCGAGACCGGTGACGAGGGCGCGACGCGGCATGGCGGGAGAATCAGTTGACCGACTCAGGGGTGAGCTTGTCGCGGATGAAGGCCCGCAGGTCGCCGATCGTGCGCAGACGCACCAACTCACGGTTGGCGATGCTGACGTTGAAAACGTCCTCGAGCACAAACACCGCGTCGGCAATCGACACCGAATCGATGCCCAGATCGCCCATGAGGGTGGAGCTGTCGGTCAACTGCGCGGGAATTTGGTCCACCTTCTTCGCCGGCACGTGGTCCTTCACAATGGCGAGCACCACTTCGTCGGCCGCGGTCATGTCGCCCTGGTCGGCAAAGCGGCGGTAGGCGCTGAGAATGTGGGCAGGCAGATGCTTGAGCAAATCCTCGGGATTGGGGGCGGCGGGTTTTTCTTGGCGGGTCTTGGCATCCATTACTGAGACTGTGGCATACGGTTCCGTTATCCGGCCGCAAGCAGTGCGTAGCAAAGCGCGGCGCGACGATGGCGCGATGTTAATTTTGAGAAACTTTTTACCAAGCATTGCAGCCGGGTTGCACCTGCATGGCCCGGGAACCGGGCAGGAGCGGTGTGCGATTTTTCCATCGGCGGAATTTCCGCCGCCGCAATCGGCGCTGGCAACCGGCGCGGGATTTTCGAATCTAAGCCCTGATGCGCCGTTGGTATTTATGGCTGGGACTGCTGCTGGGCACCGCCGCAGGTGCGACGGCGGTCGTGCTGCCGCCACTGCACGGCGAGCTTTCCGGTCGGTTGGTTCTGCGAGGATTCGGTGACGCCCCCGGCATCACCTGGCGCCTGTCGGCCAAGCCCGGGGCGGGGGGCGACGAGACGATGGAGGCGGTGACGGAAGCACCGGGCCTGAATGCGGCGGTGCGGTTGCATTGGCGCGCCGAGACGCAGACTTGGGAATGGCGGATTCTGCACGGCGAGTTGGATCTCGCGCAGTGGTGGCATGCGTTGGCCGTGCGCGCCGGCCTGGCGGATGCGTTGCCGACGGATTTGAATCTGACCGGTCTCGTGACCTTGCAGGGGCAAGGTGCAATCGGGCCGGCGGGCATCACCGGAGCGATCACCGCGAGCACCCGTGAACTGGCGATGGGCAGCGAAACCCAGGGGTGGTTGGTCGCGGCATTGCGCGCCAAGGCGCGGTTGGATTTTACGCCGGAAGGCCGGATTGTTCTGGCGGGCGAGTTGGTCGCGCCCAGCGCGGAGGTTGCGGGCGTGGGGCTCGACGACATCGCGGTCAATGTGGCCGGCGAGGTGGGCGGTGAATTGCGGGTGACGCGGGCGGAGTTCGGTCTGTTCGGCGGACGGGTGCAGGTGTTGCCGTTTGCGTTGCCGCGGCCGGGCACGGAGACCGGGCTGGAGGCGCGTTTGCGCGATGTTGCACTGGAGCAGCTCGCGCCGCTGTTGCCGGCGGCCGTGCAATCGGTGCAAGGGCGTTTGCACGGCACCGTGACGGCAGCTTGGAGTGCGGAAGGCGGGTTGCGGCCCGGGACAGGCGGACTGGTCATCACGCCCGAGGCCAATGCGAGCATGCGGCTGGCGCCCGCACCGGGCTTTCTGACCGGGCACATGCAGGCGCGCATCACCTGGCTGCCGGCCTGGCTGGGAATGATCGCGCGGCGATTGTCGGTTGAAAATCCCGCCTACGATGCGTTGAGCGACATCGAGATGGGCCGGACGGCGCTGGCCGTGGATCAGCTGGAGGTGCGGTTGAATCCCGACGGGCCGGACGGCGCGCGCTCCGCCACGGTGGCGGTGGTCGCACGACCCGCGACGGGCGGGGTGGTGGAGAAGGTGTCATTCACAATCAACGTGGCGGGGCCGCTCGAGCAGGTGCTGCGGTTGGGCTCGGAGGGCAAGGTGCGGGTGCAAATGGGCACAAATGAATGAAACCTGGATTGCGCTTTGGCGTCTGACGGGTGTGATGAATGCCATGTCGCGCCGCTATCTGCCCCTTTTGGTGCTGCCCCTGCTCGGCGGCTGCATCCACGTGAAAATGGATCCGATCCAAGTCCACGCCACGGTGGATGTGAACGTGAAGGTGGACCGCGCGCTCGACGATTTCTTCGGTGGACTCGACCAGAAGTCATCCACCATCGCCCACGAATCCGAAACCTGATGTCCGCCATGAAAACCCGCTTTTTCCGTTTCCTGTTCATCACCCTGGCGTTCACCGGCCTGACCCTGGCGGTCCAAGCCGAGGATCTCGGCGCCGTGCGCGCGCGCATGGAGCAGCGGCTGAGCCGCATCGATGCGTTGAAGACCAGCGGCGCCATCGGCGAGAACAACCGCGGCTACGTCGAGGTGCGCACCGCCGGCGGCGATGCCGCCAATGTGGTGGCCGAGGAAAACCGTGACCGTGAAACCGTGTATGCGGCGATCGCCCAGCAGGCCGGCACGAGCGCGGCGCAGGTGGCCCGGGCCCGCGCCCGGCAGATTGCGAGCAACAGCGCGCCCGGCGTCTGGCTGCAGCGCGACAACGGCGAGTGGTATCGGAAATAACGCGACGTCGGCTCCCGGATGGTCCGGCCGCCGGTCACGTGTGCGTTGCGTGCCGGAGCGGACCGGCCGTGGCGTGTTTCGGATCAGGCCCGCAGGATTTTGTCCAACGACCGGCCCCGGGCCAATTCATCGACCAATTTGTCGAGGTAACGGATTTCCCGCATCGTCGGATCCGCCACATCCTCCACCCGGACGCCGCACACCACGCCTTTGATCAGGAGGCGGGACGGGTTGGGTTTGGGCGCGTGCCGGAAGAAGGTCTCGAGATCGGTTTCCTTTTGCAGATGTCCGGTCAGCGCCCGTGGACTGTAACCCGTCAGCCAGCGAATGATGGCGTCCACCTCCGCCTGCGTGCGTCCTTTCTTTTCCGCCTTGGCCACGTAGAGCGGATACACGCGGGCGAAGCTCATCGTGAAAATGCGCGGTTTGGTCGTCATGCGGCAACGCCTCCCAGAAACTTGTGCACCAACGCAACGCCGAAGACCGCCGGGATTGCGCCCACGGCCAAGGCGATCAGGGCAAGGGGCCAGAGCGACCAACGGTCGGGCTGCGTGGCCATGTAAGCCAGTTCACCGACCAGAAATGCTGCGGGCCAGCCAAGCACATCAAGCCGCCGGCGGGGCGACGCGATGAGGGCGCAGGCCGCGCCGGAAACAGCGACGAGCACGCCATACCGCAGCAAGGAACCGTCCCACGGCTCCTGCACGCCAAAAACCGGCCGCGATACCGCCCAGAGGGTGATGCCGGCTGCAATCCCCGCCAGCCACGCAACGGTTCGTCTGGGATGCAGCGGTGTCATGGGTTGTGATCGCGCGGGCCTGAAACGGCCGGAACCGCGGGCGAGTGCATGAAATCGACCGATAGCCGGGTGCGGCCGGATGGTTTCAAATTGAACGAGTAAATTGTTTTGTTGGCGCGAGCAGTTCCGAACGTTACTCTACTCCGTCAATAATTCGCCAGGCCTTGCGATAGGCGCTGCCGGCAGACCCTACAGCTGCGTTCCAGTCCTGATCAGATAGCGCCGTTAGGCGCTGGCGAATCGAGGGTAGGGACTCGCCTGTTCGTATGTTCAACCGTTGTGTGAGATTGGTAGCGGCCCGCCGTGGAACGCCGAGCAGTCGTAAGGTGACCGCTTCATCCGTTGAGACTCCATAAAACACTTGTGATGGTAAATTCGCGAGACGGCTTCGCGCTTCGTCCGAAAGCTCAGAACCGGTAATCGCCATCAAGGCGTTCAAGCCCCATGAGGAAGTCTGGGCGAGTTTACCAAAAAGGTTTTGGCCGCATTTGGTCAGCGCAGTTATTTCATCCATGCCTTCACCGGTGAAATGGCGTGCGGCGATCGTCGTAAGTTCTTCACCATTTACCCAGTCCTTGAGGATAAGAGCGAGCTTGTCTCCGTCGGGGGAGTGTCCCCCGAGAACGGCATTCAGATTCTGGCGTAATTCGGGAACTCGCAGCAGGACGCCCATCATATCCTGAAGGGTGCGGTCACCCTGTCGGAATAGCCGGTCCCGATCCCATGATTGGGGACCAATGTTTCCTCGATTAGCTAGAACGGTGCGGATGCTCTGCAGTGAAAAGCCAGTGCTGTCCACGAGCTTGAGCGGCTGCCTCGGCCTCGTCATGTCCGCAATGTAAGTCTCAATTCCTGCCAACAGCTGGCGAGCGGCCCGGCCATTTGAAGTCCGGAGCTTCTGGAAGCCAAGAGTGCCACGAAGCACCTGTTCAATCTGATCCACGAAATTCGCCGGCTCGCCCATTTGGCGGTAGGTGTGTACGAGATACTGCAGGAAGCTCGACCATTCCGGCCGGGAATAGACGATCCTCCCAAGATCGGACATCAAGTCACCCGCCGCCTGCGCGAGGAGGATCAGTGCTGAATTCAAATCGCCCGTATGGCGACGAATGAACTCCTTTCGGGCCGAAGCATCACTCTCGTTTTTCGCAACGAGTGCCACGATGCCGAGTTGTCCTTGGGACACGCGGCCCGCCCTGCCTGCGATATTCCAAAAATCTTCCGCCGGCATCGTTTCGCCGAACGGATACTGCGTCGCTGCCATCACCACACCGCTCACAGGGAAGTTGACCCCCTGAGCGATGGTCGTGGTGGCGGCGAGAACATCGAGTTCCTCTTTCTCGAAGAGCCACTCCATCAGCATTCGGATCTCCTCCGGCAGGCCGCCGTGATGCACGCCGATGCGGTGTGCGAGCAAATCTACCAGCGGGAATTGTGCTCCCATTTCCGCAGCGATGTATTCCTGAACAAAACGCATGTTTTCCGACAGCGTCTCGGATCTTTCAGATTTTATCTTGTCTGCGAGCTTCCAGACATAATCTGGTTGCCTGTGCATAGCGATAACCGGACCGCGCGCCTTGAGTTTTCGCACTGCGATCGCAGCCACCGTGCCGACGTCTCTTGACTCAGAAAGTGTAGCAGCAAGCGCCTCCTCTTTTCCGAGAGAGAAGGCGTCATCGACTACAATTGTGTTCCGCGTGGTGTGGACCGTCTCGAAATTCAGTAGGTAGTCGCGGCTACGTCCGTTTTTAGGACCGGCATCCACCGGGCTGACAATGCCAATTGCGCGGTCGTTTGGCTGCCAATCCACGCCCAAGCTGATGTCGTCTGAGTTCTGTCCGCCGAGCCAGCGGGCGACTTCGCTGGCGTTTTTGATAAAAGGCGTCAGCAGCAGAAACTGTGCTTCTCGACACTCTCGGTTGATCGTCGCCAACAGCAATTCCAAGCGCAGGCCACGCACTTTGTCCTGAATCGTGTGCGCCTCATCGACCACGACCAGCGTGAGCGGGCGGTCGATTTTTCCTTCCCAGCCCTGCCGCAGCATCAGGTCAAATTTCTCCGGCGTCGCCACGAGGATGCGGAATTGTGCATCGCCACGGGTTTCCTTGAGCACGCCGGCCTCGACGCCGTCGATTTCCATGGCGGGGCTCACGCGCTCCACGACGAGTCCAAGCGGCCCGAAGTCGCGGCGCAGCTGACGGGTGACTTGATTCACCAACGCCCGGCTGGGAGCGAGATAGGCCACCCAACCTTTCTGGTCATCAAACTGATTCAGCGCCTGAAGCATTCGGAACTGGGCGATGAGAGTCTTCCCGCTGGAAGTGGGCAAGCTGACGACCACCGCACGTCGGCTCGAGCCGAGCAAGCCTCGCTCAGCCAAGGTGCGGCGTTGTGGCGGCAACACATCAAACAGAGCTCGATCACCGCGACCTCGTTTTACCAGCTCCCGCACAAATTCTGTCACTTTCGAATTTACCGCCCGGGTGACCGTCCAGATGGAATTCTCGACCATTTGCGCGGCGGCTCGGGCCAGCAATCGTGTCATGGGCTCCAGCTCCACGAGGCGCGCGGTTTCGCACGCGGCAATGGCGCGGTCGAAATGTGAATCCAGCAACAGTTGCACCTGATGGTCGCCATGCACCACGCCGTCGGTGATGAAATGCGCGAGGACATCAGCCGCCTTTGCCAGATGATATATGGCGATCAGCTCCAGCGCGGTGCGTTTAGCCTCCAGAGAAGTGAAGGTATGCAGATAGTTGCGCTCAAATTCCTGCTGGGTGTCGCGGAGAGCCGCCACGCGTTCTAAAACGGTGTCGCGGTCACTCCAGCCTTTCTTGCGCACCAGCCGCAGCCAGATGTCCGTCAGCGTGGCCCGGCAACGCTCGCCCCAGTTGGGCGAGTCGAGCGGCAAGGTGGGCCAAGCGTGCTCCGTTTCCAGTGAGCGCAACCAGCGTGCGGCGTCCGCGCCGCGATCACCCAGAACTGCGAGCGACGATGCGCGCAGAAGGTGCGAGCCGGCCTCCATGCCGGTCTCCGGGACCGGAAGTACCCGCAGCAGGCGGAAGGCGTCCGCCGCCGCGCCGCGCACGAGTGCCCGGCGTTCGGGATTTTCGGAGAGACGGTCGATCTCCAAATCGAGCACCGCGATTTCTAAAGCGGCGGCGGTCTCGCGCAGCGCCACTTGATCGAAGTCCGGCAAGTCCCGGGACAACTCACGGTAAAATTGGATACGGTCGGCCTCGCGCAGAGCGCGCGTCCGTTTTTCTGTGATTGCATCAAGCAGCCAGTGACTCACGCCGCACCTCCTTGCCGGATGAGTTCGGGCAACCGGCTGATCGACCACGGTAGATAGAGAGCGATGAGACGGCAACTCGTCGGGGCCTGCAGATGACCACTCAAGCTGCGGCCTCGGGCGCACAAGTCGGCTTCGTTCGCCGCTTGGTCGCGCACGAGAACACCGAACAAGGACAGGTCGCGGTGGCCGGAATTCAGATACCGGGTGCACGCATGGTTAAAGGCCTCTTCGTATGCCGTGCGTTTGACCCTATGGAGGAGCCACTTGAGCAGCTGGCAAATGGTTCCGAGGTTCATCGCGAGATGGTCGAGCTGGTGCCCGATTCCGCCGCTTCGTCCGCTCATCACCTGTGGCGGCCACTGTGCTTCGGAGGAGCACTTCACCTCGCCGAGGGCGAGGCGGTGGGAATCGCCATCGCGTTGAAAACCCACAATGTCCGCACCAGGTAGAGAGGCGAAGGGGTTTCGCTTGTCGCGCTCGGTGTTCCACGGGAGCACGACGTCGTGATGTTCTTCCAGCAACGCTTCGGCGAGGGCTTCGCCCGCCGCCCAGTCGCGCTCTTCCGATACTTCCGCGGCGAGCACTTCCGCCAGCGCGTCCTGTCCCATGCCGGTCAGGCTCAGCCCACGGAGGTGATCGCGCAGTTCCTCCCCGCCCGCCGTATCGTCGAGCCGCGCCGCCACTGGACCGGTCAGGAAAGCGCCGAGTTCGTCACCATCCTGCGCGTGCAAGCCGTCGCACGACACGCAGCCGTGAGCGGATTGATAGGCGACTATGGACGGGAAAGGCATCAATATATCTGCTTAAAGACTTTCAAGTAAGTGAAGCTTGGTGACTGAATACGCCATCCCGATTCCTCGTGCAGCCAATTGACCATTAGCGAGGAAGTCATTCTTGATGGTTTGTGCATTTACAGCGAGTGTTCGACCCCATGGATAATGTTTGTAGGGTGTCTTCGATAACATTGTTAGGTAAGCGGTTCTGAACACAGTTGGAGGAATCAACAGCCTGCATTTACTCAAGATATCAAGGGACAGAAATATTTCACTGATTGGATTGTGTGAGGCCATGGATTTTGAGCAGTGATTATGCCCCAAATGGTGGGACAACGGCTGTCCCAAGTCATTTATTTGTTCTGAACCATCACACGGCCTGTTGCCCGTCACAAAATCAAATCCGGCGGGACGTTGGCGAGGGCTTCTTCGACGGTGGTGAGGCCCATCTTGACCTTGAGGATCGAGTCCTGGTGCAGGGTCTTCATGCCGGTGCGCATGGCGATGCGCTTGAGCTCGGCGACCTCGACCTCCTTGTTGATGCCCTCGGTCAGCTCCTCGCTGTTGGTCATCAGTTCGTGGATACCGACGCGGCCCTTGTAGCCGGTGCCGTTGCACATCGGGCAGCCCTGGGGGTTGGCCTTGAAGATCTGGCCGCTCCAGCCGATGGCCTTTTCGATGATGGCCTTCTCGCGGCCTTCGGGTTCGTAGGGCTGCTTGCAGTTCTTGCAGACGCGGCGGAGGAGGCGCTGGGCACAGACGCAGACGAGCGAGGCGGAAATGTTGAAGGGCTCGACGCCCATCTCGCCGATGCGGTTGATGGTCGAGGGCGCGTCGTTGGTGTGCAGGGTGGACACCAGCAAGTGACCGGTGAGGGCGGCCTCGACGGCGATCTGGGCGGTTTCCTCGTCGCGGATTTCACCGACGAGAATCACGTCGGGATCCATGCGCAGGTAGCAGCGCAGGGCGCGGGCGAAGGTGAGGCCGATCTGCCGGTTCATCTGCATCTGGTTGATGCCCTGCAGGGTGTATTCGATCGGATCCTCGGCGGTCTGGATGTTGATGTCGGGCGTGTTGATCTCGCCGAGGGCGGAGTAGAGGGTCATCGACTTGCCGGAGCCGGTCGGACCGCAGTGCAAAATCATGCCGTAGGGCTGCTGGATGCAGGCGCGGTATTTGGCGAGGTTCTCGTCGGAAAAGCCGAGGGCGGGCAGGGGCAGGGTGGACTTCTGCTTGTCGAGAATGCGCATGACGACCTTCTCGCCGTCCTTCATGGGGCCGGTGGCGACGCGCAGGTCGATGTCGATGTTCTTCTTGGTAAATTTTTTGAAGACGATGCGTCCGTCCTGCGGCAGCCGGCGTTCGGCGATGTCGAGGTTGCACATGATCTTCAGGCGGGTGACGAGGGCGTTGGTCACCTGCTTGGGCAGGCGGAGTTTTTCCTGGCAGAGGCCGTCGATGCGGTAGCGGACCATCAGCTCCTTTTCCTGCGGCTCGATGTGGATGTCGGATGCGCCGGAGACGTAGGCATCCTCGATGATGCGGTTGGTGAGCTGGATGATGGGGGCGGAGTCCTCGCTTTCGAGGTCCTCGGCCTTCACCTCGCCGCCGGTCTCGTCGTAGGCGGAGCTGATGACCTCGGCGACAGAGCCGATGTCGACATCGTCGCTGGTGGCGGTCTGGGCCTTGGATTCCTTGAAGAATTTCTTGAGGAGCTTCTCGAAGAGGGTGGCGGAGATGACGCGCACCTCCTCGATGTTCATCTCGGTGGCCTGGCTGAAGGACTCGCGCTTGGCGTAGTCGAGCGGGTTGGTCATCAGCACCGCGACCGAATTGGGGCTGAGCTGCTTGTGCGGGAAGATGCCCTCGCGGCGGATGATGGCGTCGCCGGTCACCTCGATGAGTTTGTCGTCGATCTCGATTTCATCCTCGTTGGTGACGAGCGGGAGGTCGGTGAGCTTGGAGATGAAGCGCGCGGTGTCGTCGGCATCGAGCTGGAATTTCGGGTCCACCATGCGCTGGATGAGCGTGGAGGAGTACTCGGCCACTTCCTGCAGGAGCTTGAGATCGGTGTCGGTGAACGCGCCGTCGGTGCCGGCGGCGGGCTCCTTGTTGAGGACCTGAATGGCGCCGATGACGATGTTGGTCTTCAGCGGCACGGTGAGCATCGAGCTGACCTCGAAGCCGGTGCTCTTGGCCATCGACATCAGGTTGGCCGCGTCGGGGCCGTCCTTGGTGAAAAACAGGGGTTCGCCGGTCTGGATGACCTTGCCGACGTTGCCGGTGCCGAGCGGCAGCTTGAGCGTCAGGAGTTTGTCGCGGGTTTCCTGAAACTGCTTTTCGCGGGCCTTGTCGCGTCCCCAGAGGGTGGGCGAGTAGTAGACGTGCTTGAAGGTGATGTCGTTGCCCTCGACGAGGTAGAAGGTCATCGACTGGGCCTGCAGGGCCTCGACGACCTTGGAAGCGGTGAGCTCGATGACGGAGTCGAGGTCCTCGCGGCTGGGGGCCGGCTTGGAGATGACCTTGATGAGGAGGGAGCGGCGGAGGGCGTTGGCGATATTTGGGGTGGCCATGAATTTCCCGGGTACGGTGCGTTCAAGTCTGTGATTGTCAGTGACCGCCGGATGTCGCAATGAGAAATGCACGTGAACCCCAGGTCTTTCATCGTCCGGCTGCGCGCATGGTGGCGCGGTCGTTTCCGGCCCGGGAGCGGGGCGGCGGGCGAGCGGCTGGCGGCGGAGCATCTGCAGCAGAAGTTCGGATACACGATCGTCGCGCGCAACTGGCGCAATCCGCGCGATCGCCGCGAGGAAATCGACCTGGTGGCGCGCGACGGCGAGGTGCTGGTGTTCGTGGAGGTCAAGGCGCGCGCGGCCGGGGCGCTGGTGCCGGGTTATTACGCGGTGGACCTGCGGAAAAAGCGCGTGCTGCAGCGCGCGGCGCGGGCCTACCTGGCGCGGCTGGCGCAACGGCCCCGCACGGTGCGGTTTGATGTGGTCGAGATCGTGCTGCCGGCCGCGGGCAGCAAGGCGCGGCCCGAGGTGCTGCATTTTGAGAACGTGCCGTTGTTTCCGCGGGATTTTCATCCCGGCGCCTGCTGAACGTCGCGGCGTGGAGCCGCGCTTATGCCGGTCATTTCCCTTGCTTGCCGCCGCGGAGCGGTCTGACGATGCGCCCCCTGTATGGCCGATTCGCAGCGTCATCCGTTCCTGCATGGACTCAGCAAACACCGGGGGGCACCGCCCACGGTGGTCGTGATTTTTGGCGCCTCGGGCGACCTGACCGCCCGCAAGCTCATCCCGGCCGTCTACAACCTCGGGGCCGACAACCTGCTGCCGGCGGAGTTTTTCCTCATCGGCTACGGGCGCAAGGATATCCCGGACGAGGAATTCCGTCAGCTCGCCGGCGACGCGATTCGCGAATTTTCCCGGCGCGAGCCGGACCAGGACGTGTGGGACCGGATCGCGGCCCACACCACCTACGTGGCCGGCGGCTACGACGACGCGGAGGCGTTCAAACGGCTGGCCGCGCACATCGACGACATTGAAAGGAAGCTCGGCCGCGAGGTGCAGTCGTTGTTCTACATTTCCACGCCGCCCTCGGTTTTTGCGCCGATCCTGCGCAACCTCGGCGCCGCGGGACTGGCGCGCCGTCATTTCGACGGTCCGCTGCACGCGCGCGTGGTGATCGAGAAACCCTTCGGCCGCGACCTGGCCTCGGCCCGGGAACTCAATCACACCATCCGCGCCGTCTTCGAGGAGCACCAGGTCTACCGCATCGACCACTACCTCGGGAAGGAAACGGTGCAGGACCTGCTGGTGCAGCGTTTCGCCAACGCCATCTTCGAGCCGTTGTGGAACCGCAACTACATCGAAAGCGTGCAGATCACCGTGGCGGAGGATGTGGGCGTGGGCACGCGCGGCGGCTACTACGAACAGAGCGGCGCGCTGCGCGACATGATCCAGAATCACACCATGCAGCTGCTCGCGCTCACCGCGATGGAGCCGCCGGTGTCGCTCGACGCCGAGGCGATCCGCGACGAGAAGGTCAAGCTGCTCCAGGCCATCCAACCGCTGCGGCTCGGACCGGACGGCGACGTGGCCCGCGCGCAATACGCCGCCGGCATGGTCGGCGGCAAGGCCGTGCCCGGTTTCCTGGAAGAGGAGGGCATCGCGGCCGACTCGAACACCGAGACCTTCGCGGCGCTGCGGCTTTCGATCAACAACTGGCGCTGGCAGGGCGTGCCGTTCTACCTGCGTTCGGGCAAACGCATGGCGCGCCGCGTTTCCGAGATCGCGATCAATTTCCGGCGGCCGCCCGGCACGCTGTTCGCGGCCGGCGCCAAATTCGACCTCGCGGGCAACACCCTCGCGTTTCAGATCCAGCCCGACGAGGGACTCAGCCTCATCCTCAACGCCAAGATCCCCGGCCTGGAAACGCGCACGCAGCCCGTGAAGATGAGTTTCCGCTACGCGACCACCTTCGGCTCCAACACGCCGGAGGCCTACGAACGCCTCGTGCTCGACGCGATGATCGGCGACGGCACGCTGTTCATCCGCGGCGACGAGGCCGAGACCTCGTGGAAACTTTGCACGCCCATCCTCGAATCGTGGGCGGAAGCGGGCCGCGCCGGCATGGACAGCTACGCCGCCGGTTCGTGGGGACCGCCCGCCAGCGAGGCGTTGCCCGCCCGTCACGGTCACCACTGGCGCCAGCCCTGAGCCATGGCCACGATCTTCAACGCGTTGCCCGGCATCGAGGTGCCCGTCAGCGGCATCAAGCACCATCTGGCCGGCATGTGGTCGGACACCGCGGCCAGCGGCGGCGCGGCCCCGCCGGCCAAGGACGCCAAGGCCACGCAGGTCAACCTCGTGCTGCACCTCGGTTTGCCGACCACGGTGGACGATGCCCTGGCGCAGTTTGCGGTGGTGGAGAAGTTTTCGCAACAATACCCCAGCCGCATCGTGGTGCTGTGTCCGCTCGCCGGTCCCGAGGCCGAGGGCGTGACCGACATGCGCGCCAAGATTTTCGGCCAGTGCTACCTGGGGAAAAACAAAAACGACGCGCGCTGCGTCGAGTTCGTGATCCTCAGCTATCCGTTGTCGACCCGCAGTTTCATCGAGAGCCAGGTCTCGATCTGTCTCTCCACCGACCTGCCGCTTTACTACTGGGCGCACCGTTTCGCGGCCAACGCCAAGCTCGCCGACTACCGCTACCTGCTCGGCCGGGCGCGCCGCGTGCTCATCGACAGCTCGATCGCCCCGGCCGACGCCAAACTTTATCCGCTGCCGCGGCCCGAGGTGCTGCGCGATCTCGTTTACTCGCGGCTGCTGCCCGTGCGGCAAAGCCTCGGGCAGTTCCTCGCGGGCTACGAACCGGGACAATTGGTGGAAAAACTCACGACCGTGACCGTGACGCACGGTGACGATCTCGCCGCCGAGGCGCGCGTGCTCTCCGGCTGGTTGCAACGCCGGCTGGCCGCCTGTGGCGCGGCGCAAATTGAGTTTGCACAACCGGCGGCCGAAGCCGGCCGGCTCGGCGTTGAGTTCGGCTATGACGCCAAAGGAAAACACTTCCGCTGGCAGGGAGAATTGAAAACGGGACACGCACACTTTGCGTGCAATTTCGGCGGCGGCGAAACGAAGCTGTCGGCTTCGTTCGGTCTGCTGGCGCCCGAGCGGGCGCTGAGCGAGGCGATGTTTTTCTAGCACAACATAATCCCAGAGTTTCAACCACGGATGAACACGGATGAACACGGATTGATCTAGAATATCAAACGGTGGATGGGAATAGGATCGTCTGTGAGGGTGCTTTCGCCGAGCTGATGAAGATGACAACAGGGCGTTTGATTGCAGCCGGCGGGGGATCCGGGGATGATGAACGTCCTTTGTTAGAGCAATTGCACGATTGGATTGGAACCAATGCCCGAGTGCTGTATTGGCCTATGGCGCAACCAAACGAGGGCCGGCGGCATGAACAATGCCTGGCATGGCTGACGGAGGTATTGCGACCGATGGGGATTACATCGATCAGCATGTGGAGCGATTTTGCAGGGAGGTCGCCCGAGCAAATCCCCGAACATGACGCGGTGTTCATCGGGGGTGGGTGCACTTACCTCCTGTTACACGAACTCAAAGAGAGCGGTTTTGACCGGGCATTGATCGAGTATTACCGCAACGGCGGCATCATTTACGGGGGGAGTGCCGGGGCGATTGTATTGGGCAGCGATATCAAGCCGTGTGCGCACATCGATCGGAATTTCTGCGGCCTGCAGGATACTGCGGCGTTAAACTTGATGAGCGGCTTGGCCGTGGCGCGTCATTATCGGAACGAACACGCCGATATTCTGCGGCAATGCAGTGGTGAGTTGCAGACCTCGATTTTGGCACTATCGGAGCGCACCGGCGTGACGGTGGAAAGAGGTGCCATGCGAATCACGGGGCACGAGCCGGCAATGCTGCTGACCGAGAATTTCATCACGGAGTTGCCGGCAGGAAATCTTGTCGGTGTTTGAGCAAGATTCAGATTATACCAACCAGAAGGGAACATATCATGTTTGACGCAATCATGCCGGTTGGCGGTGAATACAGCGTGGAGATCGGCGGCCGGTGGTATGGGGCGGAGCCTGATGCGTTGGGGCCGATCGGTGGCGGGGTCGGGTATCGCGCGGCGGTGGAGCCGTCGGGCGCGGTGATTAGCACGCTGGATGAACTGCTGCTGCGCCTCGCGGCGGCGCAGCCGGGCGAGGTGTTGTGGCTTGAGGGCACGGCGGAGATCGACTGCACGGAACGCGTGCACATCGAGCAGCTCGTGCTGGAGGTGCCCGGCGGAGTCACGTTGGCGAGCGATCGCGGAAGGCGGGGCAGCGCCGGGGCGTTGATTCGCTCGGACACGTTTCAGACGCGGCCGCTTTTCCGCGTGCTGGGGCCGGGGGTGCGCTTCAGCGGGCTGCGGTTGCAGGGACCGAATCCGAAACGGTGCAATGAGCATCACCGCCGCTCGTTCGGCACCGCGCCGGATTGGCAGGGCGGCCGCGGGCACGAGTATTACTACAAGTTTCCGGTCTCGGACGGCATCGAGGCGGCGCACGACGGACTGACCGTGGACAACTGCGAACTGGGCGGCTGGAGCCACGCGGCCATCTGGCTGCGGGCGGGGCGCGGGCATCACATCCACCACAATTTCATCCACCACAACCAATACAACGGCCTCGGCTACGGCATCGCGCACGACCGCGCGTTTTCGTTGATCGAGCGCAATCTGTTCAACTGGAACCGGCACTCGATCGCCGGCACGGGCAATCCCGGCAGCGGTTACGAGGCGCGGCACAACGTCGAGCTGGGCGAATCGCTTTCGCATTGTTTCGACATGCACGGCGGTCGCGACCGCAAGGACGGCACCGATGTCGCGGGTTCATGGCTGAAGGTGCGGCACAACACCTTCGGCTCACCCGAACTGGCGCTGATGGTGCGCGGCGATCCGGCCGAGCAGGTGCTGGTCGAGCACAACTGGTTTTATCACGCGACGGCCGCGGAGGCGGTGCGCGGCGAGAACCGGGTGCGCTTCGGAGACAACGTCGGCGGTTATCGCCCGGCGTGATTGCTTGCGGTCTGCGGGCTGAGCATTTTGGCCAAGGCGGCGCTCAACGATTCCGGCGTCGCAAATGAGGATTCGGAGAGACCGGGCAGATCCTTGTCGCGGGCGATCGTGCCGGCGGGATCACCAGATGAGGGGAGAACAACCAACGTTTCCCAAGTGCGGTGCGAAAAGCCCTGGGTGCGGTTCAACAGGTGCGAAACCGCGAGGTAATATGCCTGCTCCGGGAGGCCGGTCCGGTTGGCCGGCGGCGCGATGACCATGAGGTCCGGCGGCGGGAGATTGGGATCGGCTTGGTATTTGGGCCAACCCCACGCATCGGTTTCGCCGGCGAGATCAGTGATCGATTTGCCGGCCGCCGCCCAAGGGGTCACCTCGACCTGCAGCCCGGGGCGCAGCATGTGCAGGGCGGCAACCAACACCCGGTCATAGGGCGCCATGGCGGTGACACGCAGCTTGGGTTCCGCGGCCAGCAGGCGTTGGTGCAGGCAAGGCAGGGCCGGTACAGGCGACGGCGGTTCGATGCCGGTGAAATCGTGGCCCGCAATGACCGCGGCGGCGGTGCGCGCGATCAGGGCGTGGCCGCGAAAATTCGGATGGATGAAATCACTCAGCAGGCGATACCATTCCGGACCGCCGAGCTGGCGTTGGCGGGCAAACGCGCCGTGCGTGTCGGCCAGCGGCACGCGCAGCTCCGCGGCGAGGGCGCGCACGATTTCGGCGTAAGTTTCCACCTTGTTCGCCGGCCAGTGCTGATCGGACGGATCGATGGCGTTGGGCGTCATCAGCAGCACCTCGGCGCCGCTGGCGTGCAGGCGCGCGACAATCGCGCGAAGGTTCTCGGCAAACGTCTCCGCCGGCGTGCGCACCACGTCGTTCATGCCCAGTTGCACCGCCACCAGGTCCGGCCGGTGGGCGATGACATCACGTTCAATGCGGGCCAGGGCTTGGGCGGCGGTGTTGCCGCTGATGCCGGCGTTGACGACCGTGAGGTCGGCCGGCGGGCAGGTCGCGCGCAGCAGGTCGCCAAGAATCTCGGGCCAGGCGCGCAGTCCGCCGGTGTGGTAATAAATGCCGGTGATGCTGTCGCCGAAACCGACGAGTTTCGCGGGTTGGCCGGCCTGCAAGCGGCGCGTGAAATTCGGCAGGGCGGGGCGGGTGGTCATGGGGACGGGCCGCGGCACGCCGGCGGCGCGGCGTGGGATCGGATCACGCGGTGAGGTTGACCACCGCGTAGCTGCGCTTGCCTTTGCGCAGGAGCACGTAGCGGCCGAACAACGCATCGGCGCTCCCGATCGCCAGGGCGGGATCGGTGACCTTGACGTTGTTCAGGTAGATGCCGCCGCCGGTGATGTCCTTGCGGGCCTGGCCCTTGGAGGGGCAGAGGCCGGTGTGCACGAGCAGTTCGACCATCGCGGTGCCCGCGCCATCCAGTCCGGTTTGGGGAAAATCGGTGGTCGGGACTTCGCCAACAACATCGCGGAAGGTTTCCTCGGAGGTGTCGCCGATCTCGGCACCGAAGAGGATGGCGCTGGCCTTGAGGGCGGCGTCGAGCGCGGACTCGCCGTGGATGAGTTTGGTGACCTCGCGGGCCAGGGCCTTGTGGGCTTCGCGGGCGCCGGGGTTGGCGGCGTGTTTGGCCTCAAGTTCCTCGATCTCGGGACGGGAGAGGAAGGTGAACTTGCGCAGGTATTCGCCAACCTTGGCGTCCTCGGTGTTCACGAAGAACTGGTAGAACTTGTAGGGGCTGGTGCGGGCCGGATCGAGCCAGACGGCGCCGCCCTCGGTCTTGCCGAACTTGGTGCCGTCGGCCTTGGTGATGAGCGGGAAGGTCCAGCCCCAGGCGGCGACGCCGAGTTTTTTACGGATCAGGTCGGTGCCGGCGGTGATGTTGCCCCACTGGTCGGAGCCGCCGATCTGCAGCTCGCAGTTGTGGGTCTTGCGCAGGTGGTAGAAATCGAAGGCCTGCAGCAGTTGGTAGCTGAACTCGGTGTAACTGATGCCGCTGTCACCTTCCATGCGCGAGCGCACGGAGTCCTTGGCGAGCATTTGGTTGACCGAAAAATGCTTCCCTATGTCGCGCAGGAAATCGAGGAAGCTGACCGGCGCGGTCCAGTCGGCGTTGTCCACCAGCACGGCGGGATTGTCCGCCGCCTCGAAATCAAGCAGGCGGGCGAGCTGTCCACGGATGGCGGAGACGTTGTGCGCGAGCTGGTCGCGGGTGAGGAGGTTGCGCTCGGCGGATTTGCCGGAAGGATCGCCGACCATGCCGGTGGCGCCGCCGGCGAGGGTGATGGGATGGTGGCCGGCGAGTTGGAAGCGGCGCAGCGTGAGTTGTGGCACGAGGTGGCCGACGTGAAGCGAGTCACCGGTGGGATCGAAACCGCAATAGAGCGTGACCGGCCCCTCGGTGAGGCGCTTGGTGAGCGCATCCAGGTCGGTGCAGTCGGCCAGCAGGCCGCGCCATTGCAGATCTTCGATCAGGTTCATAAAGCAGCCACCCATAAACGCGGGGCGGCGCCGGCCGCGCAAACAAAACTTATGCCCGCCGCGGGGAAAATAGAATCCGCCCTTCTTTCGGGAAAAACGGTTTGTCTAGGCCGCCTGCGGCCCACTACCTTCACCCTTCCACGCCCCGCGCTTGCCTGTGCGGGGTCTTCCTTCAACCCACACCTCCATCACCATGCCCATCGCCGTCGGATCCAAAGCCCCTGATTTCACCCTCAAGTCCAAGACCGCGGACGGTCTCGTCGACGTCAAGTTGAGCGACAATTTCGGCAAGCAGCAGACCGTGCTGCTGTTCTTCCCCCTGGCCTACACCGGCGTCTGCACGCAGGAAATGTGCGACATCACCTCCGGGCTGGACGCGTATGCGCAGCTCGGCGCCCGCGTGATCGCGATCAGCGTGGACAGCCCCTTTGCGCAGGAAGCCTGGGCGCAGGCCAACAAGATCAAGGTGACCCTCGCCAGCGATCTTAACAAGGAGGTCACCAAGGCCTACGACGTGCTCTTCCCGATGCTGGCCGGCGTCGGCGACACCTCGGCCCGCGCGGCGTTTGTCATCGGTCAGGACGGCACGGTGAAATACGCCGAGCAGACCGCCACGCCGAAGGACCTGCCCAACTTCGAAGCCGTCAAGGCCGCCCTCGGCAACTGAGCCGGGCATTGAACCAACGTCGCGCCGGCCGTCGGTGCGACGTTGGCCTGTCCGTCACCCCGCCGCTTTTCATTCGAGCATCGCAAATCCAAAATCGCAAATCCCGTGTCCCACCCGAATCCGTTCAACACCCTGCAGACGTTCACCGCCAACGGGACGTCGCACCAGTTCTATTCCCTGCCGGCGCTGGCCGCCGCGGGTCACGACGTCAGCCGTCTGCCGGTGTCGATCCGGCTCGTGCTGGAATCGCTGCTGCGCAACTGCGACGGGCAGCGGGTGAGCGAGCCGGCGGTGCAGGCGCTGGCGGGCTGGCAGGCGAAGGCGGCGCGCACGGAGGAGATTCCCTTCGTGGTGGCGCGCATCGTGTTGCAGGATTTCACGGGTGTGCCGCTGCTAGTGGACCTGGCGGCGATGCGCGCGGCGGCGGCGCGGCTGGGCAAGGACCCGAAGGTCATCGAGCCGCTCGTGCCGGTCGATCTCGTGGTCGACCATTCGGTGCAGGTGGATTTCGCGGGCAGCGCGGAGGCGTTGCAGCAGAACCTTGAGCTGGAGTTCACCCGCAACCGCGAGCGCTACCAGTTCCTCAAATGGGGCATGCAGGCGTTCGACACGTTCAAGGTCGTGCCGCCGGGCATCGGCATCGTGCACCAGGTCAACCTCGAATACCTCGCCAAGGGCGTGCTGCAGGCCGGCGGCGTGTGCTATCCCGACACGTTGGTCGGCACCGACTCGCACACGACCATGATCAACGGCCTCGGCATCGTGGGCTGGGGCGTGGGCGGCATCGAGGCCGAGGCCGGCATGCTCGGCCAGCCGGTGTATTTCCTGACGCCCGACGTGGTCGGCGTGCACCTGACCGGCGCGTTGCGCGAAGGCGTGACGGCGACCGACCTGGCACTGACCATCACCCAGATGCTGCGCAAGGCGAAGGTCGTGGGCAAATTTGTCGAGTTCTACGGCCCGGGCGCCGCGGCGCTGCCGGTCGTGGACCGCGCGACGATTGCCAACATGGCGCCCGAATACGGCGCGACGATGGGTTTCTTCCCGATCGACGGCGAGTGCTCCACCTACCTGCGCGCCACCGGCCGCAGCGACGAGCAGGTCGCGCTTTACGAGGCCTACTACAAGGCGCAGGGCCTGTGGGGCATCCCGCAGCGCGGCCAGATCGAATACTCCACCGACCTCGAGCTGGATCTCGGCTCCGTGGTGCCCAGTGTGGCGGGCCCGAAACGGCCGCAGGACCGCATCGTGCTGCCGGAACTGAAGAAGGAGTTTGTCGAGGCATATTCGCGGCCGGTCACGGCGGCGGGTTTCGGCAAGAAAGCCGAAGGTTACGCGCAGCGTGTGCCGGTCAGCGGGCACAACGGTGGCAGCAACGAGCCGGTTTCCCGGGAAAAGTCGGCCGCACTCGATACCAGTGTCACGACGGAGAACGAGATGGCCAACAACCGTCCGGCCGCCACGCCCTGCTGCGAAATAAGCAACGGCTCCGTATTGATCGCGGCGATTACCAGCTGCACCAACACCTCGAACCCCAGCGTCATGCTGGCGGCCGGCCTGCTCGCCAAGAAGGCGGTGGAGAAGGGCCTCAAGGTCAACCCGCTGGTCAAGACTTCGCTCGCCCCCGGTTCGCGGGTGGTGACGGACTATCTCAACAAAACCGGCCTGCAGCCCTACCTCGACCAACTCGGCTTCCAGACCGTGGGCTACGGTTGCACGACCTGCATCGGCAATTCCGGCCCGCTGGCCGCGCCGATCGAGGAGGCCGTGGTCAAGAACGACCTCGTGGCGGCGTCCGTGCTCTCGGGCAACCGCAATTTCGAGGCCCGCGTGCACCAGAACATCAAGGCCAACTTCCTGATGTCGCCCCCGCTCGTCGTCGCCTTCGCGCTCGCCGGCCGGGTGGACATCGACATGACGACCGACCCGATCGGCACCGACAAGCACGGCGCGCCGGTGCTCCTCAAGGACATCTGGCCCTCGCTGCAGGAGGTGCGTGACGAAATGGCCGCGGCACTCAAGCCCGAGGTGTTCCGCAAGCTTTACACTGATTTCGCGGAGCAGAACCCGAAGTGGAACGAGATCCCGTCATCCACGGGCAACGTTTACACCTTCGATGCCGATTCGACCTACATCCAGGAGCCGCCGTTCTTCACGGACTTCGCGCTCACGCCCGGCAGCATCCGGCCGATCACCGGTGCGCGCCCGCTGGGCATCTTCGGCGATTCGGTCACGACCGACCACATCTCCCCGGCGGGTGCGATCAAGAAGGACTCGCCGGCCGGCCGTTACCTGCTCGCCAACGGCGTCGAGTGGGTCGATTTCAACTCCTACGGCTCGCGGCGCGGCAACGACCGCGTGATGACCCGCGGCACCTTCGCCAACGTCCGCATCAAGAACCTGATGCTCGGCGGCAAGGAAGGCGGCAACACGCTCGGACCCGACGGCCAGGAAACCTCGATTTACGACGCGGCCATGGCCTACCAGCAGGCCGGCACGCCGCTGATCGTGATCGCGGGCCAGGAATACGGCACAGGCTCCTCCCGCGACTGGGCGGCCAAGGGCACCAATCTCCTCGGCGTGAAGGTCGTGGTGGCGCAGAGCTTCGAGCGCATCCACCGCTCCAACCTCGTCGGCATGGGCGTGCTGCCGCTGCAGTTCAAGGACGGCACCACGGCCCAGACGCTCAAGCTCGACGGCAGCGAGACCTTCGATGTCGTCGGCCTCGACGACGGCGTGAAACCCCAACAGGACCTGACCTTGCGCATCACGCGCCAGGACGGCCGGGTTGAGGAGGTGCCGGTGCGCTGCCGCATCGACACGCCCATCGAGATCGATTACTACCGGCACGGCGGCATCCTGCCGTTTGTGCTCCGCCAGATCGTGGCGCGCGCGTGATGCACCGCGCCGTTCTCCGCCCGGGCCGGTGTCGCCACCGGCGTTGCGTTTTGGGCATATCCGACTGACCTTGGCCCATGGCTGAAAACGGCACGCCGGTTTATCTGGTGGATGCGTATTCCGATCCGGTGGTCGTGCGCATCGAGGGCCGGGCCTGTTTTCAAAACAGCGCGGCGCTGCGCGATTTTGTCGGCGGGATGATCCGGCAGGGGAAAAAGCGCTTCGTGCTGGATTTTCAGCAGTGCGCGAGCATGGACAGCACGTTTCTCGGCGTGCTGGCCGGCGCGGCGCTGCAGCTGCGCAAGGCGGCACCGACCGACGGCAGCCTGGTGCTGGCCCGGGTCGGCCAGCGCAACCTGGAGCTCATCCGCAACCTCGGTTTGCACCGCCTCCTCACGGTCGACGCGGGTGGCTTCAACCTCAATTTCCAGTCCGGCGAGCAAGTGCTGCCGGCGGCGCAGCGTTCCGAACTGGAGAGCGCGCGGCTGGTGTTGGAGGCGCACGAAAACCTGATCTCCGCCGACGAGAGCAACCGGGCCAAATTTCAGGATGTGATGGATTTCCTGAAAAACCGCGTGGAGCAGAAACCGGGTTAGGCGGCCCGCGGACGCGCCGGCGCAATCCCGCATTCCGCGATTGCCCGGACGCCGGGCGCATGCCACACCTGCGATCCCACCATGTTACCGCTGCTTCTCGGCCTGATGCTCGGCGTGCTCGCCATGCTCGTGCCCCTTTACCGGGCCCGTCGCCAGATTGAGCGGATCGACGAGGAGAAGCTGCAGGTCGCGCAGGAACGTCAGCTGGTGGTGGATTTCATGCATCACATGGTGGAGGCGCTGGGGGAGGGGCTGACCCGCGAGGAACTGCAGCAGCGCATCGTACACGCCGCCATCCTGTGTTCCGGCGCGCTGAGCGCGGCGCTGTTTGAACGCACCCCGGAGGGCATGATGCGCAGCGTGGCGGTGGAGGGGCTTTTCCCGCCGCACCGGCCGGTGCCCGAGGCGATCCGCGAAAAACTCACCACGCGCGCCAAGTTCATCGAGCAGGTGCTGCGTTCCGAGGAGTTCCCCGATACCGAAGGCGTGGTCGGGGCGGTGGTGCAATCCGGGCAGGGCCAGCTCATCGCGGATGCCGAAACGGATCAGCGCATCGTGCGGCACGACGACCATGCGTTGAAGGTGCGCTCGATCATCGCGGTGCCGTTGCAGTTCCGGGACCGCTTTTTCGGCGTGCTGGCGGTGGCGAATTCCGCCGACGGCAACCCGTTTACCGAGACCGATTTTTCCCTGATGCAATCGCTGGCCGAGCAGGCCGCGCTGGCGCTGCACAACGCCGAGTTTCTCAACTACCAGCTGGAAAAGAAGCAGCTCGACCTGGACCTCTCGCTCGCGAGCGGCATCCAGCAGATGCTGCTGCCGGGCGAAATGCCGGCTTTCACGGGGCTCGACATCGACGCCCGCTACAACGCCGCCCAGAAGGTCGGCGGCGATCTCTACGATGTCTTTGCGCTTTCGGATACGCGGCTGGGCATCGCGGTGGCGGATGTTTCGGGCAAGGGCATCCCGGCCTCGCTGCTCATGGCGATCTGCCGCACCAACCTGCGCCAGATCGCGCCGCGCCACGCTTCGCCGGCCGCCACCTTGACCGACCTCAACCGCGTGCTCGGCGGCAACCTGAGCAACGGCATGTTCATCACCATGCTCTACGGCGTGATCGATCTGGCGGCGGGTACCGTGACTTTTGCCCGGGCCGGCCACGAACTGCCGCTGTTGTCGCGGCGCAATCCATTGACGGGCGTGCCGGAGGAAACCTTCGTGGGTTCCGAGGGCATGTCGCTGGGCATGGTGCCGGATGAGATCTTTGCCGAGGCGATTGCGGATCACGTCGAGGCCTTTGACCCGGGCGATGTGCTGGTGCTTTACACCGATGGGATCACCGAGGCACCCAACGAAGAGGATAAGGAGTTTTCGGGGGCCCGCTTGGCCGATACCGTACGTACCTTGCACAACCGACAGGCCCGCGAACTCAACGATGGTATCCTGGAAAGTGTGCACCGTTTTACGGGCGATGTGCCTCAGCGTGATGATTTTACGTTGGTAACGGTCAAGCGTACGTAAGCCGTCCGGCTCGGAAGCGGCGGGGCAGGTATTTCACCTGTCGGGGGTTGCGGTAACTACGTAGCCCGAACGGACATGCGCTTCTGCGTATTTGCCAAAATGCGCCGTGAAATCATCTAGGGTGTTCACCTTGAAAATGTCGGGAAATAAACACTGGTCGTATTTGCGGATGGTCATTTCGATCGTCGGCTGCCTGCTGGCTTGGCCGCTAAAGGCCCAGACCACGATTTCCGTGACCGACATGACGGGATGGACCCCGTGGATGACTGCGGGTAATGCCGTCATGGTGGATCCCGCGGCGGACCAGCAGACCGGACAGGGGCAGGATGACTTTGTCGGCGATCTGACGTATTACGGTTTTCAGCAGAAGGCGGGCAAACTCGTCTCGGATCCGACCAACGATTACATTTTGTACCGGGCCCGCATGGCCAAGCATGATAGCAAGGGCTTTGGCGGCAACTGGGAGTTGGGCATGGACCTTGATGGCAACGGTTCGGTCGATCTGGTCATGAAGATGACCGACAAGAAGGGTCAGACCATTACGTTTGCGAGTCCCGGCACCGGGGCGAACACCTCGCCGAGCACGACGAGCTGGGGCAGTTTTGTCGGCTCGATCACGCTGAATACCAACACTTACAATTACCAGAACGCAACGGCAGTGGACGGCGGCTACGCCTCAACGAGTTCGACGGCTAATGCCTGGGTCACCTTCGGCATCAGTTTCAACAATTTGCAGACGGCGATTCAGAACTACGCCACCGGTTTCTCTAACTACGTGGTCAATGATCAAACCCGCATCTCCTACATCTCTTTCACGTCCACCCAAGGCAATGCCATCAATCAGGATCTGTATGGCACCACGGGCAATCTGAGCTCTACCGTGACCTTCGCGGACTTGGGCGCCGGCTCTGGACCACTCAGCCCGTCCGGAGTCGTGCCGGAGCCGGCCACCTACATGCAACTGGGCGTGCTCATGTTGTCCGGACTGGGCGTGATGTGGTGGCGCCGGCGTGGCGCCAAGGGGCAGACGACGGCGGTGGACATCGGTCCGGCGAACAAACATTTGGTTTGATGTCAGCCCTGGTTCGTCGCCTGCACACCGGACTGCTGGATGCGGTTCGCATGGGGTGGGCACTGGGCTATTGGAATCTGCGCAAAACCCTCTGGGTCTTGGGCGGCCGCAAAGGACGCGCGCCCTGCCAGGACCGCTACGATGACGACGTGGCCGGGTGTATCCGGTGTCATGCGATACTGGACTGGGCGGAGCCGGCGCGATTTCGCCGGGTGTGTCCGCTCCTGCAGCCAGGACCGTTTGGCTGGCGCTGCTCGGTCGCGAGCCGGGCGGTGCGGCCTTTCTGGGGCCGGGCGGTGGCGTGGATCGGGGGCGGACTCCTGACGTTGTACCTTGCAGGGGCAGTGCTGGTTTGGCAGCTACTCGTTTTTGCCGGCACTCCGGAATTGCGGTTTCGGCAGGTGTTCTGGCCGGCCGCGTGGTCGGAAATCCGGGAACAGCAGGCGCAGAGCTTTTTCCGGCAGAGCATCGATGCCTTCCGGCGCGGCCGTTTGGTGGAGGCGGTGCTGGCTCTGCAAAGCGCGCGGATGCGCAATCCGCACCACTACGACGCCGCGTTGCTCATGGCGCAGGTGACGCAGTTTCAGGGCAATCACGCGGATGCCGACGAGCTGTTTCAAACCCTGTTGTCGAACTTTCCGGTCCAGCGGCAACGCACCGCGGTGACCTACCACGACACATTGTTGGCGATTGACCGCATGCCGGCCTTGGCGAGCCTCAGCCTGGCGATGGCCCGGCGTGAGCACGGCCACACGGCCTTGTGGGTGCGGTCGCTCCTGCTCGCGGTCCGGCGCGGAGAACTGGCGCCGAACTTCATCGAGGAAAATGCCGCCGCCATCGGCCAATTGGCCCCGCACGCGAGACTGTTGTTGCAGGCGGAGGCCGAGCTGGGCCGTAACGGGCGTGAAACGGCGTTGGCAGCACTGCGGCAGCCGTTTGAGGGGCCGTTGAATGTCACCTACATGCAGGAGCAGGTCGGTCGCCTGCTGCAATTGGGCGATCCCGAGGGAGCGGAACGGCTGCTGCGTTATTATGGTCATGCTTTGGGTAACTTCGAAGCCCAGGCCCAGCAGTATCTCATCGATTGCGTGCAAGGGGATGGGTGGTCCGCACGTGCGACTTTCCATGGATTGATGCGGGCCGAACTGGAGCCCGGGATCGTGGAACGCTTGCAGACTCTCCTGCTCAGGTATCCCGACCGGGAATTGTATCTTCAACTGCAGCAGCGCGTGCTGCAACGCCCCGGGCTGGCGCAGAAAGTGGACGGTCCCGCCATGTGGGTGACGGCGTTGGTCTGCGACGCGGCGGAGGAAGGCCGGGTCTGGCAAAATCTGGGCGTGCAGCATTTCGGCGATCATTATCCGCCGGTCACGCACGTGGATTTTACCCGGCGGCGCATCGACGAGCCCAATTCGGTCATCCATCTGATCAATGTGCTGACCTTTCCGCGCGAGGTCATCTACACACTGCTGGCCAAGGTGCAACCGGAGGCGGTGCGATTGCCGGCAGATGCAAAAAGGGCGTTGCGCCAGAGGGAGGGTTGACTAGCGATAGGCGGAATGTCGTCCGCCTCCTCCACCTCCGCTCCCGCGCCTTTGGATCGCCTGTCGTTGCCCGATGCCACCGGGCATTTCGGGCTCTACGGCGGCGTTTATGTGCCGGAGACGCTGATGACGGCGCTGCAGGACTTGGAAAAGGCCTATCTCGCCGCCCGCGACGACCCGGAATTTCAGGCGGAACTCCGTCACCATCTCAAGGAGTTCGCGGGCCGGCCGACCGAGCTGTATTTCGCGGCAGGCCTCACGCGGCATTGCGGCGGGGCGAAGATTTACCTGAAGCGCGAGGACCTGCTGCACACCGGGGCGCACAAGATCAACAACGCCATCGGCCAGGCGATCCTCGCCAAGCGCATGGGCAAGCGGCGTGTGATCGCCGAGACCGGGGCGGGCCAGCACGGCGTCGCGACGGCCGCGGTCTGCGCCAAGTTTGGGCTCGAGTGCGTGGTTTACATGGGTGCGCACGACATGGAGCGCCAGGCCCTGAACGTGTTTCGCATGCGGCTGATGGGCGCCGAGGTGCGCGGCGTCGAGGCGGGGCAGAAAACCCTGAAGGAAGCGATCAACGAGGCCATGCGCGACTGGGTGACCAACGTGCGCTCGACCCACTACATTCTCGGCACGGTTTACGGCGCACACCCGTATCCGATGATGGTGCGCGATTTTCACCGCGCGATCGGCCGCGAGGCGCGCGAGCAGATCATGGCGCGCGAGGGCCGGTTGCCCGACGAGCTGGTCGCCTGCGTGGGCGGCGGCAGCAACGCCATGGGCCTGTTTTTCGATTTTCTGGAGGAGCCCAACGTGCGCATGACCGGCGTGGAGGCCGGTGGGCTCGGCATCAAACGCGGCGAGCACGCCGCGCGGTTTGAGGGCGGCAAGCTCGGTGTGCTGCAGGGCTGCAAGACCTTCATTTTGCAGGACGACGACGGGCAGATCA
>JACFMR010000042.1:0-14270 GCA_019455245.1 Opitutaceae bacterium
TGCGACGGACGACGAGGTGCTGGAGACCTTTCAGCTCTGCTCGCGCCTCGAGGGCATCATCCCCGCGCTGGAGAGCACCCACGCACTGGTCGAGGGCCTCAAGCGCGCCCGCGCTCTGCCGTCCGACCGCATCGTGCTCATCAACCTCTCCGGCCGCGGCGACAAGGATGTGCAACAAGTACAACGCCTTCTGGATCAGAAGGCGTAAACGCCAAGGACCAAACGTCCAAATTCCAAAGAAATCCCATGGCTGAAAAACCAAAGGATTTGGAGGAGCGGACGGCGGTTTTCGCGGCAGATATCCGCCAGTTTGTGCGCAAGCTGCCCCGGACGATTTCAAACATCGAGGACGTTAAGCAACTGGTGCGATCCTCAGGCTCGATCGCGGCGAACTGTATCGAAGCCAACGAGGCGTTGGGCGGGAAGGACCGGGTGATGCGGTTCAAAACCGCGCGCAAGGAGGCGAAGGAAAGTCAGCTCTGGCTGCGTTTGCTTGGAACAGGCGAGGCCGAGCCGCTGCAAAGTCAGCGTCAGGCGCTATGGCAAGAAGCCATGAATTGAAACTCATTCTGACGGCGATCATCAAGAAGCTCGAATGAGTGCAGTATTTGAGGTTTCCGATTTTCTTTGGCCTTTGGCGGTTTGGCCATTGGAGTTTTGCCCATGAAAAGCATGACCGGCTATGGACGGGCCACGGCGCCCTGGGGCACCGCCACGCTCACGGTGCAGGTGAGCTCGGTGAACCGGAAGATGCTGGATCTCACCGTGCTCCTGCCCAACGGCGGCGAGATGCTGGAGGCGGACATCGCGGAGGCGGTGCGCCGGTTTGCCGCGCGGGGCAAGGTGATGGTGCGCTTGGAACTGAGCGGCGGCTCGGCCGCCGCCACGGTGGTGTGGGATGACACGGCGGTGCTGGCGACCCTGCAGCGGCTGCAGGGTCTGGCGGAGGAGCAGGGCCTGGATTTCGCGCCCACGCCGGAGGTGCTGTGGCAGGTGGCCAACGCCCACCGGCAGAGCGGGATGACCTTTGACGGCGAGTCGGCCCGGGAAACGGTGCTCGATGTGCTGGAGGAGGCGCTGCGCACCTTCGCGGCGATGCGTGCGAAGGAAGGCGAGGCGCTGCTCATCGATTTTCTGGCGCGGCTGGCCACGTTGCGGCAGCTGGTTGACGCGGTCGCTCTGCGCGCGCCCGCGGTCGCACCGGCCTATCGCGAGGTATTGTTGAAACGACTGCGTGAGGCCGGCCTTGATCTTGATCCGGCGGACGAACGCGTGCTGAAGGAGATCGCGTTGTTTGCCGACCGTTGCGATGTGACCGAGGAGATCACGCGTTTGCGCAGCCATCTCGACCAGTTTGCCGGTCTGCTGCGGAGCGAGGGCGAAAGCGGTCGCAAGGCGGAGTTTCTGCTGCAGGAGATGGGGCGTGAGGTGAACACCATTGGCAGCAAGGCCAACGACCTGACCATCGCCCGTCACGTGATCGACCTCAAGAACGAACTCGAACGCGTGCGCGAGCAGATTGCCAACGTGGAGTAAGGTGCCACCGGCTCTTTGGAGGTTTTTATGAGCTTTTGTGGCCGCGCTTGAGCCACGGGAGTTCCGAACGGAGTGAGATTCAGCCAAGCGTGGACGGGAAGGGGACACGTTGTCGCTGCGCTCCCTACTTCGCCAAGCCTACGAAGGGCACGGCCAACGCAGCTACGCCTCAACCGGAATTGCTTCAGCTGCGCACGGTCACGCGGCGCGTGAGGATCGCTTTGCGCACGGTGCCGTCCGGCGCGCGGTGCTGAAAGTCGGAATAAGCCAGCAGCAGGCTGTCGGGCCCGGTCACGTGCATGCTGGTGTAACCGCAAGTGTGCGCCTGCACCGCGGCATGGTCGCCGGCAATGACCGGCACGGGTTTCGACCAATCGCGACCACAGCCGTCGGCGTTGACCTGCAGCCACACGCCGGGCCGGCCGTAACTCAGCACGAGCGGTCCGGATGGCAGGCGCAGCAAATAGGGGAAAACACCGAAGGTGCCCATTTCGGCCGGTGCCGTCCACGTGTGCCCGGCATCGGCGGAATGGGCGATGACCATGGGTTTCTGTTCATGGTCGGTCTTGCGCATGATGCAGACCAAGCCGCCGGCGCCGGTTGCGGCGAGCGCGGCTTCGCCCATCAGGTCGCGGCCGCTGCGGTCCACGCCGACGACGGAGCGGGGGTGGAACGAGCGGCCGTTGTCGGATGATACCATCAGGTGCGTGCCGCCCTTGGCCGGGATGTGGCCGTCGGTCAGGGCGTAGCGCACGCGGTAGTCGGCATAGAACAATTCCGGGCCCAACCGCGTGGCGGGGCGTTCGAAAAACGTGCGCGGCAGCAGCGTGCTGTTTTCGCGCCGCCAGACCAGCAGGTCCTGCGTGTCGTAGGTGATGATCGTGTCTTCCCAGCGCTGCGTCGCGGGCCGCCAGCGGCGCGCCTGCAGATTGGCGAAATGCTGCCGCACCTTTGCCGGCAGATCCGCGAGGCGGTAGGTGTAGACCGGTCCGTAAACGTTGCTCTCCGCAACCGGCGCCGGCAGCGGCACGCCTTCGCGCTCCACATCGAAGTAGTGGATGGACGGCACGGTGAAGAACTCGCCGTCCAAGGCGGCGGTGATGGCGTAGTGCGGCCGGCTGGGCACGAGATCATCGGCAAACGGCTGCCAGGTGGCGCCGCCATCGGCGGTGACCAGCGCCGGGGCGGGATCGCCGTGGGTTTCGCTGGCATCCTCGGCATCGGCGTAGATCAACAAAATGCGACCGTCGGGCAGCGGTGAAAGCGCGGGAAACTGCGTGTGGCCCCAGCGGGTTTCGCCGGGCGCGGAAACGGCGGCCACGACCGGCTCGCCGAATTCAAGGGTGGGGTGCGTATTCACGGTCGCGCCCCACGATGCCGCGGATCAGGCGGAGGGCGAGTCATTCCCGCCCGCCGCCGCGCGGGCTTCCGCGGCCTGTTGGCGGAAGGAATGCCAGAGATAAAGGATCACGCCGACGCAGATGCCGGCGTCGGCAATGTTGAACGACGGGTAGGCGTAGCTGCCGAAATGAAAGTCGAGAAAATCGACCACGTGCTGGTGCTGGATGCGGTCGACGAGGTTGCCGATGATGCCGCCGCAGAGCAGGCCGAACGCGACCTGCGCCAACCGGTCCTGCAGGCCGAGCGCCCGCCGCCAGATGTAAATGGCGATGAGAGTGACGACCGCGAGCACGGCGAGATACAGGCTTTTGCCGGTCAGGATGCTCCACGCCGCGCCGGTGTTGCCGACGTGCACGAGATAGAAGAATCCGGGGATGACCGTGATGGATTCACCGGGTCCGTAACTGCCAAGCGGCAGCCGGTTGATGATCCAGAGTTTGGTCAGCTGGTCGGAAACGAAAACGGCGAGCAGCAGGATCAGCAGCAGCCTGTAGGCCAGAACCCGCTGCCAGCGGCTGCGGGGGGCGGCGGTATCCGGTCCGGTCGGCATGACGGCGGTGGGGCTGTTGCTCAGTCGTTGCCGCCGTCCTCGTCCATGATCTTGCCGGTGTCCTCGCCCATTTCGCCGAAGAGTCCGGCCTGGGTGCGGGTGCGGTGGCGGTTGCGCTCGATCTGTTTCTGGGCCTCCGCGGAGTAGCGCGTGAACGGCACGGCGAGCAGACGTTCCTTGGCGATGGGTTTGCCGGTAATCTCGCAGGTGCCGTAGGTGCCGTCGTGGACGCGCTTGATGGCGGCCTCGATCTCGGTGAGTGCTTCCTGTTCGGAGGACACGAGGGAGAGGGCGAAATCGCGGTCGAAGGTGTCGGTACCGGCGTCGGCCATATGCTGGCCGTAGCTGGAGAGGTCGCCGGCGTCGTCCTTGGCGGAGCGTTTGAGCGTCTCCTCGGAGTGCAGCTCGATGCCGGCGGTCAGGTGGCTGCGCAGGTCGAGCAGCAGCTTATGGAAGCGCTTGAACTTCTCCGGCACGGGCTTTTCCGGGGAGGCGGCCTTCTGGCCGGGCTTGGCCGGATTGAAGCCGAGGATGTCGGCCAGCGAGGCGGCTTTCACGTGGTTGGGCTTCGCGGGTTTCAGCGCGTCGGTGAGAGCCTTGGCCGCCTTGCCATTTTGCTTGCCCTTGGGCTCGGCCTGGGCGTCCGCCGTATGGTCGGTGACGGTCTGGGCGATGGCCCGCACTTCATCGAGACTGAAGGCGATGGGCTTGTTCGTGGCCTTGCGGGACAGGATGCTGTCGCGCAGGGCGCTTTTTTTGGAGGATTTTGCCATGGAAACAGAGGGAGACTTGGGCTCGCGCGTGGGAGCCGCCGGTTTGGCGGATTTGGCCGCCTTGGCGGGTTTGACCGCCGGCTTGGGACCCGCCTTGGGCCGGGCTGTGACCGCGGGTTTGGCCTTGGGTGCCGCCTTGGATTTGGCTTTCGGAGCAACCTTGGCTTTGGCCGCAGGTTTGGCCTTGGGCTTGGCTTTGGCGACGGGTTTGGATTTCGCCTTGGCCTTGGCCGGTTTCCGCGGCGGGGTGGGTTTGCGGATGGGCTTGGCCTTTTTGCCGGCGGGCTTCTTCGCGGGGGCTTTCTTGGTTTTTTTTGCCATGGGGAGATCGGGGTTTAAGAAAAGGGTCAGGCAAGCGCGGCGGTGCAGCGCGGGCAGAGTTCACCGGCGGCATGCGAAACCAACGCGGGCACCCAGCGCCAGCAACGCGGGCAGCGCGTGAGGTTGGAGCCGGCGCCGGTGTTTACTTCGATGTTCAGGGGTGTGCCGGCGGCGGATTCGGTCAGGTTGACCCGCGAAACAATGAAGAACTCGGGCAGGAATTCGCGGTGTTTTGTCAGGGTGCCGAACAACGGCTCTTCGGTTGAACCGGTCAGGGTGATGACGGCGTCGAGCGATTTGCCGAGCTGGCCGGCGGCGCGCTTGGGTTCGACGGCCTCGTTGACGAGCGTGCGGACCTTGAGCAGACGTTCGAACTCGGCGGCGAGTTCGGGGTTGGTCCATTCGGCCGGGGCCACGGGCCAATCCTGCAGGTGCACGGAATCGTCGGTGTATTCGCGGCCGGCGGTGGCGTAGCTCCAGGCTTCGTCGGCGGTGAAACAGATCACCGGGGCCAGCAGGCGGACCAGGCTGTGGAAGATGTGATGGATCGCGGTCTGGGAGGAGCGGCGCAGCGGATCGGTCGCGCCGAGGGTGTAGAGCCGGTCCTTCAGAATGTCGTGATACGTGGCCGAGAGCGTGACCGAGCAGAACTGGTTGCAGAGCTGGTAAACGCGATGGAACTCGTAGGCCTCGTAGGCCTTGGTGCATTCGTTGACCAGCGTCGCGGCCTGGTGCAGCGCCCAGCGGTCGAGCGCATCCATTTCAGTCACCGGCACGGTGTGTTGGGCGGCGTCGAAATCGAAGAGGGTGGAGAGCTGGAAACGGAAGGTGTTGCGGAACAGCCGGTAGGCCTCGCCGACATGCTTCAGAATCTCATCGTCCACCGGGATGTCGTCGCGAAAATCCTGCGAGGCGATCCAGAGGCGGATGACATCGGCGCCGTGCTGCGAGATGTAGGCCTCGGCGGTCTGCGGTTTCTGGTAGGTGCTGCTCTTGGAGATTTTCTGGCGGTCCTTGTCGACGATGAAGCCATGGGTGAGCACGGCCCGGTAGGGCGCGGAACCGGAGGCAATGACGCTGCACCAGAGCGAGGATTGGAACCAGCCGCGATGCTGGTCGCTGCCCTCGAGGTAAAGGTCGGCGGGCCAGTGCGTGTGCCCCTGACCGCGTTTGAGCACGGCGGCCTGGGTGGAACCGGAGTCGATCCACACGTCGAGCGTATCGCGGCCGCAGGTGAGTTCGGACGCGGCGGGCCAGCCGGCGGGCAGGGTGATGTCCGCAAGGAGCTCCGCGGCGGAGAGATCATACCAGCAGTTGCTGCCGAGTTGCTCGACCTTGGCGGCGACGGCGCGCACGACGGCGGGGTCGATCCAAGCCTGCTTGTCCTGATCGTAAAACGCGGGGATGGGCACGCCCCAGGTGCGCTGGCGACTGATGCACCAGTCGGGCCGCGATTCGACGGCGCCGCGGATGCGGGCCTCGCCCCAGGCGGGAATCCAGCCTTGGTGCTGCGCGATGCGGGCGATTTCGCCCAGCGCGACCTGCCGGTGCCCGGCGTGATCGAGCGAGACGAACCACTGGTCGACGGCACGGAAAATGATCGGGGTCTTGGAGCGCCAGCAATGCGGGTAACTGTGTTCGTAGCGCTGCTTCGCGAGCAGGGCGCCGGCGGCGTCGAGCTGCTTGAGCACGGCGATGTTGGCCGGGGAGGTCTTTTTCGCCTTCAGGTCCTCGACGGTTTCGAGGCAAGTGAGGCCGACGAGGGCCGCGGGCACCTGCCCGTCGTCCACATAGCAGCCGTCGTCGTTGACCGGGCAGTAGATATCGAGGCCGTATTTGAGACCGGTCTGGTAGTCCTCGGCGCCGTGACCGGGCGCGGTGTGCACGCAACCCGTGCCGCTTTCGGTCGTGACGTAATCGGCGAGCACGACGGGCGAGGCGCGGTCGATGAACGGGTGGCGGGTGACGAGGTGTTCGAGCGCGGTGCCCTTGACGGTGTGGACGACGGCGGGTTGCGCCTCAACCTTGGCGGCGGCGGCGACCGAACCGAGCAACGCGCCGGCCACGAGGATGCGTTCCGCACCCAGATCGGCCACGACGTAGTCGACCTCGGGATTTACCGCGATCGCCAGATTGGCGGGGATGGTCCACGGCGTGGTGGTCCAGATGACGACGAAAAGCGGTTTGTCGGCCGGCAGGCCGCGCTTTTGCGCTTCCTCTGCGGACACGCCGAACTTCACCCAGATCGAGGGTGAGACGTGGTTCTTGTATTCAATCTCGGCCTCGGCGAGGGCGGTGGCAAAGGGGATGGACCAATAAACGGGCTTCTTGCTGCGATAGACGAGGCCCTGTTCCACGAAAGCGGCGAAGGTGCGCAGGATGTCGGCCTCAAAGGCCGGGGCCTTGGTCTTGTATTCGTTGGGCCAGTCGCCGAGCACGCCGACGCGCTGGAACTGCGACCGCTGGATGTTGATCCACTTTTCGGAAAACGCGTCGCACCGGGCGCGGATTTCGGCGGTGGAGAGGTTCAGGTTTTGCTCCCGGATTTCCTGGATGACCTTTTGCTCGATGGGCAGGCCGTGGCAGTCCCAGCCGGGCACGTAGGGCGTGCGGTGGCCGGTCATGGCCTTGAAGCGGTTGACGAAGTCCTTGAGCGACTTGTTGAGCGCGGTGCCGATATGGACGTCGCCGTTAGTGAAAGGCGGGCCGTCGTGCAGGACGAAGACCTTGCTGCTGTCGGCGCGTTTGCGCTGGATGGCGTCGTAGAGGCCCAGTTTGTCCCAATGCGCGAGCCGGGCGGGTTCGCGCTGAACGAGACCGGCCCGCATCGGGAAATCGGTCTTGGGCAGCAACAGGGTGTTTTTTAGGTCTTGAGCCATGCCAAAAGGGAGCGCGGAAGGCTAGGTCGCCAACGGGGTGAGTCAAGGGAAAGCCCGGTCAGCGACCGAGCGCGCGGGCCGCGAGTTTTTCGCCGGCCGCGAGGCACGCGGGCATCGCGATGCCGTCGCGGGCCTGACCACCTAGCCAAAAGCCCGGATGGGCCTGCTCGACCGCGTCCATCGCCGTGAGAAAACGCTCGTAGCCGAGGTTGTATTGCGGGATGGCGCGCGTCCAGAGCGAGTGGCGTTGGAAAATCGGTTCGCCGGTGACACCAAGCAGTTGCTGGAGTTCGGGCTGCACGCGGCGCAGCAGGTCGGCGGGTGCCAGATGCGCGATCTCCGGCTGGCGCGCGCCGCCGACCATCACGGTCAGGGCCACGTGGCCGTCGGGCGCGCGCCGGGGAAAGAGCGTGGAGGAGAAAAGCACGCCGAGCATGGAAAACTTCTCCGCGGCCGGAATGAGCGCCCCGAAGCCGTCCACCGGATGCTGCACCTGTTCGCGGCGGTAACCGAGAAACAGCGAGGCGACGGGCGGTTGTTCGATCTCGCCGAGCAGCGCGAGCGGACGTTCGTCGCCGGCGCCGATGCGCAGCGCGGCCAAGCCCGCGGCGGGCAGGGCGGAGAGCACGCCGTCGAATTCCTCGCTGTGCTCGCCCTGACTGTCGCGCCAGGTCACGGTCCACCGCGGACCGGGCTGCAGGCGCTCGACCTGTGCGTTGAGCGTCACGGCGCCGGCGGGCAGGGCGGAGCCGAGGGTGTCGATGAGGGTTTGCAGTCCGCCTTCGAAGGAAATGATGCCGCCGCGCGGTTCACCGCGGGCCTTGCGGGCCTTGGCCGCGGCAATCATGCCGCGGATGATCGAGCCGTGCTCGCGTTCCGCGTTCCAAACCGCCGGGAAGGAATGTTGGGCGGAGAGTTTGGCGGGAATGCCGGCGTAGACGCCGCCGACGAAGGGATTGAGTCCGTAGGCCACGATTTCCGGCCCGAAGTGATCGCACACGAGTTGCTCCAAGCTCACATCGGTGGGGCGGGTGCGGCGGCGCTGGAACAACTCGCCCATGATACGGCACTTGGCGCCGAACGAAAACAGGTTGGTGCCGAAGAATGAGCCGGGGCCCATCGGCGTGGGCAACACCTGGCCGTAGCGGACGATGAACCGTTTTTTTGCGGCCTGATTGGCGACCTGGCGCTTGGACTCGAGCCCGAGTTCCTTGATGAGCGCGCTCATGGCGGGCTCGCCCTCGAGCACGGAATTGGGCCCGCGCTCGATCAGCCAGCCGTCGATGCGCTCGGTGGCAACCGAGCCGCCGATCCGGTCGAGGCGTTCAAACACGCGGACGCGGCAACCCTGTTGGACGAGCCGGTGGGCGGCGGTCAGCCCGGTGATGCCGGCGCCGAGCACGGCGAAGGATTTGGTCGGGAGGCTCATGGGAGAAAAAGTTTAGCGCCAGCCGGTCACGGTGTCGACCAGGGCCTGCATGCATTCGATTTTGGCGGTGGGCATGATGCCGTGGCCAAGGTTGAAGATGTGACCGGCGGTGCCGCGCATGGATTCGAGCAGGCGCATGGTTTCGCGGCGCACGATCTCCGGCGTGGTGTTAAGCAGCACAGGATCGAGATTGCCCTGCACGGCGACGTTGGCGGGCAGGTTGTGGCGGACGACGGCGAGGTCGCAGGTCCAGTCCACGCTCAAGACCTTGATGCCGGTGAAGGCCTGGTCGGTCTGGTGCGGCGCGGTGCCCTTGGCGTAGAGGATGACGGGGAAATCCGCCGGGAGCGCCGCGACGATGCGACGGATCCACTGCAGCGAGGCCGCCTCGTAGTCCTGACCCGCGATGATGCCGCCCCACGAGTCGAAGATCTGGATGGCGTCGGCCCCGGCCTCGATCTGCATCTTGAAATACACGATCAGCGCGGCGGTGATTTTTTCGAGCAGCGCGTCGAAGGCGGCGCGGTCGGTGTAGAACAATTCCTTGCTGCGCGCGTAGTCGTCGGAGCTGCCGCCCTCGAGCATGTAGGTGGCGAGGGTCCAGGGCGAACCGCCGAAACCGAGCAGGGCCTTGGTGTCGCCGAGCTCAGCCTTGAGCAGGCGCAAAGCGGCGGCGACGTAGGCGAGTTTTTCCGGCACCGCGTCGGCGGGGTTGAGCGCGTCGATCTGCGCGCGGTTTTCCAGCCGGTAATCCATGGCGATGCCGCCGGTGTCACGGAAGGAGTAGCCCTGGCCCAGCGCCTCGGGGATCACGAGGATGTCGGAGAACAGGATCGCGGCGTCGAGGGCGAAGCGACGCAGCGGCTGCAGCGTGACCTCCATGGCGAGTTCCGGGGTGCGCACCATGTGCAGGAAGGAGGACTTGGCCTTGAGCTCGCGGTATTCGGGCAGGTAGCGGCCGGCCTGGCGCATGACCCAGAGCGGCGGACGGTCGAGCGGCTGGCAGTTGGTGGCGGCGAGGAAGCGTTGGCGTGAGGTCATGATGGGAAAGTGGCGGGTTGGGGCGTGGTTTGGGCCCAGTCGCGGGGTTGGAGAAAGTGTTTGTAAAGTCGCGCCTCGGGCGAGCCGGGTTCGGGCTGCCAGCCGTAGTCCCAGCGGACCAGCGGGGGCAGGCTCATGAGAATCGATTCGGTGCGGCCGCCGCTTTGCAGACCGAAATGAGTGCCGCGATCCCAGACGAGGTTGAACTCCACGTAGCGGCCGCGGCGGTAGAGCTGGAAATTGCGCTCGCGTTCGCCGTAGGTCGCCGTCTTGCGGCGTTGCACGATGGGCAGGTAGGCGGGCAGGAAGGCATCGCCGACGCTGCGCATCAGCGCGAAGGAATCCGTGAAACCGGGGGCGTTGAAATCATCGAAGAACACGCCGCCGATGCCGCGCGGTTCGGCGCGATGTTTGAGGAAAAAGTAATCGTCGCACCACGACTTGAAACGCGGGTAATGCGCGCCGGTGGCGTCGCGGGCGGTGCGGTGCCAGTGCCCGCAATCCTCGTCGTAACCGTAAAACGGCGTTAGATCGAAACCACCGCCGAACCACCAGACCGGTGCGTCGCCCGCGGCATCGGCCACGAAGAAGCGCACGTTCATGTGGCTGGTCGGCACGTGGGGATTGCGCGGGTGCAGCACGAGCGAGACGCCGAGCGCTTCCCAGGTCTTGCCGGCGAGCTCGGGTTTGCGGGCGGTGGCCGAGGGCGGCAGTTGCGTGCCGCGCACGTCCGAGAAACCCACGCCGGCTTTTTCAAAGACCGCGCCGTCGGCCAAGGTGCGCGAGATGCCGCCGCCGCGCAGGCCGGAGGGATCGTCGTCGGGACGTTGCCAGGCATCCTCGATGAACGTCGCGCTGCCATCCTCGGTTTCGAGCGCACGGCAAATGTCCGCCTGCAGGGCGAGCAGGTAGCGGCGGATGGCAGGGATATCGACGGACATGGAAGCGGTGAAAGAAACACACTTGGCCGGGCTTGAAAAACCTATTCAGCCGGCCGGCGGCGGGAAAAACCGGGCGCGGGCCGGGCGGCCGGCGGGGCTATTGACGACTTTGCTACAGTGCGCCTTGGTGGAACGCGCCCGTTGGTTGTACAACGTGGCGTCCGCCACGTTTCCGCATGAACTCCACGCTTTTGACCACCATCGCCGCCACGGGCTTCACCGTGGCCTTTTTCCATGCCGCCATCCCGACACATTGGCTGCCTTTCGTGCTGGTTTCGCGGGCGCGGCAGTGGAGCCGGTTGCGCACGATGGGCGTGGCCCTGTTTGCCGGGCTTGGCCACGTGCTGCTGACGAGCCTGCTCGGCCTGGTCATCGCGTGGTTCGGCTTCCAGCTCGATGAGCATGCCGGGCACATGTTTCACAAGATCGCCGGCGGTATTCTGCTGTTGATCGGCGCGCTGTATTTCTGGCGGCAATGGCGCGGAACCGGGGTTTGTCATCATCACCCGCCCGGCAGCCGGCACCAGGCCTCGGCCGAATGCGGCCATGAAACGGAGCGCAGTCACTGGGAACAGGAACTGCAGGACAGCAAGGTGGTGACCGACCGCTCGGGCGACTGGCCGGCGATCAGCGGACTGTTCGTGATGCTTACGCTTTCGCCCTGCGAGGGGTTTTTGCCGGTCTATCTGTCCGGCGTGCAGTTCGGCTGGACGGGTTTCTTTGTGCTCAGCGGCATTCTCGCGGCCGGCACGTTGGCGGGCATGACGATCTTCACCTGGCTGACGCTCGTGGGACTCGAGCGTTTTGAATTGAAATTGTTCGAGCGGTGGGAAGCGGCGTTGCTGGGCACGCTGTTTTGCGGATTGGGCGTGCTGCTGCTCCTGTTGGAGCACCACTGAGGCTCAGCGGCTCGGAATCGAGAATTTGATGACCGGCGGGGACGTGTCCTCGGTTTCCGGAGCCGGGGCGATGACCGGTGCGGCCTGATCCAACGGGGCCACGGTCAACGGGCTTTCCGGCGGGGGCAGGCTGGCAAAGCCGCGCTCGATCAGTTCGGCGACCTTGAGGTCACGGCCTTTGCTGGAAGGCGAACCCATGACCACGGCGATCACGCGCCGGCCGTGCCTTTCGGCGGTGGCGGCGAGGCAGAAACCGGCGCCACGGGTGTAACCGGTTTTGAGGCCGTCGACGCCGTCGACGCGGTTCAGCAGGTGGTTGTGATTGCGCATCGCGATTTCGCCGGAAGCCGCGCCGGCGCGGAACAGTCGCTCCTTGACGCTGGTGTATTTCAGGATGTCGGTGTGCTGCAGGAGGTGGCGGCTGAGTTTGGCCAGATCGCGCGCAGTGGTGAGATCGCCCTCGGCGACCACGCGATTGGAGGGCGGCAGGCCGTGCGGGCTGCGGAAGGTGGTTTGGGTCAGGCCGAGTTCGCGTGCGCGGGCGTTCATCAAATCGACGAACGCGGCCGGCGAACCGGCCACCGCGACGGCGAGCGCGTGGGCGCAATCGTTGGCCGACTGCACCAGCAGGGCGTAGAGCATCTCTTCGATGGGGAATGTTTCGCCCTGTTTCAACCAGACCTGGGTGCCGCCGATTTTGGAGCTCGCGGCGCTCACCGGCACGGGGCTTTGCAAGCGGAGGGCGCCCGACTGAATGCGGTCGTGCACAATCAGGAAGGTCATCAGCTTGGTGATGCTGGCGGGCGGATTGACGAAGTCGGCGTTGTCCTCGAACAACGTGCGGCCGGTGGCGGCATCGATGACGAGGGCGGACTTGTAGTCCGCAGCGGCTTGGCTCCAAGCGGCCGTCGGGAGCAGGGCGGCGAACAGGAAAAACGCGAAAACGCGGCGCGAAAAAATCATGTGAGCCAGCGAGCGGAGATTCGCTTGCGGTGCGAGCGAAAAACCGCCGCGGCGGTCACTCGGTGGCTTTTTGCAGCGCGTCGTGCAGGAACGCCGCGGTCGCTTCCGGCTGGCGCCACTGCGGATTGTGGTCGCCAGTGAGCTGCAACACCGGCCAACCGCGGTTGCGGGCACGTTCGGCGTAGGTCCAGAAATCATCGGCCTCGGGCGGCTGGCCGGGCTCGACGGTGAGGATGTAGAGGCCGGGCAATTTGGCCGCCGCCGGATTGGTCAAGGCCAGCGGTTCCGTCAGGGTCTTGAGCGGGTGGGGCACGTCCTTGGGAAAAGGTTTGTCGGGTCGGACCCACCACGGGGCGATGAAGCCGGCCTCGGCCCGGTCCGCGAGCGCGGAGCCGCGGGCCGACATGAGGTCGAGGGCGGACTCGCCGTTGGCGGGCAGCATCGCGTCGAGGTAAACGAGGCGGGCAATGCGTTCCGGCAGGCGGTCGGCCACACCGGTGATGACCATGCCGCCGTAGCTGTGACCGAGCAGGATGATTTCCTGCAGATTTTCGAAACGGATGACGTTCACCACGTCCTCGATGTGGGTGGACAGACCGATGTCGGCGTGGGCGAGATGCGAGCGCTCGCCCAAGCCGGTCAGCGTCACGCGGTGGACCGCATAGCCGCGCTGCTCCAGCAAGGGCGCGATTTTGGCGAACTGCCAAGCCCCGCCCCAGGCGCCATGGACGATGACGAGTGTCGGTTTTGCCGGGTTCGCGGCGTGGACCGCGACAGCCCAGCTGAAAAACATCAGAAGGAGCAGGGCGGGACGTCGCATGGCGGAAACGGGGTTCAGGTCTGCTCGATCGGCAGCTCGTGGAGTTTGAGCTCGGGATTCTTTTCGACGAAATAATTCATCGTCCATTCGTTGGGGAACAGGACGACAGGGTGGTCAAACTTGTCGGTGCCGAAGCTGACGCCGCTGGCCACGATAATCGACGACAAATCGTTGAGCGCGGGGTGCGGTTCGATCCAGCGGAGGAGCGTCCACGGCGCCGGCGTGAGCCGCGACTCGGCGTTGTATTCGGCCTTGAGGCGGTATTGCACGACCTCGAACTGCAGGGTGCCGACCGCGGCCAGCAGCGTGGCGCCCGGCGGGGCGTGGCGGGCGTTGAAGGATTGCACCACGCCTTCCTGAAGCAGCTGTTCCAAACCTGCGCGGTATTTCTTGGCGTCGGCGGCGGTGGGATTGGAGATGTAAGCGAACACCTCCGAGGGGAAACGCGGAATTTCGTCGTAACAGATGCTGCGGTCCTCGGTGAGTGTGTCGCCGATGCCGAATTCGCTGTGGCCGATCAAACCGATGACGTCGCCGGGCCAGGCCTCGTCCACCGTCTCGCGTTCCTGCCCGAAGAGTTTGTGCGAGGAAGACAGGCGCACGGTGCGGCCGGTGCGCTGGTGGGTCACGGTCATGTCGCGCGTGAACTTGCCGGAGCAGACCCGGACAAACGCGATGCGGTCGCGGTGCTTGGGGTCCATGTTGGCCTGGATCTTG
>JACFMR010000042.1:14280-26937 GCA_019455245.1 Opitutaceae bacterium
AAACCCGAGAATTTCTCGTGCGTGATCGGCACTTCGCGGTCCTCGGTGGGAGCGGGCAATCCCGGCACAGTGACACTGACCGAGCGGCGCGACGCGGGCGGCACCGAGTCCTTCAAAAAGCCGTCCAGCAGGAGCTGGATGCCGAAATTGTTCACCGCCGAGCCAAAATAGACGGGCGTCTGCTGGCCGGCCTGGACGGCGGCGAGGTCGAAGGGATGGCCCGCACCGTCGAGCATCTCAAGCTGTTCGGTGGCCTCGTTGAAGGCGTAATCGTCCAATTTGTTGCGCACGCCGTCGTCCTTGAGGGAGGCGACCTGCACGGGAGCCTGAAACTTGCCGCCGGGCACGCGTTCGAAGAGGTGAACCTGACTGCTGCGGCGGTCGAAAACGCCCTTGAAAGTCGGGCCGTTGCCGAGCGGCCAGATGACGGGCGAGGCCTGCAGGCCGAGGACGGTTTCCAGTTCATCCAACAGTTCGATCGGGTTGCGCGTCGGCCGGTCGCACTTGTTCATGAACGTGAAGATCGGCACGCCGCGACGGCGGCAGACCTCGAAGAGCTTGCGGGTCTGGGCCTCGACGCCCTTGGCGGCGTCGATCACCATGAGGGCGGCGTCCACGGCGGTAAGCACGCGGTAGGTGTCCTCGGAGAAGTCCTTGTGGCCGGGCGTGTCGAGCAGGTTGACGGCGCAGCCCGCGTAGTCGAACTGCAGGACGGTGGACGAGATGGAGATGCCGCGCTGCTTTTCCAGCTCCATCCAGTCGGAGGCGGTGGCGCGCTGGTTCTTGCGGGCGGTGACGGAGCCGGCGAGGTGCAGGGCGTTGCCGTACAGCAGAAACTTTTCGGTCAAGGTCGTCTTGCCCGCATCGGGATGAGAGATGATCGCGAAGGTGCGACGGCGGGCGATTTCCTGGGCGGGTGACATGCGAAACGGCAGAGAGAAGACTGTGCGGGTCACGGGGAAAAGCTAAATTTCCCGACACCAATACCCCGTGTCTGCACCAGGCGGACGGAAACATTTACAAATCCTTCGCGATGGCGGTCATGGACACGCTGGGTTTCAGGCCCAATATGGCGGTTAACCCATCGGCGACATGTCCCTCCTGATCACGATTGGCGGCATTTATCTGCTCGGTCTGCTGGCCCTGACCGTGGTGTTTTGCCGGGCGCCGGCGGGATTTGAGGATGAAACGGGCTTTCATTCCGACCGCGAGCAGCACCACTGAGCTTGTTTTTGCACTTCTATTGGCGGGCGGGTCGGTGATGATGGCGGCATGTCGTCAGTCTCCTCCCTCAAACTCAAGCCCAACGCCAAGGCCCGGGTGCTCACGGGGCATCCGTGGGTTTTCGCCAACGAGGTGGAGGCGCTGCTGCCGGCCAATCAGGACGGCAAGGTCGTCGAGTGTCGCGATCGCACCGGCCGGTTCATCGGCAGCGGGATTTACAATTCGAAGTCGCAGATCGTGTGGCGGCGGTTGAGCCGCGAGCGGGTGGCGTTGGACGAGGCTTATCTGAGCGGGGCGTTGCAGCGGGCGGTGGCAAGGCGGCAAATCACAAACGCCAAAGGCCAAACGCCAAAGGAAGCGTACCGCCGGTTGGTCTGGTCGGAATCGGACGAGTTGCCGGGCGTGGTGGTGGACCAGTTTGGCGACACGGCGGTGCTGCAAATCCAGACGCTGGCGATGGATGCGGTGGCGGATCTGCTGGCGAAGCTCGTGGTCGAGATCACGGGCGTGCAGGAGGTGATTTTCCGCAACGACTCGAACCTGCGGCGGCTGGAGGGATTGCCGCTGGAGGTGCGGACGCTGTCCGGCCAAGACTGGGCACCGCGTTGGGCGACAATCGACGGCTTTGACTACTGGCTCGACCTGCAGCACGGCCAGAAAACCGGATTTTATCTCGATCAACGCGAGCAACACGCGGCGGTCGCGCGACATTGCGCGGGCAAGCGCGTGCTCGATGCGTTCTGCAACCAGGGATCCTTCGCACTGCATGCGGCGCGGGCGGGGGCGGCCGAAGTGCTCGGATTGGACAGCGCGGCAGACGCCATAGACCAAGCGGTGAAAAACGCCGCGCGCAATGGCGTGAAGGCGCGCTTTGAGGTGGCGAACGTTTTCGACTGGTTCAACGCCGCGGAACGCCGTGAGGAACCGGAGTGGGACGTGATCGTGCTCGATCCGCCGCCGTTTGCGAAATCGAAGAGCGCGCTCGCGGGGGCGCTGCGCGGCTACAAGGAGATCAACCTGCGTGCCATGCAACGCCTGGCGCCGGGCGGCGTGCTTGCGACCTACACCTGCTCGCATCACATGCAGGATGCGGAGTTGCGCGGCGTCATCGCGGCCGCGGCGGCCGATGCGCGGCGGCGTGTGCAGGTGCTGGAGTTTTGCCACCAGCCGGCCGATCATCCCGTGTTGGTAACGATGCCGGAGAGCGAATACCTGCGCGGCTGCATCCTGCGCGTGGAGTGAGCGCCGGGTCCGGTTTTGAGCCTTGGCTTATCTCGTGAATCCGCTTTCTCCGAGACATGCCCTGGACGACGTTCCGTTGGAAAAGTGAGGTGATCGGCAAGGCCACCACGGCCGAGGTGTTGCTACCGCAGACGGGGCGGCCGCCGTTTCCGGTGTTTTACCTGCTGCACGGACTGAGCGACGATGCGAGCATCTGGCTGCGGCACACGCGCATCGAATGTCATGTGCGCGATCTGCCGCTGGTGGTGGTGATGCCCGACGGCTACCGGGGCTTCTACACCGACAACGCCGAGGGGCCGGCCTATGCCCGCCACATCGGCGAGGAGTTGCCGGCGCAAATTGAACGGCATTTCCAGGTCAAGACCACACGGGCAGGCCGGGCGATCGGCGGGCTGTCGATGGGCGGCTACGGGGCCCTGCGCATCGGGCTGGGTTACGCCGACCGGTTCTGTTCGGTCAACGCGCACAGCGCGGCGGTGGGCTGGGGGCGGATCAAGGGCAAGGCGGGTTTCAGGCAGGCCGCCCGCGAGCGGGAGTGGAGCCCGGAGTTTGCCGCGGAGCTGCAGCGAATTTTCGGGCTGGCGCCCCACGGCACGGACCATGATTTGCTGCATCTCGCCCAACAGGCCCAGCGCCGCCGCCGGCTGCCCAAGCTGTTGCTCGACTGCGGCACCGAAGATTTCCTGCTGGAGGACAACCGGGATTTTCACCGACGCATGACCGAGGCGGGCATCCCGCATCTTTACCGCGAGTTTTCCGGCCGGCACGATTGGGACTACTGGGAGCTGCACGTGCAAGACGCGCTGCGGTTTCACGCCGCCAACCTGGGCATCGCCCGTTAGCGCAGATTATTGGGAACTACGCATCGAAGTGACGCCGCGATGGTAGGGCGGGATCGCCAGACTTCGCCAAGGTTGAGTGGGCCCGCCGGGCCCGCCCTGCCTTTACGCCACGGATCGTCGTTTTGTAATCAACAATGGAAGTCGGGTCGCAGGGACGCAGCCGCGTTGTCGCTTCGCTCCCACGTAGCTACATCATGAATCTGATTAACTCCGGATCCGACCTGGGTTTCAGCGCAGCTCCTCGTCGAGTTGCACCTGCATCGTGCGGAAGGCGTTGAGCTGCTTTTGCAGCTCCTGTTCCTGCTTGCGGGTGCGGACATGTTTCATGGCCTCAAGGATGTCTCGTTCGGTTTCCATGAGATCGAGCCGCTCGGCTTCGGCCGCCTGCCGTTGGCCGGCGGTTTTGCCGCCGAAAATCATCAGGGCCTTCGGGGTTTTGTCGCTGTTGAGGGACGAGTCGAGTTCGGAGGGTTTGATGCGTTTTTTCGCGCGCTCGATTTTCCGGTCCAGCTTCTTGATCTCAAGGTCGAGTTCGGAAATGCGGCTGCTGCTGACGGTGATCTCCTGCATCATCGTCACTTCATCGTCGGATTCATCGGTGGCGGCGGCTTCCGGCGATTCTTCCTTGGCGGGGGCGGGGGGGGCGACTTTGGCGGCGGGCAGCGCGGCCAGCGCCTTTTCCTCCGCATGCTCGGCGAGCCGGGCCTTGATCTCCTCCGGGGTGGCCTGACGCGGGGCCTCGGGGGCCGCCTTTTCGTCCGCGGGTTGGGGCTCGGAAGCGAACAACCCCTGACCGAGGATCAACGCGGGCAGCAGAACACGGAGAGGGATAACTTTCATGAAAGGAAGATGAACCGAACCGCGGCGTGAGTCGAGGCTTTGCCGGCAGGAAGCCCGTCATGGCGCAAAAAAACCGGGTCGTGTGACCCGGTTTTTCGTGGCAGTAATGCGATTCGATCAGAGCTTGCCGCCATAGATGGCGCTCTTGCCCAGCTCTTCCTCGATGCGGAGGAGCTGGTTGTATTTGGCGACGCGGTCGGTGCGGCAGAGCGAGCCGGTCTTGATCTGGCCGGCGTTGGTGGCGACGGCGATGTCGGCGATCGTCACGTCCTCGGTCTCGCCCGAGCGGTGCGAGATGACGGCGGTGTAGTTGGCCTCCTTGGCCATCTCCACGGCGTCGAAGGTTTCGGTGAGCGAGCCGATCTGGTTGACCTTGACGAGAATCGAGTTGGCCGTGCCGCTGTCGATGCCGCGCTTGAGGAACTCGGTGTTGGTGACGAAGAGGTCGTCGCCCACGAGCTGCACCTTGCCGCCGATGGCGTCGGTGAGTTTCTTCCAGGTGGACCAGTCGTTTTCGGCGCAACCGTCCTCGATGGACACGATCGGGTATTTCGCCACGAGCTGCTTGTAGAACTCGACCATCTCGTCGCCCGAGAGCACGCGGCCGTCGGACTTTTTGAAGACGTAGTGTTTCTTGGCGGCGACGTAAAACTCGGAGGCGGCGACGTCGAGGGCGAGGTTAATGTCCTTGCCGAGCTTGTAGCCGGCGGTCTTCACCGCGAGGGCGATGGCGTCGAGCGCGGCCTCGGTGGACTCGAGCTTGGGGGCGAAACCGCCCTCGTCGCCGACGGCGGTGGCGAGGCCCTTGTCCTTGAGGACCTTTTTCAGGGAGTGAAACACCTCGCAACCCATGCGCAGGCCTTCGGCAAAGGTCTTGGCGCCGGTGGGCATGATCATGAATTCCTGAAAGTCGATCGGGGCATCGGAGTGTGCGCCGCCGTTCATGATGTTCATCATGGGCACGGGCAGGACCTTGGCGTTGGGGCCGCCGAGATACTTGTAGAGCGGCTGGTTGAGCGCGGCGGCGGCGGCCTTGGCGGCGGCCATGGAGACGCCGAGGATGGCGTTGGCGCCGAGCTTGGCCTTGGTGCTCGTGCCGTCGAGTTTCAACATGCTCTGGTCGATGCCGATCTGGTCGCAGGCATCGTAACCGACCAAGGCGGGGGCGATGATGCCCTTGACGTTGGCCACGGCCTTTTGGGTGCCCTTGCCGCCGTAGCGCTTCTTGTCGCCGTCGCGCAGTTCGATGGCCTCGTGTTCGCCGGTGCTGGCGCCCGAGGGCACCGCGGCACGACCGAGGGCGCCTCCGGCGAGTTTGACGTCGACCTCGACCGTGGGATTGCCGCGGGAGTCGATGATTTCACGTGCTGTGATGGCGGTGATGGTGGTGTTCATGAAAAAAGGACGGAGTTGACCGGTGATTGAAATCGAGACGTCCCTGCGGGAAAAGCGCAAAGTACGGCATTGGTCCGGGGCGGAAGAAAATAAGCGCCGGTCCTCGGGCGCATCCTGCGGGCTGATGCCCGGCTCAGTTGAAAGGTTTGCGGGAGAAACCGCCTTTGCGGAACAGCGTGCCGATGAAGCCGGAGGCCTTGGGGCGGAAAGCCGGCGGAATCTGGTCGGCAAAGCCGCGATCACGGGCGATGCGGGCGACGGACAGGCCGTCGTAATTGCGCACCTCCAGCAGTGCGGCGGAAAAAAGGGTCAGGGGCACCTGGTCGAGATGACCCTCATGGGCGGCGGCGTGCAAGGGGGTGTCGCCGTTGTCGTTGCGGGTGAGCAGGAGGTCGCGCGTGAGGTGCTCGTGCGGTATGCGGTTGAGCTGGCCGGTCTCGGCGGCGGCGTGGATGGTGGTGAAACCGGCGTCGCTTGCGAGCACGAGGTTGTCGTGGGTGAGGAACCGGGCGGGGACCTGGTGCAGATGCCCCGCGATGGCCGCGGCATGAAACACGGTGTCGCCGGTGTTGGTCTTGGCGCGCAGCAGTTCCGCGCTGAGGAGATCGGCCGGGATTTGATCGAGGTGCCCGTTGAGGGCGGCGACATGCACGACGGTCTCGCCGCTGATGTTGCGGTTGGCCAAATTTTCCGGGGTCAGGATGCCGGCGGGCAACCGGTCCAGGGTGCCGGCTTCGGCGGCCTCGTGCAGGAGGGTGTTGCCGAGGCCGGTGCGGCTGAGCATGACCGCGGTGGTCAGCAATGCGGCGGGCAGCTGGTGCAGGCTGCCGCTGGCGGCGGCGACGTGGTAGACGGTGTAGCCGGCGTTGCTGGCCTGGCCCAGCAGATCGGACGTGAGGCACGCGGAGGGAACCTGATCGAGATGACCGCCCAGGGCCGCGTGATGCAGGGGCGTATAGCCGGAGTCGTTCCGGAGCATGAAGGCCGCGGGGGTGAGCACGGCGACGGGCAGCAGCGTCAGATGACCGTATTTCGCGGCCACATGCAGCGGGGTGTTGCCTGCGGCGTTGCGCGCGGAGAGGCGCGCCAAGGTGAGGGTTTCGGCCGGAAGACCGGTCAAAGCCCCGTTGCGAGCCAGCACTTGCAGATCATCGGTTTCCATAGGGATGCTCCCGTCAAAAATGCAACCGCCGGCATCCCGGTGACGCAATCATAAAGCCCGGCCACACGCGCGCTCCGGTTTGGATTTGCCAACCCGAACGCGGGGAACAGGCTGGACGGCATGAGTGATGCCGCAGCCAAGGCCGATCCCACATCAGCGCAGAAGCCCGCCATCCTGCTGATCGACGATGAAAAGTCGCTGCTTGATGTCTTTGCCGCGGCCTTGTCGCCGCAGTTTGAGGTCACGACTGCGACCTCGGTGCGCGAGGCGGATTTCATATTGCACAAACAGTCGTTCAAGGTGGTGGTGGCGGACCACCTGATGCCCGGTGGCAACGGCATGAATTTCCTGGTGCGGGCACGGGAGGAGTATCCGCACATGCAGCGCATTCTGGTCACCGGTTACATGAAGCCGGAGATGCTGTTGCGCAGCGTGAACGAGGCGGCGCTGTTCCGCTACCTGCTCAAGCCGGTCCCGATGGCCGAGCTGATCAAGGTGGTGGGCGATGCGGCCAAGGCGCACGACGCCAGCGTGGCCGCGGCCGGAGCCTGAGCCGCCATGACCGCGCCGACATCCAACCCGCCGCAGACCCGTCCGGCCGTGCTGTTGGTGGATGACGAGCGTCCGCTGCTTGATGCCCTGCGGCTGGGCTTGGAACCGGATTTTGAAATCGAGACGGCGGGGTCCGCCGAGGAGGCGGAGGTCATGATGGCTTCGCGGCCCTATGACGCGGTGGTCTGCGATCACCTGATGCCGGGCGAGGCGGGGTTGGATTTTCTGACCCGGATGCAGCGGTTGTTTCCGCGCACCCGGCGCATATTGCTGACGGGTTACATGAACCCGGAGTTGATCTCACGGAGCGTGGCCTTGGCGGGCTTGAGTGACTGTCTGCTGAAACCGGTGAAGGCGGCCCAGCTGGCCGAGTCGGTGCGCACGGCGTTGGTGCGCAATTCCCGGTTCTAGACGCGCAACCGCTGGCGCAGGTAGGGTGCGGTGGGGCTTTGCTTGCGGTGCAACAGGGTTTGCAACGTGCCCTGATGCAGCAGGCGGCCGCCGTCCGGTCCGCCGACAGGACCGAGTTCCACGAGATAATCCGCCTCGGCCAGCAGATCGAGGTGATGCTCGATGACAACCACGGTATGGCCCTGGTCCACCAACGCGTGGAGCACCCCGATGAGTTTTTCGCAATCGCTGAGGTGCAGGCCGATGGTCGGCTCCTCCAGCAGGTAGAGATTGCGCGGCTGGATGCCGCGCGAGCGCTCGGTGTAGGTGGCGAGTCCGCGGGCCAGCTCGGTGACGAGTTTGAGGCGTTGGGCCTCCCCGCCGGAAAGGGTCGGTGAACTCTGGCCGAGCGTCAGGTAGCCGAGACCGCAATCGATCATCAGCTGGCAGACCTGCGCGAGCTGGGAGTGAAAGTCGAAAAACACCGCCGCCTCGTCGAACGTCAGCTGCAGCACCTCGCCGATGGATTTGCCCTTCCAGGTGATGTCCTTGAGTTCCGGCCCGTAGCGATCGCCGCCGCAGCCTTCGCACGGCAGAAAGGTGTCGGGCATGAAGGCCATCTCGAGCTTGATGCGGCCCGCGCCCTGGCAGGTCTCGCAGCGTCCGCCCGCGGTGTTGAACGAGAAACGCGAGGCGGTGAACCCGCGCATTTTGGACTCCGGCAACGAGGCGAAGAACTGCCGGATCTGGTCGAAGATGCCGAGGTAGGTGGCGGGGGTGGAACGCGGGGTCTTGCCGATCGGGGATTGGTCGACCTCGATCACGGCCTTGAAATCCGCCGCGCCGCGCAATTCGGCAAAAGGCGGCGCTCCGGCGGATTCGGTGCAATCAAAGCCGGTGGCCTTGACAAACGCGCGGCCGGAAAGGCGTTGGGCGCGGGCCTTGATGGCGTGAGTCACGGCCGGGTGCAACACATCGCGGAAGAGCGTGGATTTGCCGGCACCACTGGGGCCGGCGGCCATGATGAGCCGGCCCAGCGGCAGGCGCAGGTCGAAGTGGGCGAGATTGCGGAAACGCACCCCGGTTAACTCGAGCCAGCGGTTGTCGGCACCGCGGCCGGTGACGGGCAGCTCGCGATAGTGGCCGCGAACGGGATGGGCGATGCCGCGTTTGAGGAAAAGACCGGTGAGCGAGCGGGCGCTGCGTTTGATCTCGGCGGGGGTGCCGTTGGCCAGCAGTTCGCCGCCGTGCACGCCGGCGCCCGGACCGAGATCGATGATGCGGTCGGCCTGCTCCATCAATTCGTCGTCGTGTTCGACGACGAGGAGCGTGTTGCCCTTGGCACGCAGCGCTTGGAGCGTCCCGATCAGGCGCTCGTTGTCACGCGCGTGCAGGCCGATGCTGGGTTCGTCGAGCACGTAGAGCACGCCGGAGAGGTTGGAGCCCAACTGGGCGGCGAGCCGGATGCGCTGCGCCTCGCCGCCGGAAAGCGTGGCGGTTGGTCGGTCGAGCGAAAGGTAGCCGAGGCCGACGTGATCGAGGAACTTCAAGCGTTCCTCAATTTGGGGCACAATGTCCTGCGTGATCAACCGGCCGCGGGCGTCGAGTTTGAGCTGATGCAGCAAACGGAGGAGTTGCGCAGGTGTGGATGCCAACAACGCCGGCAGCGAAAGCGGCGGCTGTTTGCCGCGGAAGTTCAGTTTGACGGCCCGCGCGATGCGATTGAGCCGGGCGCCGTGGCACTCCGGGCAGGGCGTGCCGGTGTCGGCGACTTCGTCGGCGGATTCGACGCCGAACTCGCGCAGCCGGGCGAGCGGATCGTCGTTGTCGTCCTTGGGTTCGAGCATCCACGGGTAAACGCGGCCGTGGCCACGGCAGGTCGGACACCAGCCGCGGGGTGAGTTGAAGGAAAAATGCTTCGGGTCGAGTTCGGGAAAGGATTCGCCGGTGTCGATGTCGGTGCGAGTGGTGGAAAACCAGGAGAGGATCTCTTCGCGTTCGGTGAGGAGGAAGCAGGCGCCCTTGCCGAGTTTGAGTGCCGTTTCGAGCGCGATGCCGGGGCGGGCTTCCTTTTTCAGGTCGGCGACGACCACCTCGATGTCGTGTTCGCGATAGCGGTCGAGTTTGGTGAAAGCCTTCACGGCCACCAACCGCCCGTCGGCCCGCATCAGGGCGTAGCCTTGGTTGGCGATCCAGGTGGCGATGGGTTGATGGTGACCCTTGCGACCGCGGATGAGCGGGGCGCAGAGATAGAGGTGACGGGCGCGCTTGGCCTTGGGTGTCGCCATGACCCGGGTGAGCAGGCGTTTGATCTGGCCGGCGGTGAGCGGGGCGACGGGTTTGTCGGTATCAGGATGATGCTGAATGCCGAGCCGGGCGTAGAGGAGGCGCAGGTATTGCGCGACCTCGGTGATGGTGGCCACGGTGGATTTGCGCGAACCGCGGGTGACACGCTGTTCGATCGCCACGGTGGGCGGAATGCCGGTGAGCCGGTCGATGGCCGGGCGGGGCAGTTGCTCGACGAACTGGCGCGCGTAGGGCGACATGGATTCCATGAAGCGCCGCTGGCCCTCGGCGAAGATGATGTCGAAGGCGAGGGTGGATTTCCCGGAGCCGGAAACCCCGGTCACCACGGACAACTGCCGGTGTGGAATCTCGAGCGAGAGGTTCTTGAGGTTGTTTTCCCGCGCGCCGATGAGCTGCAGCACCTGGCCGTTGGCGCGCCCGGCGGGGCGGTAAGGCGCAGCGTCTTCGGCTGCAGCAAGCTCCGACAAAGAGTAACCTATTAGGTTACTTTGGGCGAGGGCGGCGGCGAGGTAAGGCGAGGTGGCGGTGGGCTGGCGGGCGACGAGTTCGGGCGGGCCCTCGGCGACGACCCGGCCGCCGGCGGATCCGGCCTCGGGTCCGATCTCCAGCAGCCAGTCGGCGGACTTGATCACGTCGGAATTGTGCTCGATCACGATGACGCTGTGGCCGTGGTCCACGAGCGTCTGCAGCACGCCGAGCAGGCGTTTGACATCGTGGCGGTGCAGGCCGGTGGTGGGTTCGTCGAGCAACAGGAGCGCGCCGGAGGGCGGCTGATCGTTTGGAGCTTGGGATTTGGAGTTTGGGTTTTCACCGCCGGTGCGGCCGGCGAGGTAGCGCACGAGTTTCAGCCGCTGGAATTCGCCGCCGGAGAGGGTGTTGAGCGGTTGACCGAGCGTCAGGTAACCGAGACCGACGGCGACCAGCACCTGCAGCTTGGCGCGAATACGTGGATGCTCCACGAACAGGGGCAGGGCGTCGTCGATGCTGGTGTCGAGCAGTTCCGCCACGGACCGGTCCTGCCAACGCACGGCCAGCACCTCGGGCTTGAAGCGCCGGCCTTCGCAGATGGGACAGGGCACGAAGACGTCGGAGAGAAACTGCATTTCCACGCGTTCGTGGCCCAGCCCCTGACAGTGGTCGCACCGGCCCTCGCCGCTGTTGAAGGAGAAACTCGAGGCGTTGAAGCCGGCCGCCTGTGCCTGCGGCGTGGCGGCGTAGAGCTGGCGGATGTCATCCCACGCCTCGGTGTAGAGCGCGGCGTTGGAGCGCGGCGTGCGGGTGAGCGGGGATTGATCGACCAGCACGATGTCGGGGAAATCACGGTCGGAATGGATGGAGCCGATTTCGGCGGGGTCGTCGGTGAGCTGGTTGCGCTGCGTCAGCAGGCCCTGATGGATCACATGGTCGAGCAGCGTGGATTTGCCCGAGCCCGAGACGCCGCTCAGGACCACGAAACGCTCCAACGGCAGGCTGAAGGAGAGATTGCGGAGGTTGTGTTTGGTGACGTTCGCAAACGTGAGCTGCGGGTGCCCCGACGTCACCGGCCGACGGGAGGCGGGAGTGGGCACGGTTTCGCGGCCGGAAAAATAGGCGCCAGTGATACTGGCGGGGGAGCGCATCATTTCCGCCACGGAGCCTTGAAAAACGATCCGGCCGCCGCGGGCGCCGGGCTCGGGGCCGACCTCGATGACATGGTCGGCCGCGCGGATCATCGCCTCGTCATGCTCGACCACCACGACGGTGTTGCCGGCGTCGGTGAGGGTGCGGATGATGCCAATGAGGCGGTCGATGTCGCGCGGGTGCAGACCGACGCTGGGTTCGTCCAACACAAACAGCGTGTCCACCAACGAAGTGCCGAGACAACCGGTGAGGTTGACGCGTTCGACCTCGCCGCCGGAGAGCGTGCGGGAATTGCGGTCGAGCGTCAGATAACCGAGACCCACCTGTTCGAGGTAGCGCAAACGCGTGACAATGGCATCGTGGGCGAGGGCGGCGCTGTGCTCGCGCGACACGGCTGAGGACAAGGCCGGCGCCGTGGCGAGCAGGGCGAGAAATTCGGAGACGGGCAGCTGGTAGAGTTCGGGGAGGGTGCGGCCTTGCCAACGCCAGCAGAGCGCCTCGGGTTGCAGGCGGGTGCCGTGGCAGGTCGGGCAGGGATTGTAGGCCCGGTAGCGCGAGAGGAAGACGCGCACGTGCATCTTGTAGGTGTTTTTCTCGAGCCAGCGGAAAAACCCCTTCACGCCATACCAGTATTTCGGCCAGGTCTTGCCGTTTTCCTCGCCGTAGCCCGGCTCGCCGTTGATTACGAAAGCCCGCTGCTCCGGCGTGAGCGAGGCGAAGGGCACGTTGGTGGGGATTTTTTTGCGCTTGGTGAAAACGAGCAGGTCTTTCTTGGACTCGCCGTAGATGTCGCTTTCCCAGCACTTGATGACGCCGTCGTCGATGGAGAGGGATTGGTCGGGCAGGGCGAGCCGGTAATCAATCTCGATGACGCGACCGAAACCGCGGCAGGCCGGGCAGGCGCCCAGCGGTGAATTGAACGAAAACAGGGCCGGCGTGGCGGCGCGAAAGGAGCGGCCGGTTTCCGGCGAATGCAGGCCGCGGGAATAGTGTCCCGCGGCGGTGAAGGTGGCGCGGCCGCCGTCCTGTTCGTGGGTGAAAAGATAGACCTGTCCCTGTCCGAAGTGCATCGCGGTCTCGACC
>JACFMR010000043.1 GCA_019455245.1 Opitutaceae bacterium
CGACAGGTTGGCCGCTCTAGGGCCGCCTGTCGGCTTCATGTCATCTACAAAGCCGAACGGTTCCGCCACTTATTACTGGTGCATTGCAGCCTGACTGCCTGGGTCCGGCTGCGGGACGGTGAGCCAGGGTTTCGATCCCTGCTTTTTCGCATCGCGCCCGTTGCGGACGGTTTCCACGCTGCCGGGATGGAAGCAAGACGTGTGGTCGTGGTTGGCGGGGGCGCGGCGGGGTATTTCGCCGCGATTGCCTGCGCGGAGGCGAATCCCGCGGTGCACGTCCTGCTGTTGGAAGCCACGGCGCATCCGCTGGCGAAGGTGCGCATCTCGGGCGGCGGGCGCTGCAACGTCACGCACGCCTGTTTCGAGCCGCGCGAGTTGGTCAAACGCTACCCGCGCGGCGGCCGCGAGCTCTTGGGGGCGTTTCACCGCTGGTCGCCGCGCGACACGATTGCGTGGTTTGCGGAGCGCGGCGTCGAACTGAAAACCGAGGCCGACGGCCGGATGTTTCCCGTGACCGACGACTCGGCCACGATCGTGGATTGCCTGCAACGCGCCGCGGAGACGGCGGGCGTCGAGGTGCAGACCAGCCGCGGCCTGCGCAAGGCCGAGGCGCTGGGCGGGCCTGAGGGTCCGCCGGCGTTTTGGCTGACGCTGACCGACAATTCCGAAATGCGCTGCGACCGCCTGTTGATCGCCACGGGCGGCAACCGCGCCTCGGCCGGCCTCACGATCGCCGCGTCGCTGGGCCACACGATTGAGCCGACGGTGCCGTCGCTCTTCACGTTTCACATCGACGACAAGCGGTTGGAGGGCCTCTCGGGCATCACGGTCGAAGAGGTGGTCACGAGCGTACCCGGCACGAAGCTGCGCGAGAGCGGTGCGCTGCTCGTCACGCACTGGGGGCTGAGCGGTCCGGCGGTGCTCAAGCTCTCGGCGTGGGGCGCACGCGAACTGGCCGCGTGCAATTACGAGTTCACCGTGCGGGTCAACTTCGTGCCGCCGCACACGCGTGAATCGCTGCTGGGCGTGCTGACCGGATTGCGCACGGAGCATCCGCGCAAACAGGCCGGCACCTGGAATCCTCTCGGCCTGCCGCAGCGCCTGTGGGAGCGGTTGGTCGTGATGAGCGGCATCGAGGCCGTGCGGCCGTGGGCCGGGCTGGCCAATGGCGCGCTGGGCAAGCTGGCCGCGGCGTTGACCGCGGCGGATTTCACCGTGGTGGGCAAGAGCATGAACAAGGAGGAGTTCGTGACCTGCGGGGGCGTGCGTTTGCGCGAGGTGGATTTCAAGACGATGGAGAGCAAGGTGTGCGCCGGCCTGCATTTTGCCGGCGAGGTGCTAGATATCGACGGCATCACCGGCGGTTTCAATTTTCAGGCCGCGTGGACCACCGGCCGGCTGGCGGGGCTGGCGATGGCGGAGTGATTTTAACCACGAATGGACACGTTTCGAGCGAAGCGACAGACTCATTCGCACGAATACTTTCCAAACCGTTTCAACCACAGATAAACACAAATGGTCACAGATTCAGAACCGGACTCCAACCGGGTGCATCTGCGACCGGCGGTGAGTGATTGATGCCTTTTCAGAAATGGCGTAGCCGCGCTTGAGCCGCAGGCGAAAGCGTGGTCTCTGGCGTCAACCACAACCGCGGCCACCATTCGATTGAAACCGCTCCATTGCCTTTTCCCATGCCCACCTACCTGCAACTGCTGGCGTTGATCCTGCCGGTTTTCGGCGTGATGGCGCTGGGCGTGGTGCTGCGGCGGGTCAACTGGCTGACGACGGCGGCGGACGAGAGCCTGTTGCGGCTCGTGGTCAACGTGCTCTATCCGTGCATCATCTTTGAAAACGTGCACGCCAATCCGGCCTTGCGCGAACCGGGCAACCTCGGCTGGGCGCCGCTGGTGGGCTTCGGCACGATGGCGCTCGGCATGGGCGTGTGTTTTTACGCGGCGCGTGCGCTCGGGTTTACCACCGGCACGGGGCTGCGCACCTTCGCGTTCTCGGCGGGCATCTACAATTACGCCTACATTACCGTGCCGCTGGTGCAGGAGTTGTTCGGCCGCGAGGCGCTGGGCGTGCTGTTCGTGCACAATGTCGGCGCGGAGGCGGCCATCTGGGTCGTGGGCATTCTGGTGCTGTCCGGCGAGTCGCTGCGCACCGGCTGGCGCAAGATGCTGAGTCCGCCGTTTTGGGCGCTGGTCGTGGCGGTGGCGGTCAACCTGAGCGGGGTCGGGGCGCACATTCCCGGCGTGTTGCTGGCGGTGGTGGGCACGCTGGCGGCGTGCGCGATCCCGATGGGCATTTTGCTCAGCGGTGCGACGATGGGGGAGCATCTGTTCCGGCGGCCGCGCGAACTCCTCGACCTGCGCACCTCGCTGGGCGCGGTGGCGCTGCGCCTCGGCGTGCTGACGGGATTGTTTTTGCTGCTGGCGAAATACGGACCGTTTTCGGCGGATCTGAAACACGTGATTTTGGTGCAGGCGGTGATGCCGGCGGGATTCCTGCCGCTGGTGTTGGTGAAGCACTACGGCGGCCAGCCGCTGGTGGCGGTGCGCATCGTGCTGGCGACGGTGGTCGGCGCGATTTTGCTGATCCCGCTCTGGCTGCGCGTCGGGCTGGCGTGGGTGGGGTGAAGCGAATTTCCGTCGCGGGCGCTCCGCCGGCCCGGTTGCCCGGGGCAGCCCGATCCCGGATGGCGGATTGACGCCGGAGCGCGAACGGGCTGGAAGTCACGGCATGGACTGGATTACCGAACCGCAGGCTTGGGTCAGCCTGCTCACCCTCACGGGCCTCGAGATCGTGCTCGGGATCGACAACATCATCTTCATCTCGATTTTGGCCGGCAAACTGCCGGCCGCGCAGCAGGCCAAAGCGCGACAGACCGGCCTGGCGCTCGCACTGATCACACGTCTGCTGTTGCTGGCGGGCATCGCCTGGATGGCCAAGCTCACCACGCCTTTGTTCACGTTGATCGGCCACGGGGTGAGTGGCCGGGACCTCATCCTGATCTTCGGCGGAGTGTTCCTGCTCGTGAAGAGCACGATGGAAATCCACGAGAAGCTCGAAGGTGACGGCGGGCACACCGGACCGGTGCGGGCGGCGGCGGGTTTCAGCCGGGTCATCGTGCAGATCATGCTGCTCGACATCGTGTTTTCCCTCGATTCGGTGATCACGGCGGTGGGCATGGCACAGCATCTGGCGATCATGATGATTGCGGTGGTGCTCGCCATGGGGGTGATGCTGCTGGCGGCGGGGACCATCAGCGATTTCGTGAACAAGCATCCGACGCTGAAGATTCTTGCGCTTTCGTTCCTGCTGCTGATCGGTGTGACGTTGGTGGCGGAGGGCACGGGGCTGCATATCCCGAAGGGCTATGTCTATTTCGCCATGGCCTTCTCGTTCGGCGTGGAAATGCTCAACCTGCGTCTGCGCGGGAAGAGCAGCCCGGTGGAGTTGCGGCAGCCCTACCGCTGAACCGGGGAAGCACAGCGGAGGGTCGACCCATTCACGTCGGGCGCCGCCAACCGGGCAATGGTGCCCGAGTCTCAGCGACCGGACGTTTTGCCTGATCGGTGAAGCGAGCCGCCGGGAAGATTTTCCGTTACCATTGCATGGGCGGCGATCGCCGTTTGGAGCGGTTTCAATCATGCTGTGGCCGGGTTGACCGTGCCCTGCGCAGGTTTGGCCTGCCAAAGACCGGTTCCTTGGGTGCATCGGCCGCTCGTTGAACGCTTCGGACCGACCCGACGCAAAAAAAGACGCCACCGGATGGTGGCGTCAGAATCATGCGAAGCCGGCCCGGCGCTCAGGTTTTGGGCAGGGCGGCGGCGAGCTCGACGTCGCGCGGGTGGTTGCGCTTGTCCTTGCGGATGCCCTGGCGGCGGCGCAACAGCCCGTCGAGTTTGTCCACGAGCTGGTCGAGGGATTTGTAGGCGTCCTCGGTGGCGACGCTGGCCACGAGGTCGGGGCCGCCGATCTCGATCAGGCCCTTGGCGATGAACTGGGCGCCCTGGCCGCGCGTCTTGTCGTATTCGATGTCGATGCGCAGCCGGATGATGTAGGCGTTGTGCCGCAGCAGACGCGTGGCTTTCTGCTGTGCGATGTCCTTGAGCGCATCCGTCAGGTCCAGATGGATCCCGCGGACGATGAATTTTGAGGCGAGCACTTCAGGGGTGATTTCTTGGTTCATACATGAAGTGCGACGGCGGGTGGCCGATTTTGTTGCTTACAAACAAAGGGCCGGATTCAACCGCCGGCTCCAATGCCGGCGGCCGGTTACCGGAGGGCGTGGCGCGGGCGTCAGCGCTTTTTGTTGAGCGCGGCCGAAAACCAGTCGCCGGCGAGTGATTGGCTGGAGGCGGGTCGGGCCGGTTGGGCCGGTCCGCCGGTGCGGCCGGGCGCCGGGCGCGCAGGACCGGACCGGGCGGAAGACGTCCCGGCGGGCCCCGATTTCGGACCGATGACGGGATTGCTGCGCATGGAAAGTGCGATGCGTTTGCGCGCGAGGTCCACCTCGGTGACGACGACGCTGACCTTCTGCTGCGGTTTCACGACCTCGGCCGGATCCTTCACAAAGGTGTCGGCGAGCTGGGAAACGTGCACGAGCCCGTCCTGATGCACGCCGATGTCGACGAAGGCGCCGAAGGCGGTGACGTTGGTGACGATGCCGGGCAAGCGCATGCCGGGGGTGAGGTCCTCGGGTTTGTTGACGCCCTCCTTGAAACTGAACGCTTCGAACTGTTCGCGCGGGTCGCGGCCGGGTTTGGCGAGTTCGGCCATGATGTCGGTGAGCGTGGGCAGGCCGACTTCGGGAGTGACGTAGTTCTCGAGTTTGATCTGCCGGCGCAGCTTTTCGTCGCGCATGAGGTCGGCGACGGTGGCGCCGAGATCGGCGGCCATCTTTTCGACGAGGGCGTAGCGTTCGGGATGCACGGCGCTGGCGTCGAGCGGGTGCGCGGCGTCGCGGATGCGCAAAAATCCGGCGGCCTGTTCGTAGGCCTTGGGGCCGAGGCGCGGCACCTCGAGCAGCTCGGCGCGCGACTTGAACGCGCCCTTTTCGTTGCGGCGCGCGACGATGGCGGCGGCGGTCGCACCGTTGAGGCCCGAGACGTAGCTGAGCAGCTGTTTCGAGGCGGTGTTGAGCTCGACGCCGACGCCGTTCACGGAACTCACGACCGTGTCGTCGAGCGAACGCTTGAGCGCGCTCTGGTCGACGTCGTGCTGATACTGGCCGACGCCGATGGACTTCGGGTCGAGTTTCACGAGCTCGGCGAGCGGATCCATGAGGCGGCGGCCGATGGAGACGGCGCCGCGCACGGTGAGGTCGTGGTCGGGGAATTCCTCGCGGGCGACTTCGCTGGCAGAATAGATCGACGCGCCGGATTCGTTGACCATGACGATGGCGATGTGGGCGGGCAGCTTGAGTCCGCGCACAAAGGCCTCGGTGTCGCGGCCGGCGGTGCCGTTGCCGATGGCGATGGCCTCGACATTGAAGAATTTCACGAACCCCCGGAGTTTTTCGGCGGCGTCGGCCTCCAGGCGGTCGGGGTAAACGACGTCGTTGTGCAGCAGCTTGCCCTGGCGGTCGAGCAGCACGACCTTGCAGCCGGTGCGGATGCCGGGGTCGATCGCCATGACGGCCTTCTGGCCGAGCGGGGCGGCGAGCAGCAGCTCGCGCAGGTTGGCGGCGAAGACCTTGATACCTTCCTCGTCGGCGCGCTTTTTCGATTCGAGACGCATCTCGGTCTCGAGGGCGGGGAAGAGCAGGCGCTTGGCGGCGTCGTGCACGGCGAGGCGAACCTGCCCGGCGGCGGGCGAGGCGTTTTGCACGAACAGCGGCTCGAGCTCGGCCAGGGCGGGCTGCTCGTCGGGCAGCGTGATGCGCATGATCAGGCAGAGTTCCTTTTCGCCGCGGCGCATCGCGAGGATGCGGTGCGAGGGCGCCTTGGCCAGCGGTTCGCTCCAGTCAAAGTAGTCCTTGAACTTCGCGCCTTCGGTCTCCTTGCCGAGCATGACCTTGGAAGAGATGACGGCGTGGGCGCGGTAGAGGGTGCGGAGTTTTTCACGGGCGCGGGCATCGTCGCTGATGCGCTCGGCGAGAATGTCGCGCGCGCCGGCCAGCGCCTCGTCGGCGGAGGCGATGGTGCCGGCGGTGTTTTTGCCGTCGTCGAGTGTGTAGGCGTGGCCGACGAGCGCGGCGGCGGCCGCGGCGATGTCGGCGGCGGGGTCCTGCGTCCAGATGAGCTCGGTGAGCGGTTCGAGGCCCTTCTCTTTCGCGATGGTGGCGCGCGTGCGCTTCTTCGGCCGGAAGGGCAGATAGATGTCCTCGAGTTTTGTCAGGGTTTCGGCGGCGGCGATCGCCTTTTCCAGTTCGGGGGTGAGGAGGTTGCGTTCCTTGAGTGAGGCGAGGATGGCGGCGCGGCGCTCGTCGAGCTGTTGCATCGCCTCCAGCCGGTCGCGGATGGCCATGACCTGCACCTCGTCGAGTTCGCCGGTGGCCTCCTTACGGTAGCGGGCGATGAACGGCACGGTGGCGCCCTCGGCGAAAAGCTGCGCGGTGGCGGCGACCTGGTGGACCTTGAGATTCAGTTCGCCGGCGAGGCGAAGCACATGTTCGGGGTTGGGTGTGGGCGTGGCGGACATGAAGGAGCCGCCGAGTGCATCGCGCGGCGAAACGCGCGCAATCCTGAAATCAGAAAATGCACGCACGCACGGGCGGGTCGCGCAACCGGCAGCAATGCGATGAGATTAACCGACCGGCGCCAGCCACACGATGAGGATGGCCGTGAGCACAACGGCCACCGCGGTGGCGATGACGATCTGTCGGAGTTGTTTGGCGGTCATGGTGATGACGGTAATTTGGCATTGATGGGATTCGCCTGTCACTTCTTCCCGTGCACAGTTTCAGGCGCCGCTGCACCCGACCGGGGTCGGCGACCCCGGCTACAGTGGGGGCGAAGATCAAAGGATGCCCGGGCCGGTCCGCTGAATAATCCGCGGCAACCTGCATTGCCATGGCGGGCGAAGCCTGTTGGGGTGCGGCGGTTTTCCCATGCGCTTGAAATACCCCGGACTGATCGTGCTGACGGCGGCCTATTTGGCGGCGGTGGGGCTCATCCTGCAGCGGACGAGCGAGGAGCGCACCGACGACCGCATCACGATCCGGCTTTCGCAGTGGCAACTGGAGGGGACGGTGCGCGACGCGATCGATGCAATCATCGCGCGCTATGAGGAGCTGAACCCGCATGTGCGCGTCGAACACATCGCGGTGCCGGACAGCGTCTATCTGCCGTGGGTGCAGACGCAGCTCGTCGGCGGCACGGCGCCGGACCTGGTGGAATACGTCTGGGTGTGGCCCAATATCCCACGGTTTTTTCAGCCGATCGACGACGCGGTGGTCGAGCCCAATCCCTACAACCGCGGCACCCCGCTGGAGGGTGTGCCGTGGCGCGACACCAATGTGGACGGCATGACCAACCCCGACAGCTATGTGCGTGCGCTCAACCGCCATTACGGCATCACCATCACCTCGCACGTGCCGCGATTGGTTTACAACCGCGACCTGCTCCGGCGCATCACGGGCGGGGAGGAACCGCCGGCGACCTACCGGGAATTTCGCGCGTTGTGCGGCCGGGTGGAGGCGTATGCGCGCGAGCACGGGCTCGAACTCGTGCCGCTGGCGACGTCGAAGGACAGTTACCCGTTTCTCATGTTCTCGATCATGGGGCATGCGACCAACCGGCTGGCGGAGCGGCTCGATTGGCGGCGCCGGCTGCGGGTCACCGATGCGGAGGCGGCGCTCGACTACCTGCGCGGCGACTGGAACTATACCTCGCCCGAGATCATGGCCGGGTTGCGCCAGCTGCGCGAATTCGGCGAGGTGAGCACGCCCGGTTTTCTGCAGCGCAACCGGGACTCGGCGCTCACCGATTTCGTCAACGAACGCGCCCTCATGGCGGTGGTGCCGAGCTGGGACGCCAGCAGCCTGCGGCAGATGGCGCCTTTTGCGCTCGGGGCGTTTCGCTACCCGTATCCGCGGGAGGACGATCCCGAATACGGCGCCTACACCGCGGGACCGTTCAGCGAGGGACAGGTGCAGACCGGCATGGCGTTCTATGTCAACCGCCGCACCAAACACCGCGCTCAGGCGCTCGATTTCCTGCGTTTTCTCACCAGCGTCGAGGGCAGCCGGATGTTCACGGAGATCAGCCACTGGCAACCGGCGACCGTCGGGGTGGAGCCGTCGGATTTTGCGGCGCAGTTTGCGCAGGTGACCGAGGGCATCGTGTGGGGCGCGAGTTTCATGACGCTCTCCGGCGCCGACGCCGATATGTTTTTGCGCGGCCGGCTCAACCTGCTGTGGAACGCAAACGGCAGCGCCGCGGCGTTCAGCGCGGCGGTCGAGTCGGGCCTGGCGGAACGGTTGCGGTCGGACCTCGGCCGCGAGGAAAAGGCGGGCCGGCTGAATCTCTGCCGGGAGGACGCCATCGCGGCGGCGACTTTCATGCTGGCGCCGGAGCGTCCGGCCATGGTGCCGTTGTCCAGCGCACCGAACGAGCAGCGGGTGCACCAACTGCAGTGGGTGCTGGAGAGGGGGACCTCGCGATGAAACGACGGGCGCTGCTGCTCTGGCTGCTGCTTGGTCTGGCTTTGCCCGCCCGGGCGGCGGATCTGGCGGACGGCTGGGTGGCGCTGGCGGATTACCGGGCGGAGGCGGCGCTGCGCATTTTCTCGGCCGAGGCCAAGGCGACGGATCCCGCGGTCGTGCGGTTGGCGGAACTGGGCCGCGGGGTGACGCTGCTGGCGCTGCAACCGGTCAGTCAGGCGCAGATCGAGCAGGCCCGGAGCATCCTGTCCGCGCTGACGGAAAACCAGGCGGATGAAGCGGCGCTGGGCGCGTGGTTTTACCTCGCGCGCATCGCGCAGCATCACCGGGCGCAGGCCGAACCGGCCGAGGCGGCGCGGTGTTACCGGCGGTTGTTGGAACTGGCGCCGGATTCGGCGTGGGCGCAATCCGCGCTCGGCCGGCTGGCGTTGCTGGAGCTTTATGCGCCGGACGGACGGGGCACGCTGGAGCAGCGGTTTGCCCGCGTGAGCGATTTGCTGGGCCTCGCGCGCACGCCGGAGGCGCGGTGCGACCTGCACTGGCTGATGGCCGAGGCGGTGGCTTTCCACCGGTTGCCGGAAGCGCGTGCGCTGCCGCACCTGATCGCGGCCGAGGAGACAGGCCGGCTCGATGTGGTGACGCGACCCGATGTGCTGGTGCAGATCGCGGAGTTGGCCCGCCGCACCGGCGAGGCTGCGTTGGCGCGGGAATATTATCTGCGGTTTCTCCGGGATTATCCGCGCGACAACCGCGACTATCTCGTGCGGCAACGGCTGGCGGCGCTGGATGCGGCGCCGGTTGCACCGGTCGCGGAACCCGCCATGCTGGCGCCATGAAACGATTTTGGACGCTTCTGTTCCTGTTGACCGGTGCCGTGGGCGCGGCCGCCAATCCCGGCTGGCTGCTGGTCGAGGAAACCGTGGCCGAGGAAACCGCCAAGCCGCAGCTCACGGTCGTACACCTGTGGGCGCCGTGGTGTCCGAACAGCCACGCGGAAAACCGTGACCGCGGTTGGAGCCGATTCATCGCGGCCAATCCCGCGGTGCAGTTCATCTTTGTGACCGTACGCAGCAGCGACGACGGCAAGGCCTATCTCGCGGAGCACGGCATGGGCGGGCAGCCTAACCTCGTGCTGCTGCATCACCCCAACCACGTGCGCAAAGGCGAGGGCAGTTTGGAGTATTTCATGGACCTGCCCGTGACGTGGGTGCCGACCACCTGGGTGTTCCGCGAGGGCAAGCTCCGCTACGCGCTCAACTACGGCGAGGTGCGTTTTCCGATGCTGCAACAACTGCTCGCCGATGCCGCGGCTGACTGGCGGCATTGAAAAACGGCCGCCGTTTTTAGGGATTGAGGATCGCATCATCGTCTGACTTTGGGTGGAACACATTGACCGCAATGCGCTGGTCGGTCCTCCGATGAAACCGGCGCCTTGAGGGCAAGGCGCCCCACCAGCTGCCGTCATGCCAATCTGAAAACCTCAGCAATCAGCCTCCGATCATGAAACCCAACCTGCCCTTTCCGCTGCGCAAGCCCAGTTTCCGCGATCTCGGCGCGACCTTTGCCGGGCTCTTCACGGCCGTGGTGCTGATCGCGCTGGTGCAGGCCGTGGCACATCAGCTGTATCCGCCGCCGCCCGGCACCGATTTCAACGACCCCGCGGCGCTCGCGGAGCTGATGGCGCAGATGCCGGTTGGCGCTTTGCTGATGGTGCTGCTGTCCTACGCGATCGGCACGCTGATGGGCGCGCTGGTCGCGAGCCGGTTTTCCGCGGCACATCTGCCGGCGCGACAGGGCTGGATCGTGGGCCTGATGATGCTGACCGCCGGCGTCATGAACCTGCTGGCGATCCCGCATCCGGCGTGGTTTTGGGTCGCGTGTTTCGGGGTGTTTGCCGCGGCCGCGTGGGTGGGGACGAGGGCAGGGTGTGCGTTGCGACCTGCGGTGTAATACCAGCGTCCCCCGGTTTATTGACTGCAGGGGCGTGGCTTGACCACGCCCATGCGAAAGTCTGGATGCGTTCGCGGGCGCGCGCGAGGCGCGCCCCTACGCAAGGCAGTCCAGCAGTCCAATAGCTACGGGCGATTGGCATATCACCTGCGCCATTGTGACTGGCCCGTCGCGGCCGGTCCGGCCCTACCGGCGCTACCGCGCCCAAGCCGCGATGAGATTTGGTCGTCTGGCCGGTGGAGCGACTTGCCCACAAGCGCTGCTGCCTGTGGCGACGTGTGTCTCATTGCGCATTGAGGGCAATTCGCACCACCTGAACGTTGCTATGCACCCAGGGCCAACGGACGGACCTGCCGGCCGGGGCCGACGCTGAAGGTGGCGATGACGCCGGGTTTGACGGGGCCGAGCGGATGGCGGACGCCGGCGAGCGTGAGCACGGGGCGTTGCGTGGTGGCGGTCGGATTTTGCACGCGGACGATCAGCGTCTGCTTGGTCGGGCCGGGTTGGAGCGAGAGCAGTTGCACGGCGGCGGGCTGGAGCCGGGCGAGCGAACCGGTGGCCGGAAGATCGCCGGTGGGATTGGCCCAGACCATCTGTGCGAGCGGCGGCTGGCCCATGAGCTCCGCGGCCGCGGCCACATCGGCGTCGCGCGGCAGGAGCGCGAGGCGCAGGCGCAGTTCGCCGCGATCAACGGTGGGCCGCCACCATTCCTGCGATTGATCGAGGTTTTCGGCGCGGGCGTAGCGGGTGGCGCGCGCCAAGGTCAGGCGCAGGTCGCCGGCCTCAAGGTCGCCGGCGGTGAGCACATCGCTGACCACGGCGAATCCCTCGCGACCGCGGCGGGCGCGCAGCCAGCGCAGCAGCGGAATCTCACCCGGCGCGGAGCGCTCCGCGCGTTCGGCCGGAACCTCGCACTCGACGCGGTCCGCGCCGGGCAGCACGAGCTTGATGCGCGCGGCTTCGAGATCGGTGAACACGCGGGCGTCGATCGCGACCTCCTCGGTGCCGGCCGTGAGCCGGAAGGTGAGATCAACGTGCGCCTTGGCCGAGGTCAGCCGCACGACGAGCGCGGCGCGCAGCGGTCCGCTTTCGGTGACGGCCACGCGGGTGATTTTCCAGCGGGCGATTTCCTGGGTGAGGCGAATGCCCGCCGGTTCCTCGGTCATGCTGCCCCACGAACCCCAGTGGTCGGCGACGGTGGTGAGGTGCAGTCCGCGCGGGCCGAAGAGTTTTTTGCCGCGATGGGTGACGGTGATGCCGGCGGCACCGACTCGGGTGGAGACTTGGTAAAAATCGTTCGCGATGGTGTTGCCGCGGCCGGTGGCGCGGGCGGCGAACGCGGGCGCGGGGGAGTTTTCCACCCAGCCGAGCGAGGCGATTTGCCAGCCGGCGGCGGGCAGCGTGACGGGCACGAGCACGCGTTTGCGCCAGGCGAGATCGACGAAGGAGGTGTGCTCGGTGGCGAGGATTTGGTGCGGCACGATGCGGCCGTTGAGCCGTACCTCGAGGGGCAGTGCGTCGGGCCGGTTTTGATAGGCCGGCACCGGGCGATGATCGACGCAGGCTTCCAACTCGACGAAGGTTTGGACGGGCCGCAGGTGCGGATTCCACAGCAGAAAAGGCACGGCCTTGGGATGATCGGCCGCGACCTTGGGCAGGTTGACCTTAACGCGACCGGTGAGGACGTTGAGCGAGCGAAATGCGGCCTCGCGCGCGGTTTGGCGCACGGCGCCCACGGCATCGATCTGTTCGTCAAACGCGCGCTCGATGCTCGAGCCGGGCAGGATGTCGTGAAAGGAATTGAAGAGCACGGCCTCCCACGCGGCGGTCAGGTCCGGCGCGGGGACGAGACCGGCGTGTTGCAGCAACGTCGTGGTGCGCTCGGCGCGCAGCAATTCCTGCTCGGCGTGACGGTAAGGGTGCTTGAAGCGCGCGACCGAGGCGTAGCAGCCGCGCAGGCAGAAGTTCAGCTCGCCCGTGATTTCCTGCAGCCGCGGCGCGCCGGAGGCGGCGAGTTCGCGGCGGAGGGCGGCGAAGAACGCATGCAGGCCGGAGAAACGCACCTCGAAATCCGGATGGGCCTGCGCCCATGCGCGCACGTCGTCGATCAGACGCTGGCTGGGACCGCCGCCGTGGTTGCCGAGGCCGACGAACATCGCGATGTGGCGCAGCGGATTCTTTTTCACCCAGGGCACGAGCTGATCAAAGCGGCGTTTGATCTCGTCTCGTTCGCAACCGTACCAACCGATCGGCGGGCGATAGGCGAGGATGCGCGCGCCGCCGCGACCGCGCCACCAGAAGGCGGGATGCCGCAGGGGCAACACCTCGGCCGGCGGCCGGGTGAAGGCGAAGTTTTCCACGCCGCCCGCGGCGAGCACCTCGGGCAACCCCGCGGTGTGGCCAAACGAGTCGGCCTGCCAGCCGCACTTCACCGGCACGCCGAGATTTTCACGGAACCAACTTAGTCCGACCTCGTAATGCCGGCAGAGGGTTTCGCCCGCGAGGAGGTTGGTGTCGGGCTGGATCCACGTGCCGCCGACGGCATCCCAGCGGCCGGTGCGGATGTGCTGCAGGATGCGCGCAAAGGTGGCCGGATCGGTGCGCCGGATGTGTTCGTAGATGGCGGCCTCGCCGCGGATGAACGTCAGGTCGGGGTTGGCGTCCAGCAGGTCGAGGATGGTGCGACAGGTGGCGACGCCTTCGTTGAGGCCCTCGCGGTAATCCCAGAGCCAGACGGGATCGAGATGGGCGTTGGGGATGACGTGGACGACCGGTTTTTTCATGGGTAAATGGTTTGTCATTCTGAGCGCAGCGAAGAATCCAGAGTGACTCTCATCACGGGGGATACAGCGCCGCAGGTGATGGATTCGTCGCTGCGCTCAGAATGACAATGCTGGGTGGATGGTGCGTTGAACCATCACTTCGGCGGGGCGACGAGGCGTTCGGCGTTTTGCCAGTAGATTTTTTCCACGACGGCGGCGGGCAGATCGAGCGTCGACAGAAACTCATGCAACTCGGTGCCGTAATAATCGCGGCCGAAGAGGAGCCGGTCGGCGTAGCGGGTGATGAATTTGAGCGCATGCGCCGGATCGCGCGCCATGGCGGTGCGACCGGAACCGGCGGAAAGGTCGGCGTAAAGGTTGGGATGGGTGTCGAACAGCCCGTGCAGCCGGCCGCCGGGAGTGATGGGCCCGTTGGGATAGGCGTTGGTGTCGGTGTCGGCATCGCCGCTGATCTCGCGCCAGAAGCCCGGCGCGTGGCCGATGAAGATCGTGTCGGGGCAGGCCTGCAGCGCGCGCACGAGGGCATCCACCCGGCCGCCATACCACAGCGGTTGAAAAACCGGCGCGCCCGTTGCCGGGTCGGGCAGGTGCGGCACGTCGAGATGCAGCACGACGGGCATTTTCAGTTCGCCGGCCTTGCGGAAAATCTCGATGCAGCGCGGGTCGTCGAACGGCACGCGGAACTTCCATTCGCCGCAGACGCGCGCGCCGTGGATGTTGTAGGCCGCCTCGAGGATGCGCGGCGCCTGCGCCCACGACGGATGGGGGCAGAAGCCGACGACGAAGCGGTCGGGGTATTGCTTTTTGGTGTCGAGCAGGTCGCACAGCGGGATGCCGGGATGCGTGCCGTCGGGCGCGAAGTGCGCGGGATTGAGCGCGTAGTTGTATTCCGGGGCCTGATCCTCGCGGCCGATCTGCCACGAAAGCAGCCAGGCGTAGGCGATGCCGTGGGCATCCATGTCGGCGATCAGGCCGTGCTCGTCGCGCTGGTGCCAGCGGACGTGTTGGTGGGAATCAACCAGTTTGGTGGGGGAGGGCATGGGAGAAAACGGGATTACTTCACGAGCGCCTGATAGGTCAGCACCTTGAAGCGGTGGAGTTCGGACTGGGTCTGAGGGGAGCGTTGGGTGAACCAAAGGCCGGCGAGGTTGTTTTTGCGATCAATCCAATAGTAGGTGCCGGCGAAACCTGCGCCGTTATACTCGCCTTTGATGCCAAGGTTTTCCGCCTCGGCGGGATCAATCAGCACGTAACCGCCCAGTCCCATGCCGAAGCCCTTGCGGCCATTCGGGCCGTCGGGCGGCATTACTTCCGCCGGCACCTGGCTAGTCAGCATGTAGTCAACGGTGTGCGGACTGAGCAGACGCTGACCGTCGAGCTCCCCGCCATTGAGGAGCATTTGGGCGAAGCGGCCGAAGTCACCGATGGTTCCATACAAGCCGCCGCTGCCCGACAGATAGACCGGCGAATGCTCCGGGACCGGTCGTTGGGTCGGGAGCGGTTCGACGGCATTGTCGGCATTCAGTCTGTAGACCTTGGCGACACGGGATGTCTTGTCCGGTGGAACATAGAAATCGGTGTCCGTCATTCCAAGGGGTTTGAAAATACGCTCTGATAGAAAAGTGTCGAACGACTGGCCGGACCAGACTTCCACCAATCGTGCGAGCACGTCGTAGGACAGGCCATACCGCCATCCTCCACCGGGTTGATGCGAAAGCGGCACGCGCGCGATTTCGTTGACGGTTTCCTCCAGATTCATCTGCGAACTGATCCCGGCGGCGGCATAGCCCTTGAAATTGAACAACCCCGAGGTGTGGGTCAGCAATTGGCGGATCGTAATCGCCGACTTGGCGGGCACGGTTTCATCCTGTGCGCCGCCCTCGGTGGCTTGCACCCGCATCTCCGCGAAGGCGGGCAGGTATTTGGCCACCGGCTCGTCGAGCAGAAATTTCCCCTCCTCGTAGAGCATCATCACGGCGACGGCGGTGACGGGCTTGGTCATGGAGGCGATGACGAAGATCGTGTCCGACTGCATCGGAACCTTGTTTTCCAGATCCTGATAACCGAAAGATTGCGCCAACACGGTTTTGCCGTCGCAAAGAATCAGGGCGTTGCCGCCGGCGTATTCATGATTGGAAACGCGCCCGTTGATCACCGCCTTCATGAGGCCGAGGCGGGCGGTTGAAAAACGGGGCGATTCCTGCGCGGCCAAGCCAACGGTCGCGGCCAGGAAAATGATCAAGTGCCGGAGATGCATCGGGAATGGTTATTCGTGCACCCAACCGCGGTCGACGGTGAGGCACTGGCCGGTGATGTCGCCGCTTTCGGCGGAGGCGAGGAAGGCAAAGGCGGGTTCGACGCTGGCCGGGGTCTGGCGGCCGGCGAGGCATTGGCGTGATTCGACGCGCTGGCGGATGACCTCCGGATCGGTGCCGAGGCGGAGCTCGCCCTCGGTTTGCACGGCGCCGAGGTGGATGCAGTTCACCCGGATGCCGTGCGGGCCGAGATCGCGGGCGAGACCGCGCGTCAAACCGACGATGCCGCCCTTGCTGGATTCGTAGTGGGAGAGCGCGGGCATGCCGGTGCGCAAAGTGATGCTGCCGGTGTTGATGATCGCGCCGGAAGCCTGCGTTTTGAAATGCGGAATCACGGCGGCGCAGCACCGCCAGGTGCCGTCGAGATTGACCTCCAGCACGCGCCGCCAGTCGGCGAAGGTCATCGCCTCGGCCGGACAACGCGGATAGATGCCGGCGTTGTTGACCAGCACGTCGAGGCGGCCGAAGTGCGCGATCACCTGTGCAACGGCGGCGCTGACCTGGGCGGCGTCGGTCACGTCCATCTGCACGGCGAGCGCTGGGGCCACGCGCGCGGCGGAGGTGTCGGCATGCAGCAAACCTGCGGCGACCTTCGCGCCGCGGTGCAAAAAGCCGTGCACGAGTCCGTGGCCGAGGCCTTCATCCGCGCCGGTGATCAGGCAGACTTTGTCGTTCAGGTCGATTGCCATGGGGTGAGGGAATTCGGGGTCGGGTCGGTGAAAGGAAACAGCTCACGCCGGGCGCCGGTGAATGGCAACCGCACAAAATCCAGCGAGGTGCAACCCGGGCCGTTGAACGGCAGGCCCCGGTCCGCGGCGATGCCGTAGCCGGCCTGCCAGCCGAGCAGGCTCTTGACGTGGATGGCGAGGGCGGCGGCGGGCTTGAGGCCGAGGCATTCGTAAAAGGCGGGATCCGCGCATAACGCGCCCTGCGTGGTGACCGCGATGCGCAGCCGGCCGCTGTGCAGCACGGCGGCGGCGCCGCTGGAAAATTCCTGACCGGTGTAAGCGCTGCCGCGGGCACGGTAGCGGCATTCGCCGGTGAAGCCGATTTCAGCCTCAATCGGGAAGTGTTGTTGGCCGAGCTGGAAATGCGTGGCGCCGGACTGCGCGGCGGCAACCGCGGCGGGATCCACAACCCACAGCAGCACGTCGCCCGGCAGATCGTGGCGGTGCGGCCAGAGTTGTGCGACGGCTTCCGCGCTGGTGCCAGCGGCGCCGCCGGTGGTGGCATCGGCGGTGTCGACGAGAAACCACGGGGACGTGCCTCCGTATTCGGCCGACTTTCGGACCAATGGAGGGCCCGCCTCCGCGCGGGCCGCGGCCGACGCGGAGGTCGGCCCTCCAACGGCATGCTCCGGGTGATGGGAAATTGGCCCGGACGGGCGATGCAACTGCGCGATGATGGCCGTCCAATCCAGCAGGTCGGGTTGCCACGCGCCGCGTTGCTGCCACCAAGCTGTCGCCAGCTCGCGCGCGACGCGTTGGCCCTGTGATGAATCGGTGCACGTGACGACCACGCTCGTGCCGACATCCTCAATATCGAGCCAGGGTTGGACGGGGAACAGGCTGACATCGAGCACGCCCGGCGTCTGCTCCAGCGCGCGGGCGTGTGCCAGCATGGTTTGAAAATGACCGTGTGCATCGTGCGTGACGGTGGGCGGGATGAGCGCGGGGATTTTCACCAGCGTGCGCACGGTGGGCCGGCCATCGAGCACGAGCCGCGCGGCGCGGGCGCCGGTGGCGGCGAAGTCCCGGTGCGGAAACGTGCGGTAGGCCGTGATCGCGTCGGCGTGCTGCACCATGCGGTGGGTGACGTTGGCGTGCAGGTCGAGCGAAACCACGAGCCGGCCGCGGAAACCGAGTTCCTTGCGCACCATGGCGAGGAGGTCACCCTCGACATCGTCTTCGCCGACTGCGCACACCGCGCCGTGCAGGTGCAGCAAAATGGCCTCCGCCGGCAGCGCGGCGCGCAACCGATCGCGCAACGTTTGGCGGATGGTTTGATAACACTCCGCGCCGAGCCGGCCCGCGGGGGTGCCGGCCATGATGACCGCCACGGGCACGGTGCGGCAGCCGGCGCGTTCGAGCACCTCGCAACTGCCGCCGAGCTGCGAATCGCTGTGGCGGAGCCATTGCCGCACGGCGTCGGGGTCGGTCAGCCACGTGCCGCCGTGGGTGAACAGCTCCGTTGTCGCCTCCCGGGGATTGAAGGTGTTGCTCTCGTAAAGGAACTGCGCGAGCGCGACCTTCACGGGGCGGCGGGCCGGCCGAAGATCGGTTCCATGAGGCCCTTCAAATAGCCGATGGCAAAGATGTGCCCGGGCAGGCCGTAGCCCTCGGCGGATTCGGTTTCCATCGCCAGCTGCGGCACGTGGTCAACGCGGATGAAACCGGTGTAGCCGATGTCGCGGTAGGTTTGAAACAGCCGCACCATGTCGTGCGGGCCGTTGTCGGGAAAGGTCTCGTGAAAGTCCTCCAACGTGCCGGCGACGTCGCGGAAATGGATGAAGTGGATGCGGTCGCCGAAGTGCCGCGCGGTCGCGTCGAGATCGACACCGAGTTCCGCGAAGCAGCCCTGGCAGAACGTCAGGCCGTTGACCGGGCTCGGGTGCAGCGCGAAGAGCCGGTCGTAGTTTTCCACGCTGCGCATGATGCGCGCGAGGTGCCACATGGGCGACAGCGGCGGATCGTCGGGATGCATCGCGAGCTTCACCTCCGCGGCCTCGGCGGCGGGGATGATGCGTTTGAGAAAGTAATCGAGATGATCCCAGATTTGCTCGTCGGTGGTTGTGCCCTCGGCGGTCAGGCGGTCGTTGTCGAAATCGGCCAGGCGGAAACGGCTGGTCAGCGCGCCGGCGCGCTCGGGCGCGGTGAAGGAGGTGCGGATGACCATCGCGTCGGCAGTGAGCTGCGGCATGAAGTTGTAGCAGAGCACGCGGATGCCGAGCCGGCCCAGGTGGCCGAGCGCGCGTTTGTAAGCCTCGATCTGCGCGTCGCGTCCCTCGCGGCCCAGCACGATGCGGTCGATGGGCGGACCGCCCTCGACGACGGAGAGGCGCAGGCCGTTGCGCGCGGCGAGATCGCAGGCGGCGCGCAGACCGTCGAAATCTGTCGGCATGCCGGCCATGTTGTAATACACTTGGTCGGCCACGCCGAGCTGGGCGATGGAGCGCAGGTTGCGGTCGGTGGGCGGATTGACGACGGCGGCGATTTTCATGGCGGGCGGTGACAGCAGTCGGTCGGGGCAGGCGTAATATGGCCTTGGCGATTCCAGTTGATGCAACACGAATGGACACCAATTCACCCGAAGAGGAAAGCGAACAAGGTGTCGGGTGTTCGGGGCGGGCCAGGCAGGTATGACGCGAAGCCAGGCGCCATGTCCGGCTCGAACCGATTTCGTTTATCCGAATCGAACGCAAATCGGACATTGACCCTGTCGCCCCACGCGTGCCTTTAGGGCACGCACATCGCGGCTTCGGATCATCCGGCGTGGCGTGTCGGCATCAATCCACCACCCCTCTCCATGTCCAAACCCGCCGTTCCCGCCAAAGTCGCTCCCGCTGCCTCGGTCGCCACGACGAGCGCCGCCACCTTGCTCGTGCTCTTCACCGCAGCCGAATCCCGCGGGCAGATCGTCACGAATACGGAGCTAAGTTTGCCGTCAATTTCGGTGAATTTGACTGCGCAAAGGTACACGGACTGGAACATCGATGGCGAGGGAAGTGCCGAGGTGCAGTTCTACGTTTCAAGCTACAACGCCAACCTGTATTTGCAGAGCGCCCTTAATTCCTTCGGATTTGTCGGTGCTGCCGATAACAACGACCTCAGGAATCTTGCGCTTCTGCCCTCGCCAGAAACCGTCTCAGTCTCACGGGTCTTCTTTAACGCTGCGCACATCGCCTACGGAAGCGACTTCCAAGACGCAGCAGGTTTTATCTCCGGTCAGGAAGGCTACATCGGATTTCGATATAAGTCCGCCGTAACCGACACCATACTCTACGGTTGGGCGTCTGTGACCATCACACCGGGATTCAGCGGCTCCTTCACCATCAACGAATGGGCTTACGATGCCTCCGGTGCGTCCATCCAGGTCGGCCAGACCTCCGCGATTCCCGAGCCGGCGAATGTCGCCGTTGGTCTCGGCGCCCTGGCGCTTGGTGCCGCGGGTCTGATGCGTTGGCGGAAGCGAAAGGCCGCCTGAGCCGACGAACCCGCACCCTGCATCTTCGTCTTCCGCCGGCGCCCCCATGGTGGGGCGCTTTTTATTTCTGCTTTCATGCCAACGCCCGCCCGCAAAGTCCTGCTCATCGGCTGGGACGCCGCTGACTGGAATGTCGCGCGGCCGCTGCTCGAACAGGGCAAGCTGCCCGCGTTGCAACGGCTCATGGCCGCGGGCGTATGGGGCGATCTCGCGACGATCCGCCCCGTGTTGTCGCCGATGTTGTGGACGAGCATCGCCACCGGCAAACGCGCGTGGAAACACGGCATCCACGGTTTCGCCGAACCGTGCCCGGCCACCGGCGACATCCGCCCCATCACCAATCTATCGCGCAAAACCAAGGCCGTCTGGAACATCTTTTCGCAGCACGGCTGGCGCAGCAACGTGATCGGCTGGTGGCCCTCGCACCCCGCCGAGCCGATCCGCGGCGTGATGATTTCGAATCAATTTCAGCAGGCGGTGAGAAACCTCGGCGAGGACTGGCCGATGCGGCCGGGCACGGTGCATCCCGCTGCGCTGGCGGAGCCGTTGCAGGCGATGCGCATCCACCCTGCCGAGCTGGAAAACGAACACCTGCTGCCCTTCATCCCGCGCGCGGCCGAGATCGACCAGGCGAAGGACCGGCGCATGGAGACTTGCGCGAGAATCATCGCGGAGGTCTCCGGCATCCACGCCGCCGCGACCGCCTGCCTGCAACTGGAGCCGTGGGAATTCGCCGCGGTGTATTACGACGGCATCGATCACTTCGGGCACGGCTTCATGAAATACCATCCGCCGCGGCAGCCGTGGATCGGGGAACGCGATTTCGAGCTGTATAACGGCGTGATCGAAGCCGCGTATCGGTATCACGACATGATGCTCGACACCCTGCTGCGCATCGCGGGCGACGACACGACCGTGATGTTGATCTCCGATCACGGCTTCGAATCGGGAAACCTGCGTCCCCGCGGCCTGCCGAACGAACCCGCCGCCCCGGCGGCGGAGCACAGCCCGTTCGGCCTGTTCGTGCTGCGCGGGCCGGGCATCAAGGCCGGGGAACGGATCCACGGCGCGACCCTGCTCGATATTGCGCCGACGTTGTTGCACCTCTACGGGCTGCCGGTCGGCCGTGACATGGACGGCAAGGTGCTCGTGAACTGTTTCGCCGCGCCGACGGCACCCGAGTTCGTCGAATCCTGGGACGATATCGCCGGCGAAGACGGACGTCATCCCGCGCAAACCCAGCTCGATCCCATCGAATCCCGCGAGGCGCTGCGGCAACTCGTGGAGCTGGGCTACATTGAAGAAGCCGATTCCGATCGCGGCAAAGCGATCGACGAAACCCTGCGCGAACTGCAGTTTAACCTCGCGCAAGCCTACATGGACGGCGGCCGCTACGGCGCGGCGGCGGAAATTCTGGAGCAACTCTGGCAACGGTGGCCGGAGGAAAGCCGGTTCGGCGTGCGCCTGCTCAACTGCGCGCTCGCGCTCGGTGAGACGGCGTGGGCGCGCGCCACGTTTGATCTGCTGCTCGCACGCAAACAGGAGCACGCCACGAAAGCCACGGCAGAACTGCGCCTCCTGGCCGCCGGGCCGAAGCCCGTGGTGGAAGCGGCGAAAGCGGACTCGGCGGCGGTGAAGGAGCCCGATCCGCGCACGCAGGCGAAACTCCGCCGGCTGCAGGCGCGGGCCGGCACAAACGTCGCTGCGCTCGCGTTCATGCATGCGCGGGTGCTCGCCCTTGAGGGGCGTCCCGAAGAGGCGTTGGCCAGCCTCGATGGCGCGGCCGAAGCGGACGCATCGCATCAACCCTCACTGCTCGCGAAGCGCGGCGAAGTGCTGCGCACGTTGCGCCGTTGGGACGAAGCCGAGGCGGCGTATCGCGAATTGTGCCGCATCGATCCGCGCAATCCCGAAGGCCATCTCGGGCTCGCGCGCTGTGACCTCGCGCACCGTCGTCCCTACGAGGCCGCGGCGCATGCGTTGCGCGCCCTCGAGCTGGATTTTCATCATGCGCAGGCGCGCCATGTGTATGCGAAGGCGTTGATCCGGGTCGGCCAGCCGCGCTTCGCCGAGCAGGTGCTGAAGACCGCCGTCAGCGAGTTGCCGAACTTTGCGCATGCTCACGCCCTGCTCGCGCTGATCTATCGCCGCTGGCTCAAGGACGAACCGGCCTCCGCCCGCCACCGGGAGCTGGCGAGGGAAACAGCTCGAACCAATCAGGAGCGCCGCCGGGGCGTTTCGCTCCGGCGGTCCGACGCCGGGACCGGTCCGGTGGCGTTTCCCCAACTCGAGCCGATCACCGGCCGTCTCGCGGCCGGCGATGCGTCCGCGCCGCCCTTGATCGTCGTTTCCGGCCTGCCGCGCTCAGGCACGTCGTTGATGATGCAGATGCTCGCCGCCGGCGGGGTGGCGATCGTGTCCGACGGCTCCCGCGCCGCGGATGATTCCAACCCGCGTGGCTACCTCGAAGACGACCGCGTCAAACGACTGCTCACGACCGCAGACCGGACGTGGCTGCACGTCGAACGCGGCAAGGCGATCAAGATCGTGGCACCGCTCCTGCACGCGATCCCGCCCGATCTCGCATGCAAGGTGATTTTCATGGAACGGAGCGCCGCCGAGGTCGTCGGCTCGCAACGAAAAATGCTCCAGCGCCACGGCAGGGACGGCGCGCGCCTGGACGATGCAACGCTGGCCCGGACCCTGGCCGCGCATTTGGATGCGACCCATGCCCTTTGCCGCTCACGGCCCAACATCGAGCTGCTTCCCCTGGGTTACGCCGCTACCGTGGCGGATCCGACCGATGCCGCGCGCCGCATCGCAAATTTCCTGGGACTCCCGCTGGACGAGGCCGCCATGGCGGCCGTCGCCGATCCGGCGCTCTATCGAACCGGACGGAGCTGAGGCCGGTGCCAGTTGAGCGGCGCGCGGGGTCGGGGCCGGGATCCCGGTTCACCGCGCGATGGCGGCAACCCTTGACCAAAAAGTGACCAACCTCCGTGGTTGCCACGGGTCGTAACGCCGAATCTCATGAGTGCGCCGGTCGGTGCGCGGCCGGGTTTCCCCATATCCATGTCGCCCCGGATCCGTGACCTCCTGACCTGGCTGGTACTGCTGGCGCTGACCGCCGCGGGCTTTTGGTGGGCGGCGAAAGATCACGAGCCGCCGCCGGCGCCGGGCCGCAAGCTGCTGACCTGGGTGCATTTCGTTTCGCCGTTTCGCGATCTGCATGAGCGCGCCGTGGCCGAGTTTCAGCAACTGCATCCCGACATCGAGGTGCGGCTGATTTTCGTGCCACGGAACGAATACCACATGAAGTTCAAGACGCTGGCCGCCGCCGGGCAGGCGCCGGATCTGATTTTCACGGGTGACGTCTGGATGAGCTACATGCTGCCGTTTCTGCTCGACCTGACGCCGCTGGCGGAGCGTGACGCGGTCGAGATTGGGCTCGACGATTATTTCCCGGAGTTCCGGTCGGCGATCCAGCAGGAGGGCCGCTATTATTTGCTGCCGGACAACATGAATGTGGCGCTGCTCTACTACAACCGCCGCCTGTTTCGCGAGGCGGGCGTGGCTGAGCCCACGGCGGACTGGACCTGGGATGACTTTGTGCAGGCCGGCAAGGCGCTGACCCGGCCGGCGACGGCGGACGATCCTGGGGTATGGGGCTGCGGCCGGATCGAGGGCTGGTGGGGCGAGTGGCTTACCTACGTGCGGCAGGCGGGCGGCACGGTGTTCACACCCGACGGGCGGCGCTGCGTGCTGGATTCACCGGAGGCGATCGCGGGCCTGCGCTTTTTCCAAGATCTGGCGCTCCGCCATCGCATCAGCCCGCCGGCCGGTTACCTGCCGCCCAACGGGTTTGTCAACGAGCGCCTCGCCATGCTCATGGTCGGCCACGTGGATTTCTGGGCCAACTTCAACCAGATGCCCGGACTGGACTGGGACATCCAGTTGCTGCCCGTGGGGCCGGCCGGCCGCACCGGCGGCGAGATCGCCGTCGGCGGCTACGGCATCTACAAGGACACCGCACACCCCGAGGAGGCCTGGGCCTTGCTGAAGTACATCACCCGCCGTGAAACCGCGGTCGAGATCATGCGCCGTGGCCACGTCGCCCTGCGGCGTTCCGTCGCGGAGTTGCAGCTCAGCGAGCGCCAACCGAGGGCGCGGCCGCAAAACATCGCGGCGGCTTTTGGGCAGAGCAAATATGCGCTGCCCATTCCGCGGCATCCGCACTTCATCGAGATCATGCTGCAGATCGTGCAGCCCGAGGTGGACCGCATGATCATGGGCGAGCTCACGCCGGAGGAGACGGCGCGGCGCGCCACCGCCGGGGTCAACGCCTTCCTTGCCACCTTCGATCCCTCCGACTCATGAACACCCGTCGCGCCGAGTTGTTTTGGTTCTGGCTGTTTGTGGGCCCGGCGGTTCTGGGGTTCGTGCTCTTCAGCCTGTGGCCGATGGCGTATTCGCTGTGGTTGAGTTTTTGCAACTACGACGTCGTGTCGGAGCCGCGTTTCATCGGGTGGCGGAACTATTTTTATCTCATCACCGCGGACCCGTCGTTCTGGCCCTCGGTCAAGGTCACGCTGCTGTTCACCGTCGTGCAGGCGCCGCTGGCGGTGGCCGCGGCGCTGGGCGTGGCGCTGCTGCTCAACCAGCCGGTACGGTTGCGCGGATTCTGGCGCGCGGTTTATTTCCTTCCGTCGATCCTGCCGCAGGCGGCGAGCGTGGCGGTGTTCGTCTACATCTTTCAGGGCGACGGCGGATTGCTCAACCGGTTGCTGGCGCTGGCCGGTGTCACGGGTCCGGCCTGGACCACCTCGCCGGTGTGGGCGCTGCCGGTGATCGTGATCATCAGTCTGTGGGGCTTCGGTTATCCCATGGTGATTTTTCTCGGCGGGCTCCAGACGGTGCCGCGCGAGCTCTATGAAGCTGCGCACCTCGACGGGGCCGGCGCGTGGGCGCGTTTCCGCCATGTCACGCTGCCGCTCATCTCGCCCGTGCTGTTTTTCAACCTGGTGATGGGCATCATCGGTTCGCTCAAGGTTTTCGACCTCGCTTACTCGTTCGGCGTGGCGCAGGGCCTTGTGCCCGGCGGACCGGCGCGCGCGACGCTGTTCTACGGCCTCAATCTCTACCAGCAGGCGTTCACGTATTTCCACATGGGGCTGGCGAGCGCGCTGGCCTGGCTGCTCTTCGCGGTGATCGTGGTGATCACGTGGCTCAACTTCCGGCTCGGCCGCCGCTGGGTCCACTACGGGGACTGATTCAAACCACATGGACCCGCTGCGTTCCCGCCGTTTCACCTTCGTGCCGATCACGGTGCTCGCCGTCGGCGCGCTCGTCATGGTGCTGCCGCTGTGCTGGATGTTGCTCACCAGCCTGAAGACGTTTCCGGAGGTCATGCGCAGCCCGACACCGCTGCTGCCGGCGCTGCCGCAGTGGGGCAACTACCAGACGGTGTGGGAGGGTTTCGCCTACCATCGGTTTTTTCTCAATTCACTGTTTGTCGCGGTCATGGTCATTGCCGGGACGATCCTAACCTGCTGTCCCGCCGCCTACGCCTTTGCGTATTACGAAGTGAAGCACCGCGACCTGCTGTTCGGGCTGCTGCTTTCGACGCTGATGCTGCCGGCACAGGTGACGGTGGTGCCGCTGTTCAAGGCCTACGCGGCGCTGGGCTGGATCAACACCTTCCTGCCGCTGGTGTTGCCCGCCTGGCTGGGCGGCAACGTGTTCGGGATTTTCCTGCTGCGACAATTTTTCCGCAGTATCCCGCGCAGCCTGATCGAGGCGGCGCGGCTCGACGGGGCGTCGGAGTGGACCATCCTCTGGCGGCTCGTGGTGCCGATGAGCCTGCCGGCGGTGCTGACCGTGGCGCTGTTCACCTTCCTCTGGAGTTGGAACGACCTCTTCAACCCGCTCGTTTATCTGCACTCGGAATCCGCCTACACGCTGCCGGTGGGGTTGCTTTATTTCATCTCGCGCGCCGAGCAACTGACGGGCGGCAGCGCGGGGATGGTGCCGTGGCATCTCGTGATGGCGCTGGCGACCATCATGGTACTGCCGGTGATCCTGCTGTTCGTGGCCGCGCAACGGCGGTTCGTCGAAGGCGTGGCGGCGTCGGGAGTGAAAGGGTAAGGGGCGGTGAAAAAAGTGGAGCGCCGGTCAGCACCTGCGGGACGAGGGCGCCCCGCCTACAAGTGGCGGATGTAGCCGGCACGCCCTCGTGCCGGGATGACTTTTTTTACACCCTCTAACCCGGATATTGCATAAAAAAGGTATCGCTTAGCTGGTTAACCATTGGTAAT
>JACFMR010000078.1 GCA_019455245.1 Opitutaceae bacterium
CGGTAACGGCAAATCTCGCTGAGTCGGTGCATGGCGGCCAGTGTGATGCTCAACGGGAATCTGCCGAGACGCGTGGGTCCAGGAACATCGGCTTTCAGGTACCAGAGCGTTTGTGCCCCGTTTATGTAGTGAAGATCTACTCGCAATGAACGGTGCAGCGTCGTCAAGTTCGCCTTGTCTGTCAATACCGGTTGAAAATTCCCCAAAGTTCCGGTCGAAAATTCCCCAGCCCCCGTTAAGTGGTGGTTGACTGTTTCGGCCGGTGGGTACAGCATAGATTCCGGCCGGTGAAGCGGAGGCGGGCACTGCTGGAGAGCAACCTGCCAAGGAATAGCCGACCCGAGACTCATCGCGGACGATGGGAAGGGCGCGGGGTTAAAGCCGCGCCCTTTTTCATGGCTCGGGGCCGGCCAACGGGAGGCAGTACACGGCCCCAATCCGAGGATGGTTTTGATCCCTACATCGGACCGATAGATCTCGTGATGCCTCAGAAAACTCATAACGAAGCTCCCCGCTTTCCACGACTGTTCGGGGCGCCAGCCGCGGGAGGCGCCAAAGCAACGGCGCCGGCCTGCTGGTCCTCTGGCTTGGCCAGCAGCCCCGCTCGCCGGCGGTCTTTCAGCCGGTAACTCTCACCGCGGATATTGATCGTGGTGGAGTGGTGCAGCAGGCGGTCGAGGATGGCGGTCGCGATGATCGGATCGCCGAAGACCGAACCCCAGTCGCCATAGCTTTTGTTGCTGGTCAGGATGATGCTGCCGCGCTCGTAACGCGCGCTCACCAACTGGAAGAAAATCGTGGCGCCGAGGTCGTCCAGCGGGAGGTAGCCCATTTCATCAATGACCAAAACCTTGGGTGCCAGATACACCCGCATGCGCCGGTCCAGCCGTCCTTCCCGATAAGCACGGCCAAGGTCGTGGACCATGTCATGGGCCGTGATGAAGTAAGCGCCGAAGCCGGCTTGGATGGCCGCCTCGGCGAACGCCACGCTCAAGTGCGTTTTCCCCACGCCGGGCGGCCCCAGGAAAATCAGATTGCTGGCATCGTGGACGAAGCGCAGGCTCCGCAGTTCGCGAACCTGGCGTTCATCGATCGACGGCTGGAATCCAAAATCGAATTGATCGAAGGTCTTCACAAACGGCAGGTGCGCCAGTTGCAAACGTGCCCGCAGATAACGCGTGCGGCGTGCATCGACCTCGCAGCCGAGCAACTCGTCGAGGAACTCGGCGTAGGTGGGTTCCTTTTTGGCGGCCTGCTCCAAGAGCCCTTCCAGCCTGGCCTCCACTGCTTTCAGCCCCAGCGTGGTCAGCGCGTTTTGTAGTCGTTCAATCGGCGCCGGCGTCATTGCGCGCCTCCCATTGCCAGGCCTTCATAGGCTGCCAGCGGGCGAGCCTCCACCGACGGAGCGCCCTCCCGCACCCGGATCAGAATCTTGTCTCCGCCCGGCATCCCCAGCGGAATGCCGTGGTGGTGCGCGGGCTCGGTGATCACCTGGTGCTTCCGTGGGGCGGGCGCATGCACGGCGATCCGCTCGCCGCCGCAGTGAACCTCCACCCGGCCGCCCTGCTCGCGGACCCACACTTGCTTGCCCGCGTGCTGCCACGGCACCGAATACCGGCTGGCCTGCCAGCTCACATACGCATCCCGCGCTACCTTGCGCAGTTCGTCATCCACATACGGATAAGGCCGCCGCCCGCGCAGCGACTGCATGGCAAACTGATCCTCGTCCCAGCGGATCAGCACCTGTTCATAGGTGGTCCCGTGCACGCGCCGGTTGGCCACGGTTTCCACCCACTCGCGTAACTGCACGTTGAAATCGGCCATGCAAGATGGCTCTCGGCCCAGCAGCCCGCATAGAAAATTCCGGTGCAAGTACTTCACACCCGTCTCGATCTTTCCCTTCGTTTGCGCCCGGTACGGCCGGCACAGCCGTGGCTTGAATCCCCAGTAGCGCGCGAAATCCAGGAACACCGGATGCCAGATGATCTCCCCGCGCTCATCGGTCCCCAGCCAGACCGTCTTCATGCGGTCATACAGGATCTCTTCCGGAATCGCGCCCCAGTCCTGAAACGCCGCTTCATGCATCCGCAACAGCGTGCCGAGTTGTTGATCCAAGGCCGCCTGCGCCCACATGCGCCGGCTGTAGCCCAGCGTGATGGTGAACCCCCACATCCGATGCGCTCCGCCGTCCACCTCCAGATAGCCGAGGTGCCCCCAGTCCACTTGCGCCTGTTTGCCGGGCGGCGTCTCAAACCTCCGCACCGCCGTTGCATAGCCGGCTTGGCGCTGCGGCCGCAGCCAATCCGTGAGAATCGTGTACCCGCCGCTGTAGCCGCGCTCGCGTAGCTCACGCAACAGGACCTGGGCGTTCCACACACCCGCCTTCAGACGATCCTCCAGGTACAGCTTGTGCGGATCGAGCTTGCTCGGACCCGCCGGCCGGCTGCCGTAGCGCGGAACGGCTTCGGGATTCAGCAGGTATTTCCGAATGGTCTTTCGGTCGTAGCCGGTCAGTTCACTAATCTGTGAAAAGCTCAGCCCAGTGTGCTTCAACTCCTCGATATCGTTCACGTTTCTCCCCAATAGCACCTCGCCCGCACCTCCTCCGTCAGACGTCGATGCGGGTATACACCACCTCGCAAGGGCTGGGGAATTTTCAACCGGCACTATGGGGATTTTTGCACCGGCGGTGACA
>JACFMR010000079.1 GCA_019455245.1 Opitutaceae bacterium
GTAGGAGGTGATGATGTCCGAGCTGAATTCGTCGCGGTCGGGCGGCAGCGAGAGCGCCCGGGCGAGGCCGTAGCGGTCGAGCACGAAGGTGCGGTTGGGCAGCCGGGGAATCAGGGCCTCGCCGTCGAGGTATTCGTAGAGGAAATTCTGGATGCGCTGGTCGACCGGGCAGAGGTGGTTGGAGAGCAGCCGGTCCTTTTCGCGGCTGAGGGCCACGAGGTTGCCCATCATGTCGGCCAGGCCGGAGTCGGATTCCAGATCGAAGGTGGGCAACCCGAGGTAGCGCAGGCGGAGATTGATGTAATGGAGGGCCTGCTCGTCACCGGCGCCGGTGGCGGTCGGGCCCAGGCCGACGCGGTCGAGTTGAGTGGAATTGGGAATGGGATTCATGGGAGCGTGAGCGGTTTAAGGTTTACCGGAACCGGGGACGGCAGGCAAGACCGACCGGCCGTTTTGCAGCGGTGAAAGCCGGCGTTATGGGGGTATTCGTCCGTCCAATGATTTTTTTTGTGTTTTTCGGCCGGTTTGTCGGCAATCTGCCCGCGATGCCGAAACAGACCGCCGCCGGGGATGAGGCGCCCAAAAAAATCACGTCCTACACCATCAAGCTCGACGCCGCGCAGCTGGCCAAGCTGCGCGCCCATTGCGAGGGCCACGGCTGGACGCCCTTCGAGGTCGGCTACACGCACTTCGCCTTCAAGGCCGAGCACCTGAAACTCAACCTTTCGGCCTACACCAGCGGCAAGGTCGTCATCGCCGGCAAGGGCACGGAGGACTTCGTGCGCGACGTGCTCGAGCCCGAGATCACCGGTGCGGCCAAGCTCGGTTACGACGAGGTGCTGCATCCCGACTGGTTCGAATCGCACGCCGGGCTCGACGAGAGCGGCAAGGGCGACTTTTTCGGGCCCGTGATTGCCGCGACGGTCATCGCCGACAAGGCCGCCATCGAGGCCTGGCGCCAGGCGGGCGCGCAGGACTCGAAAAAGATGGCCGAGAGCAAGATCATGTCGCTCGACCGGCTCATCCGCGGCACCAAGGGCGTGGTCGTGGAGACCTGTTACTGCCGGACGATGACCCGCTACAACGAGCTGATGGGCCGGCCGCGGGCCAATCTCAACGGCCTGCTCGCCTGGCAGCACGCCACCGCGCTGGGTGCCGCGTTGACGCGCAAGCCCGTCAAATGGGGCCTGCTCGACCAGTTCAGCGAGCAGCCGTTGGTGCAGCGCGAGCTGAAGAAAAAGGGCGTGACCGACTTTGAGCTGCGCATGCGCACCAAGGCCGAGGAGGACCCGGTCGTGGCCGCGGCCTCGATCGTGGCCCGCGCCGAATACGTGCGGCAGATGCACGCGCTGTCCCAAAAGTTCGGCGACAAGCTGCAGAAGGGCGCCGGCCCCAAGGTGCGGCAGCAGGCGCACGAGATCATCACGAAGTTCGGCACGACCGCCCTGGGTGAATTTGCCAAGCTGCATTTCCGCACCGCCTACGAGGTCGTGGTGGAGGCGGGCAAGCTGGACGAGCTGCCGCTCAAGCCGCCCCCGCCCAAGATGGAATGGTGATCAAGCCATGCAGGAACCACCGATCGACACGAATGAACTCCGGTTTTAACCACAGATGAACACAGATGGTCACAGATTCAGAACCCTGATTCTGGGGGGTATGATATCCGTGTGTATCAGTGAAGATCTGTGGTTGAGACAGTATGAAATCCATTCGTGTGAATTCGTGTCCATTCGTGGTTAAAAACAACGGAATCTCATTCATCGCCTGATGCCCAAGCGTCGCCAGCTCCGCGCCTTTGACCTCAAGCAGATCGACGGGGTCGCGAATCTCATCGGCGTGGATGAGGCGGGGCGGGGGGCGCTGGCCGGGCCGGTGGTGGCGGCGGCAGTGCTGGTCAACCGCGAGTTTCTGGAAAGCCGCTGGGCGATCGGCAATGCCGGCCGGATCAACGATTCCAAGCAGCTCACCGCCACGGAACGCGATACGCTGTGGTTTGATTTCGAGACGCTGGTGGCGCAGGGCCAGATCCACGCCAATTACGGGCTGGCCGACGTCGACGAGATCGAGCAGCTCAACATCCTCGGCGCCACGCGCCTCGCCATGCGCCGCGCCCTCGAGGGCATCTTTCCGCCGTCGGCGTTTGCGGCGCAGACCGAGCCCGACCTGTTTTCATCCCCGGAGGAAATCGCCGGCTACACGCCGACGGTCTCGGCCCGCATCATCGTCGACGGCCTGCCGCTGCGCCATTTTCCGTATCCTCACACCGGGGTGGTGAAGGGCGATGCGCGTTCCCTCTGCATCGCGATGGCCTCGATCATTGCGAAGGTCACCCGTGACCGGCTGATGAACGAGCTCGACCTCCGGCATCCGGGCTACGGTTTCGCGCAGCACAAGGGCTACGGCACCGAGGAGCACCGCGACGCCCTCCTGCGCCACGGCCGCTGCCCGCAGCACCGCGCGGTGTTTCTGCGCAAGCTGTTCGCCGGCCGGGTCGATCCCGCGCAGGTGGATTTTCTCGCCGGGCAGATTCCGTACGATTCCGGGAATTGAGCCGGTGCGGCAAATGCCGGGGCTGCGTTCCAAGGCAGGCCCGGCCACACTTGGTTCATACCAGAAGCCCCATGAGAATGGACTATGGCGCGGCAGCGCCGGTAGGGGCGGACCGCCGGGCCGC
>JACFMR010000044.1:0-13285 GCA_019455245.1 Opitutaceae bacterium
CGCTGTAGAGGTATTCCTCGACGGTCTTGGGGATGCGGTGAATTTCGTCGATGAAGAGGATGTCGCCCTCCTCCATGTTGGTGAGCAGGCCGGCGAGATCGCCGGCCTTCTCGATCACGGGGCCGGAGGTCACGCGCACATTGCGGCCGAGCTCGTGGCCGAGGATGAAGGCGAGCGTGGTCTTGCCGAGACCGGGCGGACCGGAGAGCAGAATGTGATTGAGCGCCTCGCCGCGCTTTTTGGCGGCGCCGACCATGACCTGCAGGCGTTCGACGGTCTTGGCCTGGCCGGTGAAGTCGCCGAATGAGAGCGGGCGCAGCGCGGCCTCGGCGGGCGATAAGGGCGCGCTGAGGGTGCTGGCCAGAAAATCCGTCCCGGTCGCCTTGGGCGCGGTCGCGCCCATTGCGGATTGCTGATTGCGGATTTTGGATTGGCTCACGGCTGGCTGAATTTGCTGTTTGCTGGGTTCACTCCGCACTCCGCATTCTGAAATCCGCAATTCATTTCCACTCCACGTCGGCGCCGAGGCTTTGGAGGTTTTCGACGAAGCGCGGGTGGGCGCGCATGATGGTGTCGGCATTTTTCACGACGCTGCGGCCGGGGATGCTGGCCGCGACCATGTAGAGGGCGACGGCGGCGCGGATGATGTAGGGCGCCTCGACGACGGCCGGCCGCAGGGGGCGGTCGCCGAAGACGATGACGCGGTGCGGATCGTTGACGACGATGTGTGCGCCGAACTTGACGAGTTCCTGCACCCAGGTGAAGCCGCCCTCGTAAACCTTGTTCCAGAACATGACGGCGCCCCGGGCACGCACGGCGAGGGCAAGCATGCAGGGGAGGAGGTCGACGGGAAAATACGGCCAAGGGGCGGCCTCGATGCGCGGCAGCAGGTTGGGGGTGAAGGGCGCGGCGATTTCGAGCCTTTGCGGGCGGCGGACCAGGGCGGTGTCGCTGCGGTGCTGCACCTTGACCCCGAGTTTGCCGAAGGCGCGGTCGATGAGGTCGTAGTGGTGCGGTTGGGTGTTGCGCACGCGGACCTCGCCGCCGGTGATGGCGCCAAGGGCGAGGAAGGTGACGACCTCGTGGTGGTCGGAATTGATGGTGAAGGTGCCGCCGTGCAGGCGCTTGACGCCGGTGAGGGTGAGCTGGCTGGTGCCGATGCCGTCGATTTTGGCGCCCATGCCGGCCAGCACGGAGCAGAGATCCTGCACGTGCGGTTCGCTGGCGGCGTTGAGCAGGACGGATTGTCCCGCGGCGAGCGCCGCGGCCATGGCAAAATTTTCCGTGGCGGTGACCGACATGTAGTCGGGCCAGTGACGCGCCCCCCTGAATCCTTGGCGCAACGTCAGCGTGAGCCGGTCGCGCCGCGAGACGCGGGCACCAAGTTTTTCCAGGATCTCGAGATGAGGATCGAGTTCGCGGATGCCGAGCGAGCAGCCCTTGGTGTTCGTCGGGATGACGAGGCGCTTCATGCGCTGGAGCAACGGTGCGAACAGGAGCACGGAGGAACGCATGCCGGCGGGCAGTTCGCCGTTGAGCCGGCGGTGATCGAAGCCGCCATGCTCGATGTCCATGCGGCCGGCGGTGCGGTCCCACTTGATGACCGAACCCTGCGTGATGAAGAAGTTCACCAGTTTTTCGACGTCGGTGATGTCGGGCACGTTGTGTAGCGTGACCTTGTCGTCGGTCAGCAACGTGGCGCAGAGGATGGGCAGCGTGGAGTTCTTGTTGCCCGAGGGCGTGATGGTGCCGGAGAGGGGTTTGCCGCCGTTGACGATGAGATCTGCCATGGGAAAGTGGTCGTGGATGTCGGAGCGCGGCGGTTGCCGCCGCCTTCGCCCGGAAGCTACGGCGCGGTGGTGGCGTTGCGACGAAAAAAAGGCGCCCGTTTGCACGGACGCCTTGAAGTGGGAACGAAGTGGGAGCCTCAGATGGCGCCGCCGCCCTGCTGGCCCTCGGAACGCGGACCGCCGCCTTCGCGGTTGCGGTTGCGACCGCCGCGACGCCGACGGCGACGTTGGCCGCCGCCTTCGCCGGACTGTTCATCGCGCCGGGGACCGCGGCCTTCGCCCTGACCGCGGGACTGACCGTCGCGCGGACCGTTGAAGTTGCGGTTGCGACCGCGACCGCCGCGCTGCCGGCGCTGCTGACCGCGTTCGCCGTCGTCGGAACGGGCGGGAGCCGTGCCGGTGGTGGCAGGTTCGGCGGGGCCGCCGAACAGGCCCTTGAGCCAGCCGAGGAAACCGCCGGACTTGGCCGCGGGGGTTTCGCTGACCGGAGCCGGGCGCGGTTCGCGCGGGGTGCGCGGGCGAACGTCGCCGGCAGATTCCGTGCGATCACGCCGGGCCGGGCGGAAGGTCGGACGCTCCTCGTGACGGGCCCGCGACGGTTCGGTGCCGGCGGCGGTGGAAGAAGACTCCCAGCTTTGCGCGGGCGCCTTGTTCACCGCGGGCGGCAGGATTTTCAGTTCCGCCTTGGGTTCGTCTTCGGGCGCAAACGGCGCGACCTGCTCGGTGGCCGGAGTGGCAAAGACCGGCTTGGCCTTGGGGGCGGGTGCCGGAGTGGCGGCGACCGGTTGTGGCGCCGGAGCCGGGGCGGGGGTGGGGGCGATCGCCGCAGGCTGGGCCGGGGCGGGTGATTCCGTTTCAACCGGAGCCGTCGCCACGGGGGCGGACTTTTCGGGTTCGAAGGGATTGACGTATTCGCGCTGGGGCGTGATGACCTCAATCGCGGTGGGCTTGTAGCCGGATGTGGCCGGGGCGCCGGCCGCGGGAGCGGCGGCAGCGGGGCGTTTGCCGCGGGCCAGACCTGAACCGCGACTGTGGCCGAACGCGCCAAACTGGGCCGTGGTGGCGGCGGGCGCTTCGTTCGACGGGGAGCCGCCCTGCGGGGCGGACGAGGTCTCGGCGGGGGCAGTGCCCTGGGCGCCGGACGTGACTGTTTCTGACATGGTTGTTATGTTTGTTTTTTGCTAATGCGCGCACTCCAGAGGGAGGCGCAGCCGATTGGGTAGAGGGCGATCGGAGCCAAGGAGACCGGGCTCAACGTCCGCCATAAGGGGCCAATATCGTCATGGACAGGAGGTTGAGCAATCCAAAATTCCCGGCAGGGAGGATCATGGCGGACCGGAGAATCCATTAACCCGTTGATTTTCAAAATATAAACAAATCCGTCTTCAGCGCGACGCGGACTTGCCTCGACCCTGCCAGCCGCGCAATTTGCCCGCATGGACAAGCTCGAAGAGATCTTCCGCATGCAGGACGCGCTCAACCGGCGCATTGGCGTCAATCTGCCGCCGCCGACCGACGAGGAGAAGGCCAAGTGGATCCTCAACTACACGCGCGCGATGCAGCAGGAAACGGCCGAACTGATCGACAGCGTGCCGTGGAAGTGGTGGGCGAAATACCAGAAATTCGACGAGCAAAATGCGAAGGTCGAGGTCGTGGACCTGTTTCACTTTCTCGTGTCGTTGGCGCAGACCCTCGGCATGTCGGCCGACGATGTCTATCAGGCGTACCTCAAGAAAAACGAGGTGAACCACCAGCGGCAGGATTCAGGCTACGTGAAAAAGGACGAGGCGGACTCGAAGCATATTTGAGACGACAAAAAAGGCGGGGTTCTGAGACCCCGCCCGGCAATTCGATCGATACCGCCTCAGCGTGAGACGACGAAGGCGGCGGTGACGTCGACGGCGGTCTGGCCCTGTTCGACGACCTTGGCGTGGAGCTTGAGCTTGGCCTGGCCGTAGCGGGCGAGAGCGTCCTTGAACTCCGCGATGACGGCCTGGGCCGGACGTTCGCAGATGGCGCGCAGGTCGCCGATCACCGGTTTGCGGTACGCGGCGCGGCTTTCCTTCACCACGATGCGCCACTCGGATTTCTCGGCGCCCTTTTCATTTTTCATCAGTTCCCAGACGACGCCGTAGCCGGCGAGGGTGGCGAGGGAGACGAGACTGCCGCCGAAAGCGGTGTTGAGCGAATTCTTGTTCTGCTCCTTCGGCGCGATGAGGGTGAGGGAACGGTCATCGCTGACCTCCACGCCCACGCCCATGAGCTTCGCGAGGGGGACCATCTCGTGAAGGAAGAGTTCAAACGCGGGGATTTTAACGGACTTCATGCGCACTGCGATTTGGTCGAGAATTGTGGCCCGAGTCGCAACCGGCGCAATACAGATCGAATTGACCTGCGCGAAATCCTGCGCTCCTTGGCCGGCATGATCATTCCCGGGCAGAAACTCAAGCTGAGCTTCAAGCTCAAGGTGGTGGAAGGCGATGAAGAGAAGGAGGTTGCGTTCAAGCAGCTCCTGACGCGCCGCACCGTCGTTTCCGTTTACATGAAGAACAACACGCCGGGTTGCGACCGGCAGAACGAGAGTTTGGTCGGTGCGGCGGACGAACTGGACCGTGCCGGCTGCAACCTGATCGCGCTCAGCCGCGACACGTGCGGATCGCACCGCAAGTATGCCGCGAAAAAGGGCATCCGTTACGTGCTGGCGAGCGATCCGGAGGATTTGTTTGCGCAGGCGACCGATTCGGTCGTCGAGAAATCGATGTATGGCCGCACTTTCAGCGGTCCGCAGCGTGCGGCCTACGTGTTGGACCCCGACGGCACCGTGCTCGCCGTGATCGAAAAAGTGGATACGAAGGATCACGCCGCGCAACTGCTGGCCGTGCTGGCGAACCTGCGTTGAAGGCGGGCAGGGGCGACGGCGCGGGTGAGGATATCACCGCCGCGTCCGCCGGTTGGTGAACGCACGCCGGGATTGCGTTGGGGCAGCGCCGGCAGCATAACGCAGGCATGCAACTGTCAGCACGCGCCCGGCGCCGGGGTGTTATTGCGGCGATGGTGGTGTTGGTTTACACGTTGGTCGGATTTTTCGTCCTGCCTCCCATCCTCAAATCGCAGCTGGAGCAACGCCTGAGCGGGGAACTGGGTCGCCCGGTGTCGGTTGGCAAAGTCCGGCTCAACCCCTATGCGTTTTCGGTCACCGTGGAGCAATTCGCCGTGCGTGAACGCGACGATGCGGAGGACTGGATCGGGTGGACGAGGCTGTATGTGAACGCCGACCCGGTGCGTTCGCTGTGGACGGCGTGGACGCTGCACGCGGTCGAACTCGAAGGGTTTCATGCCGGGGTGACCGTGTTGGCGGATGGAGCGCTCAATTTTGCGGATTTGATCGCCAAATACGGCGCAGTTGCTCCGGACGAAACCCCCGCGCAACCCATGCGCCCGGTGCGGCTCGACCGCCTGGCGGTGTCCGGGGCGCAGGTCAATTTTGCGGACCGCTCCCGGGAACAGCCGTTCGCCACCGTGCTGGGTCCGGTGACCTTTGAACTGAAGGATTTCCAGACCGCGGGCGGAAAGGATGCGCCCTACCGGTTCGACGCGATCACGGAGGCGGGCGAAGCCTTGGCGTGGCGCGGCACACTGTCGGCCGTCCCGCTGCAATCGGCGGGCGAACTGCGGATTGAGAACATCGATTTGCCGAAATACGCGCCGTATTATGCGCCGCGGCTGCAGGCCGATTTGTTGGCGGGAAAACTTTCCCTGCAAGGGCGCTACGATTTCAAGTTGGCGGGCGAGTCGCGGGTGATGCAGTTGCATGCGGGCGCGCTGCAGCTGAGGGGACTCGAATTGGTGGAACGCGCGACGCAGGCGCCTGCTCTCACGCTCGCGGCGCTGGACGTGACGGGCGTGGAGGCCGATGCGGTGACGCTGCGTGCCACGGTGGATGCGGTGGGTTTGCAGGGCGGACGGGTGCAGGTGCGGCGCGAGGCCGATGGCAGCATCAATCTGCTCAAGCTGCTGCCTGTTCCCGCCGGGGCAGAAACAACCGCAGCGGCGGCCGAGACAACGGAGCCCGCACCGACGCCGGCAACGCCCTTGCCGGAATTCCTGATCAAGGCGCTGGCGCTGACGGATTTTCAGATCGCGGTGGAGGATCAGGCCGGACCGCGGCCCGCCCGGCTTGCGCTCAACGCTCTGCAACTGTCATTGCAGGATGTCACGCTGACCGAAGGCGCAGTGATGCCGCTTTCGCTGGCCTTTGATTGGGCGCCGCAGGGTACGGTAAAAATCGACGGCACAGTGGCGCTCAAGCCGACGATCGAAGCCGAACTGCGGACAGAAGTGACCGCGCTTTCGATTCAGCCGCTCAGCCCCTATCTCGAACAATTCATCAATGCCCGCCTCACGCAGGGCGCGGTCACCACATCGGGCCAAGTGCAGGTGGCGCCGACCGGGGACAGCCCGGACGTGACATTTGCGGGCGGGATCACGGTGGAGCAACTCGGTTTGGTCGACGGCGTGCTCAACGAGGAACTGGCCGGCTTCGGCGCGTTGTCCTTCATCGGACTGTCGGCGGCGACCGCGCCGAAGCTCACGGTAACGCTGGATGAAATCAATCTGGCCGCGCCGTATGCGCGTGTGCTTGTCAATGACGACGGCGCGTTGAATCTCGCCGCGTTGGCGGTGGAGGCGGAAACGGTGCCTGAGAGCGGCGTCGAAAAAACAGCGACGGCCGTCGATGCCCCGGCCGCGCTGCCGCACATCGAGATCGGCCGGGTGGTGATCAGCGACGGCCGTTTCAGTCTCACGGATCGCTCGCTCGAACCGAATGTGCGGATGGCGATGACGGCGTTTGGCGGCACCGTGGCCGGATTGTCCTCGGAAAATCTCGCGCGGGCCGACGTGGACCTGAAGGCCGTGGTGGACGGCGTCGGTCCGGTGGCGATCGGCGGCACGATCGATGTGCTCGGGGCGACCAAGCACGTGGACCTGAAGGTGGATTTCAAAAATGTCGATCTGCTGCCGCTCAGCCCCTACAGCGGCAAGTATGCGGGCTATGAACTCGCGCGCGGCAAACTGAATGTCGATGTACAGGCCAAGGTCGACGACCGGCGGCTGGACGCGAGCAATGTCATCACATTGGAGCAGTTCACCTTCGGGGCGCCGGTGGAAAGTCCCGATGCGACCAAGCTGCCGGTGCGCCTGGCGGTCGCGTTGTTGAAGGATGTGGAGGGCCGCATCGTGATCGATGTGCCGGTGGCGGGCAGCATGGACGATCCGTCGTTTCGCGTGGGCCGGGTGGTGGGGCGCGTGATCGTGAATCTGCTGACGAAGGCGGCGGTGTCGCCTTTTGCGCTGCTGGGCTCGATGTTTGGCGGCGGCGGGGACGAGCTGGCGTTTCAGGAATTCGCCCCGGGCACCGCGGAGCTGTTGCCCGCCGAGTTGGGCAAACTCGAAACGATGGTGAAGGCGCTGACCAACCGGCCCGGGCTCAGTCTCTCGATCGAGGGCGGCTACGATGCGCCGGCCGACAGTCATGCGTTGCGTCAGCAAAAATTCGGCGCCTTGGTGCGCAATGCCATCTGGGCCGCCCGCCACGCGGAGGACCCGAACATCCCGCCGCCGGACGAACTGGAGATCACGCCCGAGGCGCACGCTGCCATGGTGAAGTCGCTCTACGATGTGCAGTTCCCGCCCGGCACCGAATTGGGCGCGCCGTTGGCCGAGCCACCCGCCGTGGCTGCGGCACCGGCGGCGAAGAAGAAAGGGTTCATCCGGCGCGTGATCGATGCCCTGACTTCCGGTGGAGACGAGGAGACCGCCGTGGCCACGGCCGAGGCCGAAACCGGCACCACGCCGGCGGAGGACGCGGGGCCGGGCCTGGAGGAAATGACCGGGCGCCTGGTCGAGACGATGGAGATCAACGAAAACGATCTGCGCGCCTTGGCCGACGCGCGGGCGCAACGGGTGCGCGATTACCTGCTCAACGAAGGCGGGATCGACGCCGGACGTCTGTTTCTCACGTCGGGCGATTCCGCCGCGAAGGAGAACAGGGGCCCGCGGGTGTTCCTGAGCCTGCAGTGAAGCCGGCTGCTATTCGCCGATGATCTTGACGAGGACGCGCTTCTTCCGCCGGCCGTCGAACTCGCCGTAGAAGATCTGTTCCCACGGGCCGAAATCGAGCCGGCCCCTGGTGATGGCGACGACGACCTCGCGGCCCATGAGCTGGCGCTTCAGGTGCGCGTCGGCGTTGTCCTCGCCGGTGCGGTTGTGGTCGTAGGCGCTGTGGGGTTTTTCCGGCGCGAGTTTTTCCAGCCAGCGCTCATAGTCGGCGTGCAGGCCGGACTCGTCGTCGTTGATGAAGACCGAGGACGTGATGTGCATGGCGTTGACGAGGCAGAGGCCTTCGCGCACGCCGCTGAGCTGCACTTCGGCCTCGACCTGCGGGGTAATGTTGATGAGCGCCCGGCGCGAGGGCGTCGTGAACAGCAGTTCCTGCCGGTGCGATTTCATGACTCGGGTCAACCTAGTCAACCGGGCCGGGCGGTGGCGAAATCGAAACGGCGGTGCGCGGTGTTAATTCCCCCGGCGAATAGGCCGGATAAGGCGGCGCAGCTTACGGGGAGCGCGACAAGCTGACGAACAGCTTCACGAGTTCGGCGGCTGCACGCCCGGGCGGGCGCTGCCGGGGCCAGGCCAGCACGATGCGGCGTTCGGGCCGCGGGGCGGCGAACGAGCGGTAACCGGGCGCCCGCTGCCTGCCGGTGCCCCGGGCCATGGCGGGAATGAGCGAGAGGCCGAGCCCGGCGCGGACGAGCTCCTGCACGGTCTCGAGCTGCGCGCTGCGAAAACTGATGCGCGGCTTCACCTCCTGCCGTTCGCAGAAGCCCAGCACCTGGTCGCCGAGGCAGTGGCCGGTTTTCATCACGATGAGTTTTTCATCGCGCAGATCGGCCGGGGTGATGGTGCGTTTTTGGTTGAGCGGATGCTGGGGCGGCAGGGCGAGCAGGAGTTCCTCGGTGAACAGTTCCGTCACGGCCAGGCGGTCGTCGTGGAGCGGTTCGCTGACCAGGGCGAAATCGAGTTCGTAGGCATGGAGCAGCTTGAGCAGCTGGGCGGTGGTGTCCTCGTGCACGGTGAGATCCACGCCGGAAAACTGTGCGCTGAACCGCGCCATGATCCGGGGCAGCAGGTAGGGCGCGATGGTGGGCAGAACCCCGAGGGCGACGGAGCCGTGCTGGAGATCGAGCGCCTCGCTGGCCTCGCGCTTGGCGGCATCGACCTCCTCAAGGATGCGCAGCGCCCGGCGCAGAAAGGCCGTGCCGTGCGGGGTGAGGCGCACCTGGCGTTTCATGCGGTCGAAGAGCCGCTCGCCGAGCTCGTCCTCCAGTTTCTGGATCTGCTGGCTGAGCGACGGCTGGGCGACGTTGCACTGTTCGGCGGCGCGGGAAAAATTCCCCGTGCGGGCCAGCGCCACCATGTATCGCAGTTGGTGCATTTCCATAGGTAGAAACTATGGTGATGAGAGGAATTAAGTATTTCAACAATAGCCGCCGGCATGGTTAAATGCCTCGAATTGTCGCCCCCGATGGCTAGCTTTCCCATTTCCCAGCCCGCCATCGGCGGCCACCCCTTCTTGGATTCGACCGGGATTCACCCGGCACAACCCTGATCAAACCACAGCATACGATTGGAGACCAACATGGACCCTAATTCCCCAAGCAGCGGGGGCAAATGCCCCTTCGCCCACGCCCACCCGATGGTCGCGGCCAAGTCCAACCGGGACTGGTGGCCCAACCAGATCAACCTGAAGGTTCTGCAGCAGAACTCGGAAAAGACCGACCCGATGGGGCCGGGCTTCGATTACGCCGAGGAGTTCAAGAAGCTCGACCTGCAGGCGGTGAAAAAGGACCTCTACGCCCTGATGACCGATTCGCAGCCCTGGTGGCCGGCGGATTTCGGCCACTACGGCCCGCTCTTCGTTCGCATGGCCTGGCACGCCGCGGGCACCTACCGCACCGGTGACGGTCGTGGCGGCGCCGGCACGGGCCAGCAGCGTTTTGCCCCGCTCAACAGCTGGCCGGACAACGCCAATCTCGACAAGGCCCGCCGTCTGCTCTGGCCGATCAAGCAAAAATACGGCAACAAGCTTTCCTGGGCCGACCTGATCGTGCTCGCCGGCAACTGCGCCCTCGAGTCCATGGGCTTCAAGACCTTTGGCTTCGGCGGCGGTCGCGCCGACGTGTGGGAGCCGGAGGAGGATGTTTACTGGGGTGCCGAGGCCGAGTGGCTAGGTGACAAGCGTTATGCCGGCGACCGCGAGCTGGAGAACCCGCTTGCCGCCGTGCAGATGGGCCTGATCTACGTCAACCCCGAGGGTCCCAACGGCAACCCCGATCCTGTCGCAGCCGCCAAGGACATCCGCGAAACCTTCGCGCGCATGGCGATGAACGACGAGGAAACCGTCGCGCTTATCGCCGGCGGCCACACCTTCGGCAAGACCCATGGTGCGGCTTCCGCCGATCACGTCGGCCGCGAACCCGAGGCCGCCGGCATTGCCGAGCAGGGCTTGGGGTGGAAGAACAGCCACGGCACGGGCAAGGGCGGTGACACGATCACCAGCGGCATCGAGGTCACCTGGACCACGACGCCCACCAAGTGGAGCAACAACTTCCTCTGGAACCTGTTTGGCTACGAGTGGGAGCTGACCAAGAGCCCGGCCGGTGCGCACCAGTGGATTCCGAAGCACGGCATGGGCGCGAACACCGTGCCCGATGCGCACGACCCGTCGAAGCGCCACACGCCGGCCATGCTCACGACCGACCTGTCGCTGCGTTTCGATCCGGCTTACGAGAAAATCTCGCGCCGGTTCCTGGAAAACCCGGACGAGTTCGCCGATGCCTTCGCCCGCGCGTGGTTCAAGCTCACGCACCGTGACATGGGTCCGAAAGCGCGTTATCTCGGGTCCGAGGTACCCGCCGAGGACCTGATCTGGCAGGATCCGATTCCCGCGGCGGATCATCCGCTGGTCGATGCCGCCGACATCAAGGCGCTCAAGGCCAAGGTCCTCGCGTCCGGCCTGGCGGTTCCTGAACTGGTCTTCACCGCCTGGGCTTCCGCTTCGACCTTCCGCAAGTCCGACATGCGGGGCGGCGCCAACGGCGCCCGCATCCGTCTGGCCCCGCAGAAGGACTGGGAAGCCAACCAGCCCGTGATGCTGGCCAAGGTGCTCAAGGCGCTTGAAGGCATCCAAGCGGAGTTCAACGCGTCCGCCACCGGCGGAAAAAAGGTGTCGCTGGCCGACCTCATCGTGCTCGGCGGCGCCGCCGCCATCGAGGCCGCTGCGAAGGCGGCGGGCCACACCGTGGAGGTGCCCTTCATCCCCGGCCGCACGGATGCCACGCAGGAGCAGACCGACGCCGAGTCGTTTGCCGTGCTTGAGCCGACGGCCGACGGTTTCCGCAACTACCTCAAGACGAAATACACGCTGCCGGCCGAGCACCTGCTCGTCGACAAGGCGCAGCTCCTCGGGCTCACCGCCCCGGAGATGACGGTCCTGGTCGGCGGCCTGCGCGCGCTCAACGCCAACCACGGCAAGTCGAAGAACGGGGTGTTCACCGACAAGCCCGGCACGCTCACGAACGACTTCTTCGTGAACCTGCTCGACATGCGCAACGAGGTGAAGCCGACCACGCCGGCCGAGGACCTCTTCGAGATCCGCGACCGCGCCACCGGCGACGTGAAGTGGACCGGCACGCGGGTCGACCTGATCTTCGGCTCGAACTCGCAGTTGCGCGCCATCGCCGAGGTTTACGCCCAGAGCGATGCGCAGGGCAAGTTCGTGTGCGACTTCATCTCCGCCTGGAACAAGGTGATGAACGCCGACCGGTTCGACGTGGCCTGAGCCGCAATCATCGATAACCAAACTCTCAAGGCGCCATGCTGTGGTCACCCGCGGCATGGCGCCTTTTTTTGATCCGAGTTTTTAACCACGAATATACACGAATGGGCACGAATTGATTGGTAGGGCGTGCAGTCCCGTGCGCGCCGCAACCGATCCGGCGGCGAAGGGACTCGCCGCCCTACCGTTATGGATTCGATGTGGGGCGGGTAGCAGTGATTGTCCGTGCGCCTCCGGGTTATCCGTGGTTCAAGTTATGCCCATGGACTGCCGACCCAATTGCGGCGCGTGCTGCATCGCGCCCTCGATCAGCTCGCCGATCCCGGGCATGCCGCATGGCAAGCCGGCGGGCATCCCGTGCGTGCAACTGTTGCCGGACATGCGCTGCGCGCTCTTCGGTTCACCGGAGCGCCCGGTGGTGTGTGCAAGCCTGCGGCCGACCGATGAGATGTGCGGCGCGGACCGGGCGGAGGCGTTGGCATATCTGGCCGCCTTGGAATCCCGCACCCGGCCGTAAAGCTGACGGGTTATTGTTCAGGCTGTCGGGATCAGCCTCGGTTTTGTTTTCAACTCCGTCGCGAGTTCGCGGAACCAGGCCATGGCTTCGGTCTGGCGGTCGGGGAGTTCGGCGGGTGAGCCGACGTAGCTGAGGCGGGTGAGTTTGTCCGCCTCGGACTGGGGCAGGAGGTGATGCAGGTAGCGCGCGCTCCAATCGTAACGAAGCGGATCATATTTGATGCGCAGGAGCGTGATCAGCGGCGCGAGAGTCAGGCCTTGGTAGAAATGCCACGCATCGATCGGATGGTTGCGCCAGACTTCCTTGGTCACGAGCGGTTGGAACAACTCGAAGCGCACGGTCAGCGAGGCCAGCTTGGCGCGGACTGTTTGCTCCAGAGCCATGCGGTCGACACGGGGCGGATGGCGGAACAGGCCGGTGCGATCGAAAAGCACGCGGGCGTCGCCGTGGAGTTCGGGTTCGATGAACTTGCCGGGATGGCTGTGCCGGATGACGCAGAGGTCGAGCATCAGCCAAGGCGGGGTCCCGGCGAAGCGGTAGAAGCGCTGGCTGTGGCCGTGCCAGGCGGGTTCGGGCACGATATAAACGAGATCAACCGTAGCGACCTTGGCCAAGGCGTCCTCCACGGCGGTGAAGGTTTCGGCGACCCGGTCGTCGGCGACATCGACCTGCAGATCAACATCGCTCCATTCATCCGCACGCCCGAATGCGGCCGAGCCGCCTTCCCACAGGGCGTGGGCCCAGGGCAGGGCGGCGAGGGCGGTGTGGACGGTGTCGCGCAAACGCGCGTGATCAAGCGACGGCATGACGCCAGCGGAGGTCGGACGTCTGCTGGCGTCAACCTAGGGTTGGACGACCGGCTTGAACACGTTTTGGGCGGCCTGTGCGGAACGCCTGCATGAATCAGGCGCAGGGCGTCACTTGGGTGACGCCTGTTGGCGTGGCGGGCGCATCCGGCGATCGGGGGCGCGGACCAAGGTCCGCGCCCGACCAAAAAGACTGCGCCCAGCTACGCCAATGGCGCCACATCGGGCAGCAGCCGGGTGAACCCGGGGTCGCTGCCGGGATCGGCCGGGTTGT
>JACFMR010000044.1:13295-25741 GCA_019455245.1 Opitutaceae bacterium
CTACATAAAAGACTGCGCACTGCTACGCAATTGGCGCCACTTCGGGCAGCAGCCGGTTGAAGAACGCAGCGTCGAGGTCGGCGCGTTCGCCGACGGCCAGCACGTCGTGCAGCTTGGCGAGCTGTTTCACGATTTGTTCGAGCCGGTCCGTGGCGGGGACGAGCAGCAGGATGCGGCTGGTCGAGCCGTCGCCCACGGGCACGACGAGGATGGCGTCGAGGTTGAAGGCGCGGCGGGCGAACAGCCCGGTGATGTGCGACATCGTGCCGGGGTGGTTGCGCACGGTGAGTTCGAGCACCACGTCGCGATTGAGGCCGGCGAAGCCGGAGGTGTCGGGGAGGTCAGTCATGGCGGGAATTGGGTTTGGCGGAGATCATCTGGTGGTTGGCGGCGCCGGGCGGCACCATGGGATACACGTTGGCGGTCTCGTGGATCGGGATGTCGATCACGCACGGGCCGGGTTGCGCGAGTGCGGCGTCGAGGTCGGCGAGCGGATCGGCCGCGGCGGGATCGAGCCGCACGCCGCGCACGCCGAAGGCGCGGGCCAGGGCGGCGAAGTCGGGTTGGGCGTGCAGGCGCGAGGCGGCGTAGTTTTCATCGTAAAACAACTCCTGTTGCTGCCGTACGAGACCAAGGTGGCCGTTGTTGAAGATCAGCACGGCCACCGGCAGGTCGTGTTCGGCGAGGGTGGCGAGTTCCTGGATGTTCATCAGGATGGAACCGTCGCCGCTCACGCAAATGACGCGGCGGTCCGGCGCGGCGAGGGCTGCGCCGATGGCGGCGGGCAGACCGAAGCCCATGGTGCCGAGTCCGCCGGAGGTGAGAAACGTGCGCGGTTGGCGGAACGGCCAGGCCTGGGCCACCCACATCTGGTGCTGGCCCACATCGGTCGTCACGATCGTGTCCGCCGGCAGGGTGCGGCCGAGATGCTGGCAGAGGTTGACCGGATGCAGGGGATCCTCGGCTGCGGGCGGATGATCCAGCGGATGCGCGGCGCGCAGCGTCTGCGCCCGGGTCCGCCAGGCGGTGCGGTCCTGTGCCGTCAGGTGCGGCAGCAGGCGTTGCAGGATTTCGGCGGCGTCGCCCACGAGGCTGAGGAAAGGCTGTTTGATTTTGCCGATCTCGGCGGGATCGATGTCGATGTGTGCGATGGCGGCGCGGGGGCAGAATTCGGCGACCTTGCCCGTGGCGCGGTCGTCAAAGCGCGCGCCGATGGCGACGATGAGGTCGGCTTCCTCCAGCAGCAGGTTGGTGCCGCGGCGGCCGTGCATGCCGAGCATGCCCATGAACAACGGGTCGTCGGCCGGAATGGCGCCGAGCGCCATCAACGTGCTCACCACGGGCGCGGAAAGCCGGTGGGAGAGTTCGCGAGCCAGCGAGGCCGCGCCGGCGGCGGTGATTCCGCCGCCGAGGTAGAGCACGGGACGTTCCGCGGCCAGCAGGCGGCGGGCGAGTTCGGCAATCTGCGCCTCGGGCACGGCGGCGGTGGGTTCCCGGCCGCCGGGCGCGGGCCATGCGGTCACATGATGCTTGGCGTTGAACACGTCCTTGGGAATGTCCACCGCCACGGGTCCGGGCCGCCCTGACTCGGCGAGGGTGAACGCCCGCGGGATGATTTCGAGCAGCTCCGCCGCGGACCGCACGAGGAAGTTGTGCTTGGTGACGGGCAGCGTGATGCCGTAGGTGTCGACCTCCTGAAATGCATCGGTGCCGATGAGCGCCTGCGGCACCTGGCCGGTGATGGCGACGAGCGGCACGGAATCGAGCCGGGCGTCGGCGATGGCGGTCAACAGGTTGGTGGCCCCGGGGCCCGAGGTGGCCAGACACACGGCGGCGCGGCCGGAAACGCGCGCCATGCCCTGCGCGATGAAGCCCGCGCCCTGTTCGTGGCGGGCGAGGACGTGCAGGATGGGATCCTCGGCGGCGGGATCGAGCAGCGCGTCGTAGAACGGCAGGATGGCCCCGCCGGGGATGCCGGAGAGGGTGTCGATGCCTTGGCGAACGAGCAGCGTGCGCAGGATCTGCGCGCCGGTGAGGAGGCCCGTCGGCGCGGCGGCACCCGGAGATCGGCGCCCGGAGTGCGGAGTCCGGGCCGGGTTTGAGCGCCCGGGCGAGGACGGTTGGGTGGCGGTGGTAGGTTTGGTTTGCATGAGGAGGGCGGTTTTGGGCGCCTCTCCCGTGCCTCTGCCGACGGGGCCAAAAAAAGCCCCTCCGGTTTTGGCACCGGAGGGGCAAAGTCGTTTGGTTACGATCAGAACCCTCGCGTGCCGAAAGGCGCGACGACGACGACGACCGCAAGAATGAGGGCGGAAATCGGGAGGGCGCTGGAGCGACGGAGGTTCATGACGTGGAGGCGAGCAAGGCCGCATCGGGCGCGGTTTGTCAAGCGCGGGTTTGGTGCGCGGCTCCTTGACGCGTCCGGCAAACCGGAGAATCTCGCGCGCATGGCCCAATCCGGCGAAGCCCCCAAAGTCATTTTCTCGATGATCGGCGTCTCGAAAAAAATCGAGCGCAAGGAGATCCTCCGCGACATTTCGCTCTCGTTTTTCTACGGGGCGAAGATCGGCGTGCTCGGGCTCAATGGCTCCGGCAAGTCCTCGCTCATGCGCATCCTCGCGGGGCGCGACAAGGAGTTCGACGGCCATGTGGCGTTCGAACCGGGCTACAGTGTCGGCCTGCTCGAACAGGAGCCGCATCTCACCGCCGGCGCCACGGTGCGCGCCTGCGTCGAGGAAGGCGTGAAGCATCTCACCGACCTGACCGCAGCCTACGACGCCACCTGGGACGAACTCTCCGCGACGGATGACGAGGAGGAGAAGGATCGCATCATGGCGCGGCAGGGTGAACTGCAGGAAAAGATCGACCACCTGGGCGCGTGGGACGTCGCCCCGATGATCGAGCAGGCGATGGACGCGCTGCGCTGCCCGCCGGCGGAGGCGATTGTGGATCAGCTTTCCGGCGGTGAGCGGCGCCGCGTGGCGCTGGCGCGACTGTTGCTGCAAAAGCCCGCCATCCTGCTGCTCGACGAGCCGACGAACCACCTCGACGCCGACAGCGTCAACTGGCTGGAGCAACACCTCGCGCGCTACGAAGGCACGGTCATCGCGGTGACGCACGACCGCTACTTTCTCGACAACGTCGCCGGTTGGATCCTCGAGCTCGACCGCGGCCACGGCATTCCGTGGAAGGGCAACTATTCGGAATGGCTGGAGCAGAAGCAGCGGCGGCTGGCGATCGAGCAACGCACGGAGGACCGCCGGCAGAAGGCGATGGCGCGCGAGCTGGAATGGATCCGTTCGTCGGCCAAGGCGCGGCAGGCCAAGGGCCAGGCGCGCATCAATGCCTACGAGTCGATGCTCAAGCAGGACGTGGCCGAGCAGGAGAAGAAATTCGAGATCATCATCCCGCCCGGTCCGCGGCTCGGCAACCTGGTGGTCGAGGCGCAGGGCGTGGCCAAGGCCTACGGCGACAAGCTGCTGTTCGAGCAGCTTGATTTCTCGCTGCCGCCCGGCGGTATCGTCGGCGTGATCGGGCCCAACGGCGCGGGCAAGACCACGTTGTTCAAACTCATCACCGGCCTGGAGCAGCCCGATGCCGGCACGTTCAAGGTCGGCGATTCGGTGAAATTCGCCTACGTCGAGCAGTCGCGCGATTCGCTGGAGGACGCCAAGACGATCTGGGAGGTGATCAGCGGCGGCGAGGAAATGATGGCGCTGGGCGCGCGCACGGTGAACAGCCGGGCGTATTGCGCGCAGTTCGGTTTCACCGGCGCGGACCAGCAGAAGAAGGTCGGCGTGCTCTCCGGCGGCGAACGCAACCGCGTGCTGCTCGCACGCGTGCTGAAGAGCGGCGCCAACCTCATTTTGCTCGACGAGCCGACCAACGACCTCGACGTGAACTCGATCCGCGCGTTGGAGGAAGGCTTGGAGAACTTCGCCGGCTGCGCGGTGATCATCTCGCACGACCGCTGGTTCCTCGACCGCGTGGCCACGCACATCATGGCCTTTGAGGGCGACAGCCACGTGCACGTGTTCAACGGCAACTACTCGGCCTACCTCGAGGATTACAAACGCCGGAAGGGCAAGGACGCCGACCAGCCGCACCGGATCAAATACCGCAAGCTGACGCGGTGATAGTCCGCGGGGTTGCCCACGAAAGACACGAAACAAACGAAAGGATCTTGGTCTGCGGATTCGGTTGCTCCGATTTGCATCGAAACCGGTTCTGCTCACGCTGCATGGCATCGGCATGAAACTTCCCTTCCTGTTGGCCCTGCTGGGCACCCTGTTTATCCCCATGAATTCCGTCGCGAAAACCGAATCTCTTGTCCTTGGTGGCGGCTGCTTTTGGTGCACCGAGGCCGCCTACGAACTCCTGCCCGGGGTCAAAAAAGTGATCAGCGGCTACGCGGGCGGCACACAGCCGAATCCGACCTACGAGCAGATCAGCACGGGCACCACCGGCCACGCCGAGGTCATCCGCATCGAATACGATCCGGCGAAGATCACTTTGGACCGGCTGCTGGAATTTTTCTGGGATGCCCACAATCCGACGACGTTGAACCGGCAGGGCAACGATATCGGCCCGCAATACCGCTCGATCATCCTCTACGCGGACGAGGCACAAAAAGCCGCGGCGGAGAACTCGCGCACCGCTGCCCAGGCCACTTTTCGCGATCCGATCGTGACCGAGATCGTGCCGTTGCAGAAATTCTGGCCGGCCGAGGCGTATCATCAGAACTACTTCAAGCGGAATCCCAATCAGGGTTACTGCCAGTATGTGATCGCGCCGAAGGTGAAGAAGCTGACGGAGAAAATCAGCGGCGGCAAATAGCCGGCGCAACGAGCCGGAGTTTGCCTTGGCAGACGCGCGCGGTTCAACCTACCGCGTGCCCGTCATCTCGATTGTCCTGCCCGTCCGCAATGCCGCGGCGACGCTATTGCGCGCCCTGGGCAGCGTCCGGTCGCAGCGCTGGCCGGACTGGGAGCTGATTGCGATTGATGACGGTTCCGCCGACGCCACGCCGGCGGTGTTGCGCGCGGCAGCCGGGGCAGATGCGCGGGTGCGGGTGCTGTCGCCCGGGCGGGTGGGACTGGTGGCGGCGCTCAACCTCGGGCTGCAGGCGGCGCGGGGCGAATTCATCGCCCGGATGGATGCCGACGATGAGATGCATCCCGATCGGCTGGCGGCGCAGGCGGAACGGTTGCGGCGTGAGCCGGCGCTCGGGCTGGTCGGTTGCCTGGTGGCGTTCGGCGGCGACCGGGAGGCGCAGGCCGGCTACGCGGCGCACGTGGACTGGATGAATGCGCTCGTGTCGCCGGAAGCGATCGCGTTGAACCGCTTTGTCGAATCGCCGCTGGCGCATCCGAGCGTGATGTTCCGACGCGAGTTGGTGGCGCGGCACGGCGGCTACCGCGCTGGTGATTATCCCGAGGACTACGAACTGTGGCTGCGCTGGCTCGATGCCGGGGTGCGCATGGCGAAGGTGCCGGAGGTGTTGCTGATGTGGCACGATGACGCCGCGCGATTGTCGCGCACCGATCCGCGTTATGGTCCCGAGGCTTTCTTCCGGTTGAAGGCCGAATGGATTGCGCGCTGGCTGCGGCGCGAGATCGATCCGGCGAGGAAGATTTTTGTCTGGGGGGCGGGCCGGCCCACGCGTTTGCGCGCGGCCCATCTGCAGACGCATGGCGTGACGATTGCGGGTTACGTGGACATTGATCCGCGCAAGATCGGACAAACCGTGCACGGCCTGCCGGTGATCGCACCTGCGGCACTGCCCGAACGGGAGCGAGCCTTTGTGCTCAGCTACGTGGCGAACCGCGGTGCGCGCGACTGGATCCGGGCTGAATTGCAGCGGCAGGGGCGCGCCGAAGGCCGGGACTTTCTGCTCTGCGCCTGAGAGGCGGTGATAAAGGTCGTGCGCCGATCAGCATCTGCGGGACGACGGCGTCCCGCCGACAGGGGTTGGATGTAGCCGGCACTCTGCTGGCCAGCAGAGTGCCGGGATGGCTTTTTTCACATCCTCTGATGCTCAGCGCCGGCGCTTGCGCCAGACAACGAAGCCAAGCACGCCGAGGCCGAAAATCATGGCGTAGGTGGAGGGTTCGGGGACGGCGGAGACGGCGGTGAGTTGGAGAGTGCTGTTGAGCAGGCCGAGACTGTAATCGTAGCCAGCGATGGTGGTGCCGAGGGTGAAGTCGGTGGCGTCGAAATTAGTGGCGGTGGCGGCGGTGTAATCGAAGAGCGTGTAGGTGCCGGCGGTGAAACCGCCGGAATCGGCCAGATTGATGGTGACGGTGCCGGATGAAGGGCCGGTGAGCGTGCCGCCGGTGATGGCGATGAGGTCGCTGGTCGAGCCGAGTTCGAAGTCGAGGATCGCGCCGGCGTTGAGCGTGAGGCCGTTGGTGAAGGTGAGCGTGCCGGGGCTGTTGCCGGGGGCGAGGTGCGCGCCCGATCCGATAGTGGGCAAGCCACCGCCGATAACAGAGCCCGTGCCGCCGAGGGTCTGACCCGAAGCGAGGATGAGGCCGCCGCCGTCTCCATCCACAAAGAGGCTTGCCCCGGCACCGATGGTGATCGAAGTCGAGCCGATGGCGGAGTATTCGCCGAGGCGCAACGTGCCGCCGGAAATCGTGGTTGCGCCGGTGTAGGTGGGGGCGGAGTAGAGGGTGAGTGTGCCGGAGCCGGTTTTGGTGAGTGTGCCGGAGCCGGAGATCACGCCCGCATAGCTGAGAGTGTCGGAGTGATTGAAGGCGAGAGTGCCGTCGTTGGTGATGCCGGAGGCGGAGAGGTTGGCGGCGGAACCGGTGCCGATGGTCAGGGTGCCAGCGGACACGGTGATCGTGCCGGTGGCAGACGAGCCGTTCGAGAGGGTGAGGTTGCCGGCACCGGTTTTGGTGAGCGAGCCGGCACCGGAGAGATTTCCGGCATAGGTGCCGTCGGCGGACTGATCGAAGGTGAGGGCGGAGTGGTTGGTGATGTCGCCCTGAAGCGAGGCGGTGTTGCCGACGAGCGTGCCGGCGGAGACGTGGGTGCCGCCGGTGTAGGTGTTGGCACCGGAGAGGGTGAACGTGCCGGCACCGGTTTTGGTGAGTTGGGCAGAGCCGCCTAGAGCCGCGGAGAGCGAGCCGGATTGGACTTCGTAAGCGGTGGCGTTGTTCAGGTTGCCGTTGATGAAAGTGCCGCCGTTGAAGGTGACGGTGCCGACGGTCGGTGAAAAGGCGCCGAGGTTGAGAGTGCCGCCGTTGAGCGTGACGGCGTTGCTATTGAGCGCGTTGGCGTCTCCGAGAGTGAACGTGCCGTCTTCGATGCTGACGGGGTTTTGTTCATAGAAGGAACCGGAGAAAGTGAAATTCCCGGAACCAGTTTTGATGAAGGTGCCGGAGCCATAGAGGGTTCCCGAGTAGCTGGTGTCGGCGTTGTTGTCGCCGACGGTGAGCGAGGTGGTCGGGAGATTGAGTGAACCCGAGCCGGCGAGGCCGCCGAAGGTGGCGGAGTCGATGCCCGGATAGGAGATGCTACCGCCGTTGACGGTGACAGTGGAGGATTGGAGACCGGTGGCGTTTGCGAGTTCGAGAAAGCCGCCGTTGAGGTTGAGGTCACCGGCGAGCGAACCGGTAGTCTCGAGCTTCAGGGTGCCGTCGCTGATCGTGGTGTCGCCGGTGTAGGTGTTGGCGCCCGAGAGCGTAAACATGCCGGAACCGGTCTTGGTCAGTGAGCCGCTGCCGGAAAGGCTGCCAGTGTAGGTGGTGCTGTTGCTGTTGTAGCCGACGGTGAGGGCGACGGCGGCGGCGGTATTGTTCGTGAGGGCGAGGTTGCCGGAGCCGACGAGGCCGCCGAGGGTGGCCGAGGTGAGCGCGCCGAAACCGAGCGCGCCGCCGTTAAGGGTGACGGAATTGTTTTGGAGGGCGTTGGAGGAGCCGAGAGTGAACGTGCCGTCGTTGAGGGTGACGGCGTTGGATTCGTTGAACGAACCGGAGAAGGTCAGGTTGCCGGAACCGGTTTTGATGAAGGTGCCGCTGCCGGAAATGGTGCCGGAGTAGGTGGTGTCGGCGTTGTTGCCGCCGACGGTGAGGGAGGTGCTCGGGAGATTGAGCGAACCCGAGCCGGCGAGGCCGCCGAAGGTGGCGGAGTCGATGGCGGAGAACATGACAGAGCCGCTGTTGACGGTGACGGTGGAGGATTGGAGACCGGAGGCGTTGGCGAGTTCGAGTGTGCCACTGCCGAGGGTGAGGTCGCCGGCGAGCGAACCGGTGGGATCGAACCGCAGGGTGCCGTCGCTGAGGGTGGTGTCGCCAGTGAAGTTGTTGGCACCGGAAAGCGTAAACGTGCTCATGCCCGTCTTGGTGAGCGAACCACTGCCGGAAAGAATGCCGGAATAAATGGTGTCGCCACTGCTGTTGCCGACGGTGAGGGCGACGGCGGCGGCTCCATTGTTCGCGAGATCGAGGTTACCGGAGCCGGCGAGGCTGCCGAGAGTAGCGGAGGTTAGCGCGCCGAAACCGAGGGTGCCGCCGTTGAGGGTGACGGCAGAGTTTTGGATGGCGCTGGACGCACCGAGAGTGAACGTGCCGTCGTTGAGGGTGACGGCATTGGAGTCGTTGAATGAACCGGAGAAAGTCAGGTTGCCCGAGCCGGTTTTGACGAAGGTACCGCTGCCGGAAATGGTGCCGGAGTAGGTGGTGTTGGCGTTATTGCCGCCGACGGTAAGGGAGGTGGACGGGAGATTGAGCGAGCCCGAGCCGGCGAGACCGCCGAAGGTGGCGGAGTCGATGGCGGAGAACATGACAGAACCGCCGTTGATGGTGACGGTGGAGGATTGGAGACCGGTGGCGTTGGCGAGTTCGAGCGTGCCGTTGCCGAGGGTGAGGTCGCCGGTGAGCGAACCGGTGGTCTCGAGTCTCAGGGTGCCGTCGTTGAGGGTGGTGTCGCCGGTGAAGGTATTGGCACCGGAGAGCGTAAACATGCCCATGCCGGTCTTGGTGAGCGAACCGCTGCCGGAAAGAATCCCGGAGTAGGTGGAGCTGTTGCCGTTGGCACCGACGGTGAGGGCGACGGCGGCGGGGGTGGAGTTGGTGAGCGCGAGGTTGCCCGAACCGGCGAGGCTGCCGAGGGTGGCCGAGGTGAGCGCGCCGAAACCAAGTGCACCGCCGTTGAGGGTGACGGCATGGTTTTGGAGGGTATTGGCGGAGCCGAGGGTGAAGGTGCCGGCGTCGAGGGTGACGGCACCAGATTGGTTGAACGAGCCGGTGAAGGTGAGGTTGCCAGAACCGATTTTGATGAAAGTGCCGCTGCCGTCGATCGTGCCGGAGTAAGTGGTGTCGGCGTTATTCCCGCCGACGGAGAGAGAGGTGTTGGGGAGGAAAAATGAACCCGAGCCGGCGAGGCCGCCGAAGGTGGCGGTGGAGGTATTGAAGCTGAGCATGCCGCTGCCGGTCACGTAGGTGGAGCCTTGGAGGGCGAGGCTGTGGCCCACGTTAAGTGTCGCGCTGGAGGAGATCGTGGTGTCGCCGGTGAAGGTGTTGGCTCCGGCGAGGGTGAGCGCGCCCATGTCGGCGAGGGTGAGGCCGCCGGTGCCGGAATAGACGCCGGCAAAGGTCAGGCCATAGCCGCCCGGGTTGAACGTCACAGTGCTGTCGGAGGCGATGGCGCTGGCCGCAAGGGAGGTGGGGAACAGGCCGTCTCCGATCTGGAGGGTGCCGCCGCTCACGGTGATGGTGCCGATGCCGGAGTTCGTGCCGTTAAGGACGAGGGTGCCGTCGCCGAGTTTGGTCAGGTTGGCCGCGCCGGTGTAGGTGGTGGCAAAGCTGCCGCCGGCCGAGGTGGTGTCGAGACTGGCGGTCGAGCCGGTGGCGAATACGCCGGAGGTGAGGATCGTGCCAATGTCGGTGCCGGAAAAGTTGGCACCGCCGACGGTGAAGGCGGCGGTGGCACCGCTGGCGACGTTGAGCTTGGCGGCGTTGGTGGCATCGATCGCGCCGTTGTAGAACGTGCCGGTGTCGGTGAAGGACAAGGTGCCGGCGGAGACAGTCGTGGTGCCGGTGTAGGTGTTGTCACCGGTGAGGGTGAGGGTGCCGACGCCGGACTTCAGGAAGGAGACGGTATTATCTCCGCTGTCGGTGTTGAGGAGATTGGTGGAGAGGGTAAAGGCTCCGCCGGTGGCGTGGCTGGTATCGAAGGCAAGGGTCGCGCCGGTGTAGAACCCGGAGTTGCCCATGATCGTGTCGATGTCCGCGGAGGTGAAGTAGCTGGCGTCTCCAACGAAAAACAAGGCGATGGCACCGGTGGAAGTGAAGAGACGGCCGGCCGTGGTGGCATTCACGGTGTCGCCGTAAAATGCGGCGCGCGTGGCAAAGGCGAGCGTGCCGGCGGAGATCGTGGTGTCGCCGGTGTAGGTGTTGGCCCCGGAGAGAGTGAGCGCGCCGGCGCCGGACTTGGTGAGCGTGCCGGTGCCGGACATGATGCCGGCGTAGGTGCCGGCTGTAGCTTGGTCGAAGACGACGGCGGCGTTGTTGAGGATGTCGCCTTGGAGAGATGTGGTGTTGCCGGTTAGCGTCCCGGCGGAGACGGTGGTGCCGCCGGAGTAGGTGTTGTCTCCTGAGAGGGTGAGTGTGCCGACACCGGTCTTGGTAAGCGTGCCGGTGCCGGACATGATGCCGGCGTAGGTGCCGGCGGAGGCTTGGTCGAAGGTGACGGCGGCGTTGTTGGTGATGTCGCCTAGGAGGGAGGTTGTATCACCGGTAAGCGTTCCGGCGGAAACGGTGGTGCCGCCGGAGTAGGTGTTGGCACTGGAGAGGGTCAGGGTGCCGGAGCCGGTCTTGGTAAGGGCGCCGTCGCCAGACAGCACGCCGGAAAGCGTGGCGTCCACACCGTCGGTATGGATGGTTGAGGTGGTGGCAGCGCCGAGGATGGCCCCGGCGTTGGTGGAGAAAGCATTGGTGGTGAGCCGCAAGGTGCCGCCGTTGAGGCTGACCACATTGTCGGATTCAGAGGCCGTGAGGGCATCAAGGCCGCCGATGATCGTGAGCGTGCCACCGTTATTAATCGTGAGCTCCTCGCCATACCCGGTGTTGGAGCGCAGCGAAACCGTGCCGGCGGTCACTGTGCCGCCATCGTTGATGTTGAGGGCGCCCTGAGTGGTTGGAGGGCCGAATAAGTTGTAACCGATCAGGATGTTGTCGGCTTCGACAGCTCCGCCGTTGCCGACCGACAGCGAGGAGAGGCCGTCGCCGGTATTAAACCCAATGATCAACACATTATTCTCCGTCGGTGCGGCGATGTTGCCGACGTCGAGTTTCGATCCGACTCCGTCAACCGAGAAGGTGACGTTGCCTTCGCCGCCGAGGCCGATGCCGCGGCTGGCCGTAAGGGTGCCTCCGGTGGTGAGTTGAATGTCGGCTGTCTGGCCGGTCACCGCACCGAACGAGACTGCGGTTCCGGTGAAGGCGCCGCCGTCGCGGATCGCCACGGCAATGTCCTGATCCTGTGCCGTGAAGCGGGTCCCGATGGAGGGGTCGAGGAGCTCGAGTTCCGGGGAATTATTGTCGACCCCGTTGAATTGGGAACCGTTGCCATCGACGGTGAGCGATTGGGTGAAGGCGGCCGGGGCGGCGAGTTCAATGGCGCCGCCGGAGGTGACGCCGATCGCACCGGTGCCGAACGCGGTGTGATCAGTGGCGAACAGCGTGCCGGTGGAGATGGTGGTGCCGCCGGAATAGGTGTTGATGCCGCTGAGGGCGAGGGTGCCCGCGCCGGTTTTGGTGAGCGAGCCGCTGCCGGAGAGGATGCCGGAGAGGGTGGCGTTCAGGCTGTTGGTGTTGACGGTGGAGGTGGTGCCGGTGCCGAGGGTCATCGCGGCGGCGGAGGTGAGATCGGAGGCGGAGACTTGGATCGTGCCGCCGTCGAAATTGAAGAGGCCGGTGCCCGCGCCGATGGCGATGCCATTGGCGCCGCCGACCTGGAGGGTGCCGCCGTCGTTGAGGTTGAAGATGCCGTTGCTGCCGCTCGTGGTGGCGATTGAAAGCGCGACGCCGGTGGAGAGAGTGCCGCCGTCGGCGATGGTGGCGGTGCTGTTGCCCGCGTAGCCGATGTAGACGGTTTGGGCGGCATCGATGGCGGAGCCTGCGCCGGTGACGTTGAGATTGCCGGTGCTGGCGGCGTTGATGTCGGCGAGGCTAAGGGTGGATGAAAGGGTGACTGCGCCGCCGTCGGTGACGTTGAAGGTCTGGAGGTGGGCTGATCCGTCGCGGTTGAACCAGAGGAAGCTGGTCGTGAGCGTGGAACCCGCGCCGGTGACCGTGAGGGTGCGGGGCCCCGTGATTTCGAGTGAGGTGGCCGAGAGATCGCCACCACCGGAGGCGGTGATGTCGCCGGTGCCGAGGTTGCCCGCGTTGGCGACGGAGAGTGTGCCCTCAGTGATCAGGGTGCCGCCGGAGTAGGTGTTG
>JACFMR010000045.1 GCA_019455245.1 Opitutaceae bacterium
TCAGCCGACAGGTTGGCCGCTCTAGGGCCGCCTGTCGGCTTCATGTCATCTACAGAGTTAATCTTGCGTGAGCCCCGGTCACTTCGCGCCCATTGCGTTCGCGACCTCGGCCTCCCAGGTGCCGGCGATTTTCGCGCCGTATTCCTCGAAGCCGCCGGTGGCCTTGGGGCCGGTGAGCCGCGGGCGGGGATTGCCGATGCGTCCGCCCTCGTAAAAGGACTCATCGGTTTGGTCGTCGCACAGGAAGTGGTAGGCGAGGCCGGCGCGCTCGGTGTCGGTCGTGTTGTCGCCGGTGGCATGCGGGGTGCCGTAGCAAAAGAAGAGCACGCTGCCGGCCTTCAACTCGATGGTCTCGGCCTTGCTCTCGTCCGGGAAGCAGCGGATGTGGTGGTCGCTGTTGCCGTCGCGCTCATGGGGTAGGGGCGTTTCCCACGAATCGGGCACCACGCGCATCGTGCCGTTGGCGACGGTGGCGTCGTGGATCGCGATCCACATGGCGGTGCCGCGCAGCGGCTTCGGGATGCGGAAATACGCGTTGTCCTGGTGCCACGCCGTGCCCATGCCGGTCTTGCCGGGCTTGAGGAAAATCTGGTCGAGGTGCAGGGTGATCGTGGGTCCGATGAGCTCGGTGACCGCATCGAGGACCTTCGGCGCAAAGGGCAGGGCGCGGATCAATGTGCTGTAGAAATTCGCCGGGCAGAGCTGCAGGTTCTGTTTGACCGCAGAGGTCGTCTTGCCGTCACCGTCGGTGGCCACGTTGCGCAGGAAGCCGTTGCGCTTGAGCCGGGCGATGTCGGCCTGCAGCGCGGCAACCTCGGTGGCATTGAAGAAACCCGGCACGGCGACGTAACCGCGACGGCGGAACTTTTCGATCTGGGAGGAGGTAAGTTTCATGGGGATAATCGCCGCACGATAGCAGATCGCGGTGCCGGCTTGCGTTCAACCTTGGGCAGTGGCAAATCGTGCACATCAATGGGTGATATTCATAACAGTTCAAAGGAAGTAACGGCGGGAACGGAGACCCGCCACCGGTCGTTTGGCCGGCTTACTCTGAAAAATCGTTATCGTGATCTTAATCGTTATCTTTCTCCCGCCTATTGCCCGGAGTGAACGGGGTGGTGTCTTTGGTGAAATCCTTCCCCTGATTCCCGATGAACTGCATTCCCCGTTTCGGTCGCGGCAGCGCGCGCACCTTGCCCACGCATCGCGATCTCGGTTTGGAGATCATCTATCTGGAAAAAGGGGCGCTCAACTGGCATGTCGAGGGGCGCATTGAGCGTGTGACCGCGGGCTCGGTGTATTTCTCCCTGCCATGGCAGGAGCACGGCAGCGCCGATGAATTCGAACCGGGTCACCATTGGCACTGGGTGCAATTCGCGCTGACCGGAAGAATCGACCGCCCGCGCCGGAGGTTTGGCTTCCATCCCGATTTCGGCATTCCGGATCCTTTGGCCCGGGCCATCAGCGCCCGGCTGACCGGGACACCGCGCCGATGCTTTCCGGCCACGCCCCGCGCCGCTTGGCTGCTGCCGACGATGGTCGCGGAGCTGGCGGTCAGCGGTCAGCCGGATCGCGCCTATGTGTCCGCGCTCGGTCGGCTGGCGATTTTGGAACTCTTGCGCTGCATCGATCACGCCGCGCCCGGGCACCCCGTCGATGCCGCGAGCCGGCGGGTTGAGTCTTTCGTGACGCGGTTGCGCCACGAGTGCGACCGGCCGTGGACCTTGGAAAACATGGCCGCGGCGTGTGACTTGGGACGTTCACGATTTGCCACTTTGTGCCGGCGCGTGACCGGCGACAGCCCGGTGGTGCTGGTCAACCGCTTGCGGGTGGACCGGGCCAAAACGCTGCTGCGCACCACGGACCACAGCGTCACGGACATCGCGCACGAGTGCGGTTTCAATACCAGCCAGTATTTCGCGCGGGTCTTCCGCCACTTCACCGGCCTCGACGCCCGCGGCTACCGCTTGAAGCACACGCGGTAGTTCCACCGCGTGATTCGCGGTGCGAGCTCAGCCCGGGGGCCAGGTGAGCTGACGGCCGCCGAGGAGGTGGACGTGGAGGTGCGGAACGCTCTCGCCGCCGTGGGGCCCGTGATTGATCACGATGCGGTAACCGGCGGTGAGGTTGAGCTGCTTGGCGAGGCTGACGGCGGTGAGCAGGAGGTGGCCGAGCAGGGCTTCGTCATCCGCGGTGGCCTCGCCGACACGGGGCAGGGGCTTTTTCGGAATCACCAGCACATGCACCGGGGCCTGGGGCTGGATGTCGTGGATGGCGATACAGCGGTCGTCCTCGTGCGCGATCTTGGCGGGGATCTCGCGGGCGATGATTTTTTCGAAGAGGGTCATGGATGGAATAGTTTACAGGAGGAAACGGAGAGAACGGAGTCTGCTATTGATTTGCCCCCGGCAGCATGAGACGGGAAATGCCGTCGATCAGCTTGGATTCGTTGAAATTGATCAGAAGTCCGATGGGGATGTTGAGCAATTTCATGTAGCTCAGGAGTTGGGCTTTGTGCACAGGCAGGACGCGCTCGACCGATTTGGCTTCGACCAACACGCAGTCCTCGACCAACAGATCAAACCGGAGGGGTTCCTCGCGGGTGAAGCCCTTGTAGGTGATTGTCACGAGCTTTTGGTTGGTGGCCGAGAGCTGCCGCAATTCCAGTTCGCGCAGCAGACACCATTCGTAGATTGACTCGACCAAGCCCGGACCTTTGTCGCGATGCACTTCAATGGCCGCGGCGATTATGGCCCCGGTCAATCCGTCTGCCTTGGTGAACAAGGGGTGCATGTCACCTCTCTGTTCCCTCCGTTTCCTCCTGTAAAAACAAAATCTCAGAGAAACAGCAGTTGCAGGCGGGCGGTGGGGGCGGTGCGGGCGGCGGCGAGGTCGCGGATGAAATTCAGCAGCTCGTCATACTCGCGCAGGCGGCGGCCGGTGGCGCGTTTGTCGGGCGGGATCAGCGCGGGACGCAGGTTGGTGACGAGCAGCGTGGACTCGCGGTAGGGCGCGAGTTGCTTCAACCCCGTCATGATTTCGTCGCGCGCGAAGAGCGGCGTGGCCGACTCCAAGGTGCGGGCGGCGTCCCAGTGAAAAAAACCGTGCGCGGGTAGATGGGCGAAGGATTGTGCGAGCAGGCGCGCGGCGGCGGCGTTGAAGGCGGCGTCGAACTTCGCGGCGTAATCGGGATGCTCCGCCATCTGCGCCTCGAGTTCGGCGAGGCTGAACGCGATGGCGGCGCGAATCTGCTCGGCGAGGTAAAGGTCCTGCCCGGTGACGTGGGCGAACAGGGCGTTGATGAAATGCAGCCGGCGCAGGTCGTCGCGGGCGGGCGTCATTTCTTCGGCTTCGGCAGCGTGCTGATCTCCTGCATGAACTCGGAGACGTCGCGGAATTCCTTGTAAACGCTGGCGAAGCGCACGTAAGCGACCTGGTCGATGACGCGCAGACGTTGCATCACGCTCTCGCCGATGGCGGCCGAGGGAATCTCGCTTTCATACTGCGCCTCGAGCACGTCGACCACATCCTCGACCAGCATGGCGATCTGCTCGAGATCGACGGGGCGCTTGTGGCAGGCGGCGCGGACGGCGTGGACGAGTTTTTCGCGGTCGAATTCCTCGCGGCGGCCGTCGCGTTTGATCACGACCATGCCGTCACGGATGAGCGATTCGGTGGTGCTGAAGCGGTGGCCGCACTCCAGGCATTCGCGGCGGCGGCGGATGGTGTTGCCCTCCTTGCTGATGCGGGAGTCGATGACCTTGTCCTCGATGGATGTGCACTTGGGGCAGCGCATGGGAGATTTATTGGGTTACCACGAAAAACACGAAAGACACGAAAGAGGCGGATGTGTCCGGGCTTTGAGGGATGACGTGGATTGTCGGGTTTGTCGTAACACTCCGAAACCGGGCTCAGTTCAAAGCCAGGAAGTTTTCGAGAATCTTCATGCCGTTTTCGGTGGCGATGGATTCGGGGTGGAATTGCACGCCCCAGATGGGCAGCGTGCGGTGGCGCAGGCCCATGATCTCGCCTTCGGCGGTTTCGGCGGTGATTTCGAGGCAGTCGGGAAACGACGCACGTTCGACGAGCAGGGAATGGTAACGCGTGGCAGCGAAGTCCTGCGGCAGGCCTTGAAACACGTCGGTGTTGCGGTGGCGGATGGGCGAGGTCTTGCCGTGCATCAGGCGGCCGGCGCGCACGATTTTGCCGCCGAAATACTGGCCGACGGATTGGTGGCCGAGGCAGACGCCGAAGACGGGCTTTTTGCCGGCGAAGGCGCCGATCATGTCGAGCGACACGCCGGCCTCGCTGGGCGAGCAGGGGCCGGGCGAGATGAGCACGCGGTCGGGATTGAGCGCGAGCGCCTCGGCGGGGGTGATCTCGTTGTTGCGAAATACGCGCTGCGCCACGCCCAGTTGACCGAAGTATTGGACGAGGTTGAAGGTGAACGAGTCGAAGTTGTCGATGACGAGCAGCACGTTGATCGGGCGGGAATTAGCTCGCAAAGCTCCGGCAGGGTCAAGCGCGCGGGCGGGAGGGCGCTCTTTGCCACCGACTTGCAGCGGGGCGAGGCTGTGACTTGGTGCGCTCCACCCTGTCCGCGACGGACGAGGTCATGCTTCGTGATTTGCATCGGTACCAGTGCCGTCTGCCGGGTTGTCGTCGCCCTGCTCCGGGGTGTTGGTTGCCGCGCGTGAAAAATCCCTCACCGCCGCCATGCCTGATTTGCGTGCAGCCTGGACGCTGAATTGACGGGGCCGCGTTTGGGAGTGGCCATGCCCCCGTCTTGCCCTTCGTCTTGATCCCAGCCATGAAGTCCTGCCCTCTCTGTCGGTGCATTCCCGGTCTGGTTGCGCTGCTGTTGTCGGCCTGTGCAACGTCCCAGGGCCCCTCGAACGCGGTTAACGACCGGTCGGAAGCGCAGACCGCCGAACGAATCGGACCCGCGCCGGAATCGAAGTCGTTTGCCGGGGCTGAGGGCGTGCTTTCAAGCACCGGAGACGACCCCGACGTCGGGCCACCGGAGGGCGGAAACCGGCTGATCAGACTCCGCCCCGGCCAGATCGTGGAGGTGTTTCGCGGCCGTAACGCACCGGGCGACGGCCGGCCGGAACTTGCGTTTTACCTGCCGGTTGAGGCGCGTTCGGTGGTGCAGCTGGTGGTCGGGAGCAAGGGCTTCACGAAAACCTATTTCCTCCGTGCGATCCGCACCGGCGACACGGTGGGCGGCGTGGTCGAACGGCGCTGGCTGGATGACGACGGCTACAATCCACGAGACCCGGCGGCGGCGGCGCGCATCCGGAAGGCGGTCCGGGCTGCGCCTCATCAGATCTCGGTTTATTGAATCGCATCATGAGATCCCGTCGGCTTTCTTGCCGGGAGCGCGGCGACCGGCCGCAGTCCGCCCCTCGGCAAGCCCGGTCGGAGCACAGAACCTGAGCAATCACAACATGACATGCTGCAATCAACGCGGTGACAACCGCGGCCGCCACACGGCCGCAGCGGATTGCGCCCGCCTCGCACAGCACCACAACTGCGGACCGCAGAGGAGCCGCACCCCGGCCGGAGACCGGGATCTGTTCAGCTTGATCATGCCATGGCCAAACCGGTGAGGAGCGACGTGGCGCGGCAACCGCGCTGGACGGCGTTGAGCGACCAGGGGCGCAGGCGCAAAAACAACGAGGATGCCTGGGGGGCGTGGGCGCTCGGGCAGGTGCGTGCGCGGATGCCGGCGTCGCCGGAGTTGTGGCCGGCGCACGGGTTTTTGCTGGTCGTGAGCGACGGCATGGGCGGGGCGAGCGCGGGCGAGGTGGCGAGCGCGTTTTGCGTGGAGCAAATCGCCGAGGAATTGTTTTTGCGCCGGGGAGAAACCAACCGCGAGGCGGCGTTGCGCGAGGCCTTTGTCGTCACGCACCGCAAATTGATGCAGGCGGCCTTGGACGACAGCGACAAGCTGGGCATGGGGGCGACGCTCTCGGCGCTTTGGCTGCAGGCTGACGGTACCTATGTGCTCGGTCATGTCGGCGACAGCCGGATTTATCGGCGCGAGGGCCGGGCGTGGACGCAGTTGACCGCCGACCAAAGCGTGGGCGCGGGCCTGGTACGCCGGGGTGAAATGACGGAGGCGGAGGTGGGCCGCCTGCACTACCGTGCGATGCTGGAGCAGGTGATGGGTGGAGACGGCGCGCCTTTGCATCCGGAAATGCAGACCGGCCGGTGGCAACCGGGGCAGGTTTTTCTGCTGTGCTCGGACGGGTTGACCGGGCCGTTGGCGCGGCAGATTCCGGGGGTGTTTGATGAGGCGCTGGAAGGCGATGACCTGGAGCGTTCGGCGTGCTACTTGATCGACGAGACCAACCATGCGGGCGGGCCGGACAACATCACGGTGATGCTGGTGCGGTTCGGGCCGAAATCATCGGCATGAGCCGAGTGCGGCCGACGCACGGCCGGGGCCCCCGGCGCTGCTGCGGCCCGTGGCTTCCGAATGTGGCGGTGGCAGCGGACCCCGGTCATCATCCGCGCCCGGTGCGCATGCCTGCCCGATGAGCCGGGGCAACCGTGAATTTTATGGGCCCAGGCGCAAAGAGCCGAGCGCCTGGGCGGGAGCGAAAATCTCAACGGACGGTTCGCGTTCCCGGGCGTGCCTTTGCAGCACCTGGTAGATCAGGTTGGGATTGTCGGCCATGCTGAACGCGCGTTGGCCGCTGGCGAAATCGCGGGTCACCGTGCAGAGAAACAGGAGGTTGCCGGCGCCGGGCGGCGGTTCGTGCGCCTTGGCGTTTCCGGGGGAGAGGGGCGTGCGCTCCAGCCAGGGCGGCACGGCGATGGCGGTGCGCTCAATCAGGTTGTCACGGGTGCCGGCACCGTGCAGCCGCAGGTCGACTTCGAAGCGTGAGTCCGTGATGACATTGTAACGGCAGGGCTGGGCGATGAGATCGGTATGGATCACGCAGTTGTTGATGTCGCGGAGGGTGACTTGATCGAACAGGACATGTTCACTGCGGAACAGGCCGACTTGCCCGGACCCGGGGCCGCGGTTGTGCGTGCCGTTGATGCCGAGGTTGCGCACGGTGAGGTGACGGCTGTCGCTGATCATCAGGGGATGCGACCCGGCGTTGGTGATGAAGCATTGCGTCAGCCAACAATCCTGAGCCCCGGCAAACGCCACGGAAATGACGTGCAGGTTGTCGCGCCCGCCGGCGTCATCCACATAGGTGGCCGGCCCCAGGGCGGGCGCCACGGGCACCGGCAGCGACGGATCGTATATCACCGTGAGGTGCTCCAATCCGGCATGGGCAATCTTTTGAAACAGCACGCCAACGGTCCAGTCGTCCGGCACCTCGGCGTAGGCGCGGGCGGGTTTGGGCGCGCGCTGCAGGATCACCAGCCGGCTGCTGACGCGGTCCTTGCCGCGGAGCACGATGCCGGAGCGCAGCCGCAGGGTTTGCGTCAACACGTGATCACCTTCCTGCAGCAGGATGATGCCGCCGGCATCCGGGGCGTGATCGATGACGCTTTGCAGGTCGTCGCCCGTCCGGACGGTGGCGATCACGGGCCGGTCTGACGGGACGCCTCCCGTGATGCCGGCGCGGATCCATTCGGCCGCGGCGGTCGCGGGGGGGGGGTGTACCGCGGCGCGAGTGACCGGCAGCAAGCCCGGCCCGGCGAGGCAAAGCGCGCACAAAGCGGTTATGATGGGGTGGAGACGAATCATGAATTCCGGGGGGATGCCGTGTCCGGCGAAGTTCGAGGGAGCGAAGATCTACGGGCGTGATCTTGAGCAAAATAAGGCCCTGCTTCGCCAAGGTTTCGCAGGGCATGCTTCACTGCGGACGTTTTTCTGGCTGTGCATGGATTGGGCTGACTTCGAGGCTGGCCGTGCCATGCGGAGCTCCAAGGAGCGAAGCATGGCGGAGAGGGAGGGATTCGAACCCCCGGGACCTTGCGGCCCAGCGGTTTTCAAGACCGCCGCGATAGACCACTCTGCCACCTCTCCGAAAGTTGATGAAAACGCACGGGGAAAAGTCGCGCTTGTCGAGCTTTCTTCCGCCTGCCAGCTTCCCGGCATGCCCGCGCCCAACCCCAGCGCAGCCCTGGCTGAAATCCAGGGTCTTTATGGTCCGTTTACGTTCTCGGAGATGCTGTTGCAGAAGATCTGGGCGCAGGGTGATTACGAGCCGGCGCAGTTGCGGACGACGGACGGTCGGCGGGTGCGTGTGCTGCAGGCCGGGCGTTGGAACCGGTTGGGCGGTCCGGATTTCAAGTCGGCCCGGCTGCAACTGGGAGATGGTCCGGTGCAGGAGGCCGACGTGGAACTGCATTTGCGCGCCGAGGATTGGCAGGCGCATGGTCACGCGCGCGATCCGGCCTACGGCCGGGTGGCATTGCATGTGGTGTTGTTTCCCCCGGCTGCCGGCCATGTGACGCGCGGGGAGGGCGGTTGCGAAATCCCCGTGCTGCCGCTGTTGCCGGCCCTGCGTCATGATTTGGAGGAATATGCGGCGGAGGAAGCGGTCGAAATCCTGGCCAACCGGCCGGCGGCGCGCGTGCGCGAATTGCTCGGACGGTTGCCCCCGGATACGTTGGAACTGAGATTGCGGGCGGAGGCGCAACACCGTTGGGAGCAAAAGGTCCGCTTTGCCGCCGCGCGGGTGCACAAACTCGGTTGGACGGAGGCGTGTCACCAGACCGCATTGGAAATCCTGGGTTACCGGTTCAATCGTGTGCCGATGTTGCGGATCGCGGCGGAGCATCCGCTGGCGGCATGGCGCGATTTGCCCGACGGGGAAATCGAGCGCATCCGGCAGGAGCCGCAGCTGGTCTGGACATTGGCGGGCGTGCGACCGGCCAATCATCCCCGCCACCGCCTGCACCAATATGCGGCTTGGGTCCGGCAAAGCCCGGAGTGGCCGGAGCGATTGCGGGCGGCCGCCGGGCAGTTGCCTGCGATCAGCCCCGAAGAAAGCACCCGGGAGCAACGCCGCGCGGCGCGTTTTCCGGCCTGCCGGAGTCGTTTTGCCGTGCTGGTGTGCGGCGGTGCAGTCGGCGGCACCCGGTTGGACACGCTGGTGTGCGACGGCTTTCTGCCCCTGCTGGCCGGTGCCGGCACGCCAGGGCTGGCCGGCTGGTGGTATCACTGGTTTCCCGGCGATCTGCCGGCAAACTTTGTCCAGGCCCTGCGCCAGGCCGGAGTCTTTGTGCGCGGGACGGCTCCGGTTTGCCACGGGATGGTGCAAGGCCTGATTGGCTGGTTGCTTGCGCAAGATGCCGACGCCTGAGCGGGCGCCGTGCAGGCGCTTGACAAGGATTGAGGCCAACGGATAGGTTTTCCGACCCTATCACACTCACTTTCATTTGAAGTGGGCCCTCCGGCCCGCTTTTTTTTTCCCATTTCACAAACCAACCACATGAGCAGCGAAATTCTATCCGTCCTGGAATACATGGAGAAGGAGAAGGGGATCGGTCGTGCCGACATGATCGCCACCATCGCCAATGCGCTCAAAACCGCTGCCCAGAAGGGGGTCAATTCGGGTCAGGAACTCAAGATCGACATCAACCCCAAGAACGGCCAGCTGCACGCTTGGGCCCTGTTGAAGGTGGTTGATTCGGTCAGCAATCCCAAGACCGAGCTCCACATCGAACGCGCCCAAGCCCTCAAACCCGGCGCGCTGTTGGGCGATATCATCGAGAAGGAAATCGATCCCTCCACGCTGGGCCGCATCGCCGCGCAGACCGCGCGCCAGGCGGTCATGCAGCGCCTGCGCCAGTTCGAGAAGGACCGCATTTACGACGACTTCAAGGATCAGGTTGGCAACATCGTGACCGGCACCGTGCGCCGGCGCGAGCGCAGCGACCTCTATATCGATCTGGGCAAGGCCGAAGCGGTCATGCCCGGCAAGGAGCAGGTGCCCGGCGAGGAATACCAGCCCGGCGAGCGCATCCGCTGCCTGTTGCTTTCGATCGACTCCACGCCGCGCGGCCCCGAGATCATCCTCAGCCGCGCCAGCCCCAAGTTTGTGCGCCGCCTCTTTGAACTCGAGGTCACCGAGATCGCCGACGGCACCGTCAAGATCGAGGCCTTCGCCCGCGAGCCCGGTTACCGTACCAAGATCGCCGTGACCAGCGCCGACACCAAGGTCGACCCGGTCGGCGCCTGCGTCGGCGCCCGCGGTGCCCGCGTGAAGACCATCGTGCGCGAACTCGGCGGCGAGAAGATCGACATCATCCGCTACTTTGCCGACCCGCGCGAAATGGTGCTGGAGGCTTTGAAGCCGGCCGTGCCGCGCGACATCATCATCGACGAGAAATCGCACCGCATCGTTCTCAAGGTGGCGACCGACGATCTCGCCGTCGCCATCGGCCGCAAGGGGCAGAACGCGCGGCTGACCTCGCGGCTCATCGGCTGGCGGCTCGACATCGAGGAATTCAAGGCCATGGGCGACGACCCGCGCCAGACCGCGATCGACCTGCTGGTTAAGACCTTCGCCCTCGAAGAGGAGACGGCCGCCCGTCTCGTCGACATGGGCATCAACTCACCCGCCGCCTTCGAGGGCGTCGAAGCCGACGATTTGGTGGACGCGGGCTTCACCGCCGATGAGGCGGGCGCAATCATTGCCCGCGTATCGCCCTCGCAAACGTAAACCCGCACCACTCTCCGCCCGCACGACCCAGACCTGATGAGCATCCGCATTCACGAACTCGCCAAGAAGATCGGGATGGACAACAAGCAATTGTTGGCCCTCCTCAAGGAGCGCAAATACGACGTCAAGAGCGTCTCCAGCACGATCGACAACATCTCGGCGGAGGCGCTGGTGGAGGAATTCGGCCAGCCCGTCGCGGCGCCGGAGCCGGTCGTGGCGGAGCCCAAGGCCGCGGTGGTCGAAACCCCCACGCCGGACGAAGCGGAAACGCCCAGCACGCCGCACGTGAACCTGCCGGAAGGTGTCTTCGTCAAAACCTCCGCCGACGTTGCGCGAGAAAAGGCGGAAAAGGCGGCCAAGGCTGCGGCGGAGTCCGCCAAGGCCAGCGCGCCGGCTCCGGTTGCGCCGCCCCCGTCCGCTCCGGTCCACGTTGCGCCGCGTCCCGTCTCGGCGCCGCGCCCGGTGTCCGTGCCGCCACCTCCGCCGCCCGTGGCGAAGTCGCCGGCGGCGGTGCCGCCGCCTTTGCCTCGTCCGGTGACGTCCGCGCCCAAGCCGCCCCCGCTGCCGGGCAGTGCGCCTGCGCCCCTGCCGCCGACGCCTTCGGCTGCTCCGGCTGCACCCGCCGAGGTCAAGGACGGCCAGGTCAACATCATCCAGATCAAGCCGCCGATCATCGTCCGCGATTTCGCGGCGGCCCTCGGCCTGAAACCATTCAAGCTCATCTCGGAGCTCAACCAGGCCGGCGGCTTCGCCTCGATGAACTCCTCGATCGAGGATGCCGTCGCCCAGAAGGTGGCCGAAAAGCACGGCTTCATTCTTGAGATCAAGCACCGCGGTGATCCGGTGCCCCCGGTTGAGACCGGTGGAGGCAAAAAGCCGGTGAAGGATCCGGCCGAAGAGGAGGCCAAGAATCTCGTGCAGCGTCCGCCCGTCGTCTGCATTTTGGGTCACGTGGACCACGGCAAGACGTCATTGCTCGACGCCATCCGCACGACCAAGGTGGCGGCCGGCGAGTCCGGCGGCATCACGCAGCACATCGGCGCTTATCAAATCGAGCGCGACGCCAAGAAGATCACCTTCCTCGACACCCCGGGTCACGCGGCTTTCACCAAGATGCGCGCCCGCGGCGCCAATGTCACCGACATCGCCGTACTGGTGGTGGCGGCCGACGACGGTTTCATGCCGCAGACCGACGAGGCGCTGAAGCATGCGCAAAACGCCGGCGTCGCGTTGATCGTGGCGATCAACAAGATCGACGTGAAGGGGGCCAACATCGACCAGGTCAAGGCCCAGATGCAGCAGCGCAACATCGCGCCCGAGGACTGGGGCGGCGAGACCATCACCGTGCCGGTTTCCGCGCTCAAGGGCGAGGGCATCGACCAACTGCTGGAAATGATTCTGCTGCAGTCCGAGGTGCTCGAGCTCAAGGCCAACCCGAAGGCCGAGGCCAGCGGCATCATCGTCGAGTCGGAAATCGACTTCGGCCGCGGTCCGCTCGCCACCGTCATTGTCCAGCGCGGCACACTGCGCGTGGGCGATGCGATTGTTTGCGGCCCCCACTACGCCAAGGTGCGCGCGATGTTCGACGACCAGGGCCGCAACCTCAAGGAAGCGCCGCCCTCGACCCCCGTGCGCGTCATCGGCTGGTCTGGCACGCCGGAAAGCGGCGCCGCCTTCAAGGCGGTGAAGAATGTGCGCGAGGCCGAGAAACTGGCCGAGGAAGAGGAGTTCCGCCTCAAGCAGGTCGTGACCAAGGCTGCGTCCGCGCCCAAGGAGGTGTCGGTCGAACAGCTGTTTGCCAACATTGCCGCGACCCAGGCCAAGACGCTCAAGGTCATCGTCAAGACCGACGTATTCGGTTCCGCCGAAGCGGTGCGCAACATCCTCGAGGGCATCAAGAGCACCAAGATCACGTTGGAGGTGGTCGGCACCGATGTCGGGCTCGTCACCAAGAACGACGTGCAGATGGCCAGCGCCGCCGGGGCGCTCATCATCGGCTTCCACACCAAGCTGGAGAACGGCGTCACCCCGCTCGCCAAGCATCACGGCGTGCGCATCGAGACCTTCGACATCATTTACGAGATGGGCGACAAGGTCCGCGACATCATGGCCGACATGCTCGAGCCCGAGCTCAAGGAGGTCAAACTGGGTGGCGCCGAGGTGCGGCAGGTCTTCCCGCTGGCCAAGGGTTTCGTCGCCGGCTGTCTCGTCACCGAGGGCAAGATCACCCGCAACGCCTCGGCCCGTCTGCGGCGCAAGAAGGAGATCGTGCACGAGGGCAAGATCGGCACGCTCAAGCGCTTCAAGGACGACGCCAACGAAGTGCGCGCCGGCCTGGAGTGCGGCATCAAGCTCGACGATTTCAACGGTTACCAGGAAGGCGACGTCATCGAGTGCTACGAGATCCAAAAGGTCCGGGCCGCGCTTTGATCCGGTTGCGTTCGCGGCCCGCCGCGGACACCTTATCGACATGAGCAACCGTACCGTGCGCGTCAACGAGCTGATCAAGCGCGAGATCAGCGACATCCTGCACCGGCATTACCGGACCGAGGCGGTCACCATCACCATCACCGAGGTGCGGGTGGCGCCCGATCTGCGGGATGGCCGCGTCTTTGTGTCGATCGTGGGCGACGAGGCGACCGCGGAGGAGAAGCTGCGCTGGCTGCGCCGGCAGGCCACGGCCATCCGGCAGGAACTGGCGCGCCGCATCGTGCTCAAGTTTCTGCCCAGGCTGGAATACGCGCTGGACCACTCGGTGGAGCGCGGCACGCGCATCGTGCAGATTTTGAACGACATCGCGGAATCCGAATCGCAGCCCTGAACATGGAAACCTTTTATCCGGATTTTTCCCCGCGTTTCGCCGAACTGCTGCCCGGTCTGGCGGGCAGGAAGATCGCCGTGATCGGCCACGCCCGGCCGGACGGCGACTGCATCGGCTCGCAGGTGGCGCTGACGCGCGTGCTGGTGGCGCAGGGGCTCGACGCGGTGTGCGTGAATCCCGATCCCGTGCCCCGGCGGCTGCAGTTTCTTGTGCCGGGCATGACGTTCCTGCGCACCGACGACATCCTGCCCGTGGCGGCGGACTACACCGCGATCTTTGTGGACTGTGCGGACGGCGCCCGCGGCGGCGAGCGTTTGCGGCGGGCGTTTCCGCAGCCGTTTGCGGTGATCGACCACCATCTCTCCAACACCGGCTTCGGCACGCACAACTTCATCGACACGGGGTCGGCCGCCACCGCCGAGATCCTGGCGGGTATCTTTTTGGACAACGGGCATCCGGTCGATGCGCAGACCGCGCAGGCGCTGTATGCGGGCATTCTCACCGACACCGGCCAGTTCCGTTTTCATTCCACCTCGCGCCGCAGCTTTTTGCTCGCGGCAGAGCTGCTGACGCGCGGGGCGCACCCGAGCGAGGCCGGCTACGAACTCTACGAGCGCGAATCGCTCGGCAAGCTGCAGCTGCTGCAGCACTTCCTGGCCTCGCTGCGCCTCGAATGCGGGGGCCGGCTGTGCATCGGCACGCTGCGCGCCGGCATTTTTGACGAAACCGACACCAGCGCGGAGGACACCGAGGGGCTGGTGGATTTTGCGCGCGGCATCGACGGGGTGGACGTGGGCGTGCTCATCGAGGAGCGCCACGACGGCACCGTGAAGGCCAGCCTGCGTGCCAAGGAAGCCGCCTTCCGGGTGGACCTGGTGGCCGCGCAATTCAACGGTGGCGGCCATGCCTGTGCCGCCGGCCTCAACCTCAAGGAAAACACCGCCGGCTTTCGCGCGCGACTGGTGGCGGCCATCGCGGAGCGCTTTGCGGTGGTCGCGGCGAAGCCGAAAACGACGCAATCATGATGGCGAATCCCAAGGAACTGTGCGGCGTCCTCCTGGTGGACAAGCCGCCCGACCACACCTCGCACGACGTGGTGGCGCGGCTGCGCGGCAAGCTGCAGATGAAAAAGATCGGTCACGCCGGCACGCTGGACCCGATGGCGACCGGCCTGCTGATCATGCTGATCGGCAAGGCCACGCGCATTTCACAATATCTCATCAGCCTCGACAAGGAATACACCGGCACGATCGAGTTCGGCAAAATCACGGATTCACAGGATGCGGAGGGCCGCGTGATGGAAACCCGGCCGGTGCCGCCCATGACCCGCGCCGAGGTGGAGCAGGCGATGCGGGGCTTTCTCGGCGACCAATACCAGATGCCGCCCATGTATTCGGCGATCAAGATCGACGGCGTGCCGCTCTACAAGCAGGCGCGCAAGGGCCAGGAGGTCGAGCGGGAGCCACGTTTCATCCGTGTCTCGGCCTTCGACCTCACCGGCTTTGCGCTGCCACGGATCGATTTCCGGCTGCGTTGCAGCAAGGGCACCTACGTGCGCACCGTCGCGCACGACCTCGGCCAGAAGCTCGGCTGCGGGGCGCACCTCGCGGCGCTGCGCCGCACCGCCACGGACAAGTTCAACGTTGCGCAGGCGCTCACGCTCGACCAGATCATGGGCCTGAGCCTGCCCGAGATCGAGCAGCGGCTGATTCCCATGCATGAAGCCGCGCCCAGTGTCGCGCTGTGAACCCGCCGCTCCAGTTTCCCGGACTTGAGGCCGTGCAGCTGCCGGCCCGTCCGGTGCATCTGGCCATCGGCATGTTTGACGGCATTCATCTCGGGCATCGCACGGTGATTGAATCCGCCGTGCAGTCCGCGCGCGAGTCCGGCGGTCTGGCCGCCGTGCTGACCTTCTGGCCGCACCCGAGCCGGCTGTTTCAACCCGCCGCGGCCACGCGCATGATGCTGCCGGTTGCGGCGAAGGTGCACCTGCTCGCGCAACTGGGCGTTGATGCAGTCATCGCGCAGGAATTCACCGTCGCATTTTCACGCATCACCGCCGTGGAGTTTCTCCCGTTCCTGCAGCAACACCTGCCCGGTTTGGCGGCCGTCTATGTCGGGGAGAACTGGCGCTTCGGTCACGGCCGTACGGGTGACACGCGCTTGCTCGTGCAGCAGGGGCGTCAACACGGGCTGGCGGTGTTCAGCGCGCCGCGCGTGAATTACGACGGCGACCCCATCAGCAGCACGCGCATCCGCGGCCTGCTGGAACAGGGCGAGATCGAGCTCGCCAACACCCTGCTGGGACACAGCTACTTTGCGCTGGGCCGCACGGGGCCGGGCAAGGGATTGGGCCGGCGAATCGGTTTTCCCACGCTCAATCTCGACTGGGCGCCCGAACTGCGCCCGCGCTACGGGGTGTATGCCGTGCGGGTGAGCGGAGCGGATGAAGCCGTGGCTTTGCCCGGCGTGGCCAACTACGGGGTGCGACCCACGGTGGAGCAGACCGGGGAACCGCGGCTGGAGGTGCATGTGCTGGGCGACTGTCCGTTCCGAACCGGCGACGAAATCGTGGTGAAGTGGAAACATTTTCTCCGGCCGGAGCAGAAGTTTGCCGGGGTGGAGGAGTTGTGCGCGCAGATCGCCATGGACCGCACGGAGGCCGGGCAACGGCTCGGTTTCAATCGGGCATAAAAAATCCGCAAGGCCTTGTGGCCGTGCGGTTTGATGGTGGACCCTACTGGGCTCGAACCAGTGACCTCTTCCATGTCAAGGAAACGCTCTAACCAACTGAGCTAAGGGTCCGTAAAATCGAGTCGGGAAGTAAGCACGAGGGCGGGCGGGCTGTGCAAGAAAAATTCCATGCTTCCGCGCCTGGCCCTCCGGCGTGCAAGTGGCGCAACCGCCGCTTGAAAGCGGGGCGGTTTTTGTACCGTATGCTCACATGCTGCAATCGCTCCGTATCCGCAATCTGGCCCTGCTGGATGAAGTGGCCCTCGAATTCGAGGCCGGCTACACGGCGGTCACCGGCGAAACCGGTGCGGGCAAGAGCATTCTGCTCGGCGCGCTCAGCCTGCTGGCCGGCGAGCGGGCCGACAAGACGCTCATCCGTCAGGGCGCGGCCGCCTGCGAGGTGGAGGCGGCGCTGTTCTTCGCGGAGCCGCGCCGCATCGACGCGTTGCTGGCGGCCTTGGATCTGCCGCCCTGTGAGGACGGGCTGCTCATTCTCAAGCGCAGTTTGCCGCGCGATAAAGCGCCGAAGATCACGGTCAACGGCAGCCTGGCGACGCTGGCCGCGCTGCAGCAGCTGGGCGAACACTGGATCGATTTTCACGGGCCGAGCGAACCGCGCCGTCTGCTCAAGGACAGCTGCCAGCTGGAACTGCTGGACCTGTTTGGCCGCACCGCCGGGCAGCTGGAGAAATACCAAACGGCCTACCGCCGCTGGCGCGAACTCGTCGCCGAGCGCGCACGGCTCGCTGGTGAAACGAAACTCTCGCCCGAGCAGATTGATTTTCTCCAAACCCAGCTCGCGCGCTTGGACACGCTGGAACTGACCGAGGAGGCGACCGGCGCGTTGGAGCGGGATTTCCAACGCATGAGCCAGGCGCAGGATCTGATCACGCTGTCATCGGGGTTGGCGGAAGGGCTGACCGGGGAGGAGGGCGTGCAACCGCGGCTGGCGCAGATTCTGCGCGAGGCCCGGCAACTCGAGGCGCTCGATCCCGCCAGCCGCCCGCTGGTGGAGCGGCTTACGGGCCTGCTGGTGGAGTTGAACGATCTCGGCGCGGAGTTCGGCGGACTGAGCGAGCAGCTGCAGTTTGATCCCGAGCACGCCGCGCAATTGCAGGAGCGCATGGATGCGTGGCAGGACGCGAAACGCCGGCATGGGGGCGACCTCAAGGCCGTGCTCGCGGCGCGGGACGAGATGCGCCGCCGGCTGGAGAACCAGGGAGACCTGGCCGGCGCGCTGGCCCGGCTCGATCACGCGATCAAACAGGCGGAGCAGGAAGCGCGCGCACTGGCCGCGGTGTTGCGCACCGCCCGCGAAAAGGCCGCGCGCGAACTGGCGAAGGCCGCCGCCGCGTCCATCGCCGAACTCGGTTTCAAAAAGGCGGATTTCCGCGTGCGCGTCGTGCCGTGGCACGAGCTCGCGCCCGCGGGCGACTGCGGCTGCGAGTTTCTGTTTTCCCCCAACGTGGGCGAGGCGCCGCTGCCGCTCAATCGCATCGCCTCCAGTGGCGAGCTTGCGCGCGTGATGCTCGCGTTGAAGACGGTGCTGGCCGATCTCGACGAGGTGCCGCTGCTGGTGTTCGACGAGGTGGATGCCAACGTGGGCGGGGAAATCGGCCGCGTGGTGGGCGAGAAAATGGCGGCCATCGCCCGGAATCACCAGGTGTTGTGCGTCACGCACCTGCCGCAGGTCGCGGCCAGGGCGACGTGCCACCTGGTGGTGGAAAAGGACCAGTCAAAGGATCGCGCGGAGGTGGCGATCACCCCGATCCATGACAGCCGCAAGGTCCGCGTTGCGGAACTCGCGCGCATGCTCGGCGATCGCAACGCGAAGAGCGCGCGGGCGCACGCCGAGGAGTTGCTCAGGGACTGAGGTTCAGGCCTTGAGGCGTGCGGCGCTGCGCCAGCGCGCGGGCGGCAGGCAACCGATGGCGATCAGGGCCAGCTGGCTGGCGATGAACGCGCTCAGCGCCCAGAACGCGGCGTCCATGAAACCGTAGCTGTGCAGGCCGATGCCGAGCATGTTGGTGCCGAACCAGCTCCAGCTCGTGATGATGTTGCCGAAGATGGCGAGGTTCATGAGGCCGCGCGTACGCACCAAGCCGCCCCAGCGGGCGTGCAGGATGATGGCGTTCCACAGCACGATGATGAGCGCGCCGTTCTCCTTCGGATCCCAGCCCCAGAAGCGGCCCCAGCTTTGGTCGGCCCAGATGCCGCCGAGCACGGTGCCGATGAGGCTGAAGAGCGTGCCGAAGCACACGATGCCGTAGACCATGCGGTCCAGCGCAGTACCGGTGGCGCGATCCAGCGAACTCGTCAGCACGCCGCGCACCACGTAGATGATGGCGAGAAAACCCGCGAGGAACGTGGCCGAGTAGCCGATGGTGATGACGATGACGTGGGTCGCCAACCAGAAGTTGGAATCGAGCACGGCGCGCATCATTTCCAGGGTATCGCCGCTGAGCGAAAGGTGGTGGGCGATGAGCAGCGTGCCGAAACCGATGAGACCGGCGGCCACGCTGCCGACGGCGTTCTTGTAGATGGCCTCGAGCACCAGGCAGAGCCCGACGGCGCCCCAGCCGACGAACAGCGCAGAGGAATACAGGTTGGTAACCGGCGGCCGGCCCTCAAGCCACATGCGGGTGGCGATGCCGGCGGTGGTAACGACAAAGGCCAGCGCGGTGAGCCAGAACGCGGAGCGGCCGAGCACGTCGGGCCATTTCAGCCACGAGAACACCGCGAACAGGAATGCCAGCACATACAAAACCATGCTGGAGTAAAACGGCGCGGCGGAGTTGAAGCGTGTTTCGGCATCGCTTTTGGCGAGCCGCTCGCCGTGCGGGGCCTGGATTTCCGCCCGGTAAAGCCGGAGGATTTCGTTGAACTGTTCCGGTTGGGCATGGCGCCAGGCGTGACCGAGGCCGGCATAGGCCAGCACGGTGGGATCAACGCGGCCGGTTTCAAAGGTGTCGAGCAGGGCGCGGCCGGTGTTTTTCCACGCATTGGGATCCGCGCCGCCGGGAGGGGGCGGGATCGGCAGCAGGTTGGTGCTTTGCGAAAGAAAATCATAGCGCCGTCCCAGGTCGATCATGGTCTGGAACGCCGCCTCGTTGTGTTCGTCGCCGGCCTCCCGCGCGCGCACTGCCGCGATGCCGGCGGGCAGGATCTGCTGAAAGCGCATCAATTCGCCGAGGAAGTCATTCGCCCCGGGCAGCATGACGGCGTGCTTGAGCTGATGATACTGCAGCAGGTTGTAGTGCAACTGCACGACGGCGCGCTGGAAGGGCGTGCGCGCTTGCGCGTCGACGTTTTGCGCGAGCTGCGACTGACGTTCCAACTCCTCGATGCGCGGTCGCAGTTGGTCGAAGGAAAACCGGGAGCGGTGCGAGGGCAGGAAGCCGACCAGCGCCATCGCCTGCTTGAAGGTGCTTTCATACTCAACCTTGGTGTCGGCTTCGGACAGCCCCATCAGCGTCAGCACTTCCGGGGAGTCGATCCGGAAGGTCGGGTAGCGGTCGGCCTTGGCGGCGGCGAAGAAAACATCGGCGAGCCAGGCCGCGGGCGTGCCGGGCAGCGGGGCTTGCGTCGCGGGATTGCTGATACGCTGCCGGCCCTGGAACTGGAGCAGCGAGCTGCGAGCCACGGTGTCGAGCGGCTTCAACCGGCCGTTGCTCAGCACGGGCAGGCGGCCGAACGCCGCGAGATCAAAATCGGCGGCCGGTGCGCGCTCCCGCAGGGTGGAACCGAGATAGAGCACCCCCAGCAGCAGGACGAGGTAGGGCAGGAAACGTTTCATCGGGCGGAGCGGGCGGCGGTCTGCGCCCGGCGTTTGACGGTAAAAGCGAGCAGGCTCTGGCCGAATTGGAGACACAGCCCGAGGCTCATGAGCGCGCAGGCGATGTAGGGGAGGGTCCAGGTGGGATTGCGCACGACCTGCAGGATGGTGGTGCGGTTCTCGTTGGCGTATCCGGCCTGGTAGAACGTGAGGCCGGCGTAGCGCAGCGGGTTGTTCATGTAGATCAGCACCTCGCGGTCATCGTTGCCGCCGGGGGTTTGGATGCGTACCTGGCTGGAGAAATTCTTCGGGATGTTGGTGCCGGCGTAAACGTCGTGCGTGAAGTCGAGCAGCGTGATGGCGTAGGGTTTGTAGTGGCGGGCAAAACGCAGCGTCAGGGCCCAATTGCGCCCGGCGTAGTCGAAGGTCTGCGCCATCACCAGCTGCGTGGAAACCAGCCAGGTGCCGAGCGAGCCCTCGGGGCCGATGAGCTCGACGAACGCGGTGGCGAGGTTGCGCTCATCCTGCTTGTAGGTGAGCGGCAACGGAGTCGCGACCAGCCGCGGACCGAGGCCGAGCGTGGCGGGCGAGGGCGGCGCGGCGGTCTGTTGATCCCGCATGCCCAGGGCGGAGTTCGGGTAGAAATCGCGCACCACCACGCGAAAGGGCAGCGTGGGTTCGTGGATCTCGGCGCCCGGCCGCAGGCGGCCCTCGGGCACGGCGACGACCTCGTCGTAATCGGGATGCGTGGTGTCGATGATCACCAGTTCGCTTTCGCGGTAGCTTTCCGAGTAGTTCTTGGTCTGGCCCTCGTCCAGGGTCAGCTGATATTCCTCCTGCCAGAGACTGGTGAACAGCTCGCCGACCAGCAGCAGGATCAGCCCGGCGTGGGTCAGGTGGATGCCGGCCTTGCGCCAGCTCAGCTTGAACCGGTAGATGTGCGCGGTGACCAGGTTGATCAGGAGCAGACCGCCGAGAAAATAGCCGCCGGGAAACAGCGGCACCGGGATGGAGGTTCCGGGGATCTTGCCCAGCACAAAAAAAGTGCGGAAAAACTCCTCCTGCACGCCCCAGATGCCGATCCGCACCTGGGCCAGGGTCGCCCAGAACACCAGCACGATCGACAGTGCCAGCAGCACCACGGTGAGTTTCAGGGACGCGAAGAAATCGATGAAGGCCTGACGGGTATCGTGCATGTTCAAGGCTCCCGAACGGTGTGCAGAAAGGAGACAAACGCGGGTTTTTCGGCGGCGACGAGCGCGTCGGGGCCGGTGAGTTTGAAGAACCACGTATTGCCCTCGTGCGCCGCGAAAGCGCCGAGCATGCGGGTGGGCGGGGTGGCGGCAGGATTGTCGAATTCCACCAGAACGAATTCGAAGTTATCCGTGCGCACCGTGGTGCGGACCGCCGGCAGATCCGCCGCGCCGAGCGCGGGCAGTCCCAGCTGGCCGCGCCAGCGGTTGATGTTGGCCAACTCGCCCCCGACATCGCCGGGGAAGGCGGTGATGGCCATGTCCGCCTCGCCCTGCGGTCCCCGGATGGCGTAACTGCCGCGCCGCATGCTGGCGGGAGGATTGACCGACCAATGTCCCGGCGCGGTCCAAAGCAAGCCGTCGCCTTCGGCGGTGACAACCGGGGTGGCGGCCATGGCGCGGTCGGCATCGGCCGTCGCCGGCGGTGGCGCCGGTGGAATTTCCTTGGGCACGCGATAGCGCGTCACCTCGGCCTCCCGGCAGGAGGTGAGCAGCACGAGGACCGTCAAGGCGGCGGAGGCAAGGCAGGTCGGACGCATGAAGGGGCAGAACACACGCGAAACCGGCAAAACTTCAACCCTATCCGGTCGATCTTCGGCCGGGACGGAGGATTTGGGTTCAAGGTGGACCTGAGCACTTGCCTTGGCCTCCTGCTCTGAAAGAGTGCAGCTGATGCAGCTAGCACCATTGGGTGACACCGCCGTGGTCATGACCTTGGGCAACGTGATCAAGGAGACCACGCTGAACCGGGTGCGCGACCTGGCTGCGCACCTGGAGCGCAATCCTCCGCCGGGGGTGGTTGAGGTGGTGCCGGCGTTCGGTGCGGTGACGGTGTATTACGACCCGGTCCACAGCCAGGATTTTGCCGCGTTGTGCGAGGAGTTGCGGCGGTGCGCGGAGCGCATCAAGCCCGCCAAGGGGCGCGAACCGCGCACGCTGACGGTCCCGGTTTGCTACGGCGGCGAGTTTGGACCCGATCTGGCGGCGGTGGCGGCCAAGGCCCGGCTCAGCGAAGCGGCGGTGATCGCGTTGCACGCCAAGCCCCGGTATTGGGTGCAGGCGGTGGGTTTTGCTCCGGGTTTTCCCTATCTGGGCAAGCTGCCGGCGAAGCTGCACATGCCGCGTCATGCCACGCCGCGCGTGCGGGTTGAGGCGGGCAGCGTGGGCATCGGCGGCGAACTGACCGGCATTTATCCCGCGGCCTCGCCGGGCGGCTGGCAGATTATCGGTCGCACGCCCCTGAATCTGTTTCGGCCGGAAGCCGATGAACCGGCTTTGCTGCACATGGGCGATCGCGTGAGGTTCAAGCCCGTTTCCCGGGAGGAGTTTGCCGCATGGAAATGACCGTGATCCGTCCCGGCGCATTGAGCACCGTGCAGGATATGGGGCGCCGCGGCCATCGGGCGGTCGGCGTGCCGTCCGGCGGCGCGGCGGACGCGTGGTCGCTGCGTTTGGCGAACCTGATGGTGGGCAATGCGGAGAACGAGGCGGCCCTGGAAATGAACCTGAGCGGCGCGGAGCTGGAGTTCAGCGCCGGCATTCTCGTGGCGGTCGCAGGGGCGGACATGGGCGGCGGATTTGAGCCGGGCCGACCGCGTTGGGTTGGTGCGGGGGAACGGCTCCGGTTTGCGGCACCGCAATCCGGTTGCCGGACTTATCTGGCGGTGGCCGGCGGTTTTGCCGTGCCAACGGTGCTCGGGGGCAAAGGCACTGATTTGCGCGCGGGTTTCGGCGGTTGGCATGGGCGCGCGCTGCGGGCCGGAGATGTGCTGCCGATCAACGCCTGTTCGCGCAAGGTCACGGGGCGATGGCGCGTCCATCCCGAGCTGCTGCCGGCCATTCCAAATCCGGCCACCGTTCGTATGCTGCCGGGGGCGCAACAGGATGAGTTTGCCGAAAGCTGGACCGAATCGGAGTTCACCGTGGATGCGCGCTCGGATCGCATGGGCGTGCGCTTGCAGGGGCCGGAGATGAAGCGCAAGCATGGGCGCGAGTTGCGTTCCATCCCGGTGGCGCCGGGAACGATCCAAGTGCCGCCATCCGGACGGCCCATTGTGCTGCTGGCGGATGCGCAGACCATTGGCGGTTACCCGGTCTTGGGACATGTCATCGCAGTGGATCTGCCGCTGGTGGCGCAACTGCCGCCGGGGGCGCGAGTGCGCTTTGTCCGGGCGACACCCGAAGAGGCGCGGCGCAGTCTGTTGAAACGCGAAAGGGCCCTGGCCTTGCTGGTGCAGGGCTTGCGCGAAAAAATAAAATGAGACCGCGCATCGATCTGAATTGTGATCTGGGTGAAGGGGCCGGGCACGATGCCGAACTCATGCCATTGGTCAGTTCGGCCAACATCGCCTGCGGTGGACATGCCGGCGATGCCGACACGATGCGGGCGACCTTGCGCCTCGCGAAGGTGCACGGCGTCGCGGTGGGCGCGCATCCGTCGTGGCCGGATCGCATTGCTTTTGGGCGCAGGGAAATGACGGCGACGGCCGATGATGTTTTCGGTTGGGTGGTGGAGCAGATCCTAACGCTGATGAGTTTGGCGCAGGCCGAAGGCATGCAACTGTCGCACGTGAAACCACACGGCGCACTCTACAATCAGGCGGCGCGTGATTCCGTTTTGGCGGAGGTTCTGATCCGGGCGGTATGCGCCGTGGACCGGACCCTGATCGTGTGCGGACCTGCCGGCAGCCGGCTGATCGCGGCGGGGCGTGCCGCCGGGCTGCAGGTGATGGAGGAGGTTTTTGCCGATCGTCGCTATCGTGACGACGGATCGCTGGAGCCGCGCGCTTCGCCCCGGGCCCTGATTACCGATCAAGCTGAAGCCGTGGGGCAGGTGCTGGCGTTGATCCAAACGGGACAGGTGACAACGGTGGCGGGCAATCGCATCACCTTGGCGGCCGACACGGTTTGTTTGCATGGCGACGGGATCAAGGCCGTCGAGTTTGCACGGGCGGTACGCTCCGCCCTGACCGGGGCCGGGTTCGAGATCCGCGCGTCCGGCCGCAAGGAGAGACGGACATGAAAACGGTGTTGCTGACCGGGTTCGAACCATTTGGGGGCGAGCGGACCAATCCCTCGCAGGCAGTGGTGCACAAGTTGCACGGCGGGGTGATCCGGCGGCATCGCATCGAAGGCGCGGTGCTGCCGTGTGCGTTTCGGGATTCGCTGGCCGTGCTGCGCGGTTTGATCCGACGGCACGATCCGACGGTCGTCATCTGTCTCGGTCAGGCGGGTGGCCGCGCGGCGATCACGCCGGAACGCGTGGCCATCAACATTGATGACGCCCGCATTCCCGACAACGCCGGGCAACAGCCGGTGGACCGCCCGGTGGTGCGTGGTGGGCCGGCGGCGTATTTTTCGACCCTCCCAATCAAAGCGATGGTGCGCGATCTGCGGGCCGCCGGGCTGCCGGCGGAAGTCTCGCAGACCGCCGGCACGTTTGTCTGCAATCACGTGTTTTACGGTCTGATGCATGCGCTGCGCGAGCGGCCATCGGTGCGGGGCGGATTCATTCATCTGCCGTGGCTGTCGGGCCAGGGGGCGCCGGCCTTGGATCCCGCGGCGATGGAGACGGGTATCCGATTGGCCATTGCCGCGGCTCTCCGGTGCCGGCGGGATGTGCGGCTGGCCGGCGGGCGCCTGCACTGAACGCACCCGGGGTGCTCAACGCATCACGACGACCCGGCCCGAAACCGGCGTGAACGCGGCGATCACCACACCGCGGATGTTGCCGGCATTGACCGCCATGTAGTCGTGCCGGCGGTTGTTCAGACCGGCGGTGCGCCAGCCGTCGCCGGTTTTTGCCACCAGCAGGTGGGTGATCGAACGGTCGCCATTGCGAAACACCACCGTCATGCCGCGGGTGAGCGCTTCGTAGGGCTGGGGCTGCACGACCAAAAACGTGCCGCTCGGATAGAGCGGCATCATGGAGTCGCCGGTGCCGCGCAGCACAAACGCGCCGGGCAAATCGCGGGCGGTTCGCAATGCGAGCTCGCGCGCTTCCTCGGGGGTGCGCAATTCCGCCGATGGCGATCCGACCACATATTGACCGGCAATATAGGCGTCCGCCCGGGTCATTGGCGTGGGCAGCAGCACGGCTCCCATGCAGATCAGCAGCTTGAAAACCGGGCCGCTCGCACGTGATTTTTGCTCCACGCTCGGAGACTAAATCCTGCGCAAAACCGGACAAGAGAATGCATGTGAGGTTGATTACTCAACCCGGTCGCCGCGGTGTTTTCCCCAATGCTTATGTCCGAATTAACCTAGCGTTTGCGCAGGCGCCATCTGCGTGAGGCGAAGGCGGCGGAGCAGAGGGCGAGGAAGATGGCGCCGTAGGTGGAGGGTTCGGGGATGACGGGGTAGATTTGGTCGTCGTAGGAATCCCAGATGGTCTGGTCGCCGGTGAAGGTGGGGGCGTTGAAGACGACCTGGTTCATGGGCAGCTGACCGGTGGTGTCGTAGGTGCCGCCGATCCAGTTGGAGGAGTAGAAGAAGTCGACGG
>JACFMR010000046.1 GCA_019455245.1 Opitutaceae bacterium
AGGTCGGAGATGCGCTGTTCGACCGGCACATGCGGGTCCTCGTAGGGATCCATGCGATCGTTTTTGTTCAGATCGATCCAGCCGTCGCGGTAGAGTGATGGCTGCGGGGGGGCGTCGCGGACAAAATCCGCGGCAGGCGGGGGTGCGGCAAACCCAGTATGTACGACTGCGACCAAGGGCAGGAGCTTGATCAGGCAGCGCAGAAATGGGGCGGGTAAATTGGGCATTGGGGTTGCAGCAGAAGCGCAGCGTTTGTGGGTCGGGAACCGGGGCCAAGCCACGGGGATGCGGACAATCCGAATCCGGCCGGCTTTTGTTTCGGCGTGGATGGATTTGGATGGTGCCGCCCCCTTTAAATTTTATGAGTCACCCCGACCTATCCCATGGTGACTTCACCCTGCCGGGTGAAGCCGGTCACGAACAACTCACCCTGCGCCTCGCAGAGCAATGGGGTGCGGACACGATCCGCGATTCCGACGGCACCCAGTTGTCGCCGGAGATCCTCCAGTCGGGCCGTGCCATTTATTCGACGCTTTGCCTCGTGCGTTCGGTGCAGCCGTGGGCGCGGGAGCATCGCGAGCACCTGCAGCAAAATTTCCTGATGAGTTTTCCCGTGGTGGCCGAGCGGACGCGCACGACCATCGAGCTGCTGGCGGGATATTACACCGAGCAATTCGCGGTGAATTTCAAGGACAGCCCGCAACGGTGGTGGCAGGTCTTCGACCGCACGACGGGACTGGAGGTGCCGAAGTCGCATTGGCGGGCCGATCCCCGCCGGGGTACCGTGAGTATCAGCGGCACCAGGCCCGGTCATCGTTACACGGTGAATTTTCTCGCCTATCGTCTCTGGGAGGAAATCTCAATGTACAACCACCTGACCAACGGGTGGGGCGACCGGGAGCACCTCGCGGCGGTGGATCCGATGCAGCCCGCCGTGCAGAAAGTGCTGCTCGCTTTTCTCGAGCGCTGGTTGGATGAACATCCGGCCACGAACGTCGTGCGCTTCACGTCGATGTTCTACAATTTCTCGTGGTTCTGGGGCGTCGACCACGCCCGGCTGCGCGACGTGTATTCCGACTGGGGTGATTATGCGATGACGGTGAGCCCGCGCGCGCTGAACCTTTTCCGCAAACGCCACGGCTATGCGCTGACCTCGGAGGATTTCGTCAACGGCGGCCGCTACAATTCCACGCACAACCCGCCGTCGCGGCGCTACCGCGACTACATGGATTTCGTGCACGATTTTGTGATCGGTTTCGGGAAAAAATGCATCGAGCGGGTGCATCAACACGGGAAGAAGGCCTACGTGTTTTACGATGATCATTGGATCGGAGTGGAGCCGTCGAGTCCGCGGTTTCACGAGTTCGGTTTCGACGGCCTGATCAAGTGCGTGTTCAACGCCTTCGAGGTGCGGTTGTGTGCGCATGCCCGGGGCGTGGCGACCAAGGAGCTGCGGTTGCACCCGTATCTGTTTCCCACCGGGCTCAAGGGCGAGCCCACGTTCAAGCCGGGCGGAAATCCCGCCCTGGATGCGAAGAACTTCTGGGTCGATGCGCGGCGCGGCATCGTGCGCGCGCCGATTGATCGCATCGGCCTCGGGGGTTACCTGTCGCTGGTGGAGGCGTTTCCCGAGTTTCAGGAATACATTGCCGGGCTCGCGCGGGAATTCCGTTTGCTCAAGTCGTTCCACGCGGGCGGCCGGCCCTGGGTGGCGCCGTTCAAGGTGGCCGTGCTCACGGCGTGGGGCGACCTGCGCGCGTGGACCTGCTCGGGGCATTTCACCGCGGGCATCGAACTCTACGAGGTGGTTGAGGCGCTCGCCGGGCTGCCGGTGGACGTGGAATTTGTCAGTTTCGACGATCTGCTCGCGCGCGGCGTGCCCAAGGGCGTGAACGTGGTGCTGAACTGCGGGCGGGCGGGTTCCGCCTGGAGCGGCGGCCATTATTGGGCGGATCCGCGCATCGAGGCGGTGCTCACCAATTTCGTGCAGAGAGGCGGCGGCCTGATCGGCATCGCCGAGCCCAGTGCATGGCCGCAGCCGGGCCAGCATTTCAAACTGGCGCGGGTGCTCGGCCTGGATCGCGACACGGGTGACCGGGTGGCGAACGGCAAATTCAAGTTCAAGCGACCGCTGGGTGCCTTCGGACCGCATTTCATCACGACCGACGCACCGGCCGGCACGGCGTTGGATTTCGGCAAGGATGTGGACGGTATTCACGTTTTTGACGGCACGGCGCAGGTGCTGGCGGAGCGGTCAGGTTCGCCCCGGCTCGTCGCCCATGGTTTTGGCCACGGCCGGAGCGTATATTTCAGCGGGTTCAAATACACGCCCGACAACACGCGTCTGCTGCACCGCGCGCTCTACTGGGCCGCGTCGCAGGAACAGGGGTGGGGCCGCTGGCATTCGTGCAACGTGCGGACCGAGGCGACCTATTTTCCGCAGTCCGGCCGGCTGGTGGTGATCAACAACGCCACAGCGCCGCAGCACACCACCGTGACACTTGCAGATCCCAAGCACAAACGGCGCGTCAACCTCGACGCCCACGGGATCGCCGTGCTGGAAGTGTGAGAGGTTGAAATTGATGGTGGTGCGCGTTGGCCCCAACGCGCAGAAGCATTGAAACCGGGATAAAGGGAAGCGTTTTGTGGGCAAGTCGCTCGACCGGCCAAGAGCCTGCTTTTTGAGCTGGGGGGAGTATGGCTGCACTGCAGTTTGCGGCCGCCATTCTCCAGCGTTGCGGCGATGGCGGCCGGTCTCATGCTGGTCCGACCTTGAAGTCCGAGAAGCCTGTCATCGCCTATTTATTTACCACGTTTCCCAAGCCCACGGAGACCTTCCTGCAACGTGAAGTGACCGCGTTGCTGGCCCAGGGCGTGGATCTGCGGATCTATTCGCTGTGGGGCGGCGGTGGCACTTTCCGGGGGCTGCCGGTAACCCGTTTCCCGAAGTGGAAACTGCTGACGTTACTTTGGATGATTCCTTACGAGTCGGCGCGCCGGCCCGAGGTGTTGTGTGAGACGTTGCACGGGCTGTTCACGCGGCTGGCGCCTTCGTGGCTGAATTTTTGGGAAAACATGCTGGGGGCCGGTTTTGCCTGCCTGTATGCGGGGCATTTCCGGCAATTGCGGCCGGCGCACGTGCATGCGGCGTGGGGCGGGGCACCGGCCACGGCGGCATGGCTGCTCTGGCGCCTGGGCGGTCACTGCTACAGTGCGGCCGCGCATGCGTATGACATCTACGAACACGGCGGGGACTGGTGGCTGCGCGAGAAACTGGAACACGCGAAGTTTGTCCACACCTCGACGGAAATGGGCCGGTTTTCCCTGTTGGAGCGTGGCCTGGAACCCGGGCGCGTGGTCTGCATCCGGCGCGGGTTGGACCAGATGCCGGTGTTGAAGCCGCTGCGGGCCCTGCGCATTCCGCTGCGGCTGTTGTGCGTGGCCCGGCTGGTGGAAAAAAAGGGACTGCACCACCAACTGCAAATTTACGCGGCGCTGCAAAAGGCGGGCGTGGAATTTTCCGCCCGGATCGTGGGCGACGGACCCTTGCGCGAAGAACTGGAGCAGGTGGCGGGACGGCTGGGCATCGCCTCACGCGTCGCGTTTCTGGGGCATCTGCCGCAGCACGAGGTCTGGGCGCAGCTGGAATGGGCCGACGTGCTCCTGCACAGCGGCATCATCGCGGTGAGCGGCGACCGGGACGGGTTGCCCAACGTGATTCCGGAGGCCATGTCGATCGGGGTGCTGGTGGTAACCTCGCCCGTGGCGGCGACGACGGAGGCCGTGTACGACATGGAGACCGGATTGGTGGCGCCGGTAACCTCAACCGAGGCCTGGGTGCGGGCACTGCAGCGGCTGGCCAAGGATGATGCCTTGGCCGAGGCTTTGCGGCGCAACGCGCGGGCGTGGGTGGATGAAAACTACGACGCCCACAAGAATGCCCGCCGCCTGCGGGAACTGCTGGATCAGGCGATGGCCCGATGATCTGGTTTGACACGACCAAGGCCGGGCGGTCCGCCCATCATTCCGGACTGATGCGGGTCAGCCGGCGGTTGCAGGCCGAGCTGGGGCCGGCGGCCCGACCTGCGACGGGATTGGCCTGGCAGGATCAGGCGCAGGCGCGCGATTGGTATCTGACGGCCGAGGTTTTTGCGCCGGAGGAACGAACGGGTTGGACGGAGATGATGCACCGGCGTCCCTGCCGGCTGGCGGCGGTGTTTCACGATGCGATTCCGCTGCGATGGCCAAAAATCACCTGGCCGCAGAGCGTGCGGCGGCACCCGTCCTACCTGAAGATGCTGGCGGGGTTTGACCGCGTTTGGGCGGTGTCAGAAACGAGCCGGCGGGATTTGACGGGGTATTGGCGCTGGCTCGGACTTGAGCAGGTGCCGCCGGTTGAACTGCTGCCGTTGGGCGCGGATTTTGACGGGCAGCCCCGCCGGGTGTCTTCCCCGCGGGAGGTCGCGCCGTTGTTGCTTTGCGTCGGGATATTGGAGCCGCGCAAAAACCAGGCGGTGCTGCTGGACGCGTGCGAACAACTCTGGGCGGCCGGGGCGGAGTTTGAACTGCATTTGGTGGGGCGCGTGAATCCGCATTTTGGCCGCGACCTGCACCGGCGGGTGCGGCAGCTGCAGCGGAAGTGGCCGGGACTGAAGCACCACGCGCGGGCCGGCGACGCCGAACTGGCCGCACTGTTTGCCCGGGCCCGGGCCACCGTTTTCCCGACCATTGCCGAAGGTTGCGGCCTGCCCGTCCTTGAATCGCTGTGGCGCGGCGTGCCCTGCGTGTGCAGCGATCTGCCGGTGCTGCGGGAAATTGCCGATGCAGGCGGCTGCCTGATGGTGCGGCCGGATCAACCGGCCGCCTGGCGCGATGCCTTGCACCGCCTGCTCACCGATGACGGCGAACCGCAACGGCTGACGCAGGCAGCGGTGGCGCGGGCGCTGCCCACGTGGCGGGAGTGCGCGGACGTGCTCCGTCGCGGGCTGGCGGATTAACCGATCTTCTTCGCGGCGTAGGCCATGGCCTCCGCGATTTTTTCCAGCTGCTCGTCGGTGTGCATCGCGGAGATCGCGGTGCGAACGAGATCCTTGCCCGGCGGCACCGCGGGCGCGATGGACATCACGGTGAACACGCCTTTTTCCAGCAATGCTTTCCAGAACGGGTAGGCGCGCTCCTTGGAACCGAGCACGATGGGCACGGCCGGCGTTTCGCTGTCCCAAGTATCCAGCCCGAGGCCTTTCAACATGGCGCGGTATTTGCGCGTGTTCGACCAGAGGCGCTCGTGATGTTCGGGTTCGGTCTGCATGACCTCGAGTGCGGTCATGGCGACGGCGGCCTGGCTGGGGCTGAGGGCGGCGCTGAAGATGGTCTGCTTGGAATTGGTGCGCAGGTATTCGATGACATCGCGCGAGGCGGCCACATAGCCGCCGGTGCTGGCGAGGGACTTCGAGAGGCTGCCGCAAATCAAATCCACCTTGTCGTTAAGCCCGAAATGATCGGTGGTGCCGCGGCCTTGGTGGCCCAGCACGCCGAAACCGTGCGCGTCGTCCAGCACGCTGAAACAGCCTTGTTGTTCGGCGATCTGCATCAGCTCGGGCAAGCGGCAGATGTGACCCTCCATGGAGTAAACGCCCTCGACGACGAGGTGCTTGGGCGCCTCGCGCGGGGCCGCGGCGACCGCGGCGCGGAGGTCATCGGGGTTGTTGTGGGAAAAGCGCTCCACCGCGGCGTGGGAAAGCCGGATGCCGTCCCACAGGCAGGAGTGGATGTTCTTGTCGGCAAAGATCACGTCGCCCTTCTGGGCGAAGGCCGCGATGCTCGACATGCAGGAGAGGTAGCCGGCGGCGTGCACATGACAGGCCTCGCGACCGAGAAAGGCGGCCAGTTTTTCCTCCAGCTCGATGTGATACGAACGGGAGCCGTTGGAAGGCCGCGCCCCGGTGGTGCTGGTGCCCCATTTCAGGAGGGCGGCGCGCCCGGCCTCGATGACCTTGGGGTGAAAGGACAGCCCGAGGTAATCGTTGCTGGAGAGCATGATCATGTCGCGGCCATCGAGCCGGATGCTCGTGCCGTGCTGCTCCTCCATGGCGAGATAATAGGGTGCGTAGCGCAACCGCATCTTGGTCGCGTGATCTTCGCGACACCGGTTGAGGATCGCCTTTTTGGGTTTGTTAAGGAAGGACAGCGCCATGAAACCGGGCGAAGCTAGAGGCCGATGCGGGCTTGGCAAATCGAAAGGTAGGGTCGGGGCTCAGCGCAAGGTGTCGATCCAGGCCAACAAATCCGCGGTATAATCCGCCCAGGTGCGAATCGGCCGGCGTTGGGCCTCGGCGATGAGGGCGCCCAATCGGCCGGGTTCGGTCAGCAATTGGGCGATCGCGGCGGCGAGGGCGTCAGGCGTGACTTCCGTCAAAGGCAGGCAACCGCCGCCGCGGGTCGATTCACCCAGTGCGCCGTGCGCCGAGCACACGCAGGGTTTGCCGCGTGCAACACTTTCCAACACGGGCAGGCCGAATCCCTCCTTCAGCGAAGGATAGACGGTGAACGTGCAGGACGCATAGGCTTCTTCCAGGGTTACCTCATCAACCGCCCCGTCATAGCGCAGCGGGTGACCGGCGGCCTGCAGTTGACGGATGCGGGCGAGGGCTTGGCGGCCGGTTTGGGGTTGGGCGAGACCGATAAGGCGCAGGTTGAATTTTTCGCCCTGTTGCCAAAGCCGCTCGCACGCTTCGAGCAACGCGAGGTGATTTTTGCGCCCCTCGATGCTGCCCACGCAAAGCACCACCGGCGCGGCCTGGGCTGCGGAAGGATGATGGGCAAGTTGCGCGCGATCAGGAGCGGTCAGCCCCAGCGGGATGGCGACGACGGGAGGGGTCGAAGCAACCCCCAGCCAACGCCAGTAGTCGGCGAGCGTTTGGCGTGAGTCTTCCGAGACCGCGGCGATGCCGTCGAATTGCAGCAGTTCCTGCAGGTAGGCGGGAAATCGGCCCACGCTGGCGGGCGGGGTGAGTTCGGGATGCTGCAGCGCGATGGCGTCGTGAAACAATGCGATGCGCGGACCCGAATGCGGAATACGGTCAAACGCAGCGGCGACCGCGGGAGAAAACAACTCGGGCACGATCAGTCCCTGATTGGCCGGCAGCACGGCACTCGTCCGTCGCCAACGCCGCCAGCGGCCCTGCCACCGGGCCGACCACGGCCACTTGGCGCCGCGGCCGGGTCTCGGTTGCGTTGCCTGCAGGTTGGCCGTTTCCCAGTCATCCAGCCCCCGCCAAGTCCCGGCATACGGGTCCCAGGTGATCGGCAGCGCGGATTGCCGGCGCGTCAATTCGACCTGCAACTGTCGCGCCACGCGCTGAATCCCGGTGCGCGCGCGGGTATGGGCCGTATGACTCAAATCAAGCAGATACATTTCAAGGATTCAGCTGCCAGATGGTGATGTGGTGAACGGTGGCGATCTGTTTCCAATCTCCGCCCAGCCGGGCGGTCACCACGCGATCGATTTCAAAGGGAAACAACGGGGCGATGACTGGACGGTGTTGTTGTCGGGCGACCGCGGCAAAATGCGCGAAGCTTGCGGCGTCGGTCAGATCGTAGCGCACCAGCGGGAATTCGGTGTAAAACTGGAGCGTTCCGCTGGTCTGCATGGCGACCATGATGGCGTTGTCCGGGACATGTGCCTTGAGCCAGTTGGCGGCGTGGTAATACGCCTTCTCGTTCGGTCCCACTGCGAGGACATCGAGGTGCCGGTTCAACCCGGTCTGGTAGTTGACGGCCAAAAACGCGAACACGGCGGCCAGCGCCACGCGCCATCGGGCGGATGTCAGTCGGGCGGACAGGCGTTGGGCGACCATGACGGCGCCGAGCAGCAGCCAGGGAAACACCGGCAGGATGAAGCGCAGATACCACCAGGTTTCGCCGGAGTGATAGTAGAACGCGTAAAATCCGACCAGCACGATGCCCCAGAGGCAGATCACAAGCACGGCCCGGGGTTTTGAGCGCAGCAGCCAGGGCAGGCCCAGCACCAGCAGAACCAGCGGGGTCAGCAGCTGGGGAATCCACTGGGCGAAGTGCAGGGCGTTGTGCGGCACGAATTCCGTCTGCAACAGCGGACCGACATCGCCGTAACCCGTGGTGAGGATTTGCTCAAAGACCTGCAGGTTGTAAAAGGCCTGGACCATCGCGAAGGGCACGCCGCCGGCGCCAAACAGCAACCAACGCCGCCAATCGAGACCCAGCAGCACGCCGATGGGCACCACGACGAGAATATTGGTGGGACGGACGAGAACCGCGATCCCGACCGCCGCGCCGGCCAGCAGGGACCAGGGCCGGGCCACGCGGCTCTGCCAGGCGGCGGCCAGCGCGAGGAGCGTCCAACTCGTGGCCAGCACGTCGCTCATCGGTTGCAGCGAAAAGAAAACGAAGAGCGGGCACACCATGAGCAACGCCACGGCGACGGTGGTCCAGGCCCAGTCCAAGCCGCACATCCGGCGGCCCAGCCACATGGTGAGCAAGGCGGTGGCGAAGACCGCGAGGGCATTGACGAGCAAGGCCGCCTTGTTCCAACCGACCAGCTTGGCGGCGAGCAGCAGATGCCAGGGCAACCCGATGGGGTAGGTGGGAATCAGTTCCTTGGTCTGAGGATGCACGCTGAACCCCAGTGGCTGTTGATAATAAAAGGACCACATCGCCGGATCCAGTCCCACAATGGTCTTCACCGGGGTGCTGACCCGGCCCTCGCCCAACAGCCGCGCGCTGTTGAAGTAGCCCGAGGCATCCGACCCGCTGGCATAGGAAGCGCCGTGGGTGAACAGAAACCAGAGTGCCCCCGCCGTGACCAATCCCAGGGTGACAACCAGCAGCATCACCCGGCTGCGCCCGGAGGGAACGTCCGCGGTGGGAGAGGAGGGCCGGGCATCCGGGGCGGCAGAATCATCCATCATTTTCGTTGTCGAAGGGCGCAGGCTGGCATTGTTTGCGAACATGGCACAAATCAAAAACCGTCCCGGATCCGATCCCGCCGGCCATGGATGTAGCCCGGGTGGCGCAGCCTGATCGTGCCCGGATGATGGCCCGGTTTTTGGACACATTGCGCAAGCGCGGCTGGCAGCCCGCGGTGATGATCGCCTACGGCGTCGGCCTGGTGGTGTTTGCCCTGGCTTTCGCGAACTTTTACATCCCGGGGAAAGGGTTCACCTACCTGATGTCGTTTGGCAGCCGGGAGGAGGCGCGGCGGATCGATGCCCTGAAGAATCTGAACTACCACGTGCAGTCGGATTCCGACGGATACGATGCACAATACTACGTCCAGATCGCGATGGATCCGACGTTGCAGGATCCGCAATTGCTGACGGCAATCGACAGTCTGCCCTACCGGGCGCGCCGGATTTTGATCGCGTGGACCTCGCACGTGCTGGGATTCGGCCAGCCGGAGGCGATTCTCAATGTGTATGTGCTGCAAAACGCGCTGACCTGGTTCCTGCTGGCGTTCACCTTGTGGTGGTGGTTTCCGCCCTCCGGCTGGAGCAATTTCCTGCGCTGGATCGGGGTGCTGTTCTCCTTCGGGTTGTGCGTGAGTGTGCGCAACTCGCTGGTCGACGGGCCGAGCCTGTTCCTGATCGCCTTCGGTGTGCTGTTGCTTGAGTCGGGTCGGCGCTGGGGCGCGACCGCGGTGCTGGCCTTGGGCGGATTGGGCAAGGAGACCAACCTGCTTGGCGGCGCGGCGTTGGTGGACTGGCCGCAGGATCTCAGCCGGCCGAAACGCTGGCCGGTTTTGGTGGCCAAGGGATTGCTGCTGGTGCTGCCGTTTGCGCTGTGGCTTTGGTACATCCAGGTGACGGTCGGCCCGGCGGCCGATCTGGGCGCGCGCAACTTTGACTGGCCGCTGGCGGCGTATGGCCGCAAGTGGGCGGAGGTCTGGACCGGTTTGGGGCAGGCGGAAAGCTGGCGGCAGGGCTGGATCAACTGCGGTCCGCTTTGGAGTGCGTTGATGATGGTCACACTCACCGTGCAGATGCTCTATCTGCTGCTCCGGCCGGCGCCTTCGCGGGCTTGGTGGCGGATCGGCTGCAGCTTCGCGGTGCTCATGCTGTTTCTGGGCGATGCGGTTTGGGAAGGCTATCCCGGTGCCGCGTCGCGCGTGCTGCTGCCCATGCAACTGGCCTTCAACGTGCTGGTGCCGGCCGGCCGGGGCTGGCTGCCGATGCTGTTGCTGGGCAATCTCACGCTGCTGGCCGCACCCGCGGCCTTGGAACCGCCGATGGGCGACGGCTACAAGATCAACGGAACGGAGGCGCTGGTGGCCCAGGGCGAAAACGGACGCTTCCGCGTGCAGTTTGGCCGCGAATGGTATCAACCGGAACGTCGCGGCGAGCGGTTCTGGCGTTGGAGCCGGGCCTCCGCCAACGTGACCTTGGTCAATCCGCATGCCTTCCCGATCGAGGCCGACCTGACGTTCATCCTGGCCTCGTTGGAGCCCAAGCAAGTTTCGATCACGCGTCCCGATGGCGAGGTGCTCTGGCGCGGACCGATCGGCGATTACGAAACGCCGGGGGCCATTTCCGATTTGCGTCTCGCCCCCGGCCGCAACGAACTGCACATCCACTCGCAAGGCGAGGGCGTCAACGTGCAGCACGATCCGCGCGATCTGGATTTCCAGCTCAAAGATTGGACGCTGAACCTCAAGCCGGCGCCGACCGACGGTGCGGTTTTGATGGGGCAATCAACCGTGCTGGGTGGTGCGGACGGCAACCTCACGATTGTTTTCGATGACGGCTGGTTTGCCGCCGAGCGGCAGGGTTCAACCTACTGGCGCTGGAGCAAAGGTCCGGCGGGCATCGTCCTGCACAATCCCCATGCGACAACGGTGCCGGTGCGCATCGGTTTTGTGCTCAACGCGATCAGCCGGCGCACTGTGCAATTGCAGCTGGGCGACGGCACGCTGTTGTGGGAGGGCGAGGTGGCGAGCCGGCAGTCGGCCCGGGTAGAATTGGCGCAACTCGCCCTGCAACCGGGGGCAAATCACCTGAACTTCACCAGCAGCCTGCCGCCGAGCGGGGCGGACAACGACACGCGTTTGCTCGACCTCTGCCTCAAGAATCTCGTGATCGAGGCCGGCCGCTGAGAGTTCACCACATCGCGATGTTTTCGAGCCGCCGGCGGTAGCGTGTGCCGATCACCTGCGGCGAAAAGCGGGTTTCGATGGTTGCGCGGGCGGCGGCGCCCAAACGGGCGGCGAGACCGGCATCTTCCTTGATGCGCCGCATCCAGTCGGCGGCGTGATCCACATCGGCCTCGGCCCAGGTCTGGCCTTTGCCGTAAGGACCGTAATTGCGTTCGAGCCGGCGGAGTTCGCAACGCACGGGGCAACCGTTGCCGGCATGGAGAAACTCCGCGGTGGCCGACCAGTCGGTGCTGATCACGGGTTTGCCCAAATACATGCATTCCGCGACAGCCAGACCGAAACCTTCCGAGCGGTGCAGCGATACATAGCAATCGCACGCCGCTTCCAACCGGTAGATTTCCTGCCGGTTCAAGGTTTCGGTCAGGATAACGGTGCCGGGCAGATCGGCCACGGCCGCCCGCAGCTCCGCCAGATCGTGCTCATTGCCGCGGACGTTGTGGACCTTCAACACGAGGGCGGCGCCGTGGCCGGCGAGTCCAGATTGGCGGAAGGCGGCGATTACCGCACCGGGATTCTTGCGGGCGGAGTATGAGTTCAGGTCATACAGCACCAAAAACAGGAAACGATCGCGGGGCAGGCCGAACCGTTCGCGGGCGGGCGCCGCCGCAGGACGTTCGAAGGCGATGGCGTGCGGCATGGTGATGACCGGCAGGCCGACCTTCATCGCGATCGCGTCGCGGGCGAAATCGCTCGGGCACCAGATCTCGTCGAAATAAATGCACGCCGGTACCCAGGTGTCGGGAAACTCCGGCAGTTCCCATGCCCAGTAGGCGATGTTGTATTTCCCGGCGCGAAAACCCCGGCCGTGATGGTGATCGATGTCCTGCGAGGCGGGCGGGTCGAGGTGTACGACGTTGAACGCGTGCGGATTTTCGTCCTGCAGGCGTGGGGCGTAGGTGTCGTCGCCCAGACGGTTTTTGCAGTGCAGCTTGAGCGGCACCAGCGCGGCGGGGAGGCCGACGGCATCGGCCGCGCGCACCATGCACCGCGCCGATTCGCCAATGCCGAGATCCGCGGTCAGGAAACCGGCGATGTTCAGCCCGATCTTGGTGTGTTTGCGGGCGAAGGCGCCCGAGTAGGGCGCATTGCGGTTGGAAAAATCAAAAATCGTTTCGCCGGCCAGGGCCTCGATGGTCGCGATGCGCAACTGGCGGTTTTTGTTTTGGGCGCGGAAGCGTTGCCAGACGGCCAGACCGGTCAGGCGGCCCAGCCAGGCAAGGAAGTTGGTGAAGCCCACCTCGTGCAAACGCAACGTGACGGTGGCGCCTTCCACGCCCTTGCTGGCGGGCACTGGAACCCGCAGCGTGAACGGGCCGGGTTGGGGGGAAAGCAGGATGGCCTTTTCACCGCCGTTGACGGTGCAGGTGAGGGAAGGGCAGGCGGTCTCGAGTCCGCGGGCCTCGGGGTGGGGGCGGTATTCGCCGCGCACGACAAGGTCGATCGCTTCCGCCAAAGGCGGCAGTCGCACCGTGGCCGCTTCCCGGATCCAGGCCGAGTCGCTGCAGAATTCGTCGAAAAACAGGCCTTCGTAATGGGCAAAATGTCGGCGGTAGGTTCCGCCTTGGGGGATTTTTTCGGCTGGGCGCATGCGTGGGAAACGGGGAGAACCGTTGGACTCCGGCTTGCCCTTGGCAAAGCATAATGCCGTGGTGGGGGCTGCCGCATGGACCCCGCCGAATATCACAAGATGGCCGCCGTTGAGGACGAGATGTGGTTTTACCATGCCTTGCATCAGCGCATCCGGCGACGGCTCGCCGATCATCTGCCGGCCGGTCCGGCGCGCATCTTGGATGCCGGTTGCGGTACCGGAGGCCTGCTGCGCCGCCTGCAGCCGCTGAATCCGGCGTGGCGCTGGACCGGCGTGGATATCTCACCCGAGGCCTGCGGCCTGGCGCGGCAACGCACGACCGCCGAGGTGATCGAGGGTGCGTTGGAAAAACTGCCGTTTGCCGCGGGGCACTTCGATGCGGTCGTGTCGGCCGATGTCCTTTATCACATCGAGGATGACCAGGCGGCCTTGGGTGAACTGGCGCGGGTGCTGCGGCCGGGCGGATGGCTGATCGTGAACGTGCCGGCCTATCCGTGGTTGTGGTCGTATCATGATGAGGCGGTGGCGGGACAACGGCGGTACGGGGCGTGGGAGTTGAGGGAAAAACTCCGGCGCGCCGGCTTGGCGGACATCGTGCTGACGCATTGGAACCTGATCCTCCTGCCATTGATCGTGGCGCGGCGGAAACTGGGGCCCCGTCCGGCGAGTGGCAGTGATGTGCAGGCGTATCCCGGCTGGCTTAATGCCGCGTTGAAGGGAGTCCTGGCGTTCGAACTCACTTTGGCCGAGGCGTTCGGCCGGCTGCCCGCCGGCACTTCGGTCATGGCGGTCGCCCGAAAACCGGTCTAGACTTGCCACCGGTCTCCGGTGCATTGTCACCGGTTTTCCACCACGGCATGTTGTATTTCACGGTATCATTTGCGCTGCTTTTGCATGTGATGCTTTGGGGCGTGGCGCCGGCCATGTTGGTCACGCCCCGACGCTGGAGGCCTTATTGGCCCGTGTGGATTGCGCCCGCAGGATTGGCCCTGCAATCGCTGGTGGTGTGGGTCGGCGTACATACGGCCCTGGGGGGCACGGATGCCTACGGTCGCTGGTCGCTGCTGTTGCCGTTGGCGCTGTTGATCTGGGCGCTGTGGCGGCAGGGATGCGCGAGTCTGGGTCGCTTGCGCCGGTTCGCGGGATTGGGCGTGGTGATGGCGGGCTGTCTCGTGTTGCTGACGTTGCCCCTGTCGCGCATATCGCCCGAGTTGACGACGGCTTCCATCGGCAGTTGCGATGCCGCCGACTACGCCGCAGGGGCGCGGGTCTTCAAGGAATTTGCGAGCCAGGATCGCAGCGGTTTCATCGGCCTTGAGGAAGTGGTGCGGGTGGGTTCGGCCGACAACTTTTTCGATTTTTGGCTGAAACTGAATCACTTCACGCCCTCGGCCCTGATCGCGCTCAATGGCACGGTGCTGCACTTGGAGCCGCACCAAATCACCGGGCTGCTGACCATGGTTCTGCTGGTGCTGGTGCAACCATTGGTATTTTGGCTGGCGCGGAGCGTGCTGGGCTTTGGTGAGCGCAGTTCGCTCTGGTTGGGCTTCATCTACGGCATCAGTCCGATCAGCTGGTATGCCGCCAGCCATGTGGCCACGGCGCAACTCATCGCGGCCGCGGGCATCGCGATGGTGACCTGGTGCGGAATCATGCTTTGGCGGGACCGTCATGCGGCGCGTGCGGGCTGGCGGTATGCCGGTCTGCTCGCCATTGCGTATGCGCTCCTGTGGGGCGGCTACAACTTCATCATTATCGTCTGCCTCGTGCCCGCCCTCGGTTGCGTGGGCGGCCGGGCTTGGGTCAGCGGCGAATGGCGCGCCGGCTGGCGCTGGCTGCGCCGAATGTTGGTGCCGCTGGGGGTGACCGGATTGTTTTTTTATCAGCGGGTGGCCGGATTGGCCGAGCGGTTCCTGCTTTTTCAACAGCATGATTTTGGCTGGAAAATCGACGCGTTGATGCCGGAGGGCTGGCTGGGGTTGGTCCATGGTACCGGTCTGCAGTCCTGGCCGGAGCCGACCGGCTGGGTGTTGTCGGGCATTGTCCTGCTGGTCTTGGCGGCCGCATGGTATGGGTTGGTGATGCGCCGGGGCCGGCAGGCGTGGATGGTCATTGCGTTTGCCGTGCCGGTGATGGCCGGCTATTACTTTTTGCAATGGCGGGGCTGGCGTTTGGGGACGAATGCGAGTTACGACGCCTACAAGCTGTTCGCGGTGTTTTATCCGGTGCTGCTCGGCGCGTTTTGCTGCTGGTTGAGCTGGCTGGGGAGTGAAGGCTGGTTGCGCAAGGTGGCGCTGGGCATGATGGCCGCCATCACCGTGGGGAATTTGCATGCCATGCAGCTTTTCTCGGCGCGGCTGGGCAGCGGCTTGCTGGTCGTGGAGCCCAGTTTGGCGGAGGTGCAAAAAGTGGAGTCGTGGCGTGATGTTGCATCCGTGAATGTGCTCGTGCCGGAGTTTTGGCCGCGACTCTGGGCCAATGCTTTCATGCTGCGCACGGCCCAGTATTTTCCCACCCACAGTTATGAGGGACGGTTGGATACGCCATTGCGCGGTGACTGGGATTTTGTGGGCGGTTTGGTTCACGTGAAACTGCCCGGTGACGACTCGCGCCGGATCAATCACCGATTCTCACTCGTGCGGAACGCCAGTCCCCATTTTCTGCGCGCGCGTCTCGGACACGGTTGGTACGGTGCGGAAATACTGCGCGGTCGATCAACCAAGCGCTGGCGCTGGAACCGGGGGGACGCGGGGTTGGAACTGGAGAATCCGCAGGACCGGCCGCTGCGGGTGGCGCTGCACGTGACCGGACGCAGCCTGACCGAACGCGATTTGCAGGTTTGGATCGGGCAGGAACGGTTGGCGACGGTGACGCTGGGAGCAATTCGCGACGAGGTAACGGTGCCGTTGATCGAAGTGCCTCCGGGGCGGGTCACGCTCGATTTTCGTTCCGCCACCCCGCCGGTACGGCCCGCCGCAGGCGACCCCCGCCAACTGGGTTTTGCGGTGTATGGCATTGTCGTCGAGGTTTTGCCTGACGATGCTGGGGTGAAATCTGCGGATCATGAATGATACCAAGCCCAATTCTGTGGAAAACCTGCGGCGGAGTTTCGCCGGCCGGCGGGTTCTGATCACGGGCGGCTTGGGCTTCATCGGTTCGAACCTGGCCCGGCGATTGGCGGGGTGGGGAGAGAAGGTCACGATTGTCGTCAGCCTTTATCCGGCCTACGGCGGCAATCGGTTCAACGTGAAGGGCTGCGCCAACCGGCTGGAAGTGCACGTGGCGGATGTGCGGGATCACGCACGGTTGCCCGCGTTTGTGCAGGGGCAGGATTTTCTTTTCAATCTGGCCGGGCAGACCAGCCACATGGATTCCATGACGGATCCGGAAACCGATCTCGAAATCAACTGCCGGGCGCAGCTCGCGATTTTGGAGGCCTGCCGCAAACACAATCCCGGCATCCGGATCGTCTTTGCCAGCACGCGGCAGCTTTACGGCCGGCCGGAGCAACTGCCGGTTGCGGAGACGCATCCGCTGCGGCCGGTGGATGTGAACGGCATCAACAAGCTGGCCGGCGAATCCTTTCACCTGCTTTACGCGCGGGTGCATGGCCTGCGCAGTTCAGTGCTCCGCCTGACGAATACCATCGGGCCGCGGATGCGGATCAAGGACGCGCGCCAGACCTTCGTCGGGGTCTGGATCCGCGCACTGATCGAAGGCCGGCCCTTCGAGGTCTGGGACGGGGCGCAACTGCGGGATTTTACCTACGTGGACGACGCGGTGGAGGCTTTTCTGCTGGCCGCGACCCGCGATGAGGCGGTGGGGGAGGTATTCAATCTCGGCGGACCACCGCCGGTCACTTTGCATCAACTGGCGGACCTTCTTGTTGAACTGAATGGCGGCGGGGATTTTGCGGTGAAGCGTTTTCCCGCGGCACGGAAGAAAATCGACATCGGTGATTTTTATGCGGACTGGCGTCGCATCCACGAGGTTTTGGGTTGGGCGCCACGTACCTCCCTGCCGGTGGCCTTGCGCCGGACCCTCGCTTTCTACCGCAATAACCTCGTCCACTATGTCTGAACCCCGTCCGTTGTTTCCGGCTGATCCGAAGGCGACTTATCTGGCGCATGCCGGTGCCATCAACGCCGCGATTGCCCGGGTGTTGGCCGGCGGCCACTACATTCTCGGGCCGGAAGTGGAGGCCTTTGAACGCGAGTGGGCGGCGTATTTGGGCGATGGTTATGCCGTCGGCGTGGCGAATGGCACCGAGGCGCTGGAACTGGCCTTGCGCGCGGTGGGCGTTGCGGCGGGCGACCGTGTTGCGACGGTGGCCAACACCGTGTCGGCCACCGCGGCGGCCATTCAGCAAATCGGCGCCGAGCCGGTGTTCGTGGAGATCGATGTGACGACCATGACGATGTCGCCGGGCGCACTCGCGGATGTGCTGACCAATGCCCAACCGATCAAGGCGGTGTTGCCGGTGCATCTTTACGGCCGCCCCGCGGCCATGCCTGAAATCATGGAACTGGCCCGCGCACACGGGGCCAAGGTGGTCGAGGATTGCGCCCAGGCGCATGGGGCAAAAATCGGCGACCAGCGGGCGGGGACGTGGGGCGACGCCGCGGCCTTCAGTTTCTATCCGACAAAGAATCTTGGTGCCCTGGGCGATGGGGGCGCGGTTTTTGCCACGGATGCGACGGTGGCGGACCGGGTGCGCTCGCTGCGCCAGTATGGTTGGAAGCCGCGCTATGTCAGTGTTGCCCCCGGGCGCAACAGCCGGTTGGACGAACTGCAGGCAGCCATCCTGCGGGTGAAACTCCCTTCGCTCGATGCTGAAAACGCCGTGCGGGCGAGTCATGCCCGACGCTACCTGCAGCGTTTGGCCGGCGGTCCCTGGCAACTGCCGCCGGCGGATGAAAGGGCAAAATCGGTCTGGCACCAGTTTGCGCTGCGCTCGCCGCGGCGCCATGCCATGCTGACGCATCTGGCCGCGCACGACATCCATGCCGGTGTCTTGTATCCGGTGCCGCTGCATCACCAGCCGGCTTACGCGTGTGAGCAGAAACTGCCCGTGACGGAGCAGGCTTGTGCGGAGGTGCTGTGCTTGCCGGTGCATCCGGGACTGACCTTGGCGGACATTGACAGGGGGTGCGACGAACTGCTTCGTTGGGCCGAGGCATGAGCATCCCGGCCCCGGCACTGAGTTTTGTCATTCCGCTTTACCACAGCGAGGCGACCATCGCGCCTTTGGTCAAAGCGATCGAGGGGCTGACGATTGAAGGCGGCCACGAAATCGTACTGGTGAACGACGGCAGCCGGGATGGCACGGCCGGGGTTTGCCAGCAGCTCGTGACCGAAGCGCGGGTGCCGATCATTTTTGTCAATCACGCGCGCAATTACGGCGAGCACAACGCCGTGTTGACCGGATGGCGACACGCGCGGGGCCGTTTCTTTGTCAACTTGGATGATGACGGCCAAAACCCGCCCGACGAGGCGGTGCGGCTGTGGCGACACGCGAGCGAGCAGGGGTTGGACGTGGTGTTCGGCCATTACCAGGTCAAGCAGCACTCGGCCTGGCGGAATTTCGGCAGCTGGTTCACGAACCGGATGACGGACTGGGCGCTCGACAAGCCCGCGGGCTTCTACCTCTCGAGTTTCCGTTGCGTCAGCGCGTTTGTCGCCCGCGAAGTGGCCAAACATGAGGGGCCGTTCCCCTACATCGACGGTTTGCTCCTGCAGGTGACCCAGCGCATCGGTTCGCTGGAGGTCCGGCACGAGGCGCGTCATGCCGGCCAAAGCGGCTACACCTTGCGGCGGCTGGTGCGGTTGTGGATGAGCGCATGGATCAACTTTTCCGTGCTGCCCCTGCGCCTCGCCACGGTGCTGGGGCTCGTCCTCGCGACCGGCGGTTTGGTGGGGTTGCTGGTGGTGGCATGGTTGCGATTGACCCATCAGGGGCCGGCCTTCGGCTGGGGCTCGCTGATGGGGGCGCTGCTGGTGTTTTCGGGCACGCAATTGGTGATGCTCGGCGTGATCGGGGAATACGTGGGCCGGATGTTCATCGGCATCAACCGTCGGCCGCAATCGGTGGTGCGCGAGGTGGTGCGCAGTTCAGGCGCCTGATTTGGCGCCAAGCAATTTTTGCCAGCGGGCAAACTCGGCGGCCATGTGGAGTTCCACTCCGTGCCGAACGACGTCCGGCGGCTGCGCCGTCAGATGCAACGCGCAACGGAGCAGAATGAGCGCTTCCGGCCAGTTTTCCGCCAAGCCGGATCCGGTCCACCGGGTTTGTAATGCGTGCCAACACCAGCGGCGCGCGGCCCTCTGTTGGAATTCGCGCCCCCATTTTTCGGCGAGCCGACGGGAATTCTGCTCATCCTTCAATTTGCGGCCGGGCGTGGCGCTGACGTGATGCAGAATGCGGCTGCGCAGGGCCACGGCATTGATCCGGCCTTGGCAGGCGAGGCGCAGGCACAGGTCAACATCTTCACCGCCGTTGGTGAACTGTTCGTCGAAGCCGCCGGTCGCGATGAAATCGGTGCGCCGGATCAGCAGGCAGGCTCCGGTGACGGCGGGAACGCGTCGCCATCGCCGCGGCCAGGGATACCAGGAGCGATCGTGCTCCGGCTTGCAGCGGGCGTTGATGAAAATGCCGCTGTGGTCGATGGCGCGGTCGACCACCCGGCGTTGCACATTGCCGATCGCGCCGGCCGCGGGACCGAGCCGTTGGGCGAGCGCGAGCATCGGCTCGAACCAGCCGGGCGCAAGGTGCAGGTCGTTGTTGAGCAGGCAAAGCCATTCGCCCTGGGCGGCGGCGGCGCCCTGATTGTTCGCCTTCGCGTAGCCGAGATTGTTGGCATTGCGAATCACCCGGATCGGCGCGGCGAGTTCCGCCAGCCAAGTTCCGGTGCCATCGCTGCTGCCGTTGTCGACGAGAATGATTTCGTGCGTCAGGTCACCGGGCAGCGAGCGGCGCAGGCTGTCCAAGCAGGCCTGGCTGAGCGGCAGGCAGTTGAACAGGGGGATGATGAAGGAAACCTGCATCAGTCGTGAGGGTTTATCCTCCCGCGGGTTGCAGGCAATCTCACAAGGTACGGGCCGGCGGGCTAGGCCAGCAGCCGGCGCAGGTATTCGCCGTAGGAGGACTTGCCGAGCAGCTTGATGTTGGCTTCGAGGCCGGCGCGGTCGATCCAGCCCTGCTGGTAGGCGATCTCCTCAAGACAGGCGATCTTCAGTCCGGTGCGGTTCTCCAGCACATGGACGAAGGTGGCGGCCTCGACGAGCGAGTCGTGCGTGCCGGTGTCGAGCCAGGCGGTGCCGCGGCCGAAGAGTTCGACGTGCAGCTGGCCTTTTTCGAGGTAAAGCCGGTTGAGATCCGTGATCTCCAGTTCGCCGCGCTTGGAGGGCTTGAGGCTCTTGGCCAGCGGCACGACGTCCTTGTCGTAGAAGTAGAGGCCGGGAACGGCGTAGTTGGACTTGGGCTGGGCGGGTTTCTCCTCCAGCGAGAGCACCTTGCCGTCCGGGGCGAACTCCACGACGCCGTAGGCGGTGGGGTTCGCGACGTGATAGCCGAAGATCGTGGCGCCGGCGGTGCGCTGGCCGGCGTCGGTGACGGATTGCACGAACTCGGAGCCGTAGAAGAGATTGTCGCCGAGCACGAGGGCCGAGGGCTCTTTGCCGGTGAGAAAGCCGGTGTCGCCGGCGATGTGGAAGGCTTGGGCGAGGCCGTCGGGGCTCGGTTGTTCCGCGTAGCTGAACTTCACGCCGAGGTTGGCGCCGTCGCCGAGGAGCTTGCGGAAGAGCGGCAGGTCGGTCGGCGTGGAGATGATCAGGATCTCGCGGATGCCGGCGAGCATCAGCACCGACAGCGGGTAGTAGATCATCGGCTTGTCGTAAACCGGCATGAGCTGCTTGGAGACCGCGATGGTGAGCGGATAAAGACGGGTGCCGGAGCCACCGGCGAGGACAATGCCCTTGCGGGCATTGTCGGTTGAAGGGGCAAGATGAAGTTTATGGTCTGACATTAGCGGTCGAGGGATTTGATGAGGCCGTGGATCATGCGGGATATTTCGCGAAGTTCGGCAACGAGGGCGGAACCTCGTTCCTGAGTGATGTAGCCAAGGGCAATGGCACGCAAGGTTTGGGAGCGGGTTTCCCCGGCGGAACCCTTCGCGAAGCTCAGGAATTGTTTGAACTCGGCCTTGCCGCTGCGTTCGGCTCCTTCGGCAATGCTGTTTCCGGCGCGGGTGATCTGGTCCTTGAAGCCCCAATCGCGGCATTCAGCGAGCAGGCGATACAGCTCGATGCTCAGTTCCTGAGAGCGGCGCCAAACCTCCAGCTTCTCGAAGGACTCATCAGCCGGCTGCATCGCTCTTGAACTTCAACTTCCAACTTAAACAGCTCCAGCGCCCAGGCGCTGGAGCTTGTAGGAGCCGTCGAGGATGCCCTTCCACCAGGCCTCGTTGTCGAGATACCACTGGACGGTCTTGCGGAAGCCGGAGGTGTGGTCCTGCTTCGGCGTCCAGCCGAGCTCGCGTTTGATCTTCGAGGCGTCGATGGCGTAGCGCAGGTCGTGGCCGGGACGGTCGGTGACGAAGGTGATCTGGTCGGCGTATTTTTTGCCGTCCGCGCGGGGGCGGAGTTCGTCGAGCAGGCTGCAGAGCAGACGCACGAGGTCGATGTTCTGGCGCTCGTTGTTGCCGCCGATGTTGTAGGTCTGGCCCAAGCGGCCCTTCGCGATGACGGTGTGCAGCGCCTCGGCGTGATCCACGACATAGAGCCAGTCGCGGATATTCTCGCCTTTGCCGTAAACCGGGATCGGGTCGCCGCGCAGGGCCTTGAGGATGACGACGGGGATTAGCTTCTCGGGGAACTGGTAGGGGCCGTAGTTGTTCGAGCAGTTCGTCACGAGGACGGGCAGCTTGAAGGTGTCGGCCCACGCGCGCGCGAGGTGGTCGGAGGAGGCCTTGCTGGCGGAGTAGGGCGAGTGAGGGTCGTAGGGCGTTTCCTCGGTGAAGAGGCCGGTGGCGCCGAGTGAGCCGTAAACCTCGTCGGTCGAGACGTGCAGGAAGCGGAAGCGTTCCTTGGCCGGGCCGGTGAGTTTCTCGAAGTGACCGCGGGCGGCCTGCAGCATCGTGAAGGTGCCGACGACGTTGGTTTGGATGAACGCGCCGGGGCCGTCGATGGAGCGATCCACGTGGCTCTCGGCCGCGAGGTGCATGACCCAGTCGGGCTGGAAATCTGCAAAGAGCGTGCCCATCGCCGTGGCGTCGCAAATGTCGGCCTGCGCGAAACGGTAGCGGGGGTTGCCCTCAAGGTCGCTCAGCGAGCGCCGGTTGCCGGCGTATGTGAGGGCATCCACGTTGAGCACGCTGTGTTCGGTCGTGGTGACGAGAAGTCGGACGAGGTTGCTGCCGATGAAGCCGGCGCCGCCGGTGACGAGGATTTTCATTTGAAAACCAGTTTAAGTGGAAAGTTGAAGTTTAAGTTAGGTGGACCCGGGCGGAAGCAAAAGCGGAAGTCGTTTAGGGTGACTTCAACTTAAACTTTGAATTTCAACCGGCACTGGCGCGAATCCAGCGCCCAAGATCGCGGGCAATGGCTTCATGCACTTCGGTCATGGTGATGCCGGTGGCCTGGAGTTTGCTGGAGTCCATGACGCAGTTCGAGCGCGGGGTCTTGGCGGCGGTGTGCATGAACTCGTCCTCGTCCTTGAAGAACGAGAAATCCTTGGTGCAGACGCCGCTGCGTTTGATCAGGTCGACGACCTCGTGGGTCGTCACCTGACCGGGGTTGGTGACGTTGTAGATGCCGAAGGGCACGTGCTTCTCCCAGCAGGCGAAGGTGGCGGCGACAAACTCGTGGAGCTGCGAGATGGAATTGGTCGCCTCGAGCAGGCGCTGGTAGCGCATCATTTTGCTCAGGTAGTTGCGCGGACCTTCGCGGTGATCGAACGGGATGCGCAGGCGCCAGATGTAGACGTTGTCGCGGCCGGCGAGCACCTCCTCGCCGAGGGCCTTGGTGCCGCTGTAAAAGGAACAGTTGTTGGTGCGGAAGCTGAAATTGGGGATGTCGGTCTCGGTGAAACCCGAGCCGTCAGGGCGGGCACCGGTATAAATGCAGCCCGAGGAAACATGGCCCCACGGCACGCCTGCGGCGGCGCAGGCCTCGGCGATGCGGCCGGGCAGCACGGCGTTGCCGAACAGGCACTCGGCCTTGTGGAGCTCGCAGGCGTCGACGTTCGGCTTGCCGGTGTAGCCGGCGGCGTTGATGAGGAAATCGGGCCTGGCCTCGCGCAGCAGCGCGGTGAGCGCCTGCGTGTTGGTGTAATCGAACTCCGCCCGGCGCAAATTGCGGAACGGGATGCCTTTGCGTTGGAGCAGGGCCTGATAAGCCGCACCCACGTAACCGGAGCCTCCGAGTAAGTAAATCATGACGTAAATCGTGGAGTTAGAACGCGGTGTAAGGCGGTCGCAAGCGGTGTTTTCAGGGCCGGGGCGATCGGCCTTTGTGGAGATAAATGCGCGTGCCGGCGATTTCCGCCACCAAGTCGTAATCCCGGCTGATCAGGTCCCGCAGTGAGGGAACCGATTCGTGCGCCTGAGTGGCCCGGGAATCGTAGATGAATGCGCCCGGGCCGACCGCATCGACAAACCAAATTGGCGGACGCCGGGTGATGTCCTGCAGGTAGCGCTCGACGAAGAACCGGGTCAGTGGCCATTGCATGATCTGGTTGCCGCTGTGTGGTTCGCGTGTGACGTGCGGCAATTGCAGTTCGACGTGCAGATGCGGGGCCCAACCCCACATGGCCATGGTGTCCCCGGGTTGCAGGTGTTGGCCGACAAACTCGGCGACCGGACTGGCGGGTTCCTGCCAGTGATGGACGGCGTTGCCGATGAAGCGGCTGCCGGTGGCGAGGCGGTCCCAAATCTGGGGCGCCAAAGCCAGAACAACAAAGGCGCCCATGACGCGATACCGGCCCGCCGTTGGACAGGCGCCGGCCAGGGTCAGACCGGCCAGCAAAGTCAACGGAACCACGAGCAGATGCAGGTAATGCGCGGCCTCACGGCCTGGACGCAGCACCGTGAACATGGCCAGCGCAAGGAGCACCCAAGCCACGCGGCGGGCCACGCGCAGACCGCGATCCTGCACCGGTTCCCTCAGGTAGAGCACCGCAAAGCCCAAGGTGCCCCAGAAAAACAGGGAAAAGACCGGGGCGGTGGCGGCGAAGTGGAAGAACCGGCCCGGCATCGCGGCAAACGGAAAGGCCGACGTCTCCATGTAAGCGAGCGCGCTCGCGATGTAGGTCAGCCAAAACTCACGCCAAAGCGAAAAGGTCTGCAGGTAAACGCCCAAACCGATGCCCACCGCGGCGACTCCGGCACAGAGTGCGCCGAGCAGCCGTTGCCGATGGGGGCGGCAGATCGGGGCAAACCAGATCAGACCGGCGGTGATCAGCAGCAGGCCGGCCGCCTGCGGCACGGACTGCAATTTGGCGAGCGGCACGAGCCCGGCCGCCAGTCCCGCGAAAAATGCCGTGGCTGTTCCGGGGCCGCGTCCTTTCGCGGGACTGAACAGTGCCGCCGCCGCCCAGGTGCTCAGGGCGAGCAGGGTGATGCCCGGCAGTTCGCTCGAATAATGCAGATAGTCTTCCCAGGCGATGAGTGACCAAAAGAATAGGCCGGGCAGAATGCCGATTCGCGCGATTGGTTCGGGCGCAAACCGACGCAGGGTTCGCCATGTGGCGACAAGGGCGAGCGCTTGCAGCAGCACGCCGATCACGCGTGCGGTCACGTAGTTGAACGGCGCGCCGAACGCGTGGGCGACGATCAGCGGGTATTCAAGCAGCGGTCCGTGGGTCGTGGTGTCGAGTGAGCGCCATACCACGGGATCCTCGTGCAACGTGATCGCGCCGGCCACGATCTGGGCTTCGTCCGGATTCAGGTCGGCGCGGTAAAAAAACGCGGGCCAGCGGAACGCGAACAGCATCAGCACGACCGCCAGCGCAAAAGCCCAGCCGGTGGCGAGTTTGCCGGCCGGCTATCGTCGCGGCCAGACCGCCAGCAAGATGGCGGTCGTCGCGCAGATCCAAGCCGCCGTCCAGTAACGGACAGCCGAAGCATCCAACCAGAACAGAAAATCGCGCAGGGCTTCCATCCGCCTCCGGGATTATTTCTTCCGGTAGTCGCCGCGGCTGAAGTATTTTTCCAACCAGACGTAGGCGCAGATGAAGAAGTAGCGGCTGCCCATCTCCTTGATCTTGAGCTTGGCCTCGCCGTATTTGCGGTTGCGCCAGGTGATGGGCATCACCGTCCACGAATATCCGCGGACGATGGCCTTGAGGGGGATTTCCACGGTCAGGTTGAAGTGCGGCGAGAGAAACGGGCGGCAGCCCTCAATGACGTTGCGCCGGTAGGCCTTGAAGGCGTTGGTGGTGTCGTTGAGCGGTATGTTGAAACCAACCCGCACAAGGAAGTTTGCGATACGGTTCACGAACAGTTTCAGACGCGGGTAATCGTGCACCGCGCCACCTTTGACGAAACGGCTGCCGAACGCGCATTCGTAGCCCTCATTGAGCAGCCGCCAGTATTTGACCGCGTCCTCCGGATCGTCGGAGGCGTCGGCCATCATGATCACGCAGGCGTCGCCCTTGAAATGGTTGAGCCCACAGATGACCGCACGACCGAAGCCGTTCAGCCCCTTGTTTTGCACCGGGGCAAGGGTGGGGATGGTCTGTTTGAGCTCCTGCAAAACGCCCCAAGTCAGGTCCTTGCTGCCGTCGTCAACCACCACGATTTCATGGGGGATGTTTTCGCGGGTGAACACGTCGTAAATCGCGCGCACCGTGGGCGGCAGCGACTCCTCCTCGTTGTGGGCGGGGATGACGACGGAATAGAGCTTCAGCGGAGTGACAGGATCAGAATTCACCAC
>JACFMR010000080.1 GCA_019455245.1 Opitutaceae bacterium
CTGGCATTGCGCCATCAGCTCCAGCGCCACCGTGCCCTGGCCGGCGATCACATCGGGGTCATCGTAGGGATGGATCAGGGTGCGGCCTTCCGCCGTCGCCAGTGCCATGCCGTGGGCCGCGGCATCGTCGTATGAATCGCCGTGCAGCACGGCACGCGCGCCCAGGGCTTCGACCGTATCGGACTTGATCCGCGGCGTCGTGGCCGGCATCACGATCACCGCATCCAGACCGAGCTTGCGCGCACCCAGCGCCACGCCCTGGGCGTGATTGCCGGCGGAAACCGCCAGCACGCCGCGTGCGCGTTCTTCCGCCGTGAGCGTGGAAAGGCGGGTGTAGGCACCGCGCAGTTTGAAGGAGAACACCGGCTGCTGGTCCTCGCGCTTGAGCAGCACGGTGTTGCCAAGTCGCGCGGAGAGGCGATGGGCGAGATCGAGCGGGGTGCGTTCGGCGATGTCGTATACCGGCGCGGTGAGGATGGCGCGCAGCCAGGCGGTGTCGTCATCGGCGGCGGGGTGCGGGCGGTTCATGCGGTTTCGCGCACGCGCCGTGCGACCCAATCACCGGCCTCCACGGTGGACACCGCGCCGTCGCGAACCAGATCACGCGGCAGGACGCCGGCATCGAGTGCTGCGCAAACCGCGTTTTCCACCGACGCGGCTTCGCTTTCCAGACCGAGTGAATGACGCAATAGCAGGGCGACCGAAAGCAGGGTGGCGTAGGGGTTGGCAATGCCCCGGCCGGCAATGTCCGGGGCCGAACCGTGGATCGGTTCGTACAGACCGGCCTTGCCATCGCCGATGGAAGCCGAGGGCAAAAGACCCATCGAGCCGGCCAGCACCGAGGCCTCGTCGGTGAGAATGTCGCCGAAGAGGTTCTCGGTGAGGATCACATCGAAATCCGCAGGCCGGTGCAGCAGATGCATGGTCATCGCATCCACCAGCACATGCTCGAAAGCGATATCGGGAAAGTCCTCGCTCAGCACGCGCGTCACCACGCTGCGCCACAGGCGCGAGGTTTCCAGCACGTTGGCTTTGTCCACCTGGGTGATCTTCTTGCGCCGCGCTCGCGCCAGCCATGCGGCACGGCGGGTGACGCGCTCGACTTCGGCGACCGAATAGCGCGCCACATCGAAGGCCACCTGCCCGTCCTGCTCGCGCCCCTTCTCACCGAAGTAGGCCCCACCAGTCAGCTCGCGCACGAACAGGAGATCAACGCCCTCCAGCAGCTCCGGCTTGAGCGGCGCATGCTTTGCTGCCACCGGATGCGGCTTCACCGGTCGCAGGTTGGCATACACGCCGAGCGTGGCGCGTAGTTTCAACAGCCCCTGCTCCGGACGCACCGGCGCATTCGGATCCGACCATTTCGGTCCACCCACCGCACCCAACAGCACGGCATCGGCGCGCTCGCACTTGGCGATGGTGTCCGGGGGCAACGGATCGCCGCTTGCATCAATGGCAATGCCACCGATCAGGGCTTCATCCAGAATGAACTCGTGGCCGTAGCGGTTGGCAACGGCATCGAGCAACTTGCGCGCTTCGGCAATGACTTCGGGGCCGATGCCGTCGCCGGGGAGGAGGGTGATTTGGGCTTTCATTGGTGTGGGTTCATCCGTGAAGTATCAAAGGTTTTCGCACATCCCATTGGGATGTACGAGTTACTTTTCTTTGCGTCGCCAAAGAAAAGTAACCAAAAGAAATGCGACCCGGGCATCACGCCGCCGCCGCTGCGCGGCGTCGGTTCCCTGTGCTACTCGCCAGCTTCGGGCCGGCGCGAACTCGCACATCCATGTGCTCGAACATGCGCGCCTTTCCCCCGAAGCTGGCTGCGTTGCTCGGCGTTCTACACGGGGAATACGCGGTGAACGGTTTCGAGGTGCATGGTGGCTCGGCTTCGCGACACAACGTACATGCGAGTGCAACCAACTCGCTACGCCGAGCCGGAGTTGGCGGAATGATCAGTGCCTCAAGCCAAATTTCATGCCGCTCTGTGGGTGATCCAAAACAGGCGGTGCGCGGATCGCATGCGAAAGGCTTGCCCAAGCGGTTCGCGCGTGACGCCCGTTGGTCGTGCCGAGTAGCGCAGGAAGCCGGCGGTAAATGGCGTGGATGTTTGAGCACTTGGATGTGCGAGTTCACGCCGGCCGCCGGATTCCGAGCAACGCAGGGCACGGCGTTCGCGTAGCGAATGCCGCACGACCTCCGGGTGCCCTTTCTTTGGGTCACCTTTCTTTGGGCACGCAAAGAAAGGTGGCTCGTGCATCCCGAGGGGATGTACGAAAGCCCTTGCCCCCTGGTAAAAAGGTGAGCCCCCATCATGCCACCCGTTGCGCCTCGAATGCCGCAATCGCCTGCTCCTGCAGCAGCAGGTAGCCGAGCTGATCCACGCCTTTGAGCAGGCATTCGCGGGCAAAGGATTCGACTTCGAAAGCGATGCTCGGACCGTTGGGCAACTCGATTTGCAGGGTTTCCAGGTTCACCACGATCCTCTCGCCTTCACAGGCGGCGATGGCCTGCCAATCGGCTTCGGAAACCACGATCGGCAGCACGCCATTTTTGAGTGCGTTGTTGCGGAAGATGTCGGCGATGCGGGTGGAGATGACGACGTGGATGCCGTAATCCAGCAGTGCCCAGGGTGCGTGCTCGCGCGAGGAACCGCAGCC
>JACFMR010000047.1 GCA_019455245.1 Opitutaceae bacterium
CTTTTTGCTCGACTACTTCGGCTTCATAGCAGGGGCGTGGCTTGACCACGCCCATGCGAAAGTCCGGTTGCGTTCGCGGGCGCGCACGAGGCGCGCCCCTACGCAAGGTGGTCCGGCAGTCAAAAACCACCGATAACTGGTCTCAGGCCTGGCTGGTCTCGCGCGTGCCCGTCACGCCATCCGCGTTGCCGGCGGTGGTCAAACGGCCCTCAACCTGACGCCACACGGCCGCGGCGCGCTCGTCGAGCAGGCGCCGGCATTTGTCCACGTCGGCCTCGCGCGCGACCCGGTTTTCCTCCGCGATGGCGGCGAGGTCGTCGAGATTGTAAACAAAGACATTGTCCAGTTTGGCGACCTCCGCCTCGACATCGCGGGGCAGGGCCAGGTCGATGAAGAACAGCGGCCGCGCGGCCCGCTTGCGCATGGCGGCGGCGACTGCGCTTTGCAGGACCACCGCGTGCGGCGCGGAGGTGCTGCACACCACGATGTCGGAGGCCGCGAGCTGCTGGTCGCGGTTCTCGAAGGGCAACGGCGTGGCCTCCAGGCTGGCGGCCAGTTCCATGGCGCTTTCCAGCCGCCGGCTTGCGACCGTCAGCGCACCCGCGCCGCGGCTCTTGAACGCCCGCGCGGTTTTTTCGCCGATGTCGCCGGCGCCGAGCAGGAGGATGCGCGTGGACGCCAGCTGGCCGAAGATGGTGACGGCCAGATCGACCGCGACATTGGCCACGCTCACGTGGCCGGAGTTGATCGCGGTGTTGGTCCGCACGTGCTTGGCGGCCTGAAAGGCCTTTTGGAAAATGCGGTTGAGCACGGGGCCGGTGGTGCCGCGCTCCTGGGCACGGGCGTAGGCCGCCTTCACCTGGCCGAAGATTTCGGTCTCGCCGATGAGCTGCGAGTCGATGCCCGCCGCGACCTCCAGCAGATGCCGCACGGCCTCGCCGTTCTGCAGGCGCAGCCGGTAGGGGCCGAATTCCTCCTCGGTGAAACGCTGCCGCTGGCAGAAGGCGCGCTGCACCCCGGCCGCGGCCTCGGCGGTTTCGGCCACGCCGTAGAACTCGATGCGGTTGCAGGTGTTGAGCACCGCGAACTCGCGCAGGCCGGGCAGGGCGGCGAGATCGGCCTGCAACGGCTCGAAGTTCTCCCCGAGGGCGAGCTTTTCGCGGATGGCCAGCGGCGCCTGATGGTGCGTGGCGCCGAGGACAAAGAAACCGGCGGTGAAGTCGGACGCTGAACTCATGACTGCGAAGACTGTTCGGAAGGAGGCAGGTGACTGTTGGCGTTGACCGGGCCGAGCGAGGCCAGCGCCAGCAGGAACAGCAGCATGCACGTCCAGGCGAAGCGGCGGGCCACCAGCCGGCCGCGCAGACGCAGGCCGAGCGTGACGAGGTAAGCCAGCCAGACGCCGACGGTCACGAGCAGCTTGGAGAGGTTGACCGTCTCGGTATCGCGCAGCCAGTAGTTCGAACCGACCAGCAGCGAGAGGGTGATGATGACCACGCCGGCGATGAGCAGGCGCAGGCTGATGTGATCGAGGTCCATCATCGAGGGCAGGAAGGAAAACCAGCCGCCGAGCCTTTTGCTTTTGAGGGAATAGTCCCGCAGCGTGAGCATGGCGGCGGTCAGCGCCAGCAGGCCGAAGACGCCGTAGCTGAACAGGGCCAGGGCGGCGTGAAACTCGATCCACGGGTTGCCGCCGAAGATGTGGGCGGAGCGCATGCCGTCCCACGCGGGAATGGAAAGCGAGGCCAGCGTGAGCGCGGCGCTGAGGCAGGAACTGAAATAGCCGAGCAGGGAGGAACGGAAGGTCACGCCCACGACCAGGTAGAGCGTGACCGCCGACCAGGCGGTGAACTGGAAAAGCTCGAACGTGTTGCCCAGCGGGCAGCCGCCGACCTTCAAGCCGCGCAGATAGAGGCCGAACAATTGCACCACGTAGCCCGCGACGATGATGGCATACATCACGACATTGGACGGTTTGCCGCCCCGCAGCAGCGACCAGGTGCCCACCAGGAAGCCGGCCAGATAAAGTCCGGCGGCGATCCAGAGCCAGTCGCGATCGATGAGTTGCGCAAGCATGATGCGTCAAAGTGACGGGAAGCCACGGGCTGGCAAGTCCGGGCTGGCATCGGCTTTGGATCCGGCGGACTGCTGCTTGTGTTGCGCCCGCGAATGCCTATTGCGGTGCGTACTACTGTCTGATTTTGGGTGGAACGCATTGCCCCCAATGCGTTGGCCGTTTCTCCCCTGAAAACCAGCGCCTTGAGGGCAAGGCGCTCCACCAGCCGTCGTCAGTCCAAATCGCGAACCTCAATATTTTGCGCCCATGCCCCCAAGCCGCCGAAGCCCGCGACCCGCCCTCGAACTGCGCGTGCAGCGGCTCGGGCCGTTCGGCCGGCTGCCGCGGCGCAAGTTGCACCTGCTGCGGCCGGAGCAGATCCATCCGCTGGTGCGCATCGCCCACCGGCAGACCGGCGGACTGGTCATCCCGGAACGCATCATTTTTGACCATGAGCTGGTGTGGGTGGTGCAAGGGCAGGGCACCTGGACGCTGGACGGGGTTACCCGGCCGTTTCGCGCGCACGACCTGCTGTTCGTGCCGCCGTTTGTACCGCATTCGTTTTGCGCCACGGACGAAACCGCCGAGCACGTGGCGGTGCATTTCGATTTCGCCGCCAACCTGCCGCCGGCCGGCCGCGGCATCGAGCGGCGCCGGCCCTACGGGGTGCGGTTCACGCACGGCCTCGCGATTGCCACCCAGCGCCGGCTGTTTGCCGGGCACCGGTTGGAACGCGCGCTGACCGCGATCGTGGCGGCCCACGCCGAAGGCGAGGGACTGGGCGCCGCCCGGGCCACGGTGCATCTGGCGGGGGTGCTGCTGAGCCTGCTCGCTGAACCCGTGACCGCCGTCCCCGACGAGGCCGGCGCGCGCCGCAACCAGGTGCGCGTGGAGCGGGTGGTGCGGCACATGGGCGAACACCTGGCCGCGCCCTTGGATCACGCGGTCTTGGAAAAACTCTCCGGCCTGAGCACGAGCCGGCTGCAGGCGCTGTTTCGCGAGATCACGGGCTATCCGCCGCTGGACTACCTGCGCCGGCTGCGCGTGGAGGAGGCCCGCCGGCTGTTGGCCGACGAGCGGCTCTCGGTGAAGGAAATCGCGGCGCGCACCGGGTTTCGCGACACGAGCCATTTCAGCAAGGTCTTCCGGCGCATCGACGGGCTTTCGCCCGCGCATTACCGCGACGCGCTGTTGCCCGGCCGGCAGGAAAAATAGCCAACACCTGCGCGCCGCAGCCAAGGTTGCGGGCGTGACAGTGGCGCCGGGCGGGGGCTGACTGCAGGCCTTATGTTATCCCCCGAACAAATCGCCGAATTCAAATCCCAAGGTTATCTGCGCGGCTCGAAGGTGCTGGACGACGCCCAGGTCGAGATACTGCAGGCCGAGATCGACCGCGTGATCGCCGAGCGCGAGCGCACCGACATCCCCCAGCCGGTGCTCTGCCACAACTTCACCCACAACGAGGCGGCGCCGGTCTGGCAGATCGTCAACATCTGGGAGGCCAGCGCACCCTTCAAGGAGCTCATCCGCCACCCGGTCATCTGCGAGGAGATGGCCCAACTGACCGACACGGACGCGCTGCGCATCTGGCACGACCAGATCCAATACAAGCCCGCCGGCCGCGGCGGCGTGAACATGTGGCACCAGGACGCCCCGCTCTGGCCGATCATCGCGCCGATGACCGAGGTCACCGCCTGGGTCGCCCTCGACGATGTCGACGTGGACAACGGCTGCATGAGCATGGTGCCGGGTTCGCACCTCTGGGGCGACCACATGAAACACCTCGCCACTTGGAAGGATTTTGAAAAGGACGTGCCGGCGGAATACCAAGGACACAAGGTCACCGTGCGCAAATGCCCGGTCAAAAAGGGCGAGGTGCACTTCCACCATTCGCTGACCTGGCACGGTTCGCATGCCAACACGAGCGGTCGCCCGCGCCGCGCCATCGCGCTGCACTTCATGACCGGCGAGACCCGCTACGTGCAATCCGGCGAGCACTGCATGAAGCAGTTCGTGACCGTGGCCGACGGCGAGATTTTGCAAGGCGAGCATTTCCCGCTCGTCTGGAGCAAGGACGCCGTCACGGCCTGAGCAGCACGCAAGGCAGGTCGTTACAGCTTGAACCGTAGCCACGTTGTCGCACCGCGACAACGTGGCTTCCCTCGGGCTACGTTTGGCTGAATCTCACTTCGTTCGGAACACCCGAGGTTCACCCGCGGCTACCCGAACCGGACGGACCGCCGTTCCGTCTCCCCATCGCATCCCATCTGTGTCCATCCGTGCAATCTGTGGCTGAAAAACGATCCCGGTTGCACCGTGCTTCGCACCCTTGGCCTTGGTGGTGGCCGTGAGAGCCGACGATCTTCCACTCGCTGGCGCGCGCGACCACGAGGCCCGTGATGGGCTAAACCCAAATCGGAGCGGGTGTGTGCCGGCGCCGGCTATTCGCTCGACGCTGCCGCCGCGGCCGGCAAGATGCGCGGCGAGGCTGACATGATCTCCTTCGATCCCCGCGCGCAGTGTTTTCAATTCACCCCGGCCGCCGGTCTCTCGATCCGTTGGCAGGTGCGCCTTGAAGCGGACGGCCGTCGGTTGGAAATGAGCGATGCGAAGATCGCGGTTGATCCGGCGCTGCCGGGCCGGGTGCGATTGGAGTTTTGCGGCGGTGCGCTGGTCTGGGACATGCGCGCGGAGGCGGATGCGGCCGGTGCGCTGTGCACCGTGGTTTCCACCCTCGAAAACCGCGGGGGCGCGGCCATCAAGCTCGGGGCGGTGGTGCCGTTTTGCGCGACCACGCTGCCCTTGGGCGGCGCGAGCGTCTTTCTGCCCGGCATGCCCGGTCAGTTCGAGCGCATGGTCTGGCGGGTGGCCGATGCCAAGGCGCCGACGATCAGCAAGGTGAAGAACCAGTATTACGATGCGGCGGCGCAACGCGCCCTGCAGGTGGGTTTCACGACCTTCCTGCGGGCCGACACCGAGGTGAATCACCGTGGCACGGATGCGGGCGTCTTTGACGTGCAGGCGCAGGCGGATTTTGCGGGTTGGGCGCTGGCGCCGGGAGCAACGACGCCGGTGGAGACGTTTACGCTGCAGACCGGCACGGATCCGCATGCGCAGCTGGAGCGCTGGACGGACCTGGTGGTGCAGCGCGAGCAGCCGCAGGTCTGGCCGGGCACGCCGCTGGGTTGGCTCGGGTGGAGTTGGGTCGACGGTTACAACGTCGAGCAATGCCAGGAAGTGCTGCTGCGCAATTGCGCGGCGATCAACCTCCGCTTGGCAGGCTTCGGCATCGACTATGTTTGGGTGAGCATCGCCAACCTGCCGGGCGGTCAACCGGGGGCATGGCTGGGGTGGAACGAAAAGAACTTTCCCTTGGGGCCGGAAAAACTGGTGCGCCGGCTCGACGAACTCGGTTTCAAACTCGGGCTGTGGTGCGGCGCGTTCTGGATCTCGGCCGCGTTGAAAGACGAAATGCGCGAACTGGAGGACGCGCTGCTGCGCAATCCCGACGGCACGCTGTTTGTGAGCCTTGAACACTGGCGCTACGGCGACTCGGCCTTGCTGCCGGTGGAGCAGCGTCCGCCGCTTTACGCGCTCGACCCCACGCACCCGAAGGCGTTGGCGTTTCTCGAGCGGGCTTTTGCCGGCAACCGCGAACGCGGCGTGCGTTACTACATGGTGGATTTTCTCTACGCCAGCGCGGGCAACCTCAACCGGTCCGGACCGCAGCCCGGCGCCGCGCACGGTCCGCTGCACGATCCCGCAATCGTGCCCGGACCGGAGGCGTTTCGCACGGCCTTGCAGGTCATCCGGCGTGCGGCCGGTCCCGAAACCTATCTGTTGGCGAGCACGGGGCCGACCTTGCACACCATGGGCTTGGTCGACGGCATTCGCACCGGCGCGGATTTCGGCGAGGGCCGCTCCATCGCCAAGGACAGTTTTTTCTACCCGGCGACCTACGTGATCAACTCACCGGCCTATTGGACCGGGTGTCTGCCGGCGCTGCGCAACCAGGCCGCCGGCCGCTACACGCACCGCCGGCTTTACCTGAACGACTCGGGCAACGTGCTCACGGTGGACCAACCGCTGCCGCTGGCCGACGCGCGCATGCATGCGACGATGCACGCCATGTGCGGCGGACCCACGATGTTGGGCGACGACGTCGACCGCATGGCCGACGACCGGCTGGCGTTGATCAAGAAAACCCTGCCGCGCGCGCCCGAGGTGGCGTTGGCGGTGGACCTGTTCGATGCGCCGGCGCCGGATCATCCCAAGATTTTCCACCGGCGCGTGGAGCGGCCGTGGGGACGATTCGATGTCGTGGCGGTTTACAACTTCACGCCCGAAACCCTGCAACTGCCGGTGCTGCTTGAGCGCTTGGGGTTGGATTCGGCGGCGGACTATCTCGTCTGGGAGTTTTGGGATGAACGCTACGTCGGACGGGTGCGCGGCCGGCTCGACGTGCAGGTGCCGCCGGGTTCGGTGAAGGTGTTCCGTCTGGTGCGTGACGAGGGCCGGCCCGTGCTGCTTGGCACCGACCTGCATGTGCTGATGGGCGAAATGGAAGTGACGGCATGCGGTTGGGACGCCGCGACGCGCACGCTGCATGGCACGGTGGTGCGGCCGCGCGGCGAGCGCGGCAGTGTATTCATCCACGCGCCGGCCACGGTCAGCGTGGCGAATCCGCGCGGTCACTGGATCGCCAAGGACGGCCGCGACCAGAGCCTCGTCATCCGTTGCGCGCTGGATTTCAGCGCCGGCAACGCGGAGTGGTGCGTGCGCTTTGGGGATTTGTGAAGGTAGCGGATCTGCGTTGAGGCCGGACCAAGGTCCGGCCCTACGGGTTATGCGTAGGGCGTCACCTTGGTGACGCCTTGGCCTTACGCCTTCGCGGCCGCCAGTGCGTCGCTCTTGGCCTTGACAAACAGGCTCGCGAGATCGTGCCAGATTTTCTGCGGGAGCGTAGTCTCGGCGGCCTTGGCCACACCCTCGATGTGTTCGGGCTTTCGCACGCCGGCAATCGCGCTGGTGATGGCCGGGTTGGTAAGGGTCCAACGCAGGGCGAGTTCGGGCATGGTCAGCCCGAGACCGGCCGCGATCTTTTTGGCCTCCTCGACCGCCGCCAGCACGATGCGCAGGCCTTCGCCGTGGTAGAGCGGTCCCTTGGCCCGGTTGCCGGTAATGATGGAGTCGGGCCGATAGTGGCCGCCGAGCAGGCCGCGGAAGAGCGGCGAATAATTGATGACGCCGATGTTGTGGTTGAGGCAGTAGGGCAGCTCGCGCGTCTCAATGTCGCGGGCGAGCAGGCTGTAGGGCGGCTGCAGGCAGCTGACGTCGAAATGCCGCCGATACAGGTCCATCTGCTCGGGATTGAGATTGCTGACGCCGAACCAGCGCACCTTGCCCTGCTGTTTCAGGGTGGCGAAGGCGCGGGCGACTTCATCCGGGCGGGTGATCGGGTCCCAGGCGTGGATCTGGTAGAGGTCGATGCGGTCGGTTTGCAGGCGCTGCAGCGAAGCCTCGCAGGCGCGCAGGATGTAGTCGTGCGTGGTGTCGGGGTGGCGCGGCCCGTCGGCGAAATTCCAGTAGAACTTGGTGGCGATGATGAATTGGTCGCGCGTGCCGTCCTTTTTGAGCAGCTTGCCCAGTTCGGTCTCGGCATGGCCGTCGCCGTAGGCATCTGCGGTGTCGATGAAGTTCACGCCCAACTCATGGGCGCGGCGCACGGCCTCGGCCCAGGGCCCCGTCGGCACCTCGCCCCAGAACGAGGGACTCAGCTGCCAGCAGCCGAAGCAGATGCGCGAGACGTTGAGGTCGGTGTGGCCGAGTTGGGTGTATTGCATGGTGACGGAAAGTTTAACCCAGCCGTCAAACAAGGGGCTCAAATTTGACGTGCGGTCGCAGCATCATGTACGTTCACTGCGCGGATGCGACTCCTGATCATCGGCGGCACCATATTTGTGGGACGGGCGTTGACCGAGGCGGCGCTGGACCGCGGTCATCAGGTAACCCAGTTGAACCGGGGCAAACACGCGACGGTGACCCCCGCCGGGGTGAAGCATATCCGGGCGGATCGTGATGAGGATTTGGGGGCGCTGAAAAATGCCGCTTGGGATGCGGTGATCGATACCTGTGCCTATTTTCCCCGGCAGGTGAAATCGTTGCTCACCGCGTTGTCCGGAGAGCCACACTACACCTTGATTTCCAGCGTGTCGGCCTATGCGGATTTGAGCCAACCCGGAGTCAAAGAGTCGGCGGCCTTGTCCGTGCCCGCCGGGGAGGAAGTGACCACTGTCAGCCGCGAGACTTATGGGCCGCTCAAGTCGGCATGCGAACAGGTCGCGGTTGCAACGGCCGGGACACGGAGCTTGATCGTGCGGCCCAGCATTATCGTCGGTCCCTATGACCCGACCGGCCGCTTTGCGCATTGGGTGAGGCGGTTGTCCGCAAACGATGATTTTCTCGCTCCGGGCGATGGCTCGGCGCCGCTGCAGGTCATTGATGTGCGCGACCTGGCGGAGTGGATCGTGCGCTTGGTGGAGCAGCGGATCACCGGAGCGTTCAATGCGGTGGGACCGCAGGAGCCGTGTGATTTCCGAAATTTTATTCGCAGGGGCTTGGCGGCCTTGCGCAGCAACGCGCGGCCGATCTGGGTGAGCGAGGCCAAACTGGCGGAGCGCAAGATCGAGGGCGGTTCCATGCTGCCGCTTTGGCTGCCTGCAACCGCGCGGGAGTTTGCGGGTCTGTTTTGCGTGGATGGACGCAAGGCGTGGGCGGCCGGGCTCAAGCTACGACCGCTCGAGCAGATCATCCGTGATGTCAGCCGCTACGAGGCAGATTTGAGTGAACCCGTCCAAGCCGGCTTGTCGCCCGCCGATGAACGAGTCCTGTTGGCGGCGCTCCGAGGGAATTAGCTTTCGTGGCGTCGCGCCACCCGGGACAGGTATGGAGTTGCGGATTGCGCCATGCCCGGCTGCCTCTCATCAAGGTGGGCATGCAGGCCGTGAGCAGATGGAAACAAAAGGCCACCTGGTATTATTTGTTCATCGCGGTTTGGCTGGTTGCGCTGGCCTTGCTCTGGTCGTCACGCCTGGCCGAAACCCGGGCGAAACTTGAGCCTGAAGCGTCAGTTGCCAGCGTGCTCGACCACTTGGTCGTGGAGGAGGTGCGGATTGATATGATCTTTGATGGGGGCTCGCTGATCATCAAATTGCTCGACGCAGTGCATACGGTTGATCTCACCACGACCCCCGGCACCGCATCGGAACCCCGGCGCGTGCGCGGATGTGCGGTTAACGGGGTGGCGATCCCCGATTTTGAAGAAAGTTGGCCGGATTATCGCAGCCGGCTGATCACCCGGCTCCGTGGGCAGCTCGATCGGCCCGATGCCGTGGCGCCGCGGGGTTTGGCTGACGTGCTGAAACTGCTGCAGGATGAAGCGACGGTGAAGCCCGCCGCCGCGTAATACCCGCGTCCCGTCTTCTGGTGGCCTTGCGTAGGGGCGCGCCTTGAGCGCGCCCGAACACTCGCGGGCATCCCGGCGGTCTGCCCCTACCAGCGCTGCCGCGCCAATGTCCAATCGTTCATTGGGCGGCTGGTGTAGTTGTGAAGTTCAACCGCGGCGGTGCGCCACCCAGAACCGGCATTCGTCGGAGAAGTCGCGCACGGCGCGCGACTCGACGGCGATCTGGCGGCGCATGGCGTCGAAGGCGTGCGTCCAGCCGGTGGCCTTGAGGTCGGCGAGGATTTCCGCGCGCACGGGCAGGTGCATGAAGGTGCGGCCGACCCCGTCCTCCTCGTAATAACGGTCGCCGAATTCGCGCAGGATGGGGTCCTGCTTGCCCTTGGCCCAGCGGGCGGCCTCGAGCCGCCAGAGCGCGCGCTCCGCCGGCGAATCGTCGCGGTCGTGCGTGGTGAACAGCAGCGGCGCGCCGGGCCGGCAGACGGCGACCAACTGCCGCAGCGCGCGCCGGCGGTTGCGCCGCAGCGGAATCTGCATGAGCCCGTTGAACATGAACAGCGCGCCGTCGAACACAGTGTCACGTATTACGTGACACTTGGTCAGGCGCGTGGCGTCGGCGTGGAAAAGGGTGATTTTGGCCTCGCGCTCGAGGGCGAGGCTCTGCGCCTGGGCGAGCAGTTCCTCGGCGAAGTCGAAGGCGTGCAGCCGCGTGTAGCCGGCCTCGGCGAGCGCAACCGACACGCGGCCGGCGCCGCAGCCGGCCTCGAGCAAATGCGCCTGCTGGTCGGGGAAGAAACGCTCGATGAGGATGCGTTCCGAGGCCCAGAGCCCGAGCCGGTGGGCGGCCTTGGTGTAGTGGACGACGGCGCGCAGATCGTTGAAATCGTCGCGGACGGTGAGCCGGTTTACCTTGGAGACAGGGGCGGAGGGCAAAGTAAACGAAGGGAAACTACACTGATCGTTGGCGTGGCATGGCGGGCATGATCTCACCGAAACAATCCGCTGCCGGACTGTCCAGCATGCGTCAGGGTGAATTTTGCGCGTGGGCGCGATGGGGCGGGACAAAAGCGGGTTGCGGGCGGGTGCAGGGGGCGGTGTATGCTGTCCGTCCACGCATGAGACCGCCCGCCACTGCCAAAGCGCATCACCATTACGGGTTGGCGTGGCTGTTGGCGGCGTTGTCGGCCCTCGGGCCGTTTTCGACCGACACGTATCTGCCCTCGATGCCGGAGCTGAGCACGGTGTTCGGGGTGCCGCTCACGCTGGTGCAGCAAACGCTGACGGCCTACATGGTGCCGTTTGCGGTGATGACGCTCTGGCAGGGGGCGATCTCGGATGCGCTGGGGCGGCGGCGCGTGACGCTGGTCATGCTGTTGGTCTTCACGGTCGCTTCGCTCGGTTGCATGGTGGCGTGGCGGATCGAGGTGCTGATCGCGTTTCGCGCCCTGCAGGGCATGAGTGCGGGCGCGGGCATGGTGATCGGCCGGGCGGTGGTGCGGGATTTGCTGGACGGGGCGGAGGCGCGGCGGTTGATGGCGCGGGTGGCGGTGGTGTTTGCGATTGCACCGGCGGCGGGGCCGGTGCTCGGCGGCTGGCTGCACGTCTGGTTTGGGTGGCGGTCGGTGTTTGCGTTCCTGCTGCTGTATGCGTTTGCGCTGTGGGGCTGGTGCTGGCGCCGGCTGCCCGAGACCCTGCCGCCGGAACAACGGCAGCCGCTGCGCGTGGGGGTGTTGCTGCGCAGCTACCGTCAGGTCGGCGGCAGCGCGCCGTTCGTGGCGTTGGTGCTGTCGGTCACGCTGAATTTCTCGGCGATGTTTCTCTACATCATTTCGGCCCCGATGTTCATCATGACGCACCTGGGCCTTACCGAAACGGATTTCCTATGGTTGTTCGGACCGATCACCGGCGGACTGCTGATCGGCACCTGGTTGTCGGGCCGGCTGGCGCATACCCTGAGCAATCATCGCACGGTGCTGCTGGCCTACGGATTCATGCTGGCTGCGGCCTTGGGCAACGTGGGGTTGCATTTTCTGCGGCCACCGGCGGTGCCGTGGAGCGTGGTGCCGCTGGTCGTTTATGTGATCGGCTCGTCGCTGGCGATGCCGTCGCTCACGCTGATGGCGCTGGATCTGTTTCCGCGCCAGCGGGGCATGGCCTCGTCGTGCCAGGGTTTTGTGCAGAGCGGGGGCAACGCGATCGTCACCGCGCTGGTGGCGCCGTGGTTGTGGGGCTCGGTGCGCACGATGGCGCTGGGCCAGCTGGTGCTGCTGGGCGGAGGGATGCTCGCCTATGGATTATACTGGCGGATCCGCCGCTCAGGCGGAGCGTCGCCAGACGGCGATGAACATGCCGTTGGCGTTGAGCGTCTGCGGCCAAAGAAATCCTGACTCCGCCGGTCCGCTCACGGGCTCGGAGGCCAATTCCGGATGGGCGGCGGAAAACGCGTCAGCCACGCCGGTGGTCTCGCTGCGCGTCAGCGTGCACACGGCGTAAACGAGCCGTCCGCCGGGCTTGAGCGAACCCGCCACCCGGTTGAGCAACGCGAGCTGGGTGGCGGCGAGTTCGCGCACGTCGTCGCGCGAGGTGGTCCAGCGCGCGTGGGGATTGCGCTGCCAGGTGCCGACGCCGCTGCAAGGCGCGTCCACGAGGATGCCGTCGAACTTGGTCTTGGTCGGCAGCCGGTCGGTGCCGTCCCACAGGGTGCTGCGGAAATTGAAGATCTTGGCGCGCGAGGCGCGGCGTTTCAGGGTCTGCAAACGGCGGGCCGAGCGGTCGGTCGCCCAGATGAGGCCCTTGTTCCGCATCTGGTCGGCGAGATGCAGGGTCTTGCCGCCTTCGCCGGCGCAGGCGTCCCACCACGTCTGGCCGGCGGCGGGCGCGGCGGCGAGGCCGACGAGTTGCGAGGCGAGGTCCTGGATTTCGAAATCGCCGTGGTGAAACTGCGCGGTGCGGAAAAGATCCTGCGTGCCGGTGTAGTGGAGCGCATCGGCGGCGTGCGGCGTGGGCGCGCAATGTCCGAGGCCGGCGGCGAGTTGGCCGGCCTGGCCGGGCCGGGCGCGCAGCCAGAGCGCCGGTTCACGCTGAAGCTGCTGCAACCACGCGGGGGTGAGTTCCATCTCGTCCTGCACCCAGGCGGGCACGGCCCGGGCCGCCAGCGCCTCGGGTTTGACGGAGGCGGGATGGTTTTGAAAACGGTCGTCCAAGCCGATGGCCTGCTCCGCCTGCCGTTGCAGGGAGGCCTTGGCGTCGAGCCAGCGCCACCAGCGGAAATAGATGAACACGCTGCGGCTGATCGCGCGGCGTTCGCGGGGGCCGAGGTAGGCGTGCTGCACGAAATACCGGCGCAGGGCGGCGTCGGCCGGCATTTGCGGCGAGACCTCGGTGAGAATCCGGGCGGTGTGGTTGAGCGTGCTTTGGTCGGCGGTCATTGGTTTCCGTTCACGGAATACACGGAACCGGCGGAAGGGAAGGGCGGAGTGATGGGGTCAGGCGGTCGCGGCGTCGGCAAACTCCGCGCCGGCCCTGGTCTGGCGCGGGCTGAGCCGCAGGCTGAGCCCCAGCGCCACGATGAGCATGCCCACTTCGGCCGCAAACAGCGTGGTGTAGGCGGCCAACGAACTGCCCGTGGCGGCGCGCATGGTGTCGACGATGACCCCGCCCATCAGGCTGCCGACGGCGTGCCCGACCATGTTGGCCATGCCCCAAACCCCCATGAGCAGACCGGCGCGTTCCGGCGTGGTGAACTGCGCCACGCTGGAAATCATCCCGGCCCCGGTGAGCCCGGCGCAGAAGCCCAGTCCCAGCACGAGCCAACGGAAAGCCCCGGGGGCACCGGCCAGGCCGATGACGGCCACGCCGCTGAAGACGGCAATGCTCAGCACCAGGCCGATACGCATCAGGCGCAACGGTCCCAGCCAGCGCAGCAGCAGCAAACCGGAGAGCAGCATCGCCGCGAGCACGCCCAGCCCCCAGAACATGGTGAGCCGCGTGGTTTGTCCCACGCTCATGCCCAGCACCAGCGCGCCATACGGCTCAAGCAGCACGTCCTGCGCGAGCGTGCCGGTGAAGGTGCAGATGACCACGATGAACAGCCGCCGGACCTGCGGATCCGCGAAGACGTAGTCGCGCAGGACCAGCGCAAACGCCTTCTCGCGCGCCTTGGCCGCGCGGACGGCCGCAGTGAGGCCGCGCTCCTGTCCGGGCGCGGCCAGCAGGGTCAGCAGAAACACGGTGCCGGCGACTCCGGTCGCCACGATCAGCAGCCGCGTCGGATCGTAGTGCTCCAGGGCGCGACCCAGGGCCCCGGCGCCGATGACGGCGCCGAGCAGCGTGGCCACTTCATACAAGGTCATGGCGCGGGATCGGCTGCGGTCGGAAAATTTTTCCACGACCAGCGCGTGGTAGCTGTTGTGCGCGAGATTGCGGCCGATGCCGTAAACAAAAAACGTCGCCACGCCCGCGGTCACGAAAACCGGCAGTTGGTCCGCCAACCGGACCGTGCTCCAGGCGATGCCCGCCACGCCGAGGCCGATGAACGCGGCGCCGATCAGCATGTAGGGTTCGCGCCGCCGGCCGCACAGCGGGTGCGAGTCGGACTGGTGACCAAACCAAAGGCGCAGCGGCGAGAGCAGCAGCGGAATCACGAACAGCACCGCAACCAAGGTGGCGGGCACGTTGAGCTCGGCGATCATCACGCGGTTGAGCGTGCCGCCGATGAGCACGCCGCTGAGCCCGTAGGCGACGGGAAACGCGGCGAGACGCAGGTGATGCACCACGGGCGGCGACGGGTTCGGCGGGTTCATGGCGTGATGCCGGTCAGGGAAGACGTTATGCGCGCCGAAGAAAAGGGCGGAATCAACGCTCGCGCCCCGGCCCGGGCCTTGTCTTGCTGGAGGTTTTATCTGACATGATTGTTTTCGACGTAGACGGCACCCTGATTGATGACGAGGCGGCGGATTGGTCCAGCTTCGAGGCGGCGTTTCTGGAGGTCGCCGGCTTCGGATTGGACGCGGAGTTTTTTGCCGGGCTGGAGGAGATCACGGCCAAGGCCATCGTGCATGTGGCGCTGGCCGATCTGGCGCCGGCGGAGCGCGTGGCCAAGGAAACCGCGGTGCGCACCGCCTGCCTGCGACACATGCGCGCGGCGCATGCGCGGCGGCCGGGGTGCTTCGCGCCGGTGCCCGGCGCGGCGGACCTGTTGCGCGAGTTGCAGGCGGCCGGGGTGCCGGTGGCCATCGCCACCGGCGACTGGCGCGAGACCATCACCTTCAAGCTGGAGGTCGCGGGACTGGATGTGGCCGGTTTGCCGATGATGACCTCGAGCGAACATTACAGCCGCGCCGACATCATCAGGGCGGCGGTGACCTTGGCCGGCCGGTCCTTGGACGAGGCCGTCTATGTGGGCGATGGCGTCTGGGATCTGCGGGCCTGTCGGAAGCTGGGCATCCCGTTCATCGGCGTGGGGCGGCGGCGGGAAAAGTTGCGCGCGGCCGGCGCCGGTCAAGTGCTGCCGGATCTCACCCCCGCGGCCTTTCATGCGGCACGCGCCAATCTGCGGTAGAGTGGTTATGGTGAATCGCATATTGGTCTGATTTTTGGTGGAACGCATTGGGCCCAATGCGTTGGTCAATCTTCCCGCGCAATCCAGCGCCTTGAGGGCAAGTCGCTCCACCCTTTACGGTCAGTCCTATGCGCGAAAACAGCCCCACAGGTTGTTTCCATGGCCGGCCGGTTCTCGGGTTTTTATTGGTTGAGCCGCCCGAGGTGGAGTTTGCACGCGTAGTCAAAACTCACCCGACCGGACTCTGCATGTTTGTCGAACAGGGCGTTCAGCCGGGTGAGAAACGCGGCATGCCCGGGTTGACCGGCGTTGGGCACGTAGGAGGACGAGAGCGCGCGGCCGATGAGTCCGGCGCGGTCGAATTGCTGTGCACTGGCGAAGGAGAATGTCGCGAAGCTGGCCGGCGCGAAGAAGGAGGCCAGGGCCCTGTGGAGCGAAAGTGACGGGGGATGACGATGCGGATGTGATGGTCTCCGGGGAGCACGGTGCCGAGGACCACGCTTGCGGGCTCCGCCCTTAAGCGCGGCTACATGACAGACGGTGCGGGCGGGCCGCCCGCGCTCCCGGGTCAACTGCGTTTGCCCCAGCGGCGTTCCTGCTTCAATTCGAGGGGCTTGGTCTCGATTTGCACGCCGGCGACGGCGGGGTGGGCACGGAGTTCCTGGAAGACCGGCGCGGTGAGTTTCCAAGTGAGGGCGGTACTGGCGTCGGCGAGCGGCGCCACGCGGTCCTCGAAGAGGAAGCCGATGCCCACGCGGGTGTCACCGGTCCGGCGGTCGATGGTCTCGCGCAGGTGACGCAGAAAGGCCGGGACTTCCGGATGCTCGGGCCGCAGCAGCCAGGTGACCTTCTTCACGATGCCGGTGATGAAGTTCTCGAGCGGGTAGCATTCCTTGACGTTCACGCGCGCGCCGTCCTGGCCGACGATGATGTTGCCCTGCACGAGCACGGGTTGCTCGGCCAGCAGGTTCTCGGCGTAGCGCTCGTAGGCGTCGGCAAACATGTTGAGCGCGATGGAGGCCGACTTGGTGGCGAGGGTGAAGGCGGCCCAGGGCCGGTTGTCCTTTTTGGAAAGTCTCTTGGCGATGTTGCCGGCGATGCCGCAGAGGCGGAATTCGGCGCGATCGTTGAGCTGGATGAGCTGGTCGACCGCGTAGGTGTCGATGGCCTCGGCCAGCCCGGTGTAAACGTTCATCGGGTGGCCGGTGACGTAGAAGCCGAGGAGCTCCTTCTCGAACTGGAGACGTTCGGCCGACGTGAAATCCTCGGCTGATTTTTGGGATTTGTGATCTGGGTTTTGGGATTTGCGAGCCGACGGCGCCGGCTCGGCGAGCATGTCGAGGAAGCTTTCCTGGCCGGCGGCCTTGTCGCGGGCGAGCGAGGCGACGTTGGCGAGGGCGGCGTCGATGCCTTCGAACAGGGCCTTGCGGGAGGCGCCGCTGAAATCGAAGGCGCCGGTCTTCACGAGGTGCTCGAGCACGCGTTTGTTGAGCGCGCGGCTGTCGACGCGGGCGACAAAATCCTCGAAGTCCTTGAACGGCCCGTTGGCCTCGCGTTCGGCGATGATGCGTTGCGAGGCCTGTTCGCCGACGCCCTTGATGCCGGCGAGGCCGAAGCGGATTTTGCCCTGCTGGCTGTCGGCGGGCCCTGCTTCGCCGGGGCTTCGCAGGGCGGTGATTTCACCGGCCGGTGAAATCACCGGGGTAAACATTTCCCGCGACTCGTTGACGTCGGGTCCGAGGACGGTGAGGCCCATGGCCTCGCATTCGGCGACGAAGTGGGAGACCTTTTCGGCGTTGCCCAGCTCGGAGCTGAGCATGGCGGCCATGAACTGCACGGGGTAGTTGGCCTTGAGGTAGCCGGTCTGGTAACTGAGCACGGCGTAGGCGGCGGAGTGCGACTTGTTGAAACCGTAGCCGGCGAATTTGTTGAGGATGTCGAAGATGGCGTTGGACGTTTTTTCCTCGATGCCGTGCAGGGCCTTCGCGCCGGCGACGAACTTGGCGCGTTCCTTCGCCATGGCGTCGACGTCCTTCTTGCCCATGGCGCGGCGCAGCATGTCGGCGCCGCCGAGGGTGTAGCCGGCGATGACCTTGGCGGCCTCCATGACCTGCTCCTGGTAAACCATGACGCCGTAGGTTTCGCGGCAGACGTCCTCGAGGAGCTTGTGCGGATAGGTGACGGTTTCGGGATCCTTTTTGCCGCGGATGTAATCGGGAATCCAGTCCATCGGGCCGGGCCGGTAGAGGGCGATGAGCGCGATGATTTCGTCGATGGACGAGACCTGGAGCTGGCGGCAGAGGTTTTGCATGCCGCCGGATTCCAACTGGAACACGCCGGTGGTGCGGCCGGAGTTGAGCAGTTCGTAGGTCCTGGGGTCGTCGAAGCCGACGGCCTCGATGTCGAACTTGGGATCGACGGTGCGGTGGATGTTGTCGACCGCGTCGGCGATGACCGTGAGGGTCTTGAGCCCGAGAAAGTCCATCTTCAGCAGGCCGAGCTTGTCGACGGCCTTCATGGAGAACTGCACGGTGACGTCGCCTTCCTGCAAGGTGAGGGGGACGTAGTTCTCGAGCGGCTGGTCGGTGATGATGATGCCGGCGGCGTGTTTGCCGGTGTTGCGTACCATGCCCTCGAGCACGAGGGCCTGGTCGTAGATTTTTTTGGCGACGGGGTTGCGGTTGATCTCGTCGCGCAGCTCGGCGGATTTTTCGCGGGCGGATTCCAACGAGATGTTGAGCTCGTCGGGAATCATCTTGGCGAGGCGGTCGGCCTCGGCGAAGGGCAGGTTGTGCACGCGCGAGACGTCGCGGATGACCATCTTGGCGCCGAGCGTGCCGTAGGTGATGATGTTGGCGACGCAGTCGTTGCCGTATTTCTGGCGGACGTAATCGATGACCTCGCTGCGGCGGCGCATGCAGAAATCGATGTCGAAGTCGGGCGGCGAGATGCGCTCGGGGTTGAGGAAACGCTCGAAGAGCAGTTTGAAGCGCAGCGGGTCGAGGTTGGTGATGCCGAGCAGGTAGGCGACGAGGCAGCCGGCGCCGGAACCGCGGCCGGGACCGACGGGGATGTCGTGTTCCTTGGCCCAGTGGATGAAATCCCAGACGACGAGAAAGTAATCGATGAAGCCTGTGACGCTGATGATCGCGAGTTCGTAGCCGAGGCGCACCACGAGTTCCTGGGGCTGGTCGAGGCCGGTGTAGTCGGGCGGGGTGGGTTTCTCGCCGGGCGGGCGGTGGGTGAGTTTGTCGAGCTGGGCGGCGACCGCGGGGTGGGCGGCGATGGAGGTGTAATCGACCTGATAGCGGTGTTGGAGGCCCGCGACGCAGAGCTGGTGCAGGTATTCGGCGGGAGTCTGCTTGGTTTGGATTTCCGCGGGCAGGGGATATTTCGGGTAGCGTTCGCTGCCCTTGGGGAAGGGGATTTCGAGGTCGCACATCTCGGCGACCAGCTGGGTGTTGGTCACGGAACGGGGCACCTCGGCGAAGAGCTGCGCCATCTCGTCGCGCGATTTCAGGTAGAATTGCGTGCCCGAGAACTTCATGCGGTCGGTGTCCTCGAGCTTGGACCCGGTCTGGATGCAGAGCAGGGCGTCGTGCGGCCCGGCGTCGGAGGCGTGCACGTAATGCACGTCGTTGGTGCAGATGATGTTCAGGTTGAACTCCTCGGCGAGTTTCAGCAGGCCGGGGATGATCTTGCGCTGCTCGGGGATGCCGTGGTCCTGGAGCTCGACGAAAAAATTTTCGCGGCCGAAGATCTCGACGAAGCGGGCGCAGGCCCGGCGGGCGTCCTCCCAGCGGTCGTGCAACAGGTGCTGGGGAATGAGCGAGGCGAGGCAGCCGGTGAAGCCGATCATGCCCTCGGCGTGGCGGGCGAGGGTCTCCATGTCGGTGCGCGGCTTGTAGTAAAAGCCCTTGAGGTGCGCGTCGGAGACCAGCTTGAGCAGGTTCTGGTAACCGGTGAGGTTGCGGGCGAGCAAGCCGAGGTGGAAGAGCGTCTTGCCGTCGTCGGAACGGCCGTGTTTTTCGAGCCGCGAGGTCTCGACGAGGTAGAGTTCGCAGCCGATCAAGGGCTTGATGCCCTTGGACTTGGCCGCGGTGTAGAAAGCGATGGCCCCGTAGAGATTGCCGTGGTCGGTGAGGGCCAGCGCGGGCATGCCGAGAGCGGCGGCCTGGTCCATCAAACGGTCGATCCGGCAGGCCCCGTCGAGGAGGCTGTGGTCCGTGTGTACGTGGAGATGGACGAAGTTTTTGTCGGGAGCCGGCACTGCAAATGAACCCAAGACCGCGCCGCCGGTCGCGCAAGGCCCAAACACGCGATTTTCGCCGCCGGTGAACGGATTTTCCGTCGGGGAAAAAAGCCATTGACGACGCCCGGGGCGGATGGCTTGCTGTTGGGCTTTTCCCATTTCCATCCGACCGTACACATGTCCATCGAAATCAAAATCCGCAAAAACGAGCCCATTGACCGTGCGATCCGCCGCATGAAGAAGAAGCTCGAACGCGAGAACATCATCAAGGGTGTCCGCGCCAAGCGTTACTACGAAAAGCCCTGCGAGAAGCGCCGCCGCAAGGAGAAGGTCATGGCCTTCACCCAGATGCTGCGCCGCCGCTACGAGGCCTGAGCGCCCGCCGGCTCCCCCAGCAATTCAACCGCACCCGGATAAGGTGCGGTTTTTTCGTGCCTCGGTTGGACAAAACGGTTCCTAATGGGTGCAGTTTCGCGTGAATCCGACGTTTTCCCTTTCCACCTGCTGGTGCTCGCACCGCCACACCGATGGCTATGACATGATGTGTGAGATGGCGGGGCTGGGGTTCACGCATGCGGAACTCAGCCACGGCATCCGCATCACGCTGGTGCCGGGCATCCTGCGCGCGGTGGAGGAGGGCGTGATCAAGATCGGCACGACGCACAATTTCTGTCCGTTGCCCACCGGCGTGAACCACGCGGCGCCCAATATTTTCGAACCCTCCGCGGCGGATCATCGTGAACTGGACCAGTGGCTGCGCTACACCAAGCGGTCGATCGACTTTGCCGCGCAGGTGGGGGCCCGCGTGATGGTCTGCCATCTCGGCAGCGTGGAGTTCTTCTGGTTCGATCCCGGCGTCCGGCTTGACCGCTACCACGCGGCGCATCCGGACAAACCGGCCGCCGAGGACCCGGCCTATCAGGCTCTGCTCGCCAAATGTTTGGCGCGCCTGCGCAAGAAAATGGGCCCATTCTGGGACCGCACCCGCCACAGCGTGGCCGAGGTGCTCGGTTACGCGGCGGAGAAGGGCGTGACCTTCGGCTTTGAAAACCGCGAGAAGTTCACCGAGCTGCCGCTGGACGACGATTATGCCGACTTCCTTGACGGGCTGCCGGAGGGTGCCGCCGCCGGCTACTGGCACGACACCGGCCATGCCGACATCAAGGCGCACCTCGGTCTGATCAACCACCGCGTGCACCTCGAAAAAATGGCGCCGCGGTTGCTCGGGTTTCACCTGCACGATGTCGATGCGGACGGACGGGACCACCAGCCGATCGGCGACGGTCACATCGATTTCGAAATGATCAGCTCGTTCTGGCGGCCCGAACACCTGCTGGTGCTGGAGCTCAGCCCGCGGGTTGACGTCGAGGGCGTCAAGCGCTCCAAGGAACGGATCGAGGCGTTGTTGGGGTGAAGGGGCGGGATCGCTGATCCCGCCAATGCGATTGCGGTAATTCTTTCGAGGCGGGGTCGGCGACCCCGCCCTACAATTTTTGCCCGAGCAATTCCCGCACCCAGCGGCGGTGGGGGCCGGAGAGCGTGATCTCGTCCAACCCGGCCAAGGGCACCCAGACCAGGTCCGGGCGTTTTGGCACCGGGCCGTTGAACTCGTGGATGAGCTCCGTGATCTGGTAGCGCGTGATGCCGCGCTTCTTTTGCGCCAACAGCGGGGCGCTTTGGAGGCGGGAGATTTCGAGATCGATTTGTTCCGTCGTGGGCAGTTCGTGGAGATGCGCAAGCCGGCGCGCCTGGCCGTCCACCCGGTGCAGCAGCAATTTGCCGCGTTGCACGCACCACGCGCGATACACCGTGATCTTTTCCATCTGCTTCGCCGCGAGGCGCGGATAGGCCTCGGGATCGCCGGCCCGGCAACCGACGCAGAACGCACGCACCGGACAGACCGTGCAGAGCGGATTGCGGCGCAGGCAGACGGTCGCACCGAGTTCCATCATGGCCTGGTTGTGATCGCCGGGTTCGTTGGGATTGAGCAACGTGTCGGCGAGCGGGGTGAAGGCCTTGACCGCGCTCGTGCCGTCCTTGTGCGGCGTGGCGTCGGCGGTCAGGCGCGCAAGGATGCGCACGACGTTGCCATCGACGACGGCGGCCGGCGCGTGAAACGTGATGCTGGTGATGGCCGCGGCGGTGTAGGGGCCGATGCCGGGCAGTTCGCGCCACTGTGCGGGGGTGCGCGGCACTTCGGGCAGCGCGACGAGCGCCCGGGCTAGTTTGTGCAGATTGCGGGCGCGGGTGTAGTAGCCGAGGCCTTCCCAGAGTTTTAGCACCCGGGCTTCCGGCGCCGCCGCCAGCGCGGCGAAATCCGGCAGCTCGGCCAGCCAGCGCGCGAAATACGGCAGCACGGTTTTCACCTGTGTCTGCTGCAGCATGAATTCGCTGACGACGGTTTTGTACAACGCCGGCCGTTCGCGCCAGGGCAGCCGGCGTTGGTGCACGCGATACCAATCCAGCAACGCGCGCTGAAAGCCGGCGGGCTCGGCGGTCAGCGTGATGGCGGAGATTTTGGCCACGGGCGGAAAGTCCGGGTGGGGTGATCAGCGCCGGACCAAGGCCGGTTCGGCGCCGATCGTGCCCTGCAGGCCGGCCAGGTAGCCGGGGTCCTGCACGCGGTTGAGCTCCCCGATGGCGGCCTCGAGGCGTTGCGGGATGTCGAGGCGGCGGACCTCGCCGGCGTAGTTGGGCTTGTCGGCGAATTTTCGCAGATAGGCCACGTGGCGTTTCCAGGCCGCAATGTCGGCCTGCTGACGGGCGCGCAGGCGGGCCTGATACCAGTCGCTGGCCAGCACGCTCTCGCGGGAGAACAGCGCGCGGAAGGCCGGATCGTTGAGCCCGCGGCCCTCGTATTGGTCGTCGCGCATGAGGTGCAGCAGCGCCTTGAGCGGCGGGCAGGCCTGTTCGACGCTGCCGTCGTCAAAGTAATGCTGCGCCACGCGTTTCTGGGTGACGATAATGTTGTCCATGCCGTCGGCGAAGATGCCGAGGTCCTGCAGCTCGGGCTTCAGCATTTCCTTGGTGAAGACGACGTGCGGATGGTTGAACACCCGGCCGCAGAAGTGCGTGATGAAGCGCTGGGTGATGCGGTAGCCGAGGCGGCTGGCGAGCACTGGCCGGCCCTCGTGCTCGAAGTCGCTGCAGCGTTCGAGGAAGCCGTTTTCAATCAGGAACCGCGGATCGCGTTCCTCGACGCCCATGCGGCACCAGACCTCGGGCACAAGCAGGCTGATGTCGTGGTCGACGCGCGTGTGCGGCCCGATGCAGCCGGCGGAGGACAGGAAGCCCGCATAGCCGGTGATGACGTAGGAGACCAGGGGGGGGTTGTGGTCGTGGTTCGGCGGCAGGGCGTTGAACGGCCCCTTGGTCAGCGCGCCCTCGGAACCGGCGCCGGTGGTCGAGGGCGACTTGCCGGTCATGGAGCAGATGAACTCCATGAACAGCTCGGGCAGTTCCATGTAGTGCAGCGGATTGTAGACCGCGAGCGAGCGCACGCCCTTCTCGGGCGGATTGTTGCGGCGGCCGGCGAGCACGGCGTTGACGGGTGTGAGCACGGGCTGGCCGACGGGGATGCGGCGCATGAGCCGCAGGCCCACGGTGGCGATATGGGTTTCCCGCGGGGTCAGCAGGTCGGGCCGGATCTGCAGGTAGCGCGGGTTCTTGGTGACCTTGCCGTCAACGATGCGCGGCTGGGCGGTGCACACCCACCAATTCGGCCGGCCTTCCCGCGCGGCGGACTGGATCAGCTCCTTCATCGGGGCGGTGAATTGGTCGAACCCGATGGCGTCCTCCAGCATGGCGCGGGCCCGGTCTTGTGTGAGCGGTTCGTAATTGGAGAAAAAGCTGCCGGGGCGGGCGAAATCGCGTTCCGCCGTGTGATCGTAGCCGGGGTGGATCGCCTCGTCGGGCCGCTGGAAGAGACGGTATTCGCAGTTCTTGACGAACTTGACCGAAGGCTCGACGGCCGATTCGCCGAGGCCGGCGAGCCGGTCGCGCGGGACGACGATGGAGGCGGTGATGTCGTCCTCCATTTGGATCTTGAGCGCGGGATTGAAGTCCTTGCGCAGGCCGAAGGTGCGCCAGGCGCCGTCCTCGGCGTAACCGACGCGCAGGTAGCTCGACTCGATGCGCTCGCCGTCCACGCGCAGCTCGTTGGCCGGCACGCCGTTGATCACGTCCACGCTGAAGTGCGCCCGCCAGTCGTCGCCCCAGTCGGGGCGGTGGAAGCGTTTCACCACGAGCACGAGTTCCTTGATGTGCTGCGGGATGGTGCGCAGCCAGGCGTTGTAATCGTCGTTGTATTCGGTGGCCGAGGGCGTGAGCAGCTTGATGACGGAGCCGAGCGAACGCTTGGGGCTGAGGATGGGGCGCCGGTCGCGGCCGTTTTTCTCCGCGGCGCGGAAGCGGTCGGAGTAATCGTGCGCGAGCAGTTCGGCCACGGTGTCGAAGTCGGCCTTGAAGTCGGCCACGAAGACGGGGCCCTGGATGACGGCGTCGCGTATGCTCTTGGAGATTTCCGATTTGCCACCGCCGGAAACGGTGCAGGGCTTGTGGCAGAGCGTGCATTCGGCGTGCGTGCCGACCAGGCGCCAGGTGCGGCTGCCGCGCGGTTTTTCGAGATGCACCTTGTAGCCCGAGGGCAACAGGTAGGTGCAGCCGTGCCGCAGGCGGATGGTCACGGTCTGGCCGTCGCGCGACCAGCTGACGGTCTGCTGGGCGAGGGAGAAATGGGCATCCTCCGGCACGTAGATCACAGTGGGATGGAGGCGGTCGACGAGGTGGCCCTCGGGTTGCGGTTCGACCTGGTCGCCGAGCAGCTGCCGGGCATCGGTCAGCGTGCGCGGGTATTTCGAGATGACGCGCGCGGCATCAAAATCGGCCGCGAGGTCGTAGCGGGTGAACAGCAGGGCGCCGCCGGCGTGCTCCTCCTCGACCAACCCGAGCAGGTTGGCGGAGTAGCTGATCTGGGTCTTCACCTCCTTTTTGCAGTAACCGAAATAGTTGTCGGAGATGAGGGTGACGATGACGCCCGAGGTGTCGCGCGCGGTGATCTTGAAGGCGGTGCCGTCGTTGTAGAGCTCTTCGTCCTTTTTCCAGCACATGCCGTCGCGGCGCTGGCGCTCGGTGGCACCGTCCCAATGCGGCAGGCCGAGTTCCTTCTTGGTGAACCGGTTGAGGTGCGGGGCGAGGATCACGCAGCCGGTGTGGCCGGTCCAGTGCAGGGGATCGAGGGCGGCGTCGGCCTCAGGCAGGCGCGGATCGCCGCCGTTGCCGAAGATGCTTTCCACGAAATCGAGGTTGGCCACCACGCTGCCGGGGGCGAAGAAGCGCACCTCGAGCGCTTTTTCCGGCGTGAATCCGGGCACCTCGGGGCAGACCACCGGGCGGAGCAGCAGCGAGACGAAGCATTCCGCCTGTTCCTTTTGCGAGGAGGTGAACGGCAGGCGCAGCAGCTCCGGCGGCGGACGCAGCGCGGCGTCGAGCAGGCGGGCAAACACGGCCTTGGGCACCGCCTTCTTGTCGTCGGGCACGGGCAGGCCGCCCTCGGTGACGTGGAAAATGCCCTGGGTGGTGCGGCGGTCGCTTTT
>JACFMR010000081.1 GCA_019455245.1 Opitutaceae bacterium
CGCCGTCCCGCCGCGACTGACTTTCTGCCCCAACTTGAAACCCGAAACCCGAAACTTACAACACCCTACGCCTTGCCCTTGAGCAGCAGGCCCTGCAGCCGGTCCAGCGCCCGCGCGACGGCCAGCACTTCCTCGCTGGGCATCTGGCGGATCACTTCCTGGGTGGCTGCATCCACCACCCGGACGACCGTCTTGCCGGTCGCGTCATCGACCGAGAATTGCAAGCTTCGTGCCACCGGCGCCACGACCTGGCGCAGCTGCTGAACCGCATCCCGCACCTGCTCCGGCCGGGGCTGGCCGGGCAGGGGCGCGGCAGCCGGCGCCGCCGGCTCGGCCGGCTTGGCGGGCCGCGACGCAGCCGCCGGCGTTGTGCCGCCGGCGTTCTGGATCGGTGCGATGGCCATGATTCCTTCTCTTGAAGCTGGGCCGGGAAGCGGCCGGGCCGGAGCCCGGCCGCTCATCCCTTATGCCCGATTTTAGCCGCGGATCAGGGCCAGCACGTTCTGCGGCAGGGCGTTGGCCTGCGCCAGCATCGCCACGCCAGCCTGCTGCAGGATCTGGGCGCGGGTGAGGTTGGCGGTTTCAGCCGCGAAGTCCGCGTCCTGGATGCGGGAGCGCGAAGCCGTCAGGTTTTCCGCGGTTGCCGACAGACTGGAGATCACCGACTCGAATCGGTTCTGGATCGAGCCGAAGGTCGAGCGCAAGTTGGTGACCGAGGTGAGCGCCGCATCAATGCGGGTGATGGCGGTGTTGGCGTTGGCAACAGTTGTGACCGAAGCGGAGTTCAATGCGGACGCGCCTAGCGCGAACGAGGTCGCGGTATAGCCTATGTCCGTAGGTGTGCCGCCAATGGTGATAGCCTCGGCAGCCGTCAGCCGGATGGAACCCTTCATGGTAACGGTTGTGGACGCGCTGGCTGCGGTAGAAAGGGTCGTGGTGTTTGAGCTGTTGTTTGTGCCTTCGGCAGCAACAAATCCCTCGGCCGTACCGGCACTTCCGGCGCCTTTTGTCTGCACTACCGTGATGTCGCCGCCGCTTACGGATTGCAGGGTCATCCGTGTATTCGTGCTGTCATAGGTCGCGGTGACTCCGGTCGCCGAGGCGTTCGAGTTGATCGCGGCGGCCATTTGGTCTCCCGAAATGGTCACTCCCGTCGTTCCCGAATAGATGGCTTGTCCGTTGATCGTCAGTGTGTAGGTGTCGGTGGCGCCGGCGGTAAGGTCGAGAGCCCCGAAGTCGTATTGCACGGTGGTGTCTGCCGTCGCCGTGAGGCCACCGACGCCGGCGGCATTGATAGCGGCGGCCTTAGCATAAGCGCTTTGCGAAACCTGTCCGAGGCTCGTGCTACCCGTGTAGCTCGCGGACCCGGGAACAGAGACAGCACTACCGCTTCCCAGCGCGATAGTCATCGCGCCGCTCGAAAGTGCAGACGTCGTAACCCCGGCGCCTTGCTGGCCGATGTTGTAGCTGGAGGAATAGGCGCTGCCGCCAACGTAGTCGGCAGTCTTGCCGATGGCCGTGTAGCGCATGCTGGTCGACAGGCCGACGGAAATGGTTTCACCGACGTTGGCGCCAACCTGAAAGGAGGCAGTGCCGAAGGTGCCGTCGAGGATCTTCTGCCCATTGAAAGAGGTTTGCGCAGCTACACGGTCGACTTCAGCGAGGCGCTGCTGGACCTCGAGATCCAGCGCGGCGCGGTCGGAAGAGCTGTTGGTGGCGTTGGCCGCCTGCACAGCCAGTTCGCGAACGCGCTGCAGGTTGCTGGCGATCTCGGCCAGCGCGCCTTCGCCGGTTTGCGCCAGGGAAATGCCGTCGCTGGAATTGCGGGCAGCCTGGTTGAGGCCGCGAATCTGCGTCGTCATCCGCTCGGAAATTCCGAGGCCGGCGGCGTCGTCCTTGGCGCTGTTGATGCGCAGGCCGGAGGAGAGGCGCTGGAGGGCGGTGGCGAGTTGGGTTTGCGACGTATTGAGGTTGCGTTGCGAGTTCAGCGACGCGATGTTGGTGTTGATTACCTGAGGCATGATCTGTCTCCTATGTGATGAGAGGGTTCTGACAGCCTCACGCCCCCTGACTCCCGATCAAGCTGGCGATGATGTTGCCGTCAGGAGCTTTATCGGTTCGAACCGGGAAAACTTTAGGGGAATTTGCCAATGCCGAGGCCTAGCTCATTGATTGGACGGGGATTTGCGCTCGGGCGCAAAAAATCCTTCAAGTTTTCTAAATCCGCGCCGATAATGCCAGTACACGCTGAACTGCGTGCAGGGTTGAGAAGTCCCCTGACTCCCAGGAAAACCGCCGGCAACCCCGGCGGTTTTTCTTTGCAAAAGTCAGTCCCGGCAGAACGGCGCAGATGAAAAAGACGGTTTGCCGACGCACCGCCCCCTTGGAAACCACCTGGCAGCATGTCTTCAAGGCGCGGGTGACAGCTGAGCGGGAAGTCCGGCGGAAGACCCGGAAAAGATGCCATTTCGCATGCGAAACAGTTAGACTGTCGCGCAAGAGGTACATCATGATCGAGAATATTGAAAACCTGATCCTGGAACATCTAAAGAAGATCCA
>JACFMR010000082.1 GCA_019455245.1 Opitutaceae bacterium
GGTCGCGCTCCTCGGCCAGCGCCGAGTCCATGCGCATCTTGCCGACCACTTCGCGTACCGCTGTTTCCGCTGCCTGCACCACGGCTTCGCCCGGGTTGCGGCTCTCGAACAGCCAGGCCCGGGCATCGCTCAGGCGGTACTGCACGGCAAACTTGATTTCAACGATGTTCTCGTCTTCCGTCAGCATCGCCGATTCGCGCAGCCCGGTGGACTTCATCACGCTGTCGCGTCCCACGTCCACCGATCGGATCTGCGTGACGAAGACGAGTTCGTGGCGCTGGATGGGATAGGGCAGGCGCCAGTTGAAACCGGCACCCACGGTGGCCTTGTACTTGCCGAATTGGGTGATGACCGCCTGCTGCCCTTCCTGCACGATGAAGAAGCCCGTGCCCAGCCAGATCAGCACGACCACCCCGGCGATGAGGCCCAGCCCCACGCCCGCGTTTTTCATGTCCGGCTGGAAGCTTCCGCCGCCGCCTCCCCGGTTGCCGCCGCCGCGCTTTCCGCCAAAAAGACCGCCCAGGCGCCGGTTGAAATCGCGCCAGAGCTCGTCCAGGTCGGGCGGTTGGCCCTCCCGCTGGCCGCGGGTGCGGGGATCGGGACGCTGGTCGGCGGCCGGTTCTTCGCGCCCTTCGTCTTCTCCCCTGCCCCACCGCGGGTCATTGAGATTGAAGACGCCCAGCAGGCGCAGGTACCAGGGCGCCGCGCGCCGCGGCGAAAGAGACGAGTTCATGCGCAAATTTCTCAGTTTTCTATAAACAACGTATCAACTCGGGCGAAATGGGGCCAAAACTGGCGAAATCAATTGTCGTGCGGCACATCATGGGTTGGGGACGCCCCATGGGCCGAAACGATTTCGGCAATTTTCGCGCGCAATTGCGCCATTCCCGTGGATTCCAGAGCACTGACAAATACCCGCGGCACCATGCGCCCATCCATTTAGTAACTGTCCACGCCCTCGGCAGGCCTTTGTCCGGGCGCCATCTGATCGAGCTTGTTGAATACCAGCAGTTGCGGGACATCTTGCGCGCCAATTTCCCGGAGCACCTTCTGCACCTGCGCGATCTGCTCGGGAAAACCGGGATGCGCCCCATCCACGACATGCAGCAGAAGGTCGGCATCCACCGCCTCCTGCAGGGTTGCTTCAAACGCCTCCACCAATCCGTGGGGAAGATCGCGTATGAAGCCCACCGTGTCCGACAAGGAAACCGACACGCCTATGTCGGCGAGATACAGCTGCCGCGTCGTGGTGTCCAACGTCGCGAACAACTGGTCGGCGGCATACACCCGCGCCTTGACGAGCGCGTTGAACAGCGTCGATTTGCCGGCATTGGTATAGCCGATCAGCGAAATGTTGAACACCTGAGCACGCGACCGATGGCGCCGCTGGGTGGTCCGGTGGCGCTTGACCTTCACCAGGCGCTCCTTGGTGCGCTTGATGGCTTCGCCGATCATCCGGCGGTCCAGTTCAATCTGCTTTTCCCCGGGACCACCCCGCACGCCAGCGCCTCCGCCCTGGCGCTCCAGGTGGGACCAACGCCGGACCAGGCGGGTGCTGAGGTAGTTCAGGCGCGCCAGTTCCACTTGCAATTTCCCCTCGTGGCTGCGCGCGCGCTGGGCAAAAATCCCCAGGATGAGCAAGGTGCGGTCGTTCACCGGAAGCTCCAGCAAACGCTCGAGATTGCGTTGCTGCGCCGGGCTCAGCGCCTGGTCGAACAGCACTTCCTGGGCACCATGCATCTGCGCAAGAAGGCGGATTTCCTCCGCCTTGCCGGAGCCGACGAACAGGGCGGCGTCGGGAGCGCTGCGCTTGCAGGTGATGCGGGCCACGGGGTCGAATCCCGCGGTCTGGGCGAGAAGGCCCAGTTCCGCGAGTTCGGCATCGAAATCCGGCAAACCGAGATCAACCCCGACCAACAGGACGGGCGCCGCAGGCACGGAAAAGGTGGCGGCCAAGCTCAACGGCGCGGGCCAGCCGCCAGCGCCGAAGGGCGCACCGGAGCACCGGAAACGTTCATCGGGTATCGCCTGCGTGGCTCTCGCCCTCGGCGGGTTCGGCCGTGCTGAAGCTCACGGGCCGACCTGGGACGATGGTAGAAATCGCATGCTTGTAGACCATTTGCGTCACGGTATTGCGCAGCAGTACGACGTATTGGTCAAAGGATTCGATCTGGCCTTGCAGCTTGATGCCGTTGACCAGATAAATGGAAACAGGCACGTGCTCGCGGCGCAAGGCGTTGAGAAAGGGATCCTGGAGAAGCTGACCTTTGTTGCTCACGATATGCTCCGTGTTCAAGTTGTTGTGGGCACGCACCTTACCACACGGACGCCTCGGCAACGGATGTCCTGGAAGCTTGGAGTTCCGCCCGGGCGGGGCGGCCACAGCCCGGGCGGGACCCCACCGAATCGCCCAAAATGCAGGCCTCCCTATGGGCTCTCCTTATCGACATAAGGATTGTGCGAAGTCTTCATCTCGATGCGCAGCGGCGTGCCGACAAGGTTGAATTCCTTGCGAAAACGCGCCTCCAGGTAGCGTTTGTACGCATCGGT
>JACFMR010000048.1 GCA_019455245.1 Opitutaceae bacterium
GATGCGGCCCGGTTTCATCCAGCTTGAGCGCGACGACGCCGTGCGCGAGTTCATGAACGGCCAGGCGCTCTTCGTCGCGACCGGCACCTGGGACGCCACCAGCCTCATCCGGCTCGCGGATTTCCCGGTGAGCATCCGCCGCTTTCCGCAGCCCGATGCCAACGACCCTGTCGTGGGCCGCCACCACTACGGCCGGATGTCCGACGGCTCCGGCCTCACTGCGATGGCGCTGTATCTCAACAAGCACAGCCCGAACCGGGAGGCCGCCATCGATTTCATGCGCTTCATGACCAGCGTCGAGGCCGGCCAGCTGTTCATGGATCACAGCGGCTGGATCTCGTCCATTCGCAGCACGAAGCTCCCTGAATACCTTGAGCCCGCGCTCGGGCTGGTCGACGGTTACAGCCTGGGCGGCGGCTTCATGCGCACCGGGGCCAACACCGCCCACGTGTTCGAACAAAACATGCACCTGCTGGTCGGCCCGCGCGGCAGCGTGGAGAGTTTTGTCAACGCTCTCGAGCCCGCGATGACCGCGGCGCAGCGGGCCGATCTCACCACCGATATCCGCAACCTCGCCGAGGCCCTCCGCCCGCAGGACGCCGAGGTCATGGCCGCCCGGGCGCTCGTGCGGCTCGGCCACGAGCCCGAAGCCCAGGCCGAGCGCGCCGAGACGCTTGAGACCAGCCAGACCTTCGCCGAGCTCAACATCTACCAAGGCCGCGCCGTCCTCGACCAGACCGCCGCGCCCTGAGCCACGCCGGGTGCGTTTTGCCGGAGCCTGCTCGCAGGCGATGAATCCGCCACATGCCAGAATGCTGTAGCCGGCCTCGGTGAGGTCGGTGGCATTTGGAGGGCGGACCTCTGCGTCCGCCGCGCCGCTTTCATGTTCGCGGGTCGGGTCGTTGACCGGACCGTCATCGCGCCGCAACGTGACAGCATGACTGTCCTGCGCCGCCTTGTTCTGTCCGTGCTCGCCATCGGGACCGTCGCGCCCATCCTTGCCCAGGTGGATCGCATCACCGGCCAGCCTTTTGCCACGCGCTCCGAGGTCATCGCCCGTCACGGCATGGCCGCCACGAGTCATCCGCTTGCTACCCAGGTCGCGCTCGACGTGTTGAAGGCCGGCGGATCCGCGGTGGACGCCGCCATCGCGGCCAACGCCGCGCTCGGCCTCATGGAACCCACCGGCAACGGCATCGGCGGCGACCTGTTTGCCATAGTGTGGGACGCGGAAACGAAAAAGCTCCACGGGCTCAACGCCTCCGGCCGTTCTCCCCTCGGACTTGATCGTGCCACGTTGATGACCGAGGTGGAAAAACTCGGCCGCAGCACCATCCCGCCGCGCGGCCTGTTGCCGATCTCGGTGCCCGGGACGGTGGACGGCTGGTTCGAACTGCACGGCAAGTTCGGCCGCCTGCCGATGGCCGAGGTGCTCGCGCCGGCCATCCGCTATGCGCGCGAGGGTTTTCCCGTCACCGAATACATCGCCTACCTCTGGGGCCACGGCGTGCAGGCGGCGCAGGAGGACCAATTCCCCGGCGCATTTCTCCAGACCTTTGCGCCCGCCGGGGCCGCGCCGCGCAAAGGCGAGATTTTTCGCAATCCCGATCTCGCCGCCACCTATGAACTGCTGGCGACGCAGGGCCGCGATGCGTTTTACCGCGGACCGGTGGCCGAAAAAATCGACGCGTTCATGCGCGAACACGGCGGCTGGCTGCGGAAGGTTGACCTCGAAAAGCACACCTCGACGTGGGTCGAGCCGGTGTCGGTCAACTACCGCGGCTACGACGTTTATGAACTGCCGCCGAACGGCCAGGGCATCGCCGCGCTGCAGATGCTCAACATCCTCGAGGGCTACGACCTCGCCGCGATGGGCTTCAATTCACCCGACGCGCTGCACGTGATGATCGAGGCCAAGAAACTCGCCTTCGAGGACCGCGCGAAGTTTTACGCCGACCCGGAGTTTTCGAAAATTCCGCTCAAGGGTCTGCTTTCCAAAGCCTACGCCGCCGAGCGCCGTGCGTTGATCAACCCGGACCGCGCCGGCCGCACCTACGACGCCGGCAACCCCGCGCTGCATGACGGCGACACCATTTACCTCTGCACCGCCGATGCCGCCGGCAACATGGTCTCGCTCATCCAGAGCAACTACCGCGGCATGGGCAGCGGCATCGTCGTGCCCGGCACCGGCTTCGGCCTGCAGGACCGCGGCGAGATGTTCACGTTGCAGGAAGGCCATGCCAACGACTACGCGCCCGGCAAACGGCCGTTCCACACCATCATTCCCGCTTTCGTCATGAAGGACGGCCGGCCCTGGCTCGCGTTCGGCGTCATGGGCGGCTCGATGCAACCGCAGGGGCATGTGCAGATCCTCGTCAACCTGATCGACCACGGCATGAACCTGCAGGAGGCGGGCGACGCCGCTCGCTGGCAGCACCTCGGCTCGACCGACTACCACACCGGCAAGATGCGCACCGGCGGCACCGTGCAGGTTGAAACCGGCATCACCTGGGCGACGGTGCGCGAACTGCAACGCCGCGGCCACAACGTCACGCACGGCGGCGGCGGTTTCGGCGGTTACCAGGGCATCGCTCGCGACCACGAGCACGGCACCTGGACCGGCGCCAGCGAAAGCCGCAAAGACGGCCACGCCGCGGGGTATTGAGCGGTTCTGCGTTTCACCGCCCCGGGGTTGTATTACGAGATAGTGGGCGGTGGCGGGGCCGGGCTTTGACAGAGCAACGGGATGCTCTTGAGGCCTTCGCGCAGTCCGGCTTAACCCCGAGGTGGCATGCTTCAAAGCAGCGCCCGGCCGACGCAGAACGTGGCTGCCAGAAAATACGCGATCGGGCAGGCCCAGCGGATGATCCGGTCAAGCTGTTGGGCGCGGGTCAGATCGCGATCGGCCAGCCGGCGAATCCAAACCATGGCCGCCATGGCCAAACCCAGGAAGATGTACGCGAGAATGAAGAGCCAATCGATGACGGTGAGGTACGGGATCTTCGGCAGCTCGGCATGCAGGGTGTAGCTGAGCGCGACAATGGTGAGGAGGCTGGCGACGATCACGTTCATGCGGTCGGCCAAGTCTTGCAGGGGGAGGAAGAAAACGGCGAAGGCCACGCCGATCAGGATGACAAGCGGCACCATCATCTGCCAGATGTAGAACTGATGCCGGCGCTGGAGCTCAACCGTCACCGTCGTCCGGCTGTAGGTTTCGTCGTAGAGTTCGTTGAAGTAACTGGCCGTTTTTGCCGTTAGCCGGCCGACCCGCCACTGCGGCAGGGAGATCTGCGGTGTGATACGCAGGTCGGCCGGCGCCAGGGTCAGGGTCATCTCGTGGGCTTGGTGCTGAAACGATTCGAGTTCGATCTGCACGTGCTGCGTGTCGAACGGCAGTTCGCGCAGATCAAGCTCGGTGGAGAGATGCACGTTCATCTGCCGCTCGAAATCCACGCGGCCGTCGGGGTGGATGCGCAACAGCGCATGCTCCATATCGGGCGATTGCAGGGTGCGATTGAACTCCACCATGGGATTCCAGATGGAATTGGCCTGGTCCAAGGCTTCGGTTTCCCGCCACAAACGGGGTTCGTCGCCTGCAAAGGCAAGCGCAGGGTCCTGCCAATAGGCGCCGAGCATCAAATGGACCGAGAGCCGCTCGGCCGGCTCGTCCAGTTCGGTGATGTTGAGAATGTAGACGCCGAGTTCCACCGGGCGAGGCTGGGCGGCGTTCGCCTCCGGTGGACTTCCGACCGCCAGTGAAACCCCGGCCAACAGGCCGACGATCAGGCTACGAACAAGCATCATCATGCTGCCAGGGGGTGGCTGCTTGTTGCTCAATGGAACGGAAGAGGGTTGCGCGGTTCGACGGGCTTGATGGGGTTCCGCTTCACGGTGTCGGTCAGTTCGTGGTGCGCGGTGTCTTGGGGACGGGGCATAGGCGGGCGAAAGTTTGCTATTGGTCAGGTGGCGCCATTGGACCGGGTTTGTCCGTTAGCAGACCTTTGATTAACAACGGCCGGATGGTCCGGCATAATCAATCGTAATCAGTGGCCGACACTGCCGTCCCATTGGTCTGGAGCGGAGGCGTGACTGGACCTCACCGCCCCGGGTTGTATTCCAGATAGTGCGCGGTGGCGGCGGCCGTGGCGGGGCCGGCGAGGAGGCTGACGGCGTGCAGGGCACAGTCGAGGCCGGCGGAGATGCCGGCGGCGGTCAGGATGCGGCCGGACGCGTGCAGACCGGGGTTGTCGTGAAAACGGGCGGTGGCGTCGACCGTGGCGGTGGGCGCCAGTTGGGCGAGTTCGTCGAGGTTTTCGTGGTGGGTGGTCACGCGCAGGCCGTCGAGCAGCCCGGTGCGGGCCAGGACGAGTGCGCCGGTGCACACGCTCATGACGAGGCGGGCGCGACGGGCCCTGACGCGGATCCATTCCAACAGCGCGGGCTGGTTGAGCAGCGGGCGGATGCCGGCGCCGCCGGGAATGACGAGCACGGCGGGGGCGGGACAGTTTTCGAGCGTGTGGTCTGGCACGATTTTCAGCCCGTGCCGGGCAATCACGGTGCCGGGCAGGGCGGCGGCGGTGCAAACGTTGAAGCGGTCGCCGCCGAGGAGTTGGTTGGCCGCGGTGAACACCTCGAACGGACCGGCGAAGTCGAGCACCTCGACGTTGTTGAAGAGCAGGATGACAATATGCTGGCGCATGGGCGGAGGAGGGCGGACCGGCAAAACCGGCCCGGGTTGCAGGCAATGTCGGCCGGTTGACACGGGACGACGTTGTGCTGGGGTCAACCGGCATGGAATCCATGGCCGAACCGTTTGCGGATGTCGTGTCGGAAATGCTGCCGCGTTATGCGCGGCAGAACGGTCTGCCGGCGCCCGCCACGGCAAGCTGCCGGTTGGTGGGCCGGCGACTCTGCGGTTTGTTGGAGACGCGCGGCTGGCCGCAGCCGCTGGCGCCGGATGAAATGGGCACACCGGGCGAAATGTCGGCCGCCGCGGTGGCGCCGCTGGTGGCAGAACTGATTGAAGGGCTCGATGAATTCGCGACGGAGACGTGGGCGGGACCGCTGCGGCAATTGGTGAAGGCGTGCTTTCACCCGGAGTTCCGGACCTGCCGGGAATCCTACCGCGAGGTCGGGGCCGACGGGGCTTGCCGGCGGCAGGAGGCCGGGCGGGTGCGTATGCGGCTGAGCGGTTCGCATTGCGTGGACTGTCCTTACTGGACGGCGCTGGCACCGGCGCAGCACGCGGACTTGCTGGCGCGGCATTGGCGGGACGGCGGCGCGGCGGGCATGGCGGCGCTGCGCGAGATCTGTTTGCCGGAGGATTTTCGCCGGCTGCGGCAGCTCGTATGGGCGGGCTCGCGCAGGAATAGGGATTGAAAGTTTTGGGCTGCGTTTATCAACATGCGACCATGCCCGTGAGAACTGTGATCATTGAGGACGAAACAGTGTTTCGTCAGATGTTGGGCATGGCCTTGGCGCGGGTGCCGGGGTTGCAGCTGGCGGGCGAGTTTGCCAATGGGCGCGAGGGTTTGGAGCACTGCCTGCGCGAAAATCCGGACCTGCTCGTGGTCGATCTTTTTTTGCCGGGCATGCACGGTTTGGAGATCGTGAAACTCATGCGTGAGCAAAGCCCCGCCACGCGCATTTTGGTGCTTACAAGTCATCCCGACGGCGAGTTGCCGGCGTGGTTGATCCGGCAGGGCGTGCATGGGTTCGTGGACAAGACCGCGCCGCTGAGCTACGTGCTGCAGGCGGTGGAGTCGGTGATGAAGGGCGGGATGTTTTTCGCCGCCAACGTGCCGCCGCGCGCCGGCGAATCCGAAGCCGCTCCGCGCCACCTGACCCGGCCGGCCCCGGTCGAGCAACCGCCCCCGGCGGCGCCGTCTCTCGCGGCGGCCAGGACCCTGACGCCGCGCGAGGTGGAGGTTGCGCGGTTGGTGACGGAGGGCCTGTCTTCGAAGGAAATCGCGGACCGGTTGAATCTCAGCGTGCGCACGGTGGAGAAGCACCGGTCCAACATCATGGACAAGCTCGGCGTGCGTGAAGTGGCGAGCCTGGTGCGTTACTGCATGCAGACCGGCATCGTCCGGACCTGAAAAGGGCCGGGGCGCACACCCTCTTTTGCCACCGGCTCAACCGCCGGTGTGCACGAAAGTCCGCAAAGGCTTGCTGGCACGGTTGAACTCTTCGGTGACGGCCGCAAGGTCCTGCGCGGTGATCTGCCCCCCGGGGGTCAGCAACCTGCTTTCCAAGGCCTGCAGCCGACCGGAAAGCGTCAGCAGCCCCATGTGCCGCGAGCTGCTTTTCAGCGCGTGCGTCGCCCGGTGCTGGGCCTCGCGATCGCCGCCGGCCATGGTGCGGATGAGCCCGTCGAATTCCTTCAGGTAGGTGGACACCAGATCACGGGTGCTCTCGGGGCCCACCACGTCCATCAACTGGGCCAGCGCGAGATTGGGCGGGTTGGAGGGGGAGGTGTCCATGCGGGCAAATTGGAAAAATGACCGCGGCGGTGCACGGCAAAAACGCCGCCGCACGTTGAAGCGACGGCCGGTGATTCAGGCCAGCCGGGCCAGGGCGGCGCGATCGAGCCGGCAGATGGTCCAGTCGGTCAGGCGCTTGGCGCCGAGGCCTTCGTAGAAGGCGATGGCGGACTCGTTCCAGTCGAGCACCGACCATTCCATGCGGCCGCAACCGCGCGCATGGGCGAGCCGCGCCAGATGCAGCAACAGGGCCTTGCCGATGCCCTGACCCCGGCAGGCGGGCCGGACGAACAGGTCCTCAAGATAGATTCCGGGCCGGGCGAGGAAGGTGGAGTAGTTGGTGAAATACACGGCGAAGCCCGCGGGCGTTTGGTCGACAAAGGCGAGCAGGCAACCGGCGGCCGGGTGCTCGCCGAACAGGGTCCGGTGCAGCGCGGTTTCATCGGCGGTCACCTCGGCCGCGAGGCGTTCATATTCCGCCAGCTCGCGGATGAACTGCAGGATGAGCGGAACGTCGGCCGGCGTGGCGGCGCGGATGAGCGGAGTCATGGCGAACAGCGCGTGTTATTGCCGCCAAATGTCAAGTTGCGCGCCGCGGGATTGTCCCTCGACAAATCCAAGGCATAACATTTCGTATAACATTCCCTTTTTCTTATATCCAGCCGATGCCGGCATTCATCATATCTCCCTATTGGCTGTTGTTGCTGGCCGGCGCGGCGGGATCGGTCTGGCTGGTCCGGAGGCAGGGTCGGCGGCATGCCGTCGAGGTGGAGCGGCTGCGCGCGCAGCAGCGCGCGTTTTTCGACCGCATGCCCGGCGGTTTGTATGAGGCGCAGCCCGACGGTGGTTTTGTGCGGGTCAATCCCGCCCTGGTACGGCTGCTGGGCGCCGAACAGGCGGAGGAGTTGCTGCGTCTGTCGGCGGGCGAGGCGGAGGCGATGTATCTCGACGCGGAAAACCGTCGCCGGGTTTTTGCCCGGGCGGGCCGGACAGAGGAGGCGCCGGAGTTTGAGTCGCGGGTGCGGCGGTGCGACGGCGCGGTGATCTGGGTGCGCGAAAGCGTGCGCGCGGTGCGGGATGACCGGGGCCGGTTGGTGTGTCTGCAGGGTTTTGTCGCCGACATCACCACCGGCAAGCGGACCGAGCGGGCGTTGAGCGAAAGCGAGGACCGGTGGCGGCTGGCGGTGCAGGGCAGCGCGGCCGGCATGTGGGAAAACAACCAGCTGACCGGCGAGACGTTTTATTCCGACCGCTGCAAGGAAATCCTCGGGTTTGCCCCGCATGAGCTTTCCAACAACCGTGCGGACTGGGTGGCGCGCATCCATCCGGACGACGTGAAGCACGGCATCCGGGCCATGCAGGATCACCTCGCCGGGCGCCGGCCGTATTACGAGATCGAGCATCGTTTCCGCAGCAAGGACGGAACCTACAAATGGATTCTCTCGCGCGGCCGCGCGCTTTTCGACGAGCAGGGCCGGGCCACGCGCATCGTGGGCACGCACATCGACATCCACGAGCGCCGGCAGGCCGAGGAGCGGTTGCGCGCCAGCGAGGCCCGCTACCGCATGCTGTTCGAGCATTCGCCGGTGGCCGTGGTGGAGTTCGATTTTGAGTCCGGCCGCCGGTGGCTTGAAGCGCGCCGCGCGGAAGGGGTCACGGATCTGCGGGCCTATTTCTCGACCCATGCCGGCTGCGAGATGGAAATACTGGAGCCGGTGAAACTGACCGGGGTGAACAGCGCGGCGATGCAATTGATGGGCGCCGCGTCGTTGGCGGACATCGTGGCCGCCCTGCCCCGGCTCATGACCGGCGAGGCCCTGCAGGCGCGGGTGGAGTTTTACCTCGGCCTGTGGGAGGGCCGGCGGTTGAGTGAGCGCGAGGTGACGGTCCAGGCGCTCGACGGTTCGCTGCGCCGGTTGCTCACGCGCTGGTGGATACCGATGGTGGACGGCCGGCCCAATTATGCCCAGGCGCAGATCGCGATGCTGGACCTGACGCAGATGAAGTCGGCCGAGCTCGCCCTGGCGCAGGAACGCGAGCGCTTGCGCGTGACGTTGGAGGCGATGGCGGAGGGCGTGGTGGCCGTGGACACCGACGGTCGCGTGCGGTTTGTGAACCACGCGGCCTGCGCACTGATGGGTTGCCGTGATCACGAGGCGGCGGGCCGGGCGGCGGCGCAGTTGCTGCCCTTGGTGGACGGGTCCACGGACAAGCCGTTCGATTGGACCGGTGAAATTTTGAACCGAACCCGCGCGGTCGAGCTGCCGCCCCGAATTTGGTTGCACTGCGGCGACGGCCGGCGGCTGACGGTTGATGGCCGCGGGGCGCCGATGCATGATGCGCACGGACGGACGGTCGGCGCGGTGCTGGTGTTGCGCGATGTGTCGGCGCGCGTGCAACTGGAGGAGGAGTTGCAGCGGGCCGCGCGGCTGGAGTCCGTGGGGTTGCTGGCCGGCGGCATCGTGCACGATTTCAACAACATTCTCGCCGTGGTGATGGGCAACCTGACGCTGAGCACGATGGATGAGGCCGTGCAGGGCAGCCGGGCGGCGATCTGGTTGCGCGAGGCCGAGCAGGCCACGTTGCGGGCGCGGGATCTCACGCAGCAGTTGCTGACCTTTGCGAAGGGCGGGGAACCGGTTCGGAGCACGGTGCAACTGACCGAGTTGGTGCAGGAGGCGGCGCGGTTTGCCCTGCACGGCGCCAGTGCCCGTTGCGAGTTCGAGCTGGCGAACGATCTCCGGCCGGCCCGGGTGGACCCGGGGCAGATCGGGCAGGTGGTGCAGAACCTGGTGCTGAACGCGGTGCAGGCCATGCCGGGCGGCGGCATCATCCGCATCGCCCTGAGCAACGAGGAGGTGACCGCGTCGGATCCGAACCTTGCCGCTGGCCACTACCTGCGGCTGGTCATCAGAGACCGGGGGCAGGGCATCGATCCGGAAAACCTCCCGCGCATTTTTGAACCCTATTTCACCACGCGGCCGCAGGGTTTTGGACTCGGTTTGGCGACGGCCTATTCGATTGTGAAAAAGCACGGCGGACACATCGGCGTGGAGTCCGAGTCCGGCCGAGGCACACGGTTTGACCTTTGGCTTCCGGCGTCCGACGAGCCGGTGGCGACCCCGCAGCCGGTCCCGACCGCGACCGAGCCGGCCAAATTGCGGGGCCGGGTGCTGTTCATGGATGACGACGCGCCGATCCGACAGATGGCGCTGCTTTTGCTGGCCAGGCTGGGGGTGGATGCCGTGACGGCGGCCGACGGGGCGGAGGCGGTGCAGCTCTACGAGCGGGCGCTGGCGGAAAACCGGCGGTATGATGCGGTGATCATGGACCTGACCGTGCCCGGTGGCATGGGCGGACGCGAGGCGATGGAGCGGTTGCGGGCGATCGATCCCGGGGTGCGCGCGATTGTTTCGAGCGGTTATTCCAGCGATCCGGTGATGGCCGACTACCGCGCGCATGGCTTTCAAGCCATGGTGGCCAAGCCGTATCGCGTGGCCGATGTGGCGGCGGCATTGCGCGAGGTTTTGGCGGCGGAGCAGCCGGGCTGAAGAGGGGCGGGCACCGGTTTGCCTTTGGGCCGGGTGTGGCTACGCATGCGGGCATGGGCATGATCGGGCGATGGCTGCTTTTTTTGATCGTGTTGGCCGGCGGCGGGGTGGCGGCGGCGCAACCGGTGCTGCGTTACAGTGATCCGGAAACCCGGCGTGAGGTTCGGACCGTGGTGGAAGCGCAGTTGGCGGCGTTGCGCGCCGGAGATTGGGCGTCGGCCCATGGTCTGACGTCCGCGGCGTTTCGCTCCCGGGTGGCCCCGGCGGACTTTGTCCGGCTGTTCCGGCGGCACTATTTCGTGATGCTCAAGAGCACCCGGGCCGAGCTTGGCCTGATCCGGGATGACGGGCGGATGGCGCGTGTGCCGGTGCGGATTCATGCCGGCGGGGAATCCGCCGCTTATGTTTTCACGCTGGTACGCGAGCCGCGGGGTTGGCGGGTGTGGCGTATTGTGGAGGACCGGCCCGGCTCCGCAGTGTAGTTTTGTGCGGGCGGCCGGTCGAACCACCCGCGGTTTGTGCGGTCTGTGGCGCCGATGAACATGAAAAACCAACGTTCCTCCTCATTCCTGCGTCCGTTGGCCGGCTTGTTGCTCGCCTGCGCGCTGCTGCTGCAGACCGGCTGTGTCGCCGTGGTGGCGGCCGGGGCGGCCGGCACCGGCGTGGCGTGGCATAGCGGCCGGATGGAAACCACGCTCAATCATGAGCTCGATGCGGTTTATGCCGCCGCACAAAAGGCGGTCGACAAGCTCGAGTTTGCCCGTGTCAGCGAGAAAAAGAGCGGCGTCGATGCCGAGCTGATCGCCCGCACCGCCCGCGACAAGAAGGTCGAGATCACCCTGAAGCGCGTTGACGCCAAGATCACCCGGCTGGGCATCCGCGTGGGGGTGTTTGGCGACGAGGCGTTGTCGCTCGCCCTGCTGGAGCAGATCAAGGCCCAACTCTGACGCGGCGGGTTGCTGCATCGCTCTGCCGGGGCGGTCCTGACGGGCCGCCCCGTTGCTTTCCGGGGACCGCATCCAGGGTTGCAATGTGGGGTGAATCCGCGACGCTGGGCTCTCCAACTCACATGTTAAAGAAGTTTATCGCGAAGCTGCGCGGCACCATCAAGCCCGCCGCATCCAAGTCGTCCGAATCTCATTCCGCCAAGCCGGCTCCTCGCAAGGAGTCGCATGCCAGCCCCAAGCCGCGTTCATCCGAGGCGCCCCGGCCGGAAGCCGCCCGCGGAGAAAAACCGCGCCAGGAAAGCCGCGGCCAAGGCCGTGGCCGTGACCGCCGCGGTGATCGCGACGGACCCCGCGAACCGCGCCGAGGGGGGCGCGGGGAGGGCCGTGGCCGAGGAGAAGGCCGCGGGCGCAGCAGCGGTCCGCGCGAACCGGCTTACGAACAACCGCGACGCGCGCCGATCAAGCCGGCGGTGCCGGTGGACGTGCCGAAGATGGACACGGAATTTTCGAAGCTCGGCCTGTGCGACGCGCTGGCGTTTGCGGTGCAGGAAATGGGCTACACCGCGCCCACGCCGATCCAGGCGCAGGCCATCCCGCAGGTGCTGGCCGGCCGCGATGTGATCGGTTCGGCGCAGACCGGCACGGGCAAGACCGCGGCGTTCGCGTTGCCCATCATCCAGCGGCTGGGCGGGCACGGGCCGCTGCGCTGCCTGATTCTCGAACCGACCCGCGAACTCGCCCTGCAGGTGGAGGAAGCGTTCCAGACCTACGCGAAGTTCACCGACCTGCGCATCACGATCGTCTACGGCGGCGTCGGCTACGGCAAACAGCTCGAGGACCTGAAGAACGGCGTCGACATTCTCGCCGCCACGCCCGGCCGGTTGCTCGACCACATGGAGCAGGGCAACTGCTCGCTCAAGGATGTGGACATCCTCGTGCTCGACGAGGTGGACCGCATGCTCGACATGGGCTTCCTGCCCGATGTGAAGCGCATCGTGGCCCAGACGCCGCGCTCCCGGCAGACATTGTTTTTCACCGCCACGCTGCCGCCCGAGATCGCCTCGCTGGCGGACTGGGCGTTGCGCGATCCGGTGAAGGTGGAGATCGGCCGCCAGCGCTCCCCGGCCGAGACGATCGCCCACGCGTTTTATCCCGTGGTGGCGTCGCAGAAATTCGACCTGCTTCAACTGCTGCTCGAGCAGACCGACTTCAAGAGCGTGCTGATTTTCACCCGCACGCGCATGGGCGCGGACCGGATTGCGCACCGGCTGAAGAGCAGCGGCCACACCGTCGGCGTGATGCATTCCGACCGCAGCCAGCGTGAACGCGTCGAGGCGCTCGACGGCTTCAAGTCGGGCAAGTTCGAGGTGCTCGTGGCGACCGACATCGCGGCGCGCGGCCTCGACATCGCCGGCGTGTCGCACGTCATCAACTACGACGTGCCGGAAAACGCCGAGGACTACGTGCACCGCATTGGCCGCACGGGCCGGGCGCAGCACAGCGGCGACGCCTTCACCCTGGTGACCGAGGACGATGTGCGCGACGCGCGGTCCATCGAGCGGTTCATCGGCGCGGCCATTGAGCGCAAGAAGATCGACGGCTTCCCCTACATCTACTCGGCATTGTTTGACGACAAGGCGCTGGCGGAAAGCGCCGCACCCAAGCCGGCCAGCCGGCTGCATCGCGGCCGGCGCTGAGCGTGGTTCACGCTCGCGATTGAGGTGGACCGGCACGTCCCCGTGCCGGTCTGACGCGCACAGGGACGTGCGCATCCACCTTGTTCAACCGCTCAGGCGCCGCTCCGCCGGTAGGCGCCGGGCGGCATGCCGCTGTGCCGGCGAAAAACCCGGCTCAAGTAGTTCGCGTCGGGAAACCCGCAGCGGGCGGCGATTTCCTTCAGCGGCAGCGACGTGCCGCGCAGCAGGCGGGCGGCCTCGCGCACGCGCTGCTCCACCAGCCACGCGGCGGGCGACAGGCCGGTGTGGGCGGTGAAGAGCCGCGTGAAATGATAGCGTGAAAATCCGGCCTGTCGCGCCATGGTGTCGACGGTCAACGGCAGATGCAGGTTTTGCTCGGCGTGGTCACAGGCACGTTGCAAGGCAGCCGCATGCGCGCCGGCCGGGGCGGTCCGCGCGGCGGCGGCCAGGTGCATGGTCAGTTCGTAGGCAAGGGCGGAGGCGACGAACGCATTGGTGAGGTTGTCCGCCAGCGCCTCCGTGACAATGCGCCGGGCGCAGGTCACCGGGGCGTCGGTTGGGGAAAACTCCACCAGCGCCCCGAGCCGCGTTTCGATGCTGCGCCAGAGCCGGGCCACCTCGCGCCCGTGCAGGCACACGTAGATGAATTCCCAGCCGGCTGAATCCGCCGGCAGCCAGTATTGGTTGTCGTCGGGAAAATGCAGCAGCATCGCGGTGCCGGGCCGCACAATCTGCTCGCGCGCACCGGCGCGCAGCCGGCCGGTGCCGGCGAGGGTGTATTGGAACAGCGCGAATTCCGCCCGTCCGCGTTTCAGGCCGTGCCAGTTGTAGGCGGGATCGCGCACGCATTCGTGCCCGACGCTGCCGAGCATGGCACGCAGCGGCAGGGTTTTTTCCGGGAAAAAAAGCGTGCGTTGACCGAAAGGCAGGGGAGGCGGGGAGGCGGGCACAAAAGGATAGAAATTAGCACAAGCTGACCATGGCAAGAGGAGAGCGTTTTTTGTAGCCTAAGCACGAATCCACCCAATCCCCATGCCCATCAAAATCGCTTTCATCGGGGCCGGCTCCATCGGCTTCACCCGCAAACTGGTCTCCGACCTGCTCACCGTACCGGAATTCAGGCACGTCGAGTTCGCGTTCACCGACATCAATGCGCGCAACCTCAACATGGTCGCCGAGCTCTGCCGGCGTGACATCGCGGCCAACAATCTGTCGGTGCAAATCAAGGCCACGACCAACCGGCGCGAGGCGCTGCGCGGGGCGAAGTACGTGTTCTGCGTGGTGCGCATCGGCGGCCTCGAGGCGTTCCAGCACGACATCGACATTCCGTTGAAATACGGCGTCGACCAGTGCGTGGGCGACACGTTGTGCGCGGGCGGCATCATGTATGCGCAACGCGGCATCGCGGCGATGCTCGACTTCTGCCGGGACATCCGGGAAGTCGCCGCGCCGGACTGCCTGCTGCTCAACTACGCCAACCCGATGGCGATGCTGACCTGGGCGGCCAACCAATACGGCGGCGTGCGTTGCGTGGGGCTGTGCCACGGTGTGCAGCACGGCCATTGGCAGATCGCGCAGGTGCTCGGTCTGAAGAAGGAGGAGGTCGACATCATCTGCGCCGGCATCAATCACCAGACGTGGTATGTCTCGGTGAAGACCAACGGCCGCGAACGCACGGGCGAGCTGCTGAAGGCGTTTGAGAAACATGCCGAATTCTCCCGCACCGAGAAGGTGCGCATCGATATGCTGCGGCGCTTCGGCTACTACTCGACCGAGTCCAACGGCCACCTCAGCGAATACGTGCCTTGGTACCGGAAGCGGCCCGCCGAGATCAAGCAATGGATCGACATGGGGTCGTGGATCAATGGCGAGACCGGCGGCTATCTGCGTGTCGTGTCCGAGGGGCGCAACTGGTTCCGCGCGGAGTTCGGTCGCGGCAAGCGGCCCGAGACCTTCAAGTACACGCCGGAAAACCGCAGCGAGGAGCACGGCAGCCACATTCTGGAGGGCTTGGAAACCGGTCGCATCTACCGCGGACATTTCAATCTGGTGAACCAGGGCACGATCACCAACCTGCCGCCCGACGCGATTGTCGAGGCGCCGGGTTATGTCGATTGCCACGGTTTCAACACCCCGAGCGTCGGCGACCTGCCGCTTGGCTGCGCCGCGGTCTGCAACGCGAGCATCTCCGTGCAACGTCTTGGCGTGGAGGCGGCGGTGCATGGCGACGACGCGCTGCTGCGGCAGGCCTTTCTGATGGATCCGCTCGTGGGCGCGGTCTGCAACCCGCCCGAGGTCTGGCAGATGGTGGACGAATTTCTCGTCGCCCATGCCCCGTGGTTGCCGCAATACCGCAAGGCCACGCGCCAGGCCAAGACGCGCCTGGCCAAGGGCCCGCTGATCAAGACCAAGGCCTACAAGGGTGCCGCGCGTTTGAAGACCCGTTCGATGGCGGAGCTCCGGCGCTTGGAAAAGCAAAACCCGCGCGCGGGTCACTGAGCCGGTTGGCGAGGTGGCGCGCGTTGTCGCGTGCAGCCGCGTTTGAGCGCAGCGAAAACGTGGCATCGCCGCCGCCGGCGCTGAACCGGCCGCCCTGTCGTGGCGCGACAAGGCGCCGCGCGAAATGCAAAAAAACCTGCGTCCTTGCGCCGGGTGCTGCGTTGGCAGGGGTGAACATACATCAACCATGAAAACCAACACCCTGCCCAACACTGAAGAAATCCGGTCCCACGTGCGTGAACGCTACGGCGCCATCGCGGAACAGGCCGGCGAAGATTGCGGTTGCGCGCCGACCTGCTGCGCGCCCGCCGCCACCGCCACCAAAAAGCCTGCGTCGCCCGCCGCCGCGCCGCAATCGTGCTGCTCCACCGCGGCCGGCGGTGAATCTTACGGCGAAAAGCTCGGCTACAGCGCCGACGAGCTGAACGCGGCCCCGGCCGGTTCCGAACTTGGTCTCGGCTGCGGCAATCCGCTGGCCATCGCTTCGATCAAACCCGGCGAAACCGTGCTCGATCTCGGCAGCGGCGCGGGCTTCGACTGCTTCCTGGCCGCCCGCCAGCTCGCCGGCACCGGCCGCGTGATCGGCGTGGACATGACACCGGCCATGATCACGAAGGCGCGGGCCAACGCCGCGAAAGGCGGCTACCCGAACGTCGAATTCCGGCTCGGCGAAATCGAGGCGCTGCCGGTGGCCGACGCGAGCGTCGATCTGATTTTGTCGAATTGCGTCATCAATCTCTCGCCCGAAAAGGAACGCGTTTTCCGCGAAGCGTTTCGCGTGCTCAAGCCCGGCGGCCGGCTGGCCCTGGCCGACATCGTGGCGACGCAACCGGTGCCGTTGACCCTTCGCGGCAAGCTCGACGCCATCGGAGCCTGCGTGGGCGGGGCCGCGCTGGTGGACGACCTGCGGGCCATGCTGACGCAGGCCGGGTTTGCCAAGGTTGAGATCGCCCTCAAGGAGGCGTCGCGCGAGCTCATCCGGCAATGGACCGACGATGCCACCGCCGGTGATTTTGTCGTGAGTGCGCTCATCACCGCGCATAAGGCTTGAGCGATGGATCCCGTGGTCGATTTCTCGATTGCCGCCGCCGCGCCTGATGACGCGGCGGCGTTGGCCGGATTGCTGCGCGCGGCGGATTTGCCGGCGGAAGATTTTTCGCCGCATCTGGCGCACTTTCTGGTGGCGCGGCAAGGTGATCGTTTGATCGGCGCGGTGGGGGCGGAGGTTTACGGCGCGGCGGCGTTGCTGCGTTCGCTGGTGGTGGCGCCGGAACACCGCGGTCGCGGTTTGGGAGCGATGCTGCTGCGCCGGCTGGAACAAGCCGCCGGGGCCTGGGGCGTGCAGCGCTGGTGGTTGCTCACCACGACGGCGGAAGCGTTTTTCCGCCAACACGGTTTCATTGTCACGGCCCGGAACGCCGCACCGGCGGCGATTGCGACCACGGCGGAGTTTATGGATTTGTGTCCCGCCACTGCGGTGTGTCTGAGCCGGGAAAGGCGGGCAAAATGAGCGGGCTAGAAATGGACCGTCGGGTGACGGAGTTTGCGACCCGGCTCAACAAATTCATCCGCCGGCGCGTCTCGGACGACGCCACGGCGGACGACCTGACGCAGGAGACGTTGCTCAAGGTTTACCGCTCGCGCGCCCGATGGCCGGACGGCGAGCGGCTTGAGGCCTGGCTCTACCGCATCGCGCGCAACACCATCATTGATCATTACCGCCGTCGCCGGCCGACCGAGGAGCTGCCGGCCGCGGTTGCCGCGGAACCGCGGGACGAGGTGGACGAACTGCGAACGGCGGTGACGGCCACGATGCGGCGCTTTCTGGCGGACATGCCGGAGCTTTATCGCGAACCGGTGCGGCTGGCAGAGTTGGAAGGCCTGCCGCTGGCCAAGATCGCGCTGCGCCTCGGCCTGTCGCTTTCCGCGGTCAAGGCCCGGGTGCGCCGCGGCCGGGCGATGTTGAAAAAGCAGCTGCAGGACTGCTGCCGGTTCGAGTTCGACCGCATGGGCAAGGTCATCGGCTGGGAGCGGAAGCGTCCCTGCGATTGCTGAGCCACGCGGCGATTCCGGGCATTAGCCCGGGAAATCGCCCGGGCCGGGCGGACTACTGATGGCGCGGCGGGATGTGGTCCGGATTGTTATTTCGCATAAAAGCGAAATAGTGGGCGCATGAAAACACGCGTTACGCTGCGGCAGCGGACCCACCGCGCCGAGGTCTTCAAGGCCCTCGGTCATCCGGACCGGTTGCGAATTTTGGAGGAACTGACGGACGGCGAGCGCTGTGTGTGCGACTTGGTGGACGCAGTCGGCTCCAGCTGGTCCACCGTCTCGCGGCATCTGTCGGTGTTGAAGGAAGCGGGAGTGCTCGCGGACGAGAAGCGCGGGTTGCAGGTGTTCTACCGGGTGGCACTGCCCTGTGTGGCCACGTTCATGGACTGCCTCGATGCCGGTCTGCGCGGCGAACCGGTCGAGATGCGCCGCTGCTGCTGCTGAAAGGACAATGCCGATGAACCTGCATCGCGAACTGCGCGTTTTCATCGTCATGGCCGGTGCGTTCGTGGCGTTTTATTTCATGCCCTTGGGCCATCCGCGCTTTGACGGGGCCGTCACCGAAGCCCTGGAGCTGACCAAATGGTACATGCGCGAGCATGTGATCCTGTGCCTGCTGCCGGCGTTTTGGATCGCGGGTGCGATCGGGGCGTTTGTTTCGCAGCAGTCGGTTATGCGCTATTTCGGTCCGAACGCCCCGAAGGCGGCGAGCTATGGCGTGGCTTCGGTTTCCGGCACGATCCTGGCGGTGTGCTCGTGCACGGTGCTGCCGCTATTCTCGGGCATCTACCGCATGGGTGCCGGGCTCGGCCCGGCGACGGCGTTTCTCTATTCCGGCCCGGCGATCAACGCGCTTGCGATCATTCTCACCGCCAAGGTCCTCGGTCTTCAACTCGGGGTGGCCCGCGCGGTGGGGGCGGTGGTTTTTGCGATCGTGATCGGCTTGGCAATGCACGGGTTCTTCCGCCACGAGGAACGGGCGAAAGCGGCCAAACTCGCGCAATTGCCCGAGCCGCCGGCCACGCGTCCGCTTTGGCAGACGGCGGTATTTTTCGGCCTGATGGTGGCGGTGCTGGTCTTCGCCAATTGGGGTCGGTCCGACAGCGAAACCGGTTTTTTTGCCCGGATGTTCGCGACCAAGTGGGTGCTGACGTCGGTTTCCGCGGCGCTGCTGGGCTTGGTCTTGTGGCGATGGTTCAAGCTTTCAGTTGTTCGGCTTGGCGTCACGGCGTTCGCCGTCGCTCTTTCCTCGGTGCTGGTGCCGACACAACCCGCCTTGGCGGTGTTGATCGGTGTGGCCGGTCTCACGTGGGCGACCGCCGGCCAGCCTGGCGAGGCCGGCGAGTGGTTTGCACAGTCCTGGGACAACGCGAAACAGATTTTCCCGCTCCTGATCGGCGGTGTGTTGGTGGCCGGGTTGCTGCTCGGGCGGCCGGGGCACGAGGGACTGATTCCGAGCGAATGGATCGCCGGTGCAGTGGGCGGAAATTCCTTCGCGGCCAACGCCTTCGCGGCGCTGGCCGGCGCGCTGATGTATTTCGCCACGTTGACCGAGGTGCCGATTTTGCAGGGTCTGATCGGCAGCGGCATGGGCGCGGGGCCTTCGCTGACGCTCCTGTTCGCCGGACCGGCGTTGAGCCTGCCGAGCATGATCGTGATCAACTCGGTCATCGGACCGAAGAAAACCGCCACTTATGTCGGCCTCGTGGTCGTGCTCTCCACGCTCGTCGGCTGGGCCTACGGGGCCTTGGCCTGAAAACTTCCATCAACATCAAACGCCATGAAAAAAATCCAAATCCTCGGAACCGGATGCCGCAAATGCGGCCTCCTCGCTGAAACCGCCGAAACCGCCGCCAAGGAACTCGGCCTCGAATACTCCCTCGAAAAGGTCACCGATCTGAACGACATCGCCGGCTTCGGCGTCATGTTCACGCCGGCCTTGGTTGTGGACGGTGAAGTCAAAGTCGCCGGCCGCGTGCCATCGCCGGACGAAATGAAAAAACTGCTGGCCTGAAAATCGTTTCATTTATGCCTTGAATCATATTCCCTTAAAGGAATATCCACACGGCGTGGACCTGATCAAGATTTACGAGTGCCTGTGCGACCCGACCCGGCTGCGCATCCTGAATTTGTTGCAGCAGGGTCCGCTTTGCGTGTGTCACTTCCAGGCGATCCTGTGCGAGCCGCAGGTGAAGATATCGAAGCATCTCGGCTACTTGCGCGCGCGCGGCCTGGTGGAGGCGAAGCGCGAGGGCCAATGGATGGTCTACGCATTGCCACGCAAGGCGCCGCGGGAGCTGCGGGCCAATCTCGCCTGTCTGCAGGACTGTGCGCAGGAGCAAAAAGTTTTCCGCACCGACCTGGCCCGTTTCAAAAAACTCGCCCCGAAGTTTGCCGCGTCCGGTCCCTGTGGCTGCGTGACCGGCGCCCGCGTCCGATCCCGCCCTGTTTCCATCGATGGATAACCCCACCGTTCTCATCCTTTGCACCGGCAACTCTTGTCGAAGCCATCTCGCCGAAGGCATTCTGCGTGCGGCCGCGGGCGACCTGCTCACGGTGGCCAGTGCCGGCTCGAAGCCCGCCGGTTATGTGCATCCGCATGCAATCCGGGTGATGCGGGAGATCGGCATCGACATCTCCGGCCACGCCTCAAAGTCCATGAACGATTTTCTCACGGCAAAGGTCGAGACGGTCATCACCGTGTGTGGCAAGGCGGACCAGGCCTGCCCGCGGTTTCCCGGACAGGTGCACCGCCACCACTGGCCTTTTGACGACCCGGCCCATGCGACCGGATCCGAGGAGGAGCAGCTGACGGTGTTCCGCCGGGTCCGCGACGAAATCCGCCGGACCTTCGAAGCCTACGCCGATGGTCGGCGCGATGCACTGCAAGCCGCCGCTCACTGAATCATCCCGTCCTGCCCATGTCCGCCTCCGTTGCAAAAAGCATGTCCTTTCTCGACCGTTATCTGACGGTCTGGATTTTCGCGGCCATGGGGCTGGGGGTGGGACTCGGACACTTTGTGCTGAGCGATCCCGAGGCGTTTTTCGCCCCCATGACCGTGGGCACGACCAACCTGCCGATCGCGATCGGGCTGATCCTGATGATGTATCCGCCGCTCGCGAAGGTGAAGTATGCGCAGCTGCCCAAGGTGTTCGCCAACACGCGAATTCTCACGCTGTCGCTGGTGCAGAATTGGATCGTTGGGCCGATCCTCATGTTCCTGCTGGCGATCCTGCTGCTGCGGGACCACCCGGACTACATGGTCGGCCTGATCCTGGTCGGCATCGCCCGTTGCATCGCGATGGTGCTGGTGTGGAACGAACTCGCGCAGGGCAGCCGCGAATACGCGGCGGGGCTCGTGGCGCTTAACAGCATCGCGCAGATCCTGTGCTACAGCTTTTACGCCTGGCTGTTCATTACGGTGCTGCCGCCTTGGTTCGGGTTGGAGGGCAAGATCGTCGAGATCGCGATGAGCGACATCTTCTGGAGCGTGATGATCTATCTCGGCATTCCGTTTGCGGCGGGCGTGTTGAGCCGGGTGGTGCTGGTGCCGCTGAAGGGCGAGGATTGGTATGAACGCGTGTTCATCCCGCGCATCTCGCCGCTCACGCTGGGCGCGCTGCTGTTCACCATCGTGGTGATGTTCACCTTCAAGGGCGAGGCCATCGTGCGGCTGCCGGTGGACGTGCTGCGCATCGCGATCCCGCTGGTGCTTTATTTCGCGATCATGTTTCTGGTGAGCTTCGTGATGGCGAAGCGGCTGGGCGCGGATTATCCGCGCTCGACCTCGCTGGCGTTCACCTCGGCCGGCAACAATTTTGAGCTGGCGATCGCCGTGGCCATCGCGGTTTTCGGGCTGCAGTCGGGCGTGGCCTTTGCCGCGGTGGTGGGGCCGTTGATTGAGGTGCCGGCGCTGATCGCGCTGGTGCACGTGGCGTTCTGGTTCAAACGCCGGTGGAGCGGCGACACGGCCGGATGAGTTTTCGGCAAACGCATGTTGCCAGCCTGAGGCGGGTCTCCTGTGCTGGCCGTCCGCATGCAACTCGACATTCCCACAGGAGACTTTGACGGCTATATTTTCGATCTCGACGGCACGCTGCTCGACACGATGCCGCTGCATTACGAGGCGTGGGACGAGGCGATGCGCGCCGCCGGCCTGACGCGGCCGTTGGAGGAGGATTATTTCTATTCGCTGGGCGGCACGCCCACGCGCCGGGTGGCAGAGCTTTTTGGCGAACGTTACGGGCTGCAGCTCGATCCCGACGCGGTGTTTCACCACAAGGAGCAATTGTTCACGGCCCGGCAGACGGAGGTGCAGTTGATTGAGCCGGTCGTGGCGTTTGCACGGGACAAGGCGGCGACTCATCCGCTGGCGGTGGCCTCGGGCGGCCCGCGGATGGTGGTGGACCGCTCGCTGGAAGTGACCGGATTGCGCGCGCTCTTCCGGGCCGTGGTAACCGCGGATGATGTGACACACGGCAAGCCGGCGCCGGACATGTTTTTGCTGGCGGCCAAAGAGCTGGGGCTGCGGCCCGAGCGTTGTCTCGTGTTTGAGGACGCCGAACTGGGCATCCAAGCCGCGCGGGCGGCGGGGATGCAGGTGGTGCGGGTAGACAGCCGCGGTTGAGGCCGGATGGAATTTGGCTTGGGCGCCGGCGCGGTTCCGTGTTCGATGCCGGCATGAATCTGGAGTCGCTGGTCAAACCCGAGGTGCGCACCCAACCGGTCTACGAACCGGGCAAACCGATCGAGGAGGTCGCGCGCGAGCTGGGCCTGGATCCGGCCGGCATCATCAAGCTGGCCTCCAATGAAAATCCCTTCGGCGCCTCGCCCAAGGCCCTGGCGGCGGCCCGGCAGGCCTTGGAGCAGGCGGAACTGTATCCCGACGGCGGTTGCTTTGCGCTGCGGCAGAAACTGGCCGCAAAATGGCAGTTGCCGCCGGAGCAGTTTGTCATTGGCAACGGCTCGAATGAACTCATCGAACTGCTGGGCCACGCGTTTCTGCGTCCGGGTGACGAGGTGGTGATGGGCAACCCGGCCTTTGTGGTTTACAAATTGGTGACGCTGCTTTTCGGCGCGAAGCCGGTCGAGGTGCCCTTGGTCAACCACCGCCACGATCTTGCGGCGCTCGCCGCCGCCATCACCCCGCGCACGCGCATGGTGTTTGTGCCCAGCCCGAACAACCCGACCGGCACGGCCAACACCGAAACGGAGTTGCTGGCGTTTGCGCGGGCGATGCCGGAGCACGTGATCACGGTGTTCGATGAGGCTTACGCGGAATATCTGGAGAACCCGCCGGATCTGCGCCCGCTGATCGCCGAGGGGCGCAACGTCATCTGTCTGCGGACGTTTTCCAAGATCTACGGACTGGCGAGCCTGCGCATCGGTTACGGTTTTGCGGCCCCGGAATTTTGCGCGCTGCTCAACCGCGTGCGGCAGCCGTTCAACGTGAATGCGATCGCGCAGGCGGCGGCCGTGGCGGCCTTGGATGACGACGCGTTTGTGACGCAGTGCCGGCGGGACAACCTGGCCGGTTTGCGCCAGCTCGAGGCCGGGTTGAACGAGCTTGGTCTGGAGTATGTGCCGAGCGTGGCGAATTTTATTCTGGTGCGCACGGGGGCGGGTGCGCGGCGGTTTGCGGAGTTGCAGCGGCAGGGGGTGATCGTGCGTCCGGTGGGATCCTACGGTCTGCCGGATTGGTTGCGCGTCACCGTCGGCACCCGTGAACAAAATGTCCGGCTGCTGGCCGTGCTGGGCGAATCCCTGCGCGCCGGTTAACCGGCAGCGGTGGAAGCCGCCGCCGGCCGGGCGAGAGCCTGGGCCAGCGCATCCAGGAGTTCGGTGCGTCCGGGCAGAAAAAGATGCCGGTCCTGACGCAACAGGCGCTGGGCGGCGGTCAGCACGTGACGCGGCGGTTTGCGCAGGGTCAGCAGGTGCCGCAGGTTGTCCGGCAGGGCGGCGAGATTCTCGGCTTCGAGGTCGAGCTCGATCAGCCGGGCGAGGGCGGGTTGGTTCTGCCGGTCCAGCGCAATCGCCCGGGCCAGAATTTCGCGGGCCGGTGCGCGCTGCTCCATCGCCACGAGACGATTGGCGATGGCGAGCAGGCTTTCCGTCCGCAAATCGGGCCGGACCATCAGCGTCATCAGCGCGCTGTGACCGGACACGGGATCGCCGAGACCGAAATGGGCGATGGCCAGCAGACCTTGGGCGACATTGGTCAGGGCCGGGTCAGCGCCCGGTTGCTTGAGCAGGGTCTGCACGTGTTCGAGCGCCTCGGCATGGCGGCTGGCGACAAGCATCGATTCCACCACCATCAGGCGCAGGGGGGTGATGTCGGCGGGTTGACGGTTGCGAGCCTGCTCCAGCACCTGTTGGGCGAGTTCAACCCGGCCGGTGGTGGCGGCGAAATCACCCAGGGCCAGCAGGCCGGCGGGCTGGGGCAAGGCGGTCAGGGCGTTTTGGGCGGCGGCCCGCAGTTCGTCCTCGCGGCTTTGCCGATGCAGATCCAGCAGGCGGTCGATGACGGGCCGCGGGCAGTCCGGGTGGGCGACTTGATGAAGCACGGTGCCCCGCCGGGCTTCGTCTGTTTGCCCCGATTCCCGCAAAAACTCCCCGAGTTGGATGTAGATCCCTTCATCCTCGGGATGGCGCTGATACAGTTCGCGCAGGGCGACCAGCGCCAGCTCGCGGTAACCGCGTTCCCAGTCCATCCGGGCGATGAGCAGGGCGGCGTTGAGGTTCGCGGCCAGGCCTCCTGTATGGAGGTAAGCATCGGCCTGATCGTACTTGCCCCGGTAGTAGGCGGCCCGGGCGGCGTGCAGCGCGGCGGTGTCCCGCAGGGCCGGCGTTCCGTCGGGTGCGGCCAGAATCCGGTTGCCCAAGCTCATCACCTCTCTGTCGGCCTGCCGTGAGAGCAGAAACTCCAGCACCGCCCCCACGTAAACCGGATCGGACGCGTGATGGTTCAGGCCATCCATCAATGTATTCCGGGCCAGGTCATGGCGCCTGCTGTTGGCCAGGATTTGTGCCAGCAGCAGCCGGCCGTCCCGATGGCCCGGAGCCCGGGCCATCCCCACTCTCAGTTGGTAGAAACCTTGGTCAAATTTGCCCCTCTGCAACAAGGCGAAGCCCAAGGTTATGGCATGTTCACCCCGCTTGATTTGATACTCCGGCCAGCGCCAGGGCAGGGCGATGTCGGCGTAGGTCACGGTCTCCACACCCCGGCGGTATTTGACAAACATCCAAGCTCCGGCGGCCAGTCCGGCATAGCCGGGTACGCCCGACAGCAGGATGATCGCGCACCAGCGGAGGATTTTGGCTTGTTGCGAGGGGAGGGGCACCGAGTGGACGAAATCGGACGGGGGTAGGCGGGCATCTACTTCGCTCTGGCCGGCCAAGGCAAAATCATTTGTCGAAGTCCCGATGGTTTGGGACAGTCCGGGCGGATTAACCCGGATATTGCATGAAGGCGGTGTTGCGGCACGGAGGGGCGGTCGGAAG
>JACFMR010000049.1 GCA_019455245.1 Opitutaceae bacterium
CCACCTCCACCGCGATGTCAGGCGCCTTCAGGGCGATCATCGCCATCGTCGGTCCGCCCACGTAACCCGCACCAATACAACAGATTTTCATAATATAGGGTCGCAGCTTGGTGGGCCTGCCACGCAAATCCAAGGAAGTTTTCAGTTTCCCGCCGCCTGCGCCACGCGCACGAAGCGGCGGCCGGCCTCCGCCAGTTCACGCTCGGCCAGCACCCCGTAGCTCAGGCGCACAAAGTTTCGCGGCACGTCATCGCCGAAACACAGTTCGCCCGGTACGTAGAGCACGCCTTCGGCAATGCAGCGTCGGCAGAACCCGCTTTCCAAACCAGTGTCCAGCAATGCCGGGGCTTCCAACCAGAGATACAGCCCGCCGGCCGGCGCGGTCCAGCGCCAGCCCGTCTTTTGCAGACCTGCGCCCACCAAGGTTTCATGCAACGTTTGCATCTTGCGCGCATAGACCGGACGGATGATTTGCAACTGCTCTTCGAGACTACCCCCGGCCAACACTTCCTCCAACAGGGCCTGCAGATGGTTGGCGCTGCCGAAATCGTGATGTCCCTTGGTGTGCAGCATCGCCGCCAGCCACGCATCATCCGTGCAACAGCCGTAACCGATTTTCAGTCCGGTCGCAAAAGACTTCGTCAAGGTGGACAGATACAGCCGGGGAAAACCGCCCCACTCTTCCAGGGAAAGAATGCTCGGAGCCTCCGGCGGGCTGGCGAAAAACAAATCCCGGTACGCCGCATCCTCGATCACCGGCACGATCAGGTCCTGTTCTTTCAACACTCGGGCCAGCGTTTGCTTTTCCGTCACGGTCAGACTCCGGCTGGATGGATTGGAAAAATAACTCACGAAATACAGCGCCTTGATGCGGTGGCTCTGACCGGCCTGCTTCAATGCCGTCAGCCGGTCCGCGAGCGCAGCAGCATCCACGCGTCCGTCGTGATCCACCGGCACGGACACCGCCTCCACGCCCATGCCGGTCAGCATTTCCAAAAACACAAAATAACTGGGCCGGTCGACCAGCACGATGTCACCGGGCTCACACAGCACCTGCATCGCGAGATACAACGCCTGCTGTGATCCGTTGGTGATGAACAATTGCCGCGAGAGGAGACCGGCATCAAGCGCGGGTTCCCGGCGCTGCAGATGTCCGGCCATCATCGCGCGCAGCCGGGGACGGCCTTGGTTCGGACCGTATTGCAGCGACTCACGATCCCCGCGCACGGCCAGACGCTGCGCCGCGGCGGTCACCGCTGGCAAAGGCAAAGTCGCACTGTCGGTGAAACCCGCGGCCAGCGAAAGCAGCGCGGGATTCTCCAAGGCGGCGTTCATCAGCCGCGCAATGGTCGGCGCCTTGGCGCGACGGCCCAGCGCTGAAAACGGCACTGCGGGTTTGGTCAGATCCGACATAAACAAAACGGGCGCGGTATCATGCCGCGCCCGTGGAAATTGCCCTTCAGGCCGGGGTCGGTTCCGGCGCGCCGTCCGGCGGAATGGGTTCCTTTACCGCCGGTTTGCCGGCCGACTTCTTGCTTTGGTCCTCCGCGCCAAGCGGGGGCGGCATCGCCAGCACGGGCGATTTGATTTCGCCGTGTTCGAGGATCTCCATCACATGCCGGCCTTCGATGGTCTCATACTGGAGAAGCGCCTCGGCAATCTTGTCCAACGCCGGACGATGCTCCCGGATGATGTCTGTCGCCCGGCGATATTGCTCGTCGATGATGCGGTGGACCTCGGCGTCGATCTTGCGGGCGGTGTCCTCGGAAAGGTGTTCGTTGCGGGTGATCTCCCGGCCCAGAAAAACCGTGTCCTGATTGTCACCATAGGAGACCGGGCCCAGCGGGCTCATGCCCCAGTCGCACACCATGTGGCGGGCGATCTTGGTGATCTGTTTGATGTCGCCCGCGGCACCGCTGGAAATGTCATCGAGCACAATTTCCTCGGCGATGCGTCCGCCCAGGCCCATGGCGATCTGGTTGAGCATGCGCTTCATCGCATGGGTCAGCATGTCCTTTTTCGGGATGAACATCGTGCTGCCCAGGCTGCGGCCGCGCGGAATGATCGTAACCTTGTGCACCGGCATGTGGCCGTCATCCAGCACCGCCTGCACCAGGGCGTGCCCCGCCTCGTGGTAAGCCGTCAGTTTTTTCTCCTCATCGTCCATCATGCGCCGGCGCTCGCGGCCGAACTGCACCTTTTCCCGCGCATCATCGACGTCGATCATCTCGACCTTTTTCTTGTTGCGACGGGCCGCCAACAGGGCCGCTTCGTTGAGCAAGTTCGCCAGTTCGGCACCGGAGAGTCCCGGCGTGCCGCGGGCGATGACCTTGAGATCCACATCGTCCGCGAGGCTGATTTTGCGGGCATGGACCCGCAGGATCTGTTCGCGTCCGGTCAAGTCGGGCAGATCCACATAAATCTGACGGTCGAAACGGCCGGGCCGCAGCAACGCGCTGTCGAGCACGTCGGGCCGGTTCGTGGCCGCGATGATGATGACACCCTCGGTGGTGTCGAAGCCGTCCATCTCCACCAGCAGCGAATTCAGCGTCTGTTCGCGCTCATCATTGCCGCCGCCGAGACCGGCGCCGCGCTGACGACCGACGGCGTCAATCTCATCGATGAAGATGAGGCAGGGCGCGTTCTTGCGACCTTGCTCAAACATGTCGCGCACCCGGCTGGCGCCGACACCGACGAACATTTCCACAAAGTCGGAGCCGGAGATGGAGAAGAATGGCACATCGGCCTCCCCGGCGACGGCCTTGGCCAGCAGGGTTTTGCCGGTGCCCGGGGGCCCCACCATCAGGATGCCCTTCGGGATGCGTCCGCCCATCTTGGTGAACTTCTTCGGATCGCGCAAAAATTCGACGACTTCGCTGACCTCTTCCTTGGCCTCGTCGCATCCGGCCACTTCGGCAAAGGTGATCTTGTCGCGGTCGCGGGTCAGCAGTTTGGCTTTGCTTTTGCCAAAGCTCATGGCGCCGCGCCCTGCTTGCCGCAGTTGGCGGACAAACAGGAAATACAACAAACCGATGATCAGCACGAAGGGAATGACCTGAGCGGCGATCTGCGTCCACACCGTGGTCGCAGGCTGTTCAACGAACACCTCGGCCTTCTGCAAGCGTTCCATGTTCGCATCGGTCAGACGACCCGCGGAACGGAAACTGGTGGTCTGTTGCTCGCTGTTGGGGCCAACCGGACGCGATTCCTTGAGTTCGCCGGTGACAATCGCCCAATCCCGGCCGCCCGAAGCGTCGGAACGGATCACGCCCTCGCGGATTTCACCGCGCTCGGCCATCTCCACCACCTGCTGGATTTTCAGGTTGACCGGCGGATTCAGCCGGCCCGGGGTCCAGTAAAGCAACAGCAACGCCGCTGCCACGATCGACAACCAGATCAGCAACACCTTGGGCTGGAAGCGGTCCGGCGGCAGGTTCTTCAGGGGGCGGCGTTTCTTTTTATTGTCGGGTTCTGACATGCAAGTGAGTTGGACTAAGGGCGAAAGCTGGATGTTCCGCCAGGATAAGTCAATTGAACCGCCAATATAATCAATCGCGGCGTTTCTTGGCTCCCCGAGCCCTGATTTCGCAGAACAATTCGCCACGGCGGATCACCGCAAAGACGTGATGGCCGAGGCTTTGCCGGGTGGAATCGCCCCGGATCACCGCTGCCAGCAATTGCTCAAACGCCTGACGGGAAAGTACGACCGCCGGCCCCTGCCCCAGCCAACGGTAAAGCAACCGCCGCACCACGGCTCGCGGTGCAGCAGCCAGCAGGTCGAGCTTGAGCCGACGCGCGGGCATTTGGCGCTGCAAACACTCCGCCCATGCCTCCAAGGCCTCATCATCCTCGGCGAGCAGCGAGCGACTGAGCGCCGCCCCGGCCACCGCATCGCGATCCGCCGCCTGCACCCAGACCGGCAGCACATCGTGCCGGATGCGGTTGCGGAAATAATCCCGGCCCCGGTTGCTCCGGTCTTCCCGCCAAACGATGCCCGCTGCGCGCATGGCCGCGGTCAATTCGCCGTGTTTCAAGGTCAGCAACGGACGCAGATGCACACTGCCGCCCTGCTGCACATGCACCGGTCGTGGCGCGGCCAGACCGGCTGAACCGCTGCCCCGGGCCAGTCGCATGAGCATGGTCTCGGCCACATCGTCCTGTTGGTGGCCCAGCCACAGGACCCGTGACCGGCATTGCTGCATTTTACGGCGGATGAACGCAAAGCGCAGCTCCCGGGCCTGGTTTTCATTCTGCACCGGCTCATCGTCTTTGCGCCGCCCCACCCAAAGTTTGATGCCCAGTGCGGCGCACAGCTTGCGACAGTGTTCCTCATCGAGATCCGCAGCGCGCCCACGCAAGCGGTGGTTGTAGTGCAGCGCCCGCAGGTGTTTTCGCCGAGCGGGCCAGTGCGCCCATAACAACAACAGCAAGGCCACCGAGTCCGCACCGCCCGAAAGCGCCACCGACCACGGCCCGGCTGAAGTCCGCTCCGGCAACGCCGCAGCCAGCGCCTCCGCGTGCAGTTGATCAACCGGCAGGAGGGCCGCCAGTTTGTCCGCGCGCTCCGGCCAGCTGGCTTTCTGGACTTTCATGCCGCGGCGTCCCGGCAACCGGGCTCAATCGAAACGGAAGGACTCCCGGCCAAAATGCGGTTGCAGCGCCTCCGGCACTTTCACGCTGCCGTCGGCCTGCAGGTTGTTTTCCAAGAGTGCGGCCAGCACCCGCGGCACCGCCAAACCTGAACCGTTCAACGTATGCACGAGCTCCGGCTTGCCGGTCTCCTTGGAGCGGAAACGGATCTGCGCGCGCCGCGCTTGGAACGCTTCGAAATTGCTGCAGCTGGACACTTCCAACCAGCGTTTCTGGCCGGCCGCCCAGACTTCCAGATCGTATTTCTTGGCCTGGGCAAAACCCAGATCACCGCCGCACATCAGGAGCACGCGGTAAGGCAGCCCGAGTTTTTGCAGCAGGCGCTCGGCGTCCGTCCGCAGGGCTTCCAGTTCGTCGTAGCTCGTGCGCGGATGCACCCATTTGAGCAGTTCAACCTTGTCGAACTGATGCACGCGGTTCAACCCGCGCACGTCCTTGCCATAGCTGCCCGCCTCACGGCGGAAACAAGGCGTGTAGGCGCAGCGGTGGATCGGTAGTGCCGTCTCCTCGATGATCTCGTCGCGGTAGAAATTCGTCAGCGGCACCTCGGCGGTCGGCACCGCGTAGAGTTTGTCCGCCGTCTCATACATCTGGCCTTCCTTGTCGGGCAGCTGGCCGGTCGCCGTGGCGCTGGCGGCGTTGACGAAGATCGGCGGGCTCACCTCGACGTAGCCGGCCTTGGCGTTTTCGGTCAGGAAGAAATTCAACAAAGCCCGCACCAGGCGCGCGCCCTCGCCGATGAAAAACGGGAAACCCGCGCCGGTGACCTTGGCGCCACGGCCGAAGTCGAACAAGCGCTCAAATCCCGGGATCTCCCAATGCGGCACCGCGTGCGGCCGTGGTTCATCCACCGCCCCGTGCGTGGCCCACACCACGTTCTCCTCCGGCGTGCGGCCCTCGGGCACGGAACTGTGCGGCAGATTCGGCAGGGTCAGCATCGCCTGCTGCCAGGCGGACTCGGTCTCCTTGAGTACGGCCTCCTTTTCTTTCACCGCCGTGGCCACCGTCTTCATTTCCCCGACCTTGGCCAGGAATTCGGGCGACCCCTTGGGCAGCGCGGCCATCGCGGTGTTGGCCGCCTTTTGTTTGGCCCGCAGGCTCTCGACCTCGCTCAGCAAGGTCCGCCAGCGGGTGTCGATCGCCAGCACGGCGTCAACATCGACATCGAGGTGTTTCCGGGCCACCGCCGCGCGCACCAAATCGGGCGTTTCACGCAATAATTTCGGATCGAGCATGGGAGTGATTCAGCGCTTTTTGTGCAACCGGTGGTCCGCGCGTTGAAAGCGGGCGTAAACTTCCTTGGCCGGCAGCAGTTTCAGGTCGCGCACCGGCGCCTGCACCACGAGGTGATCCGGCGCGTTCAGCGGATAGGGACCGAACAACCGCGGGTCGGTGGGACCGAAGATGCCCATTACGGGCACGCCCAGGGCCGCGGCCAGGTGCATCGGTCCGCTGTCGTTGGTGATGACCCACTCGGCCCGCTGGATCAGCGCCGGCAGCGACACCAGGCTGGTGTTGCCGGTGAGATTGAGGAAACGGTTCGCGGGCAGCGCGCCCTTGGCCGGCAGGAAATTGTTGCCCGCCCAGATGACCTTCCGGTTGCGGTTCGAGCGCAGCATCATCTGCGTGAGCTGCAGAAAACCGTTCCAACGTTTGTCCGCCCGCCGGCTGTCGGGAAACATCAGGATGGGTTTCGTGCCGCTCTTGCCGTCGGCAAAGCTGAGGTTGAGCTTGTCCACCTCGCGAAACTTGATCTGGCCGTGCAGTTCGGGCTTGGCGTCCAGCACCGGACAAAACTGCAGCAAAATGTCCACCGCATGACTGCGCCTTCCGTCGGGCGGCAGCGGAACCTTCCGGTCGTAAAACATGCCCGACCATTCGCGGGCATCCGCCCGGCCCACTTTCGTTTTGGCCAGCGCACGCGAGGTCATCAGGCCGGTGCGCAGCAGCCCCTGCATGTCGAACACGTAATCGAATTTGGTCTTTCGCACCTCCTTCATCAGGCGCATGAAACCCTTCGTGCCCGCATTCCGCTCGAAGATGTAAACATGATCCACCACCTCGCAGGCCTTGACCAGCGGCGCAAAAATGTCCCGCACGATCCACGAGATGCGCAGATCATCCCGCTGCGCTTTCAACGAGGTCGCGACCTGGAGAGCATTGACAATGTCACCCAGGGACGAGGGTTTGATGATGAGAAGTTCAACCATGACAGGCGTTTGCCGCCAAAATCTGCTTTTGACCGGACGGCTGCAACCTTTCATGGACTTTCCCGGCCAAAATCAAACGCTAATCCGCTACTCGCGTGCTAAAATTGCTGCTGCAACTCTTCGGTCGGATCTGCGCCTGGGCGCCGGAACCCGTGCTGCGTGCCCTTGTGCCCGTTATCGGCGAGGTGGTGCTGTTGCTGCCCCGGCGGCGGCACACGGTCTATTCGAACCTCAGCCACGTCTTTCCCGGGATGTCCCGCGCCGAACACCGGCGCATCGCCCGGGCCAGCTCGCGGAGTCTGATCGAGACCGGCCTGCTCTCCTTGGCCGCGCCCTACCTGAGTGCCGCCCGGGTGCGACAGATCGTGCAGGCCGCCCCGAGCCTGCAAACGGCGCTGGCTGAGCATCGCGCCAACCCGTTTCCCATGGTCATGGCCTCGGCTCATGTGGCCTACTGGGAAATCCAGACCTGCATGCCGTTGCTCGTGCCCGAGCCCTTTCCGGAAATCGTCGTGGTGTATCGCCCGGTGGACAATCCGATCCTGGATGATTGGATCAAACGCACCCGCGAGCGCTTCGGCATGCGATTGCTGTCCCGCAAACAGGGCTTCCAGGAAGCCCTCAAGATTCTCCGTCGCCAAGGGATCGTCGGGTTGCATTTCGATCAGAACTCCGGCCGACAAGGCGCGCTCACCACCCTCTTCGGCCGCGTTTGTTCCACCACCGAGTTGCCCGGACTGTTCTCGGAAAAATACCAAGCCCGGATCTACACCATCTATCCCGAACGGCTGGGCTTCTGGCGCATCGCCCTGCAGATGGAATCGATCACAAGCGATGGTTCGGTGGCCGGAGTCACCATCGCCCTGAACCGCTGGCTTGAGCGCAAGCTGCAAGACGACAAAATATTTCGCACCACCTGGCTCTGGTCTCACGACCGCTGGAAAAATCAGGACATTCCGGAAAAACGCCTGCATCTGGCCGCCAAACGCGACCTGCTCGCGGCCGATCTGGCCGCACGGGGGCTCGAGCAGCCGCTCCGCCGCACGCGCCTCTGGGTCCGGCTGCCCAACTGGCTCGGCGATGTGGTGATGGTCATGCCGCTGCTGCGCGCCATCCGTCGTGGGCGGCCCGATGCCGAGATCACCCTCTTCGCCCAGCCGGCCTTCCATCCGCTGCTGAACCGGTGGCAGATCGCGGATTGTGTCGAAACCTTGCCCGCCAAAGGCTGGACGTATTACCGGCATTTTTGGCGGCTGCGTCGTCGTTACCCGGATTGCCACATCCTGTTCACCAACTCGGTGCGCGGCGACATCGAGGCGTGGCTCACACGCTGCCGTCAACGCTTCGGCATGCAACGCCCCGGCCAGCCGCGACCGCTGTTGAGCCATCGCTACCGTGTGCCGGCGGATTTCGATGAGATGGCCCACCATCAGCTCGAGTTGTGGACGCGTTTTCTGCAGCACTTCGGGTTGAACGAGCCGGCCGACCTGACGCCCATGGGCGCGCGCATTGAGCCAGCGTCATTCGTCATCGGCTTGGTCCCGGGCTCCGAAAACAATCCCGAGAAACGCTGGCCGATCCCGCATTGGTGCGCCTTGATCGCGGAGTTGCCCGCCGCCGCCAGCGTGGTCCTGTTCGGCACCCGCAATGATCGGGTGATCACCAATGAAATCGTGGCCCGCAGCGCGCGCCCGCTGCACAACCTCGCCGGCCAGACCACCCTGACGGAATATTGCGACCGGCTTTGCGGCTGTTCTGTGCTGGTAACCAACGACACCGGTGGCATGCATCTGGCCAACGCCCTCGGCGTCCCGCTGCTCGCCCTCTTCGGCCCCACCAATCCGGTGCGCACCCGCCCGGTTTTTGCCGCGCCCTTCCGCGTGCTGCAACCGACCGGTTGTCCGCCGCAGGGCGGCATGGGCCTGGATGCCTTGCCCCCCGCGCAAGTCCTGGCGGCGCTGCGCGAACTCGCGCCCGATCGCTTCGCTTCACAATAACGTTGCCCGCCCTCAGCCGCGCCGCCCACTGTCCCGCGTTGCCCTGACCATGCCGCTGCTTTCCGTCCGAGACCTCCGCACCAGTTTTCACACCCGCAACGGGGTTTATCGCGCGGTGGACGGCGTCAGTTTCGATCTCAACCGGGGCGAAACCCTTGGCATCGTGGGCGAATCGGGCTCCGGCAAATCGGTCACCTGCTACTCGCTGATGGGCCTCGTGCCCCAGCCGCCCGGCCGCATCGAGAGCGGCTCGGCGGTGTTCGACGGTGTCGATCTGCTAAAGTGCACGCCGAAGGAATCCCGCGCCATCCGGGGCAAGCGTATCGCGATGATCTTCCAGGATCCGATGACCTCCCTGAATCCCTACATGCGGATCTCGGACCAACTCATCGAACCGCTTCTCATCCACGAAAAGATTTCCCGCCGCGACGCCCTCGACCGCGGCATCGCGGCGCTCGCGGCGGTCGGCATCAACGATGCCGCCAAGCGCATCCACTATCACCCGCACGAGTTTTCCGGTGGCATGCGCCAGCGCGTGATGATTGCCATGGCGTTGATCACCAAGCCCGAGCTGTTGATCGCCGACGAACCCACCACCGCCCTCGATGTCACGGTGCAGGCCCAGATCCTGGAACTGATCAAGAAAATGCAGCAGGAACTTGGCATGGCGGTGATCTTCATCACCCACGACCTCGGCGTGGTCTCGGGGCTGTGCGACCGGGTGCAGGTGATGTATGCGGGCCGGATCGTGGAAAGCGCCGACACCCGCACCCTGTTTCGCGAGCCGCGGCATCCCTACACCCTGGCCTTGCAGCGTTCGATTCCCTCGCTGCAGGAAAAGGGCAAGACGCTCTACACCATCCCCGGCATGCCGCCCGATCTCTCGAAACTGATCCAAGGCTGCGCCTTTGCCCCGCGCTGCGAATTCGCCACGGACATCTGCCGCGCGCAGGAACCCAAACTCGCCGTTTGGCAAGGCGACCATCAGCAGGCCTGCATTCGCGTGCAGACCGGTGAACTCCGACCGTCATGAACGAGCCGATTCTGGAACTCCGGGATGTCAAAACCCACTTTCCCGTCCATGAGGGCTTTCTGTTCAAACGCCAGACGGCCACCGTGCGTGCCGTCGACGGCGTCAACCTCACCGTGCGCAAGGGCGAGGTGCTCGGTTTGGTCGGCGAATCCGGCTGCGGCAAATCCACCTTGGCGCGCACGATCATGCAGCTGGTGCCCACCACCGCCGGCACCGTCGTCCTGGAAGGCCGTAACCTGACGGCCGGCACCACGGCCGAAATCAAGGCCGTGCGGCGCGACATGCAGATGGTCTTTCAGGACCCGTATGCGTCGCTCAACCCGCGCATGACGGTCTTCGCCACCATCGCCGAACCCCTGCTGGTGCACGGCGTCTGCCGTCCCGCCGAGGCCACCGCGCGCGTCGCGGAACTGATGCAAACCGTCGGCCTCGCCCCGCGCTTCATGCAGAAATACCCGCATGAATTCTCCGGCGGCCAACGCCAGCGCATCGCCATCGCACGCGCCTTGGCGCTGCAACCCAAGATCATCATCGCGGACGAACCGGTCTCGGCCCTCGACGTCTCCATCCAGGCGCAGATTCTCAACCTGCTCTCCGAACTCTGCCGGCGGATGCACCTGGCCCTGATCTTCATCGCGCATGATCTGTCCGTCGTTAAACACATCTCCGACCGCGTCGCCGTGATGTATCTGGGCAAGATCGTCGAACTCGGTCCCGCGGTGGACATCATCGAACGGCCCTATCACCCCTATACGCGCGCCCTGATCAGCGCCATCCCCACCCCTGATCCCGATGCGGAACGCAACCGGCAGCGCATCGTGCTGCCCGGCGATCCTCCCTCGCCCATCAATCCCCCGCCCGGCTGCGCCTTTCACCCCCGCTGTCCGCACGCCCGGGACCGTTGCAAGGCCGGCGTCCCGCCGCTATTGCCGCATCGCGGCCACGAGGTTGCCTGCGTGCGCGCGGGGGAAATCTGAAGCGCCGGCACCGGCTTCAATTCGGTCGACCGGCGCCAAGCAATCCCGTTTGCCGCAGGGCTTCGTAACAGGCAATGCCAGCGGCGGTGGAAAGATTCAGCGAACGCAGCGCCGGGTTGGCCTGCGGGATCGTTACGCGAAAATCTTCGCCGATCTCCGCATGCAACCAGTCGGGCGCGCCAGAGCCCTCGTTGCCAAAGACCAATCCGTCGCCGTCCTGAAAATCCGCCTGCCAGAAGGAGCGACGGGCCTTGGTGGTGAAAAGCCACAGCCGCCGGGGCGCGTGCGGACTCCGCCGGAAGGCGGCCCAATCGGCATGCTCGTGCACGTCCAGCGCGCGCCAGTAATCCATGCCGGCCCGGCGCAGATTGCGATCGTTGATCACAAAGCCCAGCGGGTGGATCAGGTGCAGCCGCGAGTTGGTCAGCGCGCACATGCGGCCGATATTGCCAGTGTTGGGCGCGATTTCCGGTCTATATAACACAATATGCAACATGCCGGCATGCTGGCCGGACTCATGCCGGACACAAGCCGGGCATTGCCTTCGGCCGCACATCCGTCCAGTTTGCGGGTCCCGTGAGCACCCCTAACGGCAAAACCATAGTTGTGGTCGACGACGAGAAGTCCTACGGCGATTTGCTGTCCCAGATTCTCGTCGATTTGCTGGGCCGTCCGGTGCAGAGCTTCACCCATCCCCAAGCCGCGCTCGACGCGTTGCCCGATATGGATGTGGGCATCGTGGTCACGGATTACTACATGCCCGACATGACGGGGGTCGAGTTCATCCGGCACGCCAGCCGGTTGCGTCCCGAGTTGTCCTTCCTCATCATCACCGGACACCCGCTGCAATTGTCCGACGAATACGTTTACGATCTGACCGCACTCAAGGCCGTCCTGCCCAAACCGTTCAGCTGGACCAAACTCGCCCAACTCATCGCCCGCCACTGGTCGGACCCCGACAACCGTCCGGTGCCCGCCGGCAGCCTTTCAGATTAAACGCAGACCGGCATTGTCGGCCCGCAGCACCGCGCCTTCACAGGCCAGTTTATCCGCGGCGAAGCGCTCGCGCATGGCCAGCATCACGGTTTCGGCCTGTTCGTGCTGACACACGCACATCACACTCGATCCGCTGCCGCTGAGCCAGCCCGTCAACGCCCCGGCCTCCACCCCGGCCGCAATCGCCGCGGCCGCGCCGGGAATGTGCGGCAGACGATAGGGCTCGTGCATGAAATCGCCGACCGCTCCGCGCAGCAGCTCGTATTTGCCGGTGGCAAAAACCGCCACCAGATAGGCGGCGCTGTTGATGCTGCGTACGGCGTCGAAATACGGCAGCTTGGCCGGCAGGCGACCACGGGATTCCTTCGTGGAAATCTCCACCAAAGGCGACGCCGTGACAAAGGCCAGATCGGCGGGCACCTCGATGCGCACGCAGTCCACATAGGCGCCATCGGCGGGATCGGCCCGGGCCACACAGAACCCGCCATGGATGCTCGCCGCCGCATTGTCGGGATGCCCTTCCAAGGTTGTGACCAACGCCACCAACTGGTGCCGGTTCAACCCGGTGCCCGCCAGCGCATCGAGCCCGGCGATGATGCCGGCGCGCACCGTCACGCTGGAGCCGAGTCCGCGGGTCGACGGCACCTGGCCCTCGATCCGGTAGGTGAACGCAAAAGGCGTACGCTTGGTGTGTTGAAAGAACAACTCCGCCGCCTCCGTCGCCATGGCCTGCGCCTTGCCATCTGATTCACGCTGCGGTTGCGGCCCGGAACCGTCGTCGCCGACGGTCAGGGTGACATCGTTGTGCAAATCGACGGCCATGCCCAGCGTGTCGAAACCCGCCCCGCAGTTGGAGGTACTGCCCGGCACCCTGATCGTGACCTGGTTGGATTGCTGGCTCATCGGCGGCGATTTTTCATGGCCTTCTCCACCTCGCGGTCCAGCACCTTCTTTTTGAGGGTATCGCGTTTGTCGTAGAGTTTCTTGCCGGTACACAAGGCGATCTCGGCTTTGACCAACGCTCCTTTGAAATACAGGCGCAACGGCACCAGGGCCCGGCCGCCGGCTTCCAGCGCCTGCGCCACCTTGCGCAACTGATGCCGGTGCAACAGCAGCTTGCGGGTGCGCTTGGCGTCGTGGTTGTAGATGTTGCCGAAGGCGTATTGCTCGATGTGCGCGTTGTGCAGCCAGAGTTCCCCCCGCTCCATCCGGCCAAAGGCGTCGTTGATCTGCGCCCGGCCGGCGCGGATCGATTTCACCTCCGTGCCCTTCAGCGCGATGCCCGCCTCAAACCGCTCGTCCACAAAGTAGTCGCGCAGCGCCTTGGCGTTGCGGACCTCCTTGAAGCGGTCGTCGGATTTGGTTTTCGGGGGCATGGCTGGGATGGTGCACAAAAAAGGCGACTCCGGCAATTGCGGGGCCGCCTGGAATCAGGATTTCTGAGCGGCGCTCAGTTGTCGCCGGTGTCGTAGCTGATCTTGCCCTCGATGATCTCGCGCAGGGCGACATCCTCGGAGGACAGCTTTTCGAGCGACTCGACCAACGGGCGGTTGCCGCGCTTCAGCTGTTTGACCCGGCGTGATACCACGTTGATCAGCAGGTTGGCGTCGGGAATGACCTTAAGGGCGTCCTTGATGTAGTCGTCTCTCATGGGTGGGCGGTTGGCGGAGGTGAAACCGGTCATAGGTAGGTCAAGCCCCGGGGACGTCAAGGGCTAATTCCCGCTTGCCGTCGGCCCCCGGGCGGTGGAGCGTGCCGGTCTATGTTGATCGCCTGGACCACGTTGCCCACCGAGGAGGAAGCCGGACGGCTGGCCCGGGCCGTGGTGGAGCGCGGGCTTGCGGTCTGCGTCCAGACCGACGGGCCGCTCACCTCGGTGTATCGGTGGGAAGGCCGCATCGAAACCGCGCGCGAATACCGCCTGATGTTCAAGTTTTCTGCGGGCCAATCCGCCGCCCTGGAGGCCCATGTGCATGCGGCCCATCCCTACTCGACCCCCGAGTGGGTGGTCGTCAATGCGGAGCATGTCGGCGAAAAATACTTGTCATGGGCTCAGGCGAACGCTAACTCGTCGCCCCTTTAGCAATCCGAAACCTTCACTTTTCATCGTCATGTCACAGCACAAAAGCCTCCAAGGCTCCAGCGGTATCGTAGTCAAACGCAACGTCCTCAAGCGGTTCGAGCGCGTAGAGGTGCTCAAAAAGCGCGGCCAGTGGAACGAGGGCGACCGCGTGCTCGGCCTGCGCAAGACCAAGCCCGACGTCTGAGCCACTCCATCCCTTTGCATGGGCAGGCAGTCACCACTGCCTGCCTTTTTCGTATCCGCCGGTCGCCTCCGCCCCATCCCTGCACATGAACCTGCTCTTTCACCTGCGTGTTGCCGTGATCGGCTTTATCATGGGCGCCGCCGACCTCGTTCCGGGGGTCTCGGGCGGCACGATCGCCTTTGTCAGCGGGATTTACGACCGGCTCATCAACGGCATCAAAAGTTTCGATTTCGGTTCGCTCCGGCTGCTGCTCCGGGGCCGCTTCCGGGAACTGTTTGCCCGTATTCCCGTGCTGTTTTTCTGCGCGCTGGGACTGGGACTGCTGACCGCGATTTTCAGTCTCTCACGCGTGCTCACCGGGCTCATGCAGACCCATCCGGTGCAATTATGGGCGTTCTTCTTCGGGCTCGTGCTCGGTTCAATCCTGCTCCTGATGAAGGAAACCTGGCGTTGGCGCGCGGCCGACTGGACCGCCTTCATCGTGGCCGCGGCCGTCACCTATTGGCTGGTCGGTCATGATGTCGTGCAGACTCCGCCGACCCCGATATTTCTCTTTCTGGCCGGGGCGATCGCCATCTGTGCCATGATCCTGCCCGGAATTTCGGGTTCCTACCTGCTCGTGATCATGGGCAAATATCAACAGGTGCTTGAGGCGGTGAATCACCGCGATTTTGCCTCACTCGCCATCTTCGTGAGCGGTATCGCCGTCGGCATTCTCACCTTCGTGCGCGTGGTCAGCTGGCTGCTCCGCACCTGGCGCCATGTCACCCTCGTCGCCCTGACCGGCATCATGGCCGGGGCCCTGCGCACCGTTTGGCCTTGGAAGGAAGTCGTCAGCACCCGGCTCAACAGCAAAGGCGAGTTGGTGCCCTTGTTGCAGGTCAACATCCTCCCCTCCAACGCCGGCGATATCGGGCTGGCGTTGCTGCTCGCGCTGCTCGGAGCAGGGGTCGTTCTGCTGCTCAGCCGGCTGAGTCCCGACCACCGCGACACTCCGCCCAAGTCCGCCTGAGCACCACGCCGCCGGGGCCGCGCCATGATCGGGCAACTGCGCGCTTTCCCCCGGGGCAATCACCATCCATAGTCCGCGCGGACTTGGCATGAACCCGCCCGACTCAACTTCCTCCGCACCGCCCGCTGATCATTGCCCGGACGTCACCCGGGCCGCCCGCGAAACCCTGCTGGGGCAGCGCGGCCTCGTCGTCTGGCTTTACGGCCTGTCCGGCGCCGGCAAAACCACGCTGGCCACCGCCCTCACCCGCCTGTTGCACGCGGAAGGCCGTTACACGGTGCTGCTCGACGGCGATATATTGCGGACCGGCTTGAACCAAGGCCTGGGGTTTTCCTCCGACGATCGCACCGAGAACATCCGCCGCGCCGCCGAGGTCGCCAAGCTCTTCGCCCGCACCGGCGCGATTGTCATCTGCGCGTTCATCACCCCGGCGCAGGCCATGCGCACGCTGGCCCGGCAGATCGTGGGCGACCCGGATTTTCTGGAGGTCCATCTCGCCTGCTCCTTCGCCGAATGTGAGCGCCGCGATGTCAAGGGACTCTATGCCAAGGCCCGTGCCGGCGGGGTGCCGCTCTTCACCGGCCGGGACTCGGCGTTTGAACCGCCCGAGCAGCCCGACGTCGTGCTCGACACCGAGAACCAACCGATCGCGTTTCTTGTGGATCGCCTCACCGCCATCGTACGCGATCGCTGCCAACTCCCCGCCGCATCCAACGCATGAGCTCCTACACCCTCGCTCATCTCGATCACCTCGAACACGAGGCGATTTTTGTGCTGCGCGAAGTCGCCGCCCAATTCGAACGCACCGGCCTGCTGTTCTCCGGCGGCAAGGATTCGATCGTGCTCGCCCGCCTCGCCCAAAAGGCCTTCGCGCCCGCCAAGCCGCCCTTTCCCCTCGTCCACATCGACACCGGGCATAACTTCCCCGAAACCCTGGCTTATCGCGACTGGTTCGCCACCGATCTCGGAGTGCGTTTGATCGTCCGCCAAGTCGAGGACTCCATCACAGCCGGCCGTTGCACCGAGGAGAAAGGGCCCAACCCTTCGCGCAACTCCCTGCAGACGGTGACCCTGCTCGATACCATCGAGGAATTCAAATTCGACGCCTGCCTCGGCGGCGCCCGCCGCGACGAGGAAAAGGCCCGCGCCAAGGAACGGTTTTTCTCTCATCGCGACGAGTTCGGCCAATGGGATCCTAAAAACCAGCGCCCGGAACTCTGGAACTTGTTCAACGGCCGCAAGCACACCGGCGAACACTTCCGGGTGTTTCCCCTCTCCAACTGGACCGAAATGGACGTCTGGCAATACATTGCCCGCGAAAAACTGCGCATCCCCGACCTCTATTTCAGCCATCACCGCAAGATCGTGAACCGCGATGGTGTGCTGCTCGCCCTGACACCGCACCTGACCCTGCTCGACGGCGAGCTTTGCGAACAACGCACCGTGCGCTTCCGCACCGTCGGCGACGCCACCTGCACCGGCGCGGTTGAGAGCACCGCCTCGACGCTGGCGGAAATCATCCAGGAAGTCGCTTCCGCCCGCGTGACCGAGCGCGGCGGGCGCGCTGACGACCGCCGCTCCGACACCGCCATGGAGGACCGCAAGAAAGCGGGGTATTTCTGATGTCCGCCCCCCAACACTACCTCACGATGGATCTGCTGCGTTTCACCACCGCCGGCTCGGTGGACGACGGCAAATCCACGCTCATCGGCCGCCTGTTGTATGATTCCAAGGCCATCTTCGATGACACCTTGGAAAACATCCGCCGCACCACCGCGCAACGCGGCGAGGAAAACCTTAACCTCTCGTTGCTGACCGACGGCCTGCGCGCCGAGCGCGAACAAGGCATCACCATCGACGTCGCCTACCGCTATTTCGCCACCCCGCGGCGCAAGTTCATCATCGCCGACACCCCGGGCCACGTCCAATACACCCGCAACATGGTCACCGGCGCATCGACCGCCAATCTCGCCGTGATCCTGGTCGATGCGCGCAAGGGCGTGATCGAGCAAACCTGCCGCCACTCCTTCATCGCCTCGTTGCTGGGCATCCCGCACGTCATCGTGGCCGTGAACAAGATGGACCTCGTCGATTGGTCCGAGGAACGCTTCAACACCATCGTCAGGGCCTACGCCGAATTCGCCTCCCGGCTCGACATCCCCGACATTAAGTTCATCCCGCTGTCCGCGCTGCACGGCGACAACGTGGTCGATAAATCCACCCGCATGCCATGGTATGAAGGCGGCACGCTGCTTTACACCCTCGAGACCGTTTACATCGGCAGCGATCAGAATCACGTCGACGCCCGTTTCCCCGTCCAGACGGTCATTCGCCCGCACACCAACGAACACCACGATTTTCGCGGCTTTGCCGGCCGCATCGCCGGCGGCGTGTTCAAGCCCGGCGACGAAATCGTCTCGCTGCCCTCCGGTCAGCCCGCGCGCATCAAATCCATCCACGGTCCCGGCGGTGATCTGACGGAGGCCTTCGCGCCCATGTCGGTCGTGATGACGCTGGACCGTGAGATCGACTCGTCGCGCGGCGACCTTTTCGCCAAGCGCCACAACCAGCCGCTGATCGTGCGCGACGTCGAGGCCATGCTGTGCTGGCTCGCGGAAGCGCCGTTGCAACCGCGCGGCCGCTACCTGCTCCGCCACACTTCGCGCGAGACGCAGTGCATGATCCGCGACGTCCGCTACAAGGTCGACATCAACACCCTCCACCAGTGCACCGACGACCGCACCATCGGGCTCAATGAAATCGCCCGCGTGCAGCTGCGCACGGCCGATCCCGTCATGATCGACCGTTACAAGCAAAACCGCACCACCGGCAGCTTCATCCTCGTCGATCCGTTCACCCACGCCACCGTGGCCGCCGGCATGATCATCACGCCGGCGATGTCACCGGATGAAACGTCCGGGTGATCCAATCCGGTCTCAGGCGCCGATGGCCGGCTTGAGCAGGGCGATGATGCGGTCGGACCATTCCACCAGCGCCGCCTCATCCTTGCCCTCGATCAACAGCCGCACCTTCGGTTCGGTGCCGGAATAGCGCAGAAACACCCGGCCGCCCTGCGGTGTGACCGCGGCCTCGGCCTGGCGCAGCAAATCCTCCAGTCCGGGGATTTCCCCGAAGGACGGCTTGGACTTCACCCGCAAATTGGTGACCCGTTGCGGCGAACGCTGCCAGCAATGCCGGATCGCGGACAACGGTTCGCCCTTGGTGCGCATGATTTGGAGAATCTGCAAGGCCGCCACCAAACCGTCGCCGGTGCTCGCGTGGTCGCGGAAGATCAGGTGTCCGCTCGACTCGCCGCCAAAATTGTAGCCTTTGCGCAGCATCTCATCGATCACCAGCTTGTCGCCCACGCCGGTGCGCACGACCTTGCCGCCCGCCGCGCGCACGGCGGCGTCGAGTCCGGCATTGCTCATTACCGTGGCGGTCAGGGTGTTTTTCGCCAGCTGCCCGCGCGCCAGCAGGTCGAGCGTCGCGATGGCCATGATGTCGTCACCGTCGAGCAGCTCGCCGTTTTCGTCGCAAAGGATGACCCGGTCGGCATCACCATCGTGCGCCAGGCCGAAGTGGGCGCCGGTCGCCCGCACCTCGGCGCACATGGCCTCGGGATGCATCGAACCGCATTCGTGGTTGATGTTCCGGCCGTTCGGCTGGTTGCCCATCACGATGACCTCGGCCCCGAGTTCGCGCAGGGTGCAGGGCGTGGATTTGTAGGCGGCGCCATTGCCGCAATCCGCCACGATGCGCATGCCCTCGAGCGTCAGGTTGCGCGGAAACGAAGCCTTGGCATACTCGATGTAGCGGCCCAGCGCGTCATCGATGCGCACCGCTTTGCCGATCTCGTCCGCCGTGGGGCGGATGTGATCCACCTCGCCGGAAAAAACAAGATGCTCAATCCGGCGTTCAATCGCGTCGTCGAGTTTGTAACCGTCGGCGCGGAAAAATTTGATGCCGTTGTCGGCATACGGATTGTGCGAGGCGGTGATGACGATGCCCGCATCGGCCCGCAGGCTGCGCGTCGCGTAGGCCACGCCCGGGGTCGGCAGCGGCCCGATGAACAGCACATCCACGCCCATCGACAGTACCCCGGCGGAAAGGGCGTTTTCCAACATGTAGCCGGAAAGCCGGGTATCCTTGCCGATCACAATCTGATGGCGGCCGCGGCCGCGCGGTTGGTGTTGCAGGCTCTTGAACACATGGGCCGCCGCCCGCCCGAGTTTCAGCGCCGTTTCGGCCGTCACCGGCTCGATGTTGGCCGTCCCCCGCACTCCATCCGTGCCAAAAAGTTTTTTCATGCGGTCAACAGCTAGACGTCCGCGCCAGCCCGGCGCAAGGGGCGAATCTTCCCAACCTCATCTAAACCATCGGGTTGAAGATGGTGCTCCCGCCGGGAGTCGAACCCGGATCAATGGCTTCGGAGGCCACTACACTATCCATTGTGCTACAGGAGCAGAAACCCAAAGCAGTAGGCGGCCGGCGGCGGGCTTCAAGTCATTTCCCGCCGCGGCCGGAATTTGGTCTGGGCGAGCCTCAGATGTGAATCGCTTGGCCCATCGAGGCGGCGGCGGCTTCCATGACCGCCTCGCTCAGCGTCGGATGCGCGTGGATGGCATGATGCACTTCCTCGACCGTGGCCTCCAGTTCGATGGCCAGACCGTATTCGGCGATGAGTTCGGTCGCTTCCGAACCGATGATGTGCGCACCGTAGATTTCCCCGGTCGTGGCGTCGGTGATGACCTTGACGAAGCCTTCGCTTTCCGCCGCCGCCACGGCCTTGCCGGAAGCGGTGAACGGGAACTTGCCGACGTTGTAATCCAGCTTCTTTTCCTTCGCGGCCTTCTCGGTCAGACCGATGCTGGCCACCTGCGGATGACAGTAGGTGCAACCAGGGAAAACCTTCACCCGCTTCGGCTTGCTGTAACCAAACATGCCGTTGACGGCATTAACCGCCTCGTAGGTCGCCACGTGCGCCAGCCAAGGCGGACCGATGATGTCGCCGGCGGCGTAGATGCCCTTCACGCTGGTCTGGTAATCGTCGCCGACCTTGAGGAAGTTGCGGTCGAGTTCCAACCGCAGGTTCGGGGCCAGGGCACCTTCCAGATTGGGGGTCACCCCGATGGCGGACAACAGCACCTCCGCTTCCAGTTCGGTCTTCTTGTCACCGGCCACCAAGTCGAGCTTCACGGATTTTTTCCCGACGCGGAAGTTTTCGCACTTGGTGCCGACATGCACGGCGATGCCCTGTTTTTCAAAGGAGCGGTGCAGGAGCTTCGACACATCATCGTCCTCGACCGGCAGGATCTGCGGCAGCATCTCGACCAGCGTCACCTTCGCACCGAGTGCGTTGTAAAAATAGGCAAATTCCACGCCGATCGCCCCCGCCCCCACGATCACCACCGACTTCGGCAGTTTGGTGCTGGCCAGTGCCTCGCGCGACGTCATGACCCGCTCGCCGTCGTAGTCCAGACCGGGGATGCGGCGCATCTTGCAGCCGGTGGCGATCAGGATGTTTTTGGTGCGCAAAAATTTCCCCTTCTGCTCACCCTCGGTGACGGAAACCATCCCCGGGGCGCTGACCTGGGCGCGGCCTACGATGTAGTCGACCTTGTTCTTCTTGAACAGAAACTCGACCCCCTTGGCCATCTGGCCCGCCACCGTGCGTGAACGGCCCATCACCTTTTCAATGTCGAAGGAAATCTCCTTCGCGCTAAGCCCGTAGACCTCGCCCTTCTTGATTTTCTGGTAGAGCTCCGCGCTCTTGAGCAGCGCCTTCGTGGGGATGCAGCCCCAGTTGAGGCAGGTGCCGCCGGCGCGCTCGGCCTCGACGCACGCCACCTTTTTGCCCAGCTGGCCGGCACGAATCGCGCCCGCGTAGCCTGCCGGCCCGCCGCCAATGACCACCAAATCGTATTCAGGAGAATCAGCCATGGAAGCAGGGAACGCACTTTGCCGTCCCGGTCAACTCTCCGCCCGCGGCGCCCCGGATCAGATGTCGATCACATCGCCGCCGCGGCGTGGCCGGTTGTCCCGCCGACGGGGCGGCCGCGGCGGACCGCGCCAAAGCATGCTGGCCAGCAGGTTCGTGACGCTGACAATCACCGCCCCGCCCAAGGCCGGCCAAAAACCGGCCACGTGGAATCCATCCACCAAACTCCCCACCAGCATGAACAACAAGGCGTTGATCACCACCATCCCCAGCCCCATCGTCAGCAAAATGAACGGCAGGGTGAACAACACCAGCAACGGTTTCAGGATGGCGTTGAAGAAACTCAACAGTATGACCACGACCAGCAGTGTCGTGCCGTCATCGCAACCGATGCCGGGAATCAGCTTGGTGGCGATCGTCACGCCCACCGCCAGCACGAGCCAGCGCAGGAACAGTTGCAGCAGGGGAGAATTCATTCGTGCTTAGGCCACTTTTCCTTCACCCGGGATGCGTGCAATGAAAATCCTCATCGTGCAGGATTACCTCCGCAGCGGCGGCACCGAGCGTCAGAGCGTGCTTTTGGCCAACGCCTTCGCCGCGGCCGGACACAACGTCACCCTCGTGACCTTCCGTCCCGGCGGCCCGCTCGCTCCGACGGTTTCGCCCCACGTCACCCATCGCGCCCTGCAACGTTTCGACACCCGGCTCGACTGGTTCTCGCCGGGGCTCATCCGCCATATCGAACGGCAGCCGCCCGACATCATCCTGCTCATGGGCCGCATGGCCAATTGTTACGGCCAGGGCATCATCAAGGAAACCCGCGATCGCTGGCCCCGCATTGCCGTCATCGGCACCATGCGCACGGGCAAAAACCTCCCGTGGCTCTTCCGCTTTTCCCTGCGCCATGTTCACCATGTCGTGGCCAACAGCCACGCCGCCAAGCTCAACCTGCAGCAAAAGCTTCGCCTCCCCGGAGAAAAAATCACCGTCATTCCCAACTCCCTCGTTTTCCCCGGGCGCATCCTTGCGCGCGATGCCGACCTGCGCCGACAACACGGCGCTGACCGCCGCACCTGCGTGCTGCTCGATGTCGCCATGTTTCGGCCCGAGAAAAACCAACGCGAACTCATCGCCATCGCCGCCGGGTTGCCGGCGGATTTCAACTGGCAGCTTTGGCTCGCGGGCGACGGCCCGGCGCGACGCGGCTGCGAACACCTGGCCTCCTCCCTCGGCGTCGATGCGAAGGTGAAATTTCTCGGCCTGGTGCGCGATCCCACGCCACTCTATGCCGCCGCGGATGTCGCGGTGCATGCCTCGCGCAGCGAATCGTTGTCCAACTTCCTGATCGAGGCCCAGGCCCACGGTCTGCCGGCCGTGGCCTATGCCGCCCAAGGCATCGACGAATGCATGCTGCCCGGCGAAACCGGCGCGGTCATCCCCCGGGACGATCAGGAGGCGTTTCGCCGTGCCATCCGGCAGTTCGCCGCGCCCGATCCCGCCCGCAGCGAACGCGCCCGGGCTTTTGCCCGCACCACCTTTGATCCGCACCGCCAGGTGCAGGCCTATCTCGACCTTTTTGCGGATTTGACCCATTCCTGAACCATGACGAACAAGCAACGCACGGACCTGATCGAGCACTACATCCGCGAGCACAAATACGCCGACCTGCGCACGCTCGCCAGCCGTTTCCAAAGCTCGCTCTCCACCGTGCGCCGCGCCCTCGACCAGTTGGAAACCAAGGGCATGGTGCGCCGGCACCACGGCGGGGCCTCGCTCGTGGAAACCGACACCGTGGCGCAGGAATACGATTTCATCGCCCGCAACCAGCGCAACCCCGACGAAAAATTCGCCATCGCCAGCCTCGTGGCCAACGAGGTCCAGCCCGGCATGACCGTCATCCTCGACGCCGGCAGCACCACCTACACCGTGGCCCGGCTGCTCGTGGACAAACGCCTTCAGGTCATCACCAACTCGCTGCCCGTCGCCAGCCTGTTCAGCGATGTCGGCAGCGTGGAAACCATCGTCACCGGCGGCACCGTTTACAACCGCCTCGGCGTCGTGCTCGGCCCGATGTGCGAGGAATCCATCTCCCAGGTCCATGCCGACATCGCCATCCTCGGCGGCGCCGGCATCACCGAAAACGGCATCTGGAACCACAACGCCCTGATCGTCGCCGCCCAGCGCAAGATGATCGCCGCCGCCGAACGCACCATCTTCGCCCTCGATTTTTCCAAGTTCGGCCGCAAGGCCCTCAGCCTCACCACCCCGTTTGACGCACGGTTCACCATCGTCACCAACACCCCGCCGCCCCCGGCCGTCGCCCGCGCCATCCGCGACAAGGGCGCCCGGCTGGTTTTGGCCCGCAAGTGACGCCGGCGGCGGGTGGCTCCTGACAGCCCTGTGTCAGGAATCTGCCGCGCGGCCGTCACACGGTTTGCGTTCCCCGTCCGCCCGCGCTTCTTCATCGCCGTGGCTTCATCGCGACCAGTTTCTCCCCCCGAATGCATCCGCCTGCGCGGCGTGCGGCAAAACAACCTCAAGGGCTTCGACCTCGACCTGCCGCTCGGACGCTACATCGCCGTCACCGGCCTGAGCGGCGCCGGCAAAAGCTCGCTGGTTTTCGACACGTTGCACGCCGAGGGACAGCGCCGCTACGTTGAAACCTTCAGCGCCTACACCCGCCAGTTTCTCGACCTGCTCGACAAACCCAAGGTCGACGCCATCGAAAACATCCGGCCCTCGATCGCCATCCAGCAGACCAACACGGTCAAGACCTCGCGTTCGACCGTCGGCACCATGACCGAGCTGACCGATTTCTGCAAAGTCTGGTTCAGTCACGTGGCCCGCTGTTACGACCCCGAAACCGGCCAACCGGTCGAAGACGACAACCCGCAGTCCGTCTGGACCAAAACTTTCGCCGCCCACGCCGGCCAAACCCTGCTCGTGTGCTTTCAGGTCACCAAGCCCGGCAATCTCGAATGGTCCGAGATTTTTGGCAGCCTGAAAGCCCAGGGCTATGTGCGCGTTTTGGCCGACGGCGTGATCCACAAGCTCGACGATCTGGCAGCCAACGCGCCGGCTGGTTTCCCCGCGGCCTGCCATGTCGTGCAGGACCGCCTCGTCATCCGTGAACCGGACCGCAACCGCTTCGTCGAGGCGGTCGAGAC
>JACFMR010000008.1 GCA_019455245.1 Opitutaceae bacterium
AAGGTGGCTGGTTTTGACCCGGCCCTAACTGGCTGGTTTTGCCCGGCCGATGACAAAGAAATTTCCGATCATCGTCGGCAACTTCAAAAAGCGGCGGGACAAATTCGCGAAGCGACTGGGGCTCAGCGCCCCGTGGGGAAGCGATTCTAAAGACTACCCCCAGAGATTTAGTTTTTCTGGAGGCTGTTTTGCTAGGCCCTAGCAAAATGCACCTGAAATTGGGTGTTTAGCTCTCGCTTCATGACTAATGCGATCAGAAATCGGTCGCTGTAATTTCAGGCGGCACCTTCCGACGCAAAATAGAGAACGTGAGCAATGAGTAGGTGACTATCGTAGGTATCGTCGCGATCACGGACATCGCTAGCTCGATCATTTCTCGCCTCATCGTGATCACCTGCAAACGCGAACTTATAACCGCTGTCATTCCGGTCCCTGCGACAGACCTTAGAAGGCCCTGTCTGTTGCTAATACCTCGAGGCCGGTCCGAATTCGGGTTTTGACCCAACGCGCGTCCGCTTCTTTCCAGCCCAGATCTTCCATCAAGTATGCTCCGACTCGATCTGGCGAAACATTCGCACGATATCTATGGAGCGCACAGATAAAGAGGTCTAGATTGCGGATGTCCGATCCATGATAGGTCAGCGGATACCCACGCAGGTAGGCGGTAAAGAAATCCCGGCAGCGCTTACCGGGAATGACGACTTCCAACCCAACGTTATCGGGCGTCACATCAGCTGACCATCCCGAGCAGGCGAACGCTGGCACCGTCTTAAGGGCTGCAACAAATAGAACCGCAGCTGAATTGTATTCCTCACGAGTGATTTGGCCACATCTCTGTGGGAAAATATTTGGCGAATGAAATCGGATTCTTTTCACACCTCCGCTCATGGTAAGAGCAATGACGAGGGGCGGCAAAGTGTCGTCGCCTTCGTAAGCGACCAGGTAGGACGGGCGCTCGACACCTGCGGTGTAGCTTTTCGAGCCTTTGCCGTCCAATCGCCAGCGCGGCATTGCGCGACATAGCTGGCGCAAAGTCGCATCGAATGCAGCGCGGTTTCTGGAAGCGCCGGTAATAACAATTGTCCGATGGATTTTCATCCGGAAGCAGTCGAAGGGTAACCAAGGAATTTGATTCGAAGAACGACGTCGCCAAGTTGAAGCAGGCTTTCTTGTTCGAAGACGTTGCTCATACAGAGCGGACTGCGTTCAGAAATCCCTCGAAAATCTTGTCGCGGATTTGAGCGGGAAATCCGGGCTTAATCTCGCGGCTGACTTCCTCGACGGCGCGAGGTGCAGCAGACGTGATCTCGGCAAAGAGCTCCGCACTGTCTCCGAGACCAGCGAACCGCGTGGTCGCGTCCCAGCTGCGAGCCCTGAGTTCGCTCATTTTCCAATGGGCACTTTTACTACGCACTGCCATGGCAAGTTTGGCTTTGCGCGCGTCGAGGTGATTCGGCCCCCGGCCGATGATGGGCCATGCAGAGAGTATGTCGTAGAAGGGGGTCAGCCGATGGCTGCCGCCTCGCTCAATGAAAATGGAGAAATTCTTCGCGTGACCATCGGTCGCCGCCAGCAACCAGAAAATCATCTGAGCTTTGAGGAAAGCGCGTTTGTCCCCCAAGGGATCCAGGCTGGCATCGAGCACCCGCAGGATGTCCCGCATGCCAGGACCGCCATCGCCCTCGTACTTCATCGTACTCGGCAACCCGAGCGCCTGACAAAAATCCTCTTGGGGCAGGCGGGCGATCCAACCCGCGCGCTGGAGGCGTCGATCAAACCGCTCAACGGCGAGGACCTTCCTCGCACCGAACTCCACGATCTCGCAGCGCGCGGTGTCTAGACCCAAGCTCTGCATCAGACGGGAGCAGAGCCATTCATTCTCCACCGAACCCTGCATGTCCATTTGCAGGTGACCGATGAGGCCGAGGGGCAACTTCAAGATATGCGTGGTCGGAGTGGCGCCGCGGGGGCGGCACCACTGGCCATCGTGAAAGAGGAGTGCCGTTTTTTCCTGCGCACCGGCGAGAGATATTCGGAAGTCACTCTCATCGTCCTGCCCCATGACGCGCGCAGGCGAAAGACTGCCCGCAATCAGTTCCTCGACCCGGCGCTCGCTGAGCGGTTCGGCATCGATGCGGTCGAAGCCGGCGGGGGTTTCGCCGTCAGGCAAAAGCTGGATCGCTCCGACGCAGTCGCGGCCAATCGCTTTGAGAAGGTCGAAAGCTTCGATAGAACCCGTGGCGAACTTCGCGCGAATGCGGCTGCGGATGGAAGCGGCGTCGGGCAGCAGATTATCGAAGTAGTGCTCCACCTTCTCCCCACGAATCGGCTCATTGCGCGGGGTGAATGGCAGGGACAGCGACAGCGGTCGACCGGCCGGCGACTCGATCCAGGCAGGATCGTATTCCAACACGTGGACGTGCCTCACAATGGACCACCTTCCGACGCGGAGTCCATTCATCCAAATCGTGAGGGTGGACGCGGTCGTCACGTTACCAGTCTCCCTTTTCCGAGCGCGTCGCTTTGGTCGTTCGCTTCCGGCGGACCGCGTTAGCATTGCTGGGAAGGTCGTCGATGGCCAGCCGGCCGCCCAGCGCGGCAACGATCCGGGAAAGCTGGTCAAAGCTGGCCCGGCCCGGGGATGCTTCAATGGTGGCAATCCGGCGCTGGCTTACCCCGATGCGGTCGCCAAGCTGCGCCTGACTCAGGCCTCGTGAATCGCGGAGCGCGCGCAGCACGGTTTGCAACTGTGTAGGAGTGGAAACGGCATAATTCATGAATGGGAGGTTAGAACCCAGGAGTTCTAAATGCAAGTTAGAACTTAAAGAGGCTAAACTGGTTTAAGCCCGTTAGGATGCTAAATCGCAATAAGTCGCCAAGCGGTTTTTCGACTGAAGACCGGCCGAGGGCCGGCCGGATGAAGCTGCCGGTATGGGCTTCGTTCCACCCGAGGTCCGGATCGATCTCAGCGCCATTTCTACGGCTAAAAACCCAATCCCCGCAATGAATCTCGGAGGAAGTAACGCTGGTCACCCGGAGAGACATTTCAACTCCGCTCATATCTCGGATGACGGAATCGCCGACCTGAACGTCGCTGAGAGATTTCTCTTTCACAGCGGAAACGTGCTAGCGCCAGGCATTGCGTCAATCCAGGGACTCCAGACTTGCAGAGTGCCTTGAAGCGGCCGAACAGGTAAACGTGAAATCGAAGGTTCAGATTCCGCAGGACATCGCTCAAGCACTCACCTTTGTAACAGAAGGAAAGCTCTTCGCGCTACAGCAATGGGTCGCGGAAGGAAAGCGCGTGCAGGCCGGCGATTTCAATGACCACAGATTCTGCTGCCTTCATCGCGCCTGTGAGCGGGGATTTCACAGCATCGTGGAGGTGTTGCTCAAAGTCGATGGCTGGTCCCAAGAAGAAAAGGATTCCGCCCTGACGGGAGCGATGCATGCGAGTCGCTTGGACTTGGTCGAACTGTTGCTCGCGCATGGAGCCCGGGTCACGGCCATCGATTTTGAGGATCTGTGCCGGACACTGAACATCGAGCTGATGACCCGCTTCCTCGAGGCAGGTGTGGACCCGGCGGCCGACAACGCCTTCGCACGTGCCCTAGACGAGTTCAAGGCCCGGCCATTGCTCCGGTTTTATCGGGACCAAGTGGAAAAATATCCCAGCCTGAAGGGGCAAATCTCACTCGCGCTCGCCGAAGCCGTGCGCGAAAAGAAAACCCGCTGGGCTGCACTTCTCGTATGGGCGGGTGCCGATCCGTTCATGACCGTTCCGGATGAACTCTACGGCGACTGGGACTTTGGTGAATATGGTGGGAGAGTCGCCGCCGAAATTGCCTGCCATTCCGGCGAACCCGATCTGGTGAAGGTCCTGAAACTGCGCCCAGATCCCCAAACCCGCCAAGAGCTCCTCTCCCGGGTCCTTTGGAATCCCTCGGCTGAAATCGTGCGTCACCTGATCAAAAAGGTCCCTGCGTCGGAGCTGAACCTCGGGAGCCGGCAATCCTGCAAGGCAGTGGAAGACATTGTGGAGCGTCGGCCCTGGAGCTTCGGCTACCCGAGCATGAGTCACACCCAGCAGGACGATGCGGTGGCGGACTGCCTCGAAATCCTCCTGGATGCCGGCGCACGCTGGAACCCGGACCCCGGGCGCCTCGGCTCTGTGCGCCGTGACCTTATACGCAACTCCTCGCGCTACGTCGTCCGGATCCTGCGCTTGCTGCTCTACGTGCCGGGTGCGGCGGATCGCGCGCTCGTCGCCGAACTCTGTCGGACACCTGTCATCCAGCGAAAAATCTACGAGGGCGACCGCGTCTTGGGCAAAGAAATCGACGAGCTCCTGGCCGAGACTAGGGCCGGTCAACGCTGATGTTTTAGCCAGAAGGGGTAGCCCTGCGCCGATTGGTGTGAATGGTGATGGTGAACCTCCGTCGGAGGCGGCGTCGGGGCAGGCATGGAAGGTGGACGCGGAATCTGGCGCGTTTCCGGATAAGGTCCACCAAAGGGCACAGCCGCTGGGTCGAACGGACCGTCCCGTGCCGGATCGGGATAGTCGATTTGCTGAGGGGAGAGCGCCGTCAAATTGCTGCGAGCCCATGCAAGCCACTCCTCCTGCGCCGGAGTCAGAGTTCCTAGTTCCGATTTCCATCGATGTTCACAATGATCCACAAAATCCGCCGTCGCGTTGTGCAGCCGCCACCACTGTGCCGCGCGAACCAGGTTCTCCCGGCGCCGGTTGGCAATGTCTGCAAGTGTTTGCCGGTTCTGCTCCTTTTTTTCCTCCTCCTGGCGAATCTTCTCCTTTGCCTGATCCTGTTTCCACCTCTCCTCCGACTCAAGGTGCGCTTTTTCGCTACTGACGAAGAAATCCCAGATTTTCTCGATGACCTGAGCGGTGATCTCTTCGAGGGAAACGTCAGACTTTTGAATCAGCGTGATATCGCTGGATCGGCTGTAGTAGCGGTCCGTCCCCAGTGAAAATCGGAAACGTCCCGACGGCTGCTGCGAGGTCAGTTGCCATTCGGAGCAGGGGCGTCGTTTTTCCTGTGCGTTCGGCTCGCGTTTGATGGTTTCGATCAGCTCCTCGATCGACAGGCTAGTCTGATACTTGCCGCAATGAAACGAGGGATGACCATACTTGCCACGAAACTTGCGGAACTCGACTCCGCGAGTTTCCAACTCGGAGAGGATCACATGAAACGAGCGTGCCACTCCGTCGACTGCCTTTTTGGAAACGGAAACGCTGGGCACGTCGATACGGTCGTTGATGTGCAGCTTCCCGTCCTGCCCAGGAGTCGCGGCTAGGAGCGCGGTGCGAAGCTCGCGCGCCACGGGATGCAGGCCGCGATGGTCCGCCGGCAGTTCGATCCGTTCCAGCTTCTGGATGGCCAGGACTTCGGTCGGCGGGTTCGCCGAGTGCAGCTGCTTGGCGGTCTCGGCGGCGAGACCTTGACGCTGTTCAACGATTGGCGCTTTAGGCAGCGGAGATTTTCTGGGCTGCTGACCGGCCGCGAGCCTTGCCCAATACCCGCGCGGTGGCGTGGGAACGTTGAGCCGCTTGCAGGTCTTGGCGATAGCGACGTCGGTAATGCTGAATTCTTGGGCGAGTTGGACGAGGGGCGTTGTCCACACGCGCTCGTAGAGTTGCTCGCGAGTGAGCTTGATCGTACTCATGCGTCCATCCATATAAACCCGATCAACGGGACGCCTCAATCGTGATGCAGGCACATAAACGTCGCCTCTTCGAACACGCAGCAGAAGGTTGCCAGAGGTTGCCAAAAAACCTGTTTTTGCCTTCACTTTTCCGCGCAAGTGTGCATCGTGTTTCTTGTTCTAAAACATTAACCATTAACTAGGTCCGCGTTTTTGAGCGACTTAATTTTGCGACGCGTTTCCCGTTTCGAATCCCCGTGGGGACGCCAATTTACGGAAGCCCACATGTTTGCGCACGGCCGATCCAAGTGCGGGGGAGATCCACCCGGGGGCAGCCAAAATCCCGGCCGGTTTGTTTCTGCTCCGGCCTTAACTGCCCAAATCCGCCAATCGCGAGTCCAGACCATGCCGTAGCCGTTTTCGAGGGTTCCATTGCCGGAATTTACTCCAGTCCCGGGTTCAGGATGCGTAGGGGGGTGAGGGTGACGGGACCGAGGAGGCCCGAGGGCGTGTCGGGCCAGGCGGAGGCGTCGAAGCGGCGGTAGGCGATGTTCACGAAATTGATTTCGTGCATGATTTTCCAATCCACCTGGCGACGGTCGAGGTCGCGGATGCGGTTCGCGGCGAGATTGGAGACATCGAGTTCGAGCACGTTGCGGCCGCGCTTGAAGTGCGGGCCGATACGCAGGCGGAAGGGCAGGCTCCAGGCCGTGGCAATCTCCGCGCCGTTCACACGCACACGGGCACTCTCGCGCACATCGCCGAGATCGAGCAGCCAGTCGTCGGCTGCGACACCGGCGGGCAGATCAAACTCGAGACGGTAGCGCGCGGTGCCGCCGAAGTTCTTCGCAGCTTCGCCGCCGAGATCGGTCCAGGATTTCAGCTCCGTGGTTTTCAACGGCGGCGGGAGTTCGGGACCGCCTTCGAGAAACACGATGCTCCATTCGCCGGCGAGCGGGACTACGGCGCCGTTAGTCGCGGTCCAAGTCCATGCCGCCGTTTTCTTCGCAGGGGCCGAGGTATGCGTACGCAACAAGAGGGATTCGCCGGGGGCAAGTTGGAGATAGGTCTGCGGCTTGGCCCCGGGTTGGAGCGGAGCCGCGCCGGTGCGGCCGGTGAGCGGATCGGTGACGATGACGGCTTGGGCCGGTGTGCCTAGTTGAAGCCAGCCGTCGAAGGGCCGGTCGGTGAGATTGACGAGGAAGTAGCTGTGGCCGTCGTCGTGGGCGCGGCGGATGAACTCGAGTCCGGCGGCAGCGGCGTGTTCGCGCACGGCGCCGAGCTGCGCCAAGGCTTCGGCGATCTGTCCGACGCGGCTCCCGCTGCGGGCGAGCCCGTCGCGAAGCGTGCGGAATTGCGCGCGCCGCTCCTCCAGCCGGCCGAGGCCGGGCACATCCTCCGGCGCCGCCGCGTAGATCACGGCGCCGCCGCGTTGCTGGAGAGCGAGCAGGTGCGAAAGCGTTTCGACCGGCATGTGGCGGGTCGCGGGCACGACGACCGCGCGGTAACGGCTGCCGCCGGGCGCGACGAGCGCGCCGTCCGCTGCGCGCGTTTGGAGAAGCTGGGCATCGGAGATGTAGTCCGCGCCGTAGCCGGCGGCCTGCAGTTCGCGGGCGATGGTTTCAAAGGACGAGCCCTCGAGCCATTTCCGGTCGTGCACGCCATATTGTTTCATGAGGCCGTCGGGTGTGTGCAGCACGTCGTGGTAGGGCCAGTAGAGGAGCACGTCGTGGTCCGGGCGGCCGGATTGCAGGACGGTTTGCACGCGCGTGACGTAGGCGTTGAGCGCGGCGAAGTCGCGCCACCAGGTGTTCTGCGGGTTGAACTGCGTGGAGGCGTAGAACAACCAACCCGGCCACGCGGCGTCGGGCGGCGAATAGGCGGTGCCGTGGTAGAGAAGGTGGTTGATGCCGCTCACAAACAGCCGGTCGATCTCGGGCTTGGCGTGGGCGAGGGCGACCTGCCAGTGCTCGCGCAGCCAGGTGCAGGTCTCGCTCGACGCGAGCGGCCGGCCCATGACGTGCGCGGCCGACGAGGCCATGCGCAACACGAGCGGGTCGGGGATGTCGCGCGTGGAGGTCCATTCGCGGCGCAGGCCGGGAATGGGGAAGGGCGTCGAGCCGAAGGTCTCCGTCTCGGGGATGTCCACCGCGCCGTAGAGGTCGAGCAGGTTGGCCGGCGCGCCGTGCGACTGGTTGCGCACGAGCCATCCGCGCGCGTGCGACCAGTCGGCCCACGCGCGCAGGTAGTCGAGATGGAGTTTGCCCAACGTGGCGCGGTAATCGGCCTTCAGCCGCGCGGTGAACACGGGATCGGCGGGCTCCTTCGCGAACAGCGCGGCGGCGTGGTCCTGCAGATCGTAGCCGTGCATCGCACGGAAGGTCTCCGCGAGCGCGGGCGTCCAGCCCGACTCGTAGTATTCAAACGAGTCGTGAAATTGCGCACGCACGAGATCGGTCGGAAAACCCGCAAACGCCGCCGTGAACGGCGCGAGATAGCGTTCGAGCGCGGCGGGCGAGTAGGGATCAATGACAAGTCCCTCTGCACCGGGTGCGGCGCGCTTGACCTTCATGTTCGTGGGGGCGCCGACGAGGCGTCCGTCCGTGAGCACGAGTTTTTGCGAACCGTCCTCCGGCGCGACCCACGGACCGCCGAAGGGCCAGCCGGTGCCGGTGGCCATGTCCACGCCAAGGCCGAGGCGCTGCGCCTCGCGCCCGGTGTGCGCGAGCAGCTCCATCCAGCGCGGCGAGAGGTAGGCGACGTTGCGCGACTCCGCTCCGCGCACGCCGTAGATGGGCGTGATTTCCACGCCGCCCAGACCGGCGGCGGCGAACTGTTCGAGCTGGCGCGTGAGACCGGCCTCGTCCACCGCGCTGCCGGGCCACCACCAGCGCGTCCAAGGTTTGGCGGGGTCGGGCGTGCTGCTTGCACCGGCGGTGAGCGTGAGACCGGCGAAAAGCATGAGCAGCGAGGAAAGCAGCGGGAGGTTCAAGGGCATGACATCAATCGGCGCTTTCGCGCGGTGCAGGATCCTTGACACACCGAAAGCCGATGTGGCTGGCGCCGGTGTCGGGATCGCCCTTGCCGCGTGCGCCGACGCGGTAACGCGTGCAATACTGCGCGGTGCAAAGGAAGGAGCCGCCACGCTGCACGCGTTTGGGCAGGCCGGGCTCCTGCGGATCGAAACTCTCGTGCCGGGCGGGACTGCGCGGATTGCGCACCACATCACCGCCGACGGCCCGCCGGTTGTAAGTATCGGGCCGATACCAATCGGCGGTCCATTCCCAGACATTGCCGGCCATGTCGTGGAGTCCGTGGTCGTTGGGCGGAAAGGAGGCGACCGGGGCGGTGCGCAGAAAACCGTCATCGGCGCGACCGCCGTGCGGAAACGGGCCCTGCCAGATGTTGGCCGGCCAGCGGCCGCCGGGTTGCAATTCGTCGCCCCATACGTAGGGCCGGCCGGCGTGCCCGCCGCGGGCGGCGAATTCCCACTCCGCCTCGGTCGGCAGCCGTTTGCCGGCCCAGTGTGCATACGCCTCCGCGTCTTCATGGGCGATATGCACCACGGGATGGTCCCCGCGCCCGCGCAGATCGCTGCCCGGTCCTTCGGGATGCTGCCAACTGGCGCCGGGCACAAAACGCCACCACGTGAGCGGACGGTCGAGCCGGGCGACTTGCGCGGGCGGGGTGAAAACCACGGAGCCGGGTAGCAGCTGATCCGCGGGTACGCCGGGAAAATCCTCCGGCCGCAGCGGCCGCTCGGCCACGGTCACGTAACCGGTGGCGGCGACGAAAGCGGCGAACTGGTCGTTGGTGACCTCGGTGGCGTCCATCCAGAATCCGTCCACATAAACGCGGTGCACCGGCCGCGAGTCGGGCATGGGATCGGGGCCGCCGTCGGGCTCACCGGTCGGATCGGGCTGTCCCATGGCAAACTCCCCGCCGGAAATCCACACCATGCCGGCGGGTGCGGGGCCGGGCGGGGTGCCATGCACGGCGGTGACCCCGGGCAAACCCAGCGCCGCGCAAAACAACAGCAGCCGACATGGGGTTAAATATGAGGCGGCCATGGGTGGAACATGACGCCCAATCCGGCGGCGCGGCAAGTGTCGAGCGCGATCCGGGTTGCCGCGTTCAGGCCGTGGCGTGGTGTTCGCAGAGCCAGTTGTAGCTGGCTTGGAGCGAATCAAAGGGGTCGGTTTCGCCGCTGTCGCGTTCGACGATGAACCATTGGCAGCCGGCGGCCTCGGCGGCGGGCAGCAGGCGCGCCCAGTCGAGGTTGCCGCGGCCGATCTCGGCGAAATACGGCTGGCGCGGGGCGGAGAGCGCGTAGTCCTTGAGGTGGATGAAGGGCAGGCGGCCGTGCATCCGGCGGCACCAGTCAACCGGATCGCCGCCGCCGGCCTGGATCCAGTAGGTGTCGAGTTCCGCCACGAGATGTTTGGTGCGGTTGAAAATGTGCTCGAGCACGGGCCGGCCGCCGCAGTGCATGAACTCGGTGTCGTGATTGTGGTAGCCGAGCGTGAGACCGGCGGCGGCGAGCCGTGTGGCGGCGTCTTCGAGCCGGGCGATCAGGCGGTCGAGTTCGGCTTCATCGGTCAGGTTGAGGCCGCCGGCGTTGGGGTAGGCGGTGAGCTTGCAGTCCAGCGCCTGCAGGCGCGCGATGACGGCCGGCGGATCGGAGAGGATCTGCTCGCCGGGCTCGTGCGTGGCGCAGCACACCAGCCCCTCGCCGTCGAGCATGCGCTTCAATTCGGCTTCGGGCAATTTGGCCACGCCCGAGACCTGCACGGCGGTGTAGCCGATGGCGCGGATGCGGCGCAGGCTGGCGGCGAGCCCGGCGGCATCGCGGGCGTGTTCGCGGATGGTGAAGAGCTGGGCGGCGAGTTGGGTGCGGCGCATGGCGATGAGGTTCAGGCGGAGGTGCGGGGACTGGCGGCGATGCGTTTTTGCAGCTCCGCTTCGTAGAGGGCGCCGTCCACCGGCAGGGTGATGGTGCGGTCGAGCCAGGTGGAGAGGAGCATGGCATTGGCCAGCTCGACGGAATGGACGCCCTCGACCGCGGGCGCGATGAGTGGCGCGCCGTCGCGGATGGCGGAGACGAAATTGCGGATGATGGCGTTGTGCTGGTCCGCGCCGAGGGCGAGCTCAATGGCGACGGGCTCCACCGCCGGTTTGCCGAAACGCTCCGGCGAAGTGCGTTGGAATTCGCGCACGGGCACGGCGGTGCGCAGGAACGAGAGCTTGTCGTCTTCGAGGATGAGCCGGCCGCGGTTGCCGGCGATCTCCAGCCGGTTGGTGCCGGGCGCCTCGCCGGTGGAGGCGATGAAGACGCCGGTCGCGCCCGACTCGAGCTCAAGGTAGGCGGTGACCTCGTCCTCGACCTCGATGCGGTGATGGCGGCCGAAATGGCAGTGGGCGCGCACCGCGCGCGCGTCGCCGAGGAACCACCAGAACAGGTCGAGGTTGTGCGGACATTGGTTGAGCAGCACGCCGCCGCCTTCGTGCGCCCAGGTGGCCCGCCAGCCGGCGGAGGCGTAGTAGGCGTCGGTCCGGAACCAGTTGGTGATGGTCCACTGGGCGCGGAACACGTCGCCGATTTCGCCGGCCGTCAGCATGGCCTTGAGCTTTTGATGCACCGGCAGCGTGCGCTGGTTGAACATCGCGGCAAAGACCTGCCGGTCCTCGCGCCCGCGGTAGGCGGCGAGCAGCCGGTCGCAGTCGGCCTTGTGCACGGAGATGGGCTTTTCGACCAGCACATGCAGCCCGGCCTCCAGCGCCGCGATGCCGATGGCGGTGTGCTGGAAGTGCGGCGTGGCGATCAGCACGGCGTCGGCGACGCCGGCTTTGAGCAGCGCCCGGTAATCGGTGAACGGCTTGGCGGGGGCGAACGCGGCGAGGACATCCGGGCGGCTGTCGCAGACGGCGGTGAGCTCGGCGCCGGGGATTTTGCCGGCGACGACGTTGTTGGCGTGGGTGGCGCCCATGCTGCCGAGACCGATGATGGCGAGACGGAGGTTGGACATGAAAAAAGGAAACGGGTTGGTTGGGACTATCGGGCCGCAAGCGTAGCGGAATTTGCGCCCATTACCAAGGGATGATTCGCGTTTCCGGTTGCACTATCGGCTCATCATTGCTTGCAACATCTCCCGTGCCGCCGCCCCGTCTGCCGATCGCCGCCGTCGAGATCGTTCACCTGCCGCGGGTGATCGTGAACACGCCGGGCTGGCACTGGCGCAAGACCATCCCCGACTACTGGAACCTGTGGATCGGCCTGCGCGGCCGCGGTATGCTGACGGTGAACAGGGTCGCGCATGCGGTGGGGCCGGGCAGCGCGTTTCTGTTTCAGCCGGGCGACGCGATCGCGGCGGATCAGTCCGGGGCGCAGGTGGTGACCAATTTCTTCGTGCATTTCCGGCCGCAATGGTTTGGACGCCCGGTGCCGCTGCCGGAGCGCGTGCTGCCGGTGCAGGACATCTGGACCTTGGAGGCGCTGGCGCGGGTGGCGGCGGATTGCGCGCGGTCGCCGGACGCGCTCGGATTGGAGCAGGCGCGGCACCTCGTCATGGCGTTGCTGGCCCAGGTTTGGCGCGAACGGCACCGGCAGCCCTGGCGCGATGCGGACCAGGCGATTCATCACCAGGTCCGCACCTTCGAGTCGGCGCCGCCGGCGAAGTTCAACGTGACGGAGGCGGCGGCGCAGGCGGGGTTGTCGCGCGCGCATTACAACCGGCGCTTCCGGCAGATCACCGGCATCGCGCCCAACGACTTTGTCATTCGCAAGCGGATCGAACGCGCCGGCATGCTGCTGCGGGAGACCACGCTGCCGATCAAGGCGATCGCCGCCTCGCTGGGCTATGAGGACACGGGATTTTTCAGCCGCCAGTTCCGGCGCGTGGCCGGCTGCACGCCGTCGGCCCTGCGGCGGGGTGACGGCAACGTGTGAGCGTTTTTGTATATTTTATGGCGTTTCGGGCGCTACTTTCGGGGGCGGATGACATGCTACGCTGACGGCTCGCTTTCCCCGCCCCATGAAATCCCTGCGCCTCACGTGTCTGTTGCCGGTCTTGTTTTGGTGTGTCGCCAACGAAATGGCCGCCGGCGAAACATCCCGGCCGATTGTGCGGGTGGAGCGGGTGGGCGATGCGCCGCTCATCCGTCCCGACATGTTGCCGCCCGCCCGGGGCGACAGCATCAACGGTCCGAGCATGATCCGGGTGCCGGATTGGGTGGAGCGGCCGCTGGGGCGCTATTATCTCTACTTCGCGCATCATCGCGATGACCACATCCGCATGGCCTATGCGGATGACCCGGAAGGGCCGTTCACGGTGTTGGCTGGCGGCGTGCTCCGGCTCGATGAACAAATGGCGTTGCGCGATCACATCGCGTCGCCCGACGTGCTGATCGACGGGGAAAACCGCCGCATCGTGATGTTTTACCATGGCTCGAACCTGCAGGACGGCGGACCGCAGATGACGGCGACGGCGACTTCGCCGGACGGCATTCATTTCACGCCGGTGGGCGGCACGGTGGCCAATGCCTATCTGCGGGTCTTTCGGCGCGACGGGCAGTGGTTCGGCTTTACGCATGCCGGCATGTTGCTGCGGGCGGCGGAGCCCGGTGCACCGTTCACACCGGTCGGCCGGATGATCGGGCCGGAGATCGCTGCGGCGGTGGATCCGGCCCGGCTCGGCGAACCCGGCGCGACACCCGTCGCGGAGCGACCGAAAAGCGGCCGGCACCGCTACAGCATCCGCCACGTGGGGCTCGATGTTTTCGACGACACTCTCGTCATTTATTTTTCCTGCGTCGGCCACCGACCGGAGCGGATTTTGTGCACCTTCGTCAAGTTGCATGGCCCGCCGGAAACCTGGCGGGCGCGGGGCGTGCTCGAGGTGTTGCAACCGGAAACGGAGTGGGAGGGCGCTGATCTGCCGCTGGCGTATTCCGAGGGCGGCATCAGCACGGAGCGGGTCCGGCAGTTGCGTGATCCGCAGGTGTTCCGCGAAGGCGACCGGGCCTGGCTGCTCTATGCGGTCGCCGGTGAAAACGGTCTCGGCCTGACGCGGCTGCGCTACGCGACGGCCGGCGGGCAGGAGTGAGCCGCCGACATGCCGCACGCGTTGTTGCAGCTCGTCCCGAACCGTGTCCAGGCCGCGTTGGAGCGCGTCAGTGCCGCGGTCTGGCAGCGGTGTCATGCCCTGCCGGTGCGGGTGACGCGCGCGGATCCGCGGCATTGCACCCTGGCCGAGGCGCGGCGGCGGCCCCTGGTTGCGGCCAAATCCGGCCAATGTTGGGGCAGGCTCTACGACCAGCGCTGGGCACGGATCGAGCTGCCGGCGGCCGCGGCGGAGGAAGGCTGGCATTTGGAATGGCAGGACCAGGGCGAGGCGACCGCGCATGTGCGGAGCGAGCCATATTTCGGTTTTGATGTTGCGCACCGGCATGTCTCGTTGCCGGCGGGCGTGCGGGAAATCTGGCTCGAATGCTACTGTTGCCAGTCGGCGATCTGGCATCCCGCCGCAACCGGGCTCACGGAGCACGGCAGCCGGTTTGAAGGGGCGTGGCTGGTGCGGCGCGACGAAGCGGCCTGGGCGGCCATGCACGATCTCGGGGTGCTGTTCGAACTGCTGCTGCACGAGCGCACGCACCAGCATCCGCCCCAGCCCGGCACGCTCAATCCCTCGGGCTGGCAGGTGGCGCCGGACCGGGTGACGCCGCGGTTCCGGCAGCTGCTGCGCGCGCTGGACGATGCGATCAACCGCTACGACACCGGCGGCATCGGGGCGCTGCGCCGGGCGCTGGCGGACGTTTACCGGCAGGTGCGCGCGACCAAACCCGCGGTGCGCGCCGTGTTGACCGGCCACGCGCACATCGACCTGGTGTGGCTGTGGACCGAGGCCATGGGCGAGGCCAAGGCGGTGCACACCTTTGCCACCGCGAACCGGCTGATGGAGCTGTATCCGGAATTCCGTTTCGCCTACAGCCAGCCCGCCAGTTACGAGGCGGTGGCGCGGCGCGCCCCGCCGTTGCTGGCCGCCGTGCGGCGGCGCATGGGCGCGGGGACCTGGCAGGCCACCGGGGCGTTGCAGGTCGAGAGCGACACGCTGCTGCCCTGCGGCGAGGCGCTGGCGCGCAGCTTTGTGCTGGGGCAGGAGTGGTTCGCCCGCGAACGCGGGGCGCCGGCGCCGCTGGTCTGGCTGCCCGATGTGTTCGGCTACGCGGGCTGTCTGCCGCAGCTGATGCGCCTCGCGGGGGCAAAGTATTTTTTCACGACGAAGCTGGCGTGGAGTGCGGTCAACCGGTTCCCCTACAGCAGCTTTGTCTGGCGGGGCACCGATGGCAGCGAGGTGGTGGCGCACGTGGCCGCCGGCGTCGGCTACAACAACGAGGCGCGGCTTGCGCAGCTGCACGCGCACTCACTTGGGCATGCGCAGGCCGACGTGCACCCGGAGTTTCTGCATCCCGTGGGATTCGGCGACGGCGGCGGCGGACCCACCGCCGGGATGTGCGAACGCGCGCGCCGCCTGCACGCGCTGCATGACGGCCCGGCGGCGGGCTGGGACCAGCCCGAGGCGTTCTTCGACCGGCTGGCGCGCCGCCGGGCGCGGCTGCCGGTCTGGCAGGGCGAGTGTTATCTTGAGTATCATCGCGGCACCTACACGACGCATGGCGCGGTCAAGGCCGCCTTCCGTGCGCTGGAGCGCGCGCTGCAGGTGCGCGAGGCCGTGGCGGTGGCGACGGGCCGGCCGGCGGAATTGGGCGCGGTCTGGCGGCGGTTGGTTTTTGCGCAGTTTCACGACTACATTCCCGGCAGCTCGGTGCCCGAGGTTTACGCCGAGGGCCGGGCGGAAATGGAAAAGCTGGCGCGTGAGCAACTGGCGGCGGCGGAGGCGGCGTTGTCGGTTCGCCAGCAGAGGCGCGCCGACGGCGCCGCGTGGTTCAACCCGCTGCCGGTGGCCTGGCGCGGCTGGGTGCAGGATCGGGGCAAGGACCGTTATCTTTCCCTGCCGGCGTTGAGCGGACGGCCGGTGGCGGAGGCGGTCGCGCCCGCGCCGCCGGATGCCCTCGCCGATGCGCGCCACCTGGCCAATGACCGCCTGCATGTGACGTTGCGCGACGACGGCAGCATCGCGGCGATGGCGGTGGACGGTCAGGCGCTGGAACTCGCGGAGGGTTGCGGTTTGCCGGTGCTGTATCCGGATAGACCGGCGAATTACGACGCGTGGGACATCGACCGCCAGGCGTTGGACCTGCCGCGGTCGCCGGGCAAGCGTCCGCGATTTCGGGTTGAGGTGGAACGCGGGGCCCGGGCCGTCCTTGCCCTCACCTGGGCCGGACGGCGGGGCGGGGAACTGATCATCCGCTACACCCTCGAGGCCGGCGCCGCGGTGCTGCGGATGGAAGTGGAGACCGATTGGCGCGAGGAGGAGACGCTGCTGCGACTGGTGTTTCCGACGCGCTATGCCGGGCAGATGGCACGGTTCGGCGCGCCGTTCGGATCCATTTTGCGCGGCGCGCAATCCGGACCGCTGACGACCGAAGCGCAGTGGGAGGTGCCGGGCAGCCGCTGGGCGGCGGTCGGCCACGATGGCGAGCAAGCGGGGCTCTTTGTTGTCACCGAGGCCAAATACGGTTTCAGCGCCCGCGACGGCGTGCTGGCGGTGTCGCTGTTGCGCAGCCCGCGCCTGACCGGTTTTGAAAGCCGCGGGCGGGCCAGTCCGCGGGCCCTGTGTCGCACGCCGGTGGCGTCGCCCTTTGCCGACCTCGGTCCGGTGCGCATCCGGCTGGCGCTCGGCCGATACAACGCGCATGGGCCGGCGGCCATGCATCCCGCGCAACTGGCCGACACCCTGTTCACGGCGCCGCTGGTTTACCAAGGGCCCAAGGTCGAGGCGCCGGCGGGTTATGCGGGCCTGGAAGACGGCGGCACGCTGCAGCCGGCGTGGGCGGTACCGGCGGCCAAGGGCTGGGTGTTGCGGCTGCACGAAGTGGCCGGGCACGCGGGCCGGACGCGGCTCAAACTCGCCCCCGGCTGGAACGCCACGCCGGTGGACCTGCTGGGACGGCCTGTGGCGCGGCGGCTGCGCGCGGACGGCGCCTTCGCCTACCGGCCTTATCAAATTTTGAGCCTGTTGATTACCCCTGCTTGATTTTGTATGGAAACTGCGCGGCGTGCCGCTATCGACGCGCCGGACCCCGTGATATCCTGCGATTCCACCCCATGTTACCCTTGCGACGATTCATCCCCGGCCGCGTCTTGAACCTTGGTGCGGCGATCACCGTGTGGTGCTGCGTCACCGCGACGGCGGCGGCCGGACCGCGGCTGGCGGAACTGCCGGAGCGGCCGCGCGAACTCTCCCGCGCCGCGTTGGCGCAGGGCGACACGAATTGGGATGTCCGCGCGGGTCTGCTCTGGGCCGGCCGGAATGAAACGGGCTCACGGATGCATGGCGTCCGTCCGACCGCGTGGTATGCGCTGGGGCTGTTGTTGCGCGGCGAACCGGGGGACCGGGACCGGGCGGTGCAGGCGCTGGAGGCGGTGCTGCGCCAGCAGGTCGACGCACCCGGCATGCCGTGGCACGGCACGTTTTTCCGCCGCGCCGAGGAGCCGCGGCCGCTGAACGGCGCGAGGATGTGGGATGACTACGACCCGAACTGGCGCCAGTTCATCGGCTGCACTTTCGCGCAGGTGCTGATCGATTATGCGGATGAACTGCCGGAGGCGCTGCGCGGCCGGCTGTTGCGGTCGATCGCGCTGGCGTTGGAGGGCGAGCTCGCGCACGGCCGGCTCAAACCCGCCTACACCAACATCGCGTTGATGCAGGGTTTTCTGCTCGGCTTTGCGGGGGAACGGCTGCAGCGGCCCGAATGGATACGCGCCGCCCAGGACTGGGTCGGCGAGATCGAGCGGGAGTTCGTCGCCCACGAGAGCTTCGACGAATACAACTCGCCGACCTATTACGGCGTTGATCTTTACGGCCTGGCCCTGCTGCGCGCGCACGGGGCCACGCCGGAACTGCGGGTGGTGGGCGCGCATCTGGAAGCCGCGCTCTGGCGGGACATCGGGCGCTTTTACCACGCCGGCCTGCGCAACCTGGCCGGCCCCTACGACCGCGCCTACGGCATGGATCTGCAGGAATACGTGGCCCTGGCCGGCACCTGGATGGGTTTCGTGCTGCCGGCGGAAGCGACGCCGTTGCCGGCGGTGATGCCGGCCCGGCATGGCGGCGACTTTTATTTCACCCCCTGCTTTGCGCTGTTGGGGGCGGTGGTGCCCGCCGAGGTTCAAGCCCAGCTGGAGACGTTCACCGGCGAACGGTTGTTGGCCCGTCCGATTGCCGACGGCAAACGCGTGGCCACCGCCTGGCTTGGGCCGGACCTGATGATCGGGGCGCAGGATACGGCGCTGTCGCGCGGCGTGCCGCAGGCGCGCAGCCAGTTTCACCCGGCGACGATCCACTGGCGGAGGCCCGACGGAGGAACCGCCTGGCTGGCGCTGCGCGAATGCTCGCGCGTGAACGCGCGTGCCGAACCGCACCGGTTGCACATCGAGGCCATCGGCGACGCCACCTTCCGGATCGAGACCGCCGGGTTGACGGCCGCCATGATTTCCGCGGGACACTGGCAACTGCCCGGGCTGGTGGTGCGGATCGAACACGATGCAGGGGATTGCAAAATCGATCTGGACGCGGCCGGCGCGACGGTCACTTACCGTGAGGCAACCCGCTTCACCCTGCATTGCGAACCCTGAACCCGAGTTGCCCGATGATGAAACGCGTCCTGTTTTCCATGGTGATCGCCTGCATGGCGGGTCAGATGAACGCCTGCGCCGCGCCTACGTCGCCGAAGAATGAATACGAAATGCTCCGGGCGCTGCCGCCCGGGCTGATGCCGTCGCTGCTGGTGTCGGAGCCCGACGACGGCGGCCTGATCGGCTACCACAAACGGCAGGGGCAGTGGCACCAGGCCGGCATGCAGCGCGGCGGCGCCCGCCATCTGCTCGGCGGCGTGCTGGCCGGCGACGTGGCGCGGATGGAGCGGGGCTGGTTGTCGGTGGACGCAACATTTGCACGCCAGCGCGAGGACGGCGGATTTCTCGTGGTGCAAAAACCCTACGACCGGGCGCCGCTGTCCTTCGACCAGGAGGTGGAGACGACCTATTTCTACCTGCAGGCGCTCGCGCATGCGCTGCTGGTGCTGCAGGATTCGCCGCATGCGGAGCGGTTTCGCGATCGGGTCGAAGCGCTGAAACCGAAGATCCGGCGCGCGGCCGATTTTGTGATGTCGGGCCGAGCGGGCATCGTGCCCTCGGTCGGGCACACGGCCAACCGGTTGCTGATCGCCGCCAAGGCGCTGGCGCTGTGCGGTGTGCTGCTGCAAGAGGACTCCTATCAGGCAGAGGCCCGCCGGCTGGTGGACGTCGCCCTGCGATTGCGCGATGCGGACGGGGTGTTCATCGAGCGCGGCGGACGGGATTCGAGCTACAATGCCGTCGCCATCCTGATGGCGCAGGTCATCGCCCTGTATCTGCCCGACCCCAAAATTGACCGGGCCATGCGCGAGGCGATGGCGTGGCAGCTGACGCGGATCACGCCCGACGGCGAAGTGCTCATCGCGGGCAACACCCGCACGGGCACCGGCCGCGAAACGTCACGCGGCGAGGGCATCAAAAAGGTCAACACCCGCGAGGTGGCGGTCGCGCTGCTCTATCACGGCCTGATGTATGACAACGCCGAGGCGTTGCAACTCGGGCAGGCGGTCGCGGCCCGGCGCAGTCAGGGCGAAGAATGAAACGGCGGCACAGATGGCGCCGTCATGCCGGCGCCCTGCTGGGACTGGTGCTGACCGCCACGGCGGCGCCGGAGCGACCGGACGTGCTTATTATCCTCGCGGATGACATGGGCTACTCCGACATCGGGTGTTATGGCGGTGAGATTCCCACGCCGCACCTCGACGCCCTCGCGGCCGGCGGCCTGCGTTTGACGCAGTTCTACAACGCCGCGCGCTGCTCGCCCACGCGGGCGGCGTTGCTCACCGGCGTGCATCCGCATGAGGCGGGCATGGGCATATTGGCCGAGGATCAGGTGCAACGCGCGCCGGACAACGCAGGGCCGGGCTACCGCCGTTACCTCGCGCCGGAGGTCATGACCCTGGCGGAGTTGCTGCGGCCGGCGGGTTACGCCACCGCGCTGTCGGGCAAATGGCACCTCGGGTTTCAGGGCGAGGAAAAGCGGCCGCTGGCGCGCGGGTTTGATCATTTCTACGGGCTGCTGGCGGGTTCGAGCAGCTATCACCGTCCCGCTGCGCCGCGGCCCTTCACGCGCGGCCACGAGATGCTGCCGCCGCCCGAGGACCCGGAGTTTTACGCCACCGATGCGATCGCCGGGGACGCAATCCGGTTTTTGCGCACGCGGGAAAAGGACGAACCGTTCTTCCTGTATCTCGCCTTCACGGCGCCGCACTGGCCGCTGCATGCACGGACCGAGGACATTGCGAAATTCACCGGCCGCTACCGCGAAGGCTGGGATGTGTGGCGCGAGCGGCGCTTCGCACGCCAGCGGGAACTTGGCATCATTCCGGACCGCACCAGACTGTCGCCGCGGGATGACGGCGTGAGGGCGTGGTCCGATCTCACCACGGAAGAGCAGGGCCGGCTCGATTTCCGCATGGCGGTCTATGCCGCGCAGGTGCACCGCATGGACTGGAACATTGGGCGCGTGATCGCGGCCCTGCGCGAACTCGGGCGCCTGCACAACACGCTCGTCATTTTTCTTTCCGACAACGGGGCCAGCGCGGAACCCTACACCGACGCAGGCGGCGGCGTGTTTGAGGCGGTCAACCGGCCCGGGGCGTTCGGCCTGGGCAGCGCGCGTGATCCGGCGGGCGGTTCGAGCTACGGCACCGGCTGGGCCAATGTTTCCAACACGCCGTTTCGCCGCTACAAGTCGCGCCTGCATGAAGGCGGGGTGCGGACGCCGTTGATTGTGCACTGGCCGGCGGGGCTGCACGTGACGCCCGGCGCCATCGACCACCGGCCGGGCGACGTGACCGATCTGGTGCCGACCGTGCTGGAACTTGCCGGCATCGGGCGCCCCTTGGCACATCGCGGTGAACCGATGCCGCCGCTGCGCGGACGAAGCCTGGTCCCACGCTTCGCCGCCGGTAAGGCGGAAACGGATACGCCGCGGGATTTCTATTGGGAGCAATACGGACATCGTGCGATGCGCCGGGGCGACTGGAAGGCGGTGCGCACCGATGCGCCGGATGCGGCGTGGGAGCTTTATCGTTTGGATGCGGACGGTTCCGAGTTGGAAAACCTGGCCGCGGTGGAGCTGGCGAAACTTGCCGAAATGATCGACGCCTGGGAGGCCTGGGCGGCTGCCAGTCAGGTGTGGCCGGTCACGCGTGACTGATCCGGTGTCGTGCGCAAATCGACAAAAACGGCCACGGCGGGGACGATTTTCACAGATGCGCGAAAATGTATATTTCTTGGCCAGAGTCACTCTACCGGATTTCTGCGTGAAGTGTAGAGTGCCGGCGTCAGGTCAACCGTCACCCCTTCTGTTTCCGGCGGTTCGGCCAAAGCAACCTCCCCTACCATGAAGTCCCCGCAACCCGTTGTTTCCCGTCTTCGTCGTGCCCGTGTGGCCGTCCTCGGTGTGTTGTTTGTCCCGCTCCTGTCGGCGCAGACCGCACCGCCCGCTGAGTCCTCCGCTTCCCCGGAAAAGGATGAGCCCATCCTGCTGTCACCGTTCGAGGTCACGAGCGACACGCGCGGTTATCTTGCTTCCAACGCCCTCTCGGGCACCCGCCTCAACACCAAGCTGGAGGACATCCCGGCCTCGATCACGGTGATCACCAAGCAGCAGCTGCTCGACACCGCCGTGACCGACATCAACGACCTGTTCCTCTACGAGGCCAGCACCGAGGGCACGGGCAACTACACGGCGTTCACGCCCAACCGCGACGGCGGCATGAACGACGACATCCAGACCGACCCGCAGGTGGCCAACCGCATCCGCGGCATGAGCTCGGCCAACACCGCGATCGGCAATTTCGCCAGCAACCCGAAGATCCCGTTCGACCTCTACAATATCGACGCGGTCGAACTTTCGCGCGGCCCCAACTCGAACATCTTCGGCATCGGCTCCGGCTCTGGCACGATCAATCTCGTGCCCTCCAGCGCCAGCACGACCAAGCGGTTCGCCACGGTGGCCTTCCGGGCCGACAGTTACGGCAGCGTGCGCGGCAGTCTCGATGTGAACCAGCCCCTGCTGGAGGACAAGGTGGCCCTGCGCGTGGCGACCGTGCGCGAGGACAGGGAGTATGAGCGCAAACCCTCCTTCGAGGACACCAAGCGGCTCTTCGGCGCCGTGACCTTCAAGCCGTTCAAGAAAACCACGCTGCGCGTGAGCGGCGAAAATTACAGCCGTGATGCCCAGCGTCCGAACAACCTGACGCCGCAGGAAACGGTCAGCAGCTGGCTGGCCTTCGGCAAGCCTTCCTGGGACCCCACCACCCAGCGGGTCACCTACGCCGACGGCACGGTGGCCGGGCCCTTCGCCGTCAACGCCGACGGCAGACTGCCCTTCGGTCTGCTGTCGGCCGGCGGCGCGGTTTACAACCGCACCTCGCTCTACATCGAGCCCGACGGCAGCATTGGCTATTGGGGCGTCAACCGCACGGGCAGCCAGAATTCGCCGCTGAACCGCAACCAGAACGTCCGCATCCTGCAGAGCGGTTCGCAACTGGGGCGCGAACGCGCCACGATCTACCCGCTGTTCTTCGAGCCCGGCACCACCAACAAGGCGTTCTACGACTGGACCGAAATCAACTACGCCGCGCCCAACCGCGTGGAGGACGAGGCCCAGACCTACATCGCGGAGCTGGAGCAGTTCCTGATTGAAAACGACCGCCATCTGGTGGCGGCGCGGGTCGGCTGGTTCCGCCAGGATTTCGAGCGCTTTGCCCGCAACATGGTCACCAGCAACGACGCCGTGATCTACGTGGACGTAAACTCGAAACTGCCCGACGGCACGCCCAACCCCTATTTCCAGCGCCCCTATGTCGCCGGCGGCTGGCCGATCAAGGTGCGCCAGCCGGAGGACAACACGATCACCAGCGCCGATCTGGTTTACCAGTTCACCCCGGAGAAGAGCGGCGGCTGGTTTGGCGTGCAGCGCTTCAATGTGCACGGCGAGACCCGGCGCAACCAAGACACGAACTACCGTTACCGCGACTACATCGTGTCCAACGAAACTTGGCTCAACCCCTCCAACCGCACGAATTCGACCCAGACGAACTTCCTGTATTATCTCGGGGACAACCAGGGCCACAATGTTGATTACGCTCCCGCCACCCGGAGCAATTTCGACGGCACCTATCCCTTCAACTACTACAACGGCGTGGCCAAGCAGTGGGTGACCACCCAGTCCATCCTGGACGAGGCGGCGATCACCGGCACCAACACCAACCAGGAGCGCATCCGCACCGTCAACCTGACCTACCAGGGCTTCTTTTGGGATGATCGCGTCGTCGCGACCCTCGGCTTCCGCCGCGATTGGCAGAAACTGCGCCGCTCGCCCGGCAACGCGGTTGACCCGGTCACCGGCTTGATCACGAACGCTCCGTTGGACGAAATCGGCAGCTCCGCCTGGCTGGAACAACGCGGCGACACCAAAACCTACGGCGTGGTGGTCAAGGCCACGTCCAACGTGAGCGCCTTCTACAACCGTTCCGACAGCTTCAACCCGCTCGGCATCAGCTACGACATCTTCGGCGAGGTCATGCCCAACCCGACGAGCAAGGGCGAAGACTACGGCGTGTTGGTCAACCTGCTCGACGGCAAGCTGGTCGTGCGCGTCAACCGCTACGACAACACCGAGTCCAACTCGCGCCGCAGCCAGATCGGCACGGTCGGTTCGCGCATCCACCGGCTGGAAGGCTGGCGCCAGCCCTACGGCGAGTCATTCTACCCCTGGGCGGAAAACCTCGCGCTGCAGCGCTTCCAGAACCAGGGCATCACGCCGTCCGCCACCGAACTGTTCAACGCCGCCGCGGCCATCATGAAGATCGACGCCGATTTCCTGCGCAGCACCGCCGAAACCGGCGCCGTGGGCGTGCCCGCCGATGTCACCGCCAAGGGCTACGAGATCGAGGCGATCTACAACCCGTCGGCCAACTGGCGCTTCAAGTTCAACCTCGCGCAGCAGAAGGCGATCGACAGCAACATCGGCGACACCGTGACCCGCTACATCGACGAGCGTCTGCCGGTGTGGACCACGGCGGCGGATGACAACGGCGACCTCTGGTGGGATGCCAACAACGGCGCCGCCCGCGTGCGCTATCTGGCCGACATTTTGGCGCCGTATTCGTTCGAGGTGGCCAATGCCGGCAAGCCCCGCACGCAGGTGCGCAAGTGGCGCGCCAACGCCCTCACGAACTACGACTTCACCGACGGAGTGTTCAGAAACTGGAGCATCGGCGGCGCCGTGCGCTGGGAAAGCAAGGCCGCCATCGGCTTCCGCGGTCGCGCGCCCGATGCCAGCGGCGTGATCTTCGAACTCGATCCGAACCAGCCGATCTACGACAAGGCCCGCGCGCACTTCGACTTCAACGTCGGCTATCGTTTCAAGTTTGCCGGCGACCGTGTGCGCGGCCGCGTGCAGCTGAACATCCGGGATGCCTTTGAGGGCGGCCGCCTGCAGGCCGTCGCCGCCAATCCGGACGGTTCACCCTACGCGTTCCGCATCATCGATCCGCGGCAGTTCATCCTCACGACCACCTTTGAGCTCTGACCGCCGGTTCTTGGGGTTCATCCGGCCCGGGGTGTACAAGCTTCACCCCGGGGCCGGATTTTGGCTTTCCATCCGACCATGAGCATTCCGCCCGCCGGCCCGGTCCGGCCCAACATCATCTACATCCTCGCCGACGACATGGGGCTGGGTGACGCCTCGTGCTTCAACCCGGCCAGCGCGTGGACCACGCCCTGTCTCGACCGCATGGCCGCGGAAGGGCGCCGCTTCACCGACGCGCATTCCGCCTCCGCGCTCTGCACGCCCAGCCGTTATGCCCTGCTGACCGGCCGCTACGCGTGGCGCACACGCCTGAAGCGCGGTGTGCTCCGCGGCTACAGCGAACCGCTGATCGAGCCCGGCCGGCTGACGGTACCGGGCTTGCTGCGGCGCCACGGCTACACGTCCGCGATGTTCGGCAAGTGGCACCTGGGCCTGGACTGGGTGCGCACCGGATCCGGAATCGACGAGGTGGACTTCGCGCAGCCCGTGGGCGGCGGACCGAACGCTCATGGTTTTGATCGCTTCCACGGCATCAGCGCCTCGCTGGACATGCCGCCCTACGTGTATTTCGACAACGACCGCATCGAGTCCGTGCCGACGGCCACGATCGGCGACAGCCCCAAACCGAAGATGTGGCGCGCGGGCTGGATCAGCGACGGGTTCGAGCACGAGAACGTGCTGCCCGATCTCGCGCGCCGCTCGGTGGACTACATCAACGAGCGCGCGGCCGATCCCGCGGGCCAGCCGTTTTTCCTCTACGTGGCGCTGGCCTCGCCGCACACGCCGATCGTGCCCACGCCGGAGTTTCTCGGCCGCAGCCGCACCACCGTGTACGGCGATTTTGTCCTGCAGACCGACGACCTCGTGGGCCGGATCATCGCGGCGGTGCAGGCGGCGGGGCTCGACGAAAACACGCTCATCATCTTCACCGCCGACAACGGCGTGGCCCCGGCGGCCAACCTGCCCGAGCTGCGCAGTTTCAAGCACGACGCGAGCGCGGGCTTCCGCGGGCACAAGGCCGACATCTACGAAGGCGGTCACCGCATCCCCTTCATCGCGCGCTGGCCCGGCGTGATTCCGGCCGGCGGCACGTGCGCGGAGCCGATCGCGCAGGCCGACCTGCTCGCGACCTGCGCGGAACTGCTCGACGACCCGCTGCCGGCCGACGCCGGGGAGGACAGTGTCGGCATCCTCGATTTGTTGCGCGGGGCCGACACGCCCGCTGCGCCGCGTCCACCGATGGTGCATCATTCCGAAAACGGTTCCTTCGCGATTCGCGAGGGCCGCTGGAAACTGTGCCTGTGTCCCGGTTCGGGCGGGTGGAGTTATCCGCACCCCGAACGCGACGCACATCTCGTGCTGCCGCCCTTCCAGCTTTTCGACCTCGCGGCCGATCCCGCGGAGCAGACCAACCTCTGCGACCGCCATCCCGACATCGTGCAGCGGTTGGGCCGCCGCCTGGTCGACATCATCGCGCAGGGCCGCAGCACGCCCGGCGCGCCCCAACCCAACACTTCCGAGGCGGACTGGCCGCAACTGGCCTGGCGCGACGCGTTTGCCTGAGCGTCAACCACCCCGTGGAGGCGCCGCCCCGCCCCAGCCATCCATGAAGAGTTTTGTCCGTTCCCCCGCCGCCCTGCTGCCCCTGCTCACCGTGGCCGCCGCCTGTGCCGCCCCGCCGAATGTGCTGGTCATCATGACGGACCAGCAGACCGCCGATGCGTTGAGTTTCCGCATGGGGCGCGAGCACATCCACACGCCGGCGCTCGACCGCCTGGCCGCGCGCGGCACGTATTTTTCCCGCGCCTACGCGCCGAATCCGCTGTGCGTGCCCTCGCGCAATTCGCTGATCACCGGCCGATATCCGCATGAGACCGGCATCTCCGACAACTCGGCCGCCTTTGACGGCACGTTGCTGGATCACGAGCGCTTCGTGACCCTCGGCACGCATTTCCGGCGCGCCGGCTACCGCACGGGCTACTTTGGCAAATGGCATCTGGCCTACGACCGCGACCGGCCCGAGACGCACGGCTTCATGGAGTTTGACCGCCAGCAGAAGGACGCCGTCACCGCGCAGCATGCGGTCGAGTTTCTCGGCCGGGGCGGCGACCGGCCGTTCCTGCTCGTGGCCAGTTTTCTCAACCCGCACAACGTCGCCGAACTCTCGCGCGGGCAACCCTTGTCCAACGGCCCGATCGGCGTCCCGCCGCCGTTGGAGGAACTGCCGCCGGTGCCGGTCAACCTGGCCGCGCCCTATTGCGAACCCGACTCGATGACGCAGATCCGCCGCGCTTACCACGCCAACAAGCGGCTGTTTCCGGTGGACCACTACACGCCGTCGATGTGGCGGGAGCTGCGCTGGGGCTATTACCGCCTCGTCGAGAAGGTCGATGCCGAGATTGGCCGCGTGCTGGCGGCCCTGGACGAGCACGGGCTGGCGGACAACACCCTCGTGGTGTTTTTGAGCGACCATGGCGAATGCGCGGGCGCGCACGGCTTGGTGCAGAAAACCGTCTTCTACGAGGAATCGGTGCGCGTGCCCATGATCGTGCATGCGCCCGGCCAGAAGCAGGCGCGCGAGACGGCGGCTTTCGTCAACATCGGCGTCGACGTGCTGCCGACCCTGCTGGATTACGCGGGCGTGACGCCGCCGTCCGATCTGCCCGGCCGCAGCCTGCGGCCGCTCATCGAGGGCCGGCCGGCGGCGGACTGGCCGGACGAGGTGATCGTCAGCAACCACATGTCGCAGGGCGGCATCACCGAGGATGGCTACGTGCCGATCACCCGGGGCCGCATGGTGCGCACGGAGCGCTACAAGTACTGTGTTTACCTGCACGGCGAGCCGCGGGAGTCGCTGGTGGATTTGCAGGATGATCCCGGCGAGATGGTGGACCTCGCGGCGGATCCCGCCTATCGCGGCATCCTGCTGGCACACCGTGAACGGCTGCGGCGCTTCGCGGAGCGCCACGGGGACGAGCTCGTGCATGAACTGCTGGCCGACGACGTGGCGCCGCGTCCGTTCGAACGCATCACGCAGCCGCCTCGTCCCACCGATCCCACTCATCCCCCGCTGCCATTGCCGTTGCCGCCGGCCTATTCTCATGTCGATTGAATCCGGTTTTCCGCCGGCGCGTGGCGCCGTTCTCCTGCTGGCCGCCGGTCTCTGGCTGGGCACCGCCGGGCTGCAGGCGGCCGGGCCGGAGTTCGTGTTGCAGAACAAACCCGTGCGCCCCGATCCGTTTGCGGAGACGCCGCTGCAACTGAACCCGCCAACCTTCCGGTGGCCGGCGGAGAACGATCCGCAGGCGGTCTTCCGGCTGGAACTGTCGCGTACGGCGGATTTCGCCGCGCCGCGGGTGGAGATCGTGCGGGATTTGTTTTTCCGGCCCACGGAGCCGCTGGAGGCCGGCACCTGGCATTGGCGGGTGAGGCGCGAGGATCCGGTGCCCGGGCCGTGGCTCGGCCCCGAGCGGTTCGAGATCACGCCGGAGCTGCCAAAATGGTCGATCGGTTCGTGGACGCAATGGCTGGACCGGTTACCGGAAACGCATCCGCATACCTACCTGACCGTGGAGGAAGTGCCGGAGTTGCAGGCCAACGCCCGGCGGCTGGGCGCGGCGTTGGATCCCTGGATCAAAAAGACCCGCGAGGGATTGTCCGCCCCGTTCTCGCTGCAGGAATGGCAGGACCAGGTGCCGCCGGATGCCGACCCGTTCGCGCAGGACAGCCCCTCGCGCAAGCGGCTCGTGTGGGCCTCCAAGCGGGCCGCGTCCGCCGCCTCGCAACCCGCCGCCGACGGCGCGTGGTTGTGGCTGGCCACCGGCGACGCGTGGTATGTCGGGCCCGTGAAGGCGCGGGCGCTGCAGATCGCGGGCTTTGATCCCGAAGGGTTCATCTCCGACCGCAACACCGGTCACGACCTCGGCAACGTAGATTTCGGCAACGCCGTGCTCGTGCACAACCTCGGCGTGGTCTACGACCTGATGCACGAAAAATTCACGCCGGACGAGCGGGCGCGCCTGCGGGCCGCGATCATGGCGCGGGCCGCGCCCATGTTTGCCAAGATGCGTCGCGCGCCGCTCGAGCTGATGCGCGCGCATGCCTGGCAGCACGGTTTCCTCGACGCGATGGTCGGTGCGCTGGCGGTCATGCGCGAGGAGCCGCAGGCGCGGGCGTGGGTGGAACTGGGGTTGAAATCCTTTGTCGCCCTGTATCCGTGGTATGGCGGCAACGACGGCGGTTCGCAGGAGGGTCCGCGCTATTATCACGGCGCCGGCATGCTCCCGAGCCTCAACACGCTCGACCTGTTCCGCTCCGCCTTCGGGCTGCGACTGGAAGAGGGCAACCCGTGGTTCCGCAACAACCCGTATTTCCTGCTCTATTCGTTTCCGCCCGGCAGCCTCCAAACCCAGCTCGGCGACGCCAACCCCGGCCGGCACGGCCCCGGCGACGACACCCTGCACCCCGCGGGCAAGGCGCGTTTCGCGGCCCAGCGCATGGCCGACCTGCATGGCAACGGTTACCTGGCCGCCTACGCGGCGGCAGTGCCCGCGGACAACATCGGTCTCTCGGTCTCGGAACTGTTGCGCTGGTCCACCGGCATCCACCAGCCCCCGGCGGACCTCGCCGGGTTGCCCGCGGCGCGGCTCTTCGCCGATGTCGGCACGGTGTTCACGCACTCGCATCTGACCGATCCGGCGGACAACGTGCGGCTGATTTTCCACGCCACGCCCTACGGCGGCCACGGCCATTCGCATGCCGACCAAAACAGTTTTCACCTGATCGCCTACAACGAGCACCTGTTGCTCGATGCCGGTTACTACACGCCGACCGGCGATCCTCACCGCGAGCAATACTATGTGCGTACGCCGGCGCACAACACCATCCTGGTCGACGGCACGGGCCAGCCGTGGGGCGACACCACGGGCCATGCATGCATCAGCCATTTTGAGCAGACGGATGACTGGGTCAGCTTCACCGGCTCGGCCGCCACCGCCTACCAGGAAGCGCCGCTGGATCGGTTCGACCGGCATGTGGTCTGGCTCCGCGGCGATGAGGTGCAGACCTACGTCATCATCGACGATCTCGTGGCGGCGGACAACCGCGCCCGGCGTTTCGACTGGCTGTTGCATGCGCCGAACGAGATGACGATCGCGCCCGCGGCGCGCACGGTGCTGGCCCGCGGCGAAATCGGCGAGGCGCTGGTGACGTTCCTGGCGCCGCGGACGCTCGGGTTTGCGCAGACCAGCGGCTTTCCCGTGCCGGCCGTCTATTGGCGGCAGGGCATGAATTACGAACTGCCCCACCAATGGCATCTCACGGTGACGCCGCCGCCGGCGGTGCGCGAACGTTTCGTCACGGTGATCCAGGTGGCCAAACGCGGGGTCGCCAAACCGGCGCTTCAAGCCATTCTCGGCGGCGTGGAGACCGCGGGCTGGCGCGTGTGGTTGCCCGAGGGGGAGCAACGCGTCATCATCCGGCGCAGTTTGCCGACCGAACCGTAACCAACTTCCACGGTCATGCCGGTCACCTTGCCCCCCGCCGTCCCGCCGAACATCGTGCTCATCATCGCCGACGATGTGAGCGCGGCGGACCTCGGTTGTTTTGGCAATGCCGGCATCCGCACCCCGCACCTGGACCGGCTGGCGCGTGAGGGCCTGCGTTTCAACCGCGCGTATGTCACCGCCCCGAGCTGCAGCCCGAGCCGCTGCAGCATTTTGACCTCGCGCTATCCGCACAATCTCGAGACCGCGGCCGAACTGCACGGCGATCTGCCGCCCGGCCTGCCGCTCTTTCCCCAACGTTTGCGTGAGGCGGGCTATTGGACCCTGCACGCGGGCAAGGCGCATTTCGGCAGCCTGCGCGACCGCGGCCTGTATCAGCCGGCCGGACCGGCGGCGGCGGCCTTCGATGTGGGCGGGGGCGGCGAGCCCGTGCCGGGGCAGGGCGGCTTCGGCGGCGAGGAGCAGTGGCTGGCCCGCCTGCGCGACCGGCCCAGCGACCGGCCGTTTTTTGCCTGGCTGGCTTCACACGATGCCCATCGCATCTGGGACGCCGCGGAATTCGAGGGGCGGCATTCGCCCGCGGATGTCACCGTACCGCCCAGCCTGCCCGACACACCGGCCACGCGCGCGGATCTGGCGCATTACTACGACGAGATTGCCCGGCTCGACCATCATGTCGGCGCGGTGCTGGCGGAACTCGAGCGGCAGGCGGTGCTGGACAACACGCTGGTCATTTTTCTGGCCGACCACGGCCGGCCGTTCCCGCGGGCCAAGACCCACGTTTACGAGGAGGGGGTGCGCACGCCCCTGATCATGCGGCCGCCGCCGGCATGGGGCGTGACGCCGGCGGTGGTGGAATCGCTGGTGAGTACGATCGACCTTGCCCCGACGTTGCTCGAACTCGCCGGGGTCCCGCGCCCCGCCACGTTCCAGGGCGTGAGCCTGCTGCCACTGCTGCGCGATCCATGCGCCCGGGTGCGCGACGTGCTTTATGCCGAACAGAACTGGCACAATTTTCCGGCACATGTACGGCTCGTGCGGCATGGCGATTTTGCCTACCTGCGCAACGCCTGGCCCGAGCGCCGGTTGCCGGGGGCGTCCGACACCTTTTACACGCCGAGCGGCGACGCGTTGCGCGCGGCTTGGGCCGACGGCCGGCTCACGGCCGTGCAGGCCGATCCATTTCTGCAACCGCGGCCGGCGGAGCAGCTTTTCAATCTGGCGCGCGATCCGGCGCAGGCCGACAACCTCGCCGTCCGGCCCGAGGGGCATCCCATGCTGCCGGTCATGCGGGCACTGCTCGACCGGTGGACGGCGGAGACCGGCGACACGGTGCCGAAAAATCCCACCCCGGCCGACACCGACATCGCAACCGGCGCCAAATTTGGCCCGGCCCGGCACGCCGAGCCGCCCGGAGCCGCCGCCGCGGCGCGCACGATCAACGCGCCCGGCCCGGTCCGGTTGACGGAGCTGATGCCGTGATGCGGCTACGGTGGCGGGTTGCGCTGGCGTTGGCCTGTGGTTTCGCCGCCAGCCGGGCGGTGGCGCATGCCGATGAACGCGCCGACCTGCTGCTGCGTTTGTGCGACCGGTTGCTGACCGTGCAGATCGATGATCCCGCGTCGCCGGATTACGGGGCGCTGCGGTGTCCGAGCGCGAATCCCGAGTTGCATCCGCTGCATTCGCGTGCGGGCGAGGCGGTTTATCCGCTGGCGGTGGCTTTTCAACTGACCGGGCGCGAGGCGTATCGCGCGGCGGCGGTGCGATTGGGCGACTGGCTGGTCTCGATCCAGCAGCCGTCGGGTGAATGGGGCGAGCGCTGGCCGGCGCACGACGGTTGGACCGGCACGACGGTGGATCAGTTGATTTCACTCGCCGGGGCGTATCCCCGCCTGGCCGATGCGCTCGATGCCGGACAGCGCGCGGCGTGGATCCGTGCCATCACGCGCGCGGCCGCACATGTGCAGTCCCGCTGGCCGCGGGGAAATCTCAACTACTGGCCGACCGGGGCGGTGGCCTTGGTTTATGCGAATCGCGCGGTCCCGGCGGCACCGGCGGCCTGGCGCGAGAAGGCGGACGAACTCATCCGGGCCACGCTGGCCACGGTCAACGCCGATGGTCTGCTCGTCGGGGAAGGCGGCGGCGTGGATGTCGGTTACAATCTCGCGCAGACCATCGGGTTTGTCGCGCTGTATGGCCATCTGACCGGCGAGCAGGCGGTGTTGCGCCGCGCCGCGCAGGTGTTGGAGCATCACCTGCCGTTTTTCTATCCCAACGGAGCGGTGGACAATTCCTGGGGCACGCGGTCCTACAAATGGACCTACGAGAGCGGCACGAAAACGGCGCCGGGGGTGTTCTTCACGCTCGCGTTGCTGGCCGGGCATGATCCGCGCTTTGCCGGGCTGGAGCAACAGGCCCGAAATTTTTTGGTGCAGCACAGCATGATCGACGGCTGGGTGGCGCAGGGTCCGCATGCGGCCGGGCATGACAGCACCAATCCGCCCTGCCTCTACGGCACGTTCGCCCGCGCCCAAAGTCTCGCGATGGCGGTGGCCCACGCCCCGGCGGTCCGTCCGCCGGCCGGTCCGGACCCCGCCGCAACGCAGCCGGATCGTCCGCACGTGGATCATTTTCCCACGGTCAAGGTGGCCGTGATCCGCACCCCGGGATTGGTGGCGACAGTCTCGGCCTACGGGGAGATTGCGCACGTATCGCGCGATTTTGTCGCCCGCGGCGGCAGCATCACGAACCTCTGGTTCGAGGGGTACGGGCCGACCGGCTTTTTTCAAACCTCATCGGTCAACGCCTACCGGCGGCAGGAACCCATCCACATGCCGCACGAGGCGGACCTGCTGCCCCTGACGCCGCGGGTCGAGGTGTGGCGCGACGGCCGGCGCTTTGCCAACGTCCACGAGACGGACGCGGAGATGCAGGTTGAGACCGCCGCGGATCACGTGCTGGTGCGTGTGCAAGGCCGGTTGCGCGATGCCGCGGGCGCAGACGGCGGCATCGGTTACACGCTGACGCACCGGTTTTACGCCCACGCGGTGACGAAGGAGTATGCGCTCACCGCGACGGGCGAGGCCTATGCGGTGCACATCGTGGAGCCGGTGGTCGTGACCGCAGGGGTGGTTTTCACGAAAACCGCCGCCGACCGGGTGGTGGCCGCGACCGGGCGCGGCCGGCCGTGGTCGATCGCCGTGTCGCGGTCCTCGACGCCATACGTGCTCGAACATGGCGCGCCGGCCGGGCGCTACTGGTGTCCGTTCCCCGCGGTGAACGCACATCCGGTGACGGTCGATTTTGTGGTGCCGGCCGACGAGGACGCTGAAATCTCCCTCGTGCTGACGGCCCCGGGGGGCGTCACTCCTGGGCGTGCTTGGGCCCGGTGAGAATCTTGCGGCGCCAGACGTTGGGCGTGGTGCCGTTGAGGCCCTTGAAGGCGCGACAGAAGTCGCTCATGCAGGAGAAACCGCATTCGGCGGCGATGATCTCGAGCTTGAAGCTGGTGGCGGTCATCAGACGCATGGCGGCCTCGATCCGGATGCGGGCGAAAATGTGGGCGGGGCTGTCGTTGCGCACCTGGCGGAACAGGCGCCGCAGCGTGCTGGCGGATACATGCACCTGGTCGGCGACCTCGGTCACCGAGGGGTTCTGCGCCACGTGCTCGGAGAACCAGGAAATGGCGGTCTCAACCGTGCGCTTGGCGTGACCCTCGGGCAGGGGCAGCGGGCGGGTGTCGAGCTTGCTCAACGCCAGCAGCGTGAGCTCGATGAGAGCGCCTTGGAAACGCAGCCCGCTCACGGTGGTGGGCTGGTGAAAGTCCGCGTTCAGGCGGCCGGCGAGCTTAACCAACTGCCGGCATTCCTCCGGGGTGATGGGCAGGGCGAGGTGGCCGCGTTCGCGCACCACGAACTCGAGCTGGTCGGGCACGGAACCGAAATGAAACGCGGTGATGTAGGCGCGTCGCGGTCCGTCGCCGGCCCAGCCGTGGGCGCTGCCGGAAGGAAAAACCCAAAGGGTGCGCGACTGCAGGCGGGTGGGCTTCTGATGATCGAAAATCGGCCCGCAACGTCCCTCGACCACCGCGTAGAACTCCCAGTTCACCCGTGGCTCTGAAACGAGGGGAAACAGGCCGAAGCGTCGGTATCCCTGACCGAGGTAACGCAGCATGAGGTGATTCTCATAGGTCAGCATGGCCGGATGTCTACTTCTTTGAACGGGGGTGGGGTGGGGAGTCCGGACCTGCAGACTTGCCTGCGGGCGCACCGGATCATGATGGTGTCACCATAGCAAATCCGCGCCGCTCCCGACAGATGACACAACGCGCAAAAAATATACATATTACGTCACCCCGTGCCTGCTGCCGCGCATTGCTCGTTTTTGTATAAAATCTGCGCGACCTCTGGCTATCGCCACCCCGGCCGCCCTGCTACCATCCCACCAATGCCCCGCGCCAGTCACCCCGTCTTGCCTTGGCCATGTCCGTGCCCATGAACCGCCGTTGGTTGAGCTGGGCCGGGCGTTTTCTGCTGACCGCGCTGGGGCTTTTCGCCCTGAGCTGGGCGGGCGGTTGGCTGTTGCGGCCGACGCAAGAACCGCCGGCGGAGCGGCCGGCGGAGGAGATTGCGGAGATGGAATCGCGCCGGGCGCTGAGGTTGCGGCACGACGATCCGCCGCGCATCGTGCAGCCGGTGGATTACGCGGAGGGCACAGCGGCGGCGTGGTGGCCGCAGGGCGAGCCCACGGTCATTGCGCCCCTGGTTGAGGCCGGGCAGCTGCCGCCCGTGGCGGAGCGAGTCGGGCCCGAGCCGGTCGTCATGCGCGGGTTGGAGGGCGAAGGCCGTCACGGCGGCACGTGGCACCGGCTGGTCGCCTCGGAGCGCGACATCCGTCAGATCTACAACCGGCTCAGTTATGCGAACCTCGTGCGTTGGTCACCACAGGGCGCGCCGATCGTGCCGCACCTGGCGAAATCGTGGGAGATCTCGGCGGACCGGCGGGTTTACACGTTCCACCTGCGCCGGGGCATGCGCTGGTCCGACGGACACCCGGTCACCGCGCAGGACATGGGTTATTGGTATGAGCGGGAGGTGCGCCACTTTGATTCCAACCCGCGTTTGCTGCAATACGGCGCGACCCGCGGCCGGCTCGAGGTGGTGGATGATTACACGGTGCGGTTTGTCTTCGACCAGCCGCATGCGCTGTTTCTGGAGCAGGTGGCGTCCTACGGCTCCGGTCCCGAGGGCTATGCGGACTATTTTGTGCCGGCGCATTACCTGCGGCCGTATCACCCGGAGGACGGCGATCCCGACCTGATCGCGCGGGAGATGCAGCGCCGGGGCGTGGCCAGCCCCTCGGCGCTCTACGACCGGTTGAAGGAATGGGACAACCCCGAGATCCCGCGGCTCTGGCCCTGGGTTTACCGCACGCCCTCGGCGACCGCGCCCTATGTGTTTGTGCGCAATCCTTTCTACCCGGCGGTCGATCCCGCCGGCCGGCAGCTGCCTTATCTGGACCGGCTGGTGCTGACCCAGCGGCCGGTCAACCTTTTCGGGCTCACGGCGGCGACGGGTCAGGTGTCGATGCAGGACCGCTTCATCCGCTACGACGACCACGTGCTGCTCACCAGCGAGGCGCGGCGAAACGGCTACGAGGTGTATCACTGGTATCCGGCCACACGTTCGGTCTTCACGATTTTCCCGGTGATCAACCGGCGGGTGGATCCTGCCGTGCCCGCCACGCGCTGGAAGCACCAACTGCTCAACGACCGGCGGTTTCGCCAGGCCCTGTCGCTGGCCATCGACCGGCAGGCCATCATCGACACGCTGTTCAACGGCCAGGGCGAACCGGCGCAGATCGATCCGGGCCGGGACTCCCCGTTTCACCAGCCGCAACTGTTCAAAAGCTACACCGCCTTTGACCCGGTGCGGGCTAACGCGATGCTCGATGAGCTGGGCCTGGCGCAACGCGACGGCGAGGGGTACCGCACGTTTCCCGACGGCACGCGCATGGTGTGGTTTCTGAACATGACCGAGTTCACCGGCAACGATCCCGGGCAGTTTGTGGTGGATGACTGGGCGCGGGTGGGCCTGCGCGTGATCCCGCGCATCCGGGCGCGGGCGTTGTTCTACACCGAGAAGGCCGCCTATGGGCACGACTTCACGGTGTGGTCGGGCGAAAGCGAACACATGCCGCTGGTGGAGCCGCGCAACTTCGTGCCCACCTACGGTGAGTCCTATTACGCCCCGCGCTACGGTACCTGGTTTCAGCTCGGCGGCCTGGAAGGTTCCGCGGTCGCCGCCTCGCGCCCGGGCGCGTTGGCGCCGCCGGCGGAGCATCCGTTGCGCCGGAACATGGAACTGCTCCGCCAGATCGGCCGCGCCTCCGATCCGCGGGAGCAGCGCGCGCTCTTCGCGCAGATCGCGCGATCAAACGCGGAGGAGGTCTGGCACATCTCGATCGCCACGCCGCCGCCCCAGCTGGTGGTGGTCAAAAACGGCCTGCGCAACGTCCCGGCCAACGCACTCTCCGGCAATTCGTTCGGCACGCCGGGCAACGCCGGCATGGAAACCTGGTATTGGGAGGAGCCCGGGGATGCGCCCGCCATCATCGAGGCGGTGGCCCGGGCAATGGTGAGCGTGGACCCCAACGGCGCGGTGGCGGCCACGCCGACCGGCAGCGCGCCCGCCGATCGCGCGGGCCGCTGGTGGCGCTGGCTGACGGTCACCGCCGCCGTGCTGCTGCTCGCGCTCGTCGCCAGCCGGCATCCCTTTGTCGGCCGGCGCGTGCTGCTCATGGTGCCCACGCTCGGCGTGGTGTCGCTGCTGGTGTTCACGATCGTGCAGCTGCCGCCGGGGGATTACGTGTCCACCCGCATTTTGGAACTGGAGTTGGAGGGCACCGCGACGTCGGAGCGCACGATCGCCGACCTGCGCCAGAATTTCCACCTGGATGAATCGATGGTGCAGCGCTACCTGCGCTGGATCGGCCTGAAATGGTTCACCTCGTTCCGGGCGGAGGATGCCGGGCTGCTGCAGGGTGATCTCGGGCTCTCGATGGAGCACAACCGCGCGGTGTCGTCGGTGGTGGGCGACCGCATCCTCTTCACCGTGTTGGTGGCGTCGGGCACGATTGTGTTCACCTGGCTGCTGGCGCTGCCGATCGGCATCTACTCGGCGGTCCGGCAGTATTCGGTCGGCGACTACTTGCTGACCTTCGTGGGCTTCATCGGCATGTCGGTGCCGGGCTTTTTGCTGGCCGTGGTGCTGATGTGGCTGGCGAACCGTTGGCTCGGCCTGCAGGTCAGCGGGTTGTTTTCCCCGGAATACGCCACGATGGAGGGCTGGACCACGGGCAAGGTCGTCGATCTGCTCAAGCACATCTGGCTGCCGGTCGTGGTGCTGGGCGTGGGGGGCACGGCCGGCATGATCCGCATCATGCGCGCCAACCTGCTCGACGAGCTGCGCAAACCGTACGTGACCACGGCGCGGGCCAAGGGCGTGCGGCCGCTGCGGCTGCTGGTCAAGTATCCCGTGCGGCTCGCGCTCAATCCCTTTGTCTCCGGCCTCGGGGCGCTGTTTCCCCAGCTGGTGTCGGGCGGCGCGATCGTGGCGCTCGTGCTCAGCCTGCCGATGGTCGGTCCGTTGCTGCTCGACGCGCTGATGGCGGAGGATGTTTACCTGGCCGGCTCAATGCTGATGATCCTGAGCCTGCTCGGCGTGATCGGCACGCTGGTGAGCGACATCCTGCTGCTCTGGCTCGATCCGCGCATCCGGCTGGAAGGAGGCTCGCGATGAAGGCCAACCCGAAGATGACCGGGGCCGAGACGCCGTGGGAGCTGACGCGCCGGCGCTTCGCCAAGCATCGGATGGCGGTCGGTGGCCTGGGCATCCTCGCGGTGCTGTATGCGGTCGCGCTGTTCGCCGACTTTGTGGCGCCCTACGCGCCCCAGGCCCGGGATCTGCACTACGTGTATTGTCCGCCGCAGCTGCCGCGCTTCAATTTCGAGCACGGGCTGCATGTGCGCGGCGTGAAGCGGCATGTCGATCCCGTCACCTTCCGGCGCACCTACCAGGAGGATCCCGCCGTCGTCTTCCCACTGCGGTTTTTCGCGAAGGGCGAACCCTACCGCCTGTGGGGCCTGCTGCCGCTCGAGCGCCGCTTGCTCGGCGTGGACCGGAGTTACGCGGCGGAAGCGGCGCCGGCGGGGTTTGCCCCGACCTTCTATTTTCTCGGCACCGACCGTTTCGGGCAGGATGTGTTCAGCCGGTTGGTGTTCGGGGCGCGGGTCAGTCTCTCGGTCGGCGTTGTGGCGATCATCGTGACGTTTGTGCTGGGCGTGACGATCGGCGGCATCTCGGGCTACGTGGGGGGGCGGGTGGATAATTTTGTGCAGCGCGGCATCGAGATCGTGAACGCATTTCCGCACCTGCCGCTGTGGCTCGCGCTGGGCGCGATCCTGCCGGCCGACTGGTCGCCGCTGGCGGTGTATTTTGCGATCACCGTCGTGCTGAGCCTCATCGGCTGGACCGGGCTCGCGCGGGTTGTGCGCGGCAAGATCCTCTCGTTGCGCGAGGAGGATTACGCCGTGGCTGCGCGGCTGCTCGGCGCCTCGCATGCCCGCGTGCTGTTCCGCCATCTTGTGCCCGGGTTCACCAGCCATATCATCGTGGTGCTGACGCTGAGCGTGCCGGCGATGATCCTCGGTGAAACCGCGCTCAGTTTCCTCGGTCTCGGCCTGCGGCCGCCCATCGTCAGCTGGGGCGTGCTGCTGCAGGACTGCATGAGCGTGCAGACCGTTTCCAACTACCCGTGGCTGCTCATGCCGGTCGGGGCCGTGGTGCTCACGGTCCTGTCGTTCAACTTTCTCGGCGACGGCCTGCGCGACGCCGCCGATCCCTACAGCACCCGCTGATGACCATGACCGACCACGTGCTCGAAGTCGAAAACCTGCGCACCCACTTTTTCAACGAGGAGGGCGCGGCGTTGCCGGCGGTGGACGGCGTGTCGTTCGCCATCCCACGGGGCCGGACGCTCGCGCTGGTGGGCGAGTCCGGCTGCGGCAAGAGCGTGACCAGCTATTCGCTGTTGCGGCTGATCCAGCCGCCGGGCCGGATTGTGGGCGGCTCGATCCGGCTGCGTTCGCAACGCGCCGGCGAGATCGACATCGCCGCGCTGCGCGAGGATGACGCGAAACTCTATCAGGTGCGCGGCGGGCTGGTCTCGATGATTTTCCAGGAACCGATGACGGCGCTCTCGCCCGTGCACACGGTGGGCAACCAGATCATGGAGGCGATCCTGCTGCATCAGCCGGTCACGCCGGCGGAGGCGCGGCGCCAGGCGGTGCACATGCTGGGGAAGGTCGGCATCCCGGCGGCCGAGCGGCGGATCGACCAATACCCGCATGAGTTGTCCGGCGGCATGCGGCAGCGCGTGGTGATTGCGATGGCGCTGGTCTGCCGCCCCGAGCTGCTGATCGCCGACGAACCGACCACCGCGCTCGATGTCACCATCCAGGCGCAGATCCTCGGGCTGATCCGTTCGCTCCAGCGCGAGCTGGGCTGCTCGATGCTGCTGATCACGCACGACCTCGGCGTCGTGGCGCAGACGGCGGACGAGGTGTCGGTCATGTATCTCGGCCGCATCGTGGAACACGGTCCGGTGCGGCAGGTGCTGCGGGCGCCGTTGCATCCCTACACGCGCGGCCTGTTGCGTTCGCTGCCGGGGTTGAACCAGGGCCGCGACCGGCTGGCGTCGATTCCGGGCACCGTGCCCTCGCTGCACGCGATTCCGGCCGGTTGCCCGTTTCACCCGCGCTGCGAGTTTGCACAGGCGGGACGCTGTGATGTCGGGCCGCCGCCGCCGCTGGAGGCGCATGGGGCGGAACGCAGCGTGGCCTGCGTCCGGGCCGGTGATCCGGAGCTGGGCAACGGAGGGGTGCAGGCATGAGCGCAACCGATGATCGCGGGTTGGCGCCCGACACGCTGCTGGAGGTGCGCGGGTTGCGGAAACTGTTTCCGCTTTTTTCCCAGGGCTTCGTGCGGCGCCGCACGGGCGAGGTGCGCGCGGTGGACGACGTGAGTTTCAGCGTGCGGCGCGGCGAGACGCTCGGGATCGTGGGCGAATCCGGCTCGGGCAAGACCACGGCGGCGCGTTGCATCCTGCGCGCGCTGCAGCCTTCCGCCGGCGAGGTGTTGTTCCGGGCCAGGCGCGGGGTGGTCGATCTGGCCACGTTGTCCGAACGCGAACTCACGCCGCTGCGGCAGGAAATGCAGATGATTTTCCAGGATCCGTTCGCCTCGCTGAATCCGCGCATGACGGTCGGGGCGATCGTCGCGGAGCCGCTCGTCATCCACGGGCTGGCGCGCGGGCGGGAGTTGGAGGACCGCGTGGTGGACATTCTGCGGCGGGTGGGGCTGAAGCCCGAACACCGTGAGCGTTACCCGCACGCGTTTTCCGGCGGGCAACGGCAGCGCATCGGCATTGCGCGCGCACTGATCATGCGGCCCGCGCTGGTGGTGGCCGACGAAGCGGTGTCGGCGCTGGATGTCTCGGTGCAGGCGCAGGTGCTCAATCTGTTGCAGGACCTGCAGGCGGAGTTGGGGCTCACCTACGTCTTTGTGGCGCACAATCTCGATGTGGTGCGGCATTTTTGCGACCGGGTGGCCGTGCTTTATGCCGGCCGCATGGTTGAGCTGGCGCCGACGGCGGAGCTGTTTGCCCGCCCGCAGCACCCTTACACCAAGGCGCTGCTGGCGGCCGTGCCGCAACCCGACCCGGACATCCCGATGCGTTTCGAGGTCGAGGGCGAGGTCGCCGATCCGTCCAACCTGCCGCCGGGCTGCGCGTTTCACCCGCGCTGCGCCGAATGCTTCGCGCCCTGCCGTACGGAACGGCCCGAACTGCGACCGCTTTCCGCCACGCAACAGGTGGCCTGTCATCTCGGGGACCCGCGTTATTCCTCATCCGATTGAGGCCGGTTGCGGCGGCACCGGCGCCATTGCCGGTTTGGTCTGCATGTGCATGGGGCAGGGGCCATTTTGGGGCCTCTTTGGGCTCGCGTATTTTTTCTCGCCCGAATATAAAAGATGCACTCTTCCGCCCGATGCTGTCGGGAGGTCCAGACAAAGCGATTTGAGCTTCGCGACGGCATCGCCGGAGGCGGTTCGCAACGTCCGGCCGCGCCTCTCCGGAGGTGCCGGGGAAACCCGTCGCCGAAGTCAGCGCCAAACCGACAATCAACCGCCGCCACCCGCCCAGATCCGCCGGGGCGGGCGAAAACGATAGCTTTATGAACACCTTGATGCGATCCCCATCCACCCCCGGACGCCGGCCCGCGCCACCCGGCCGCCCGCGGACCACCCGTTTTGCGCCCCACAGCTTGCCCGGGGCGCCGGACCGCCCGGGGGCCTCCGCCGCGGATGGGGACGGGCATTTGCGCTTGGAGCCCGAGATCTGGCCGGCCCGCTCCGGCCGCGAACCTGCCGTGTGGTCAGTGGTGCTGTCCGGAGGGGACGGTGAGCGGCTGCGGCCGTTGATGGAACGCTGGTGGGGCGCGCACCGGCCCAAGCAGTATTGCACCTTTGTTGGCCGCCGTTCGATGCTGCAACACACCCTCGACCGGGCGAAGGACCTCGCCGGGGTCGGTCGCCGTATGCTGGTCGTGGCCAGTCACCACGGCCCGTTTGTCTGGGAGCTGCCCACGGCGCCTGAGACCGGAACCATCATTGCACAACCGCGCAACCGCGGCACGGCGGCGGGGATTTATCTGCCGTTGACCCACATCGGCGCGAGGGATCCGGACGCGACCGTGGCGATCCTGCCTTCCGATCATTTCATCTTTCCCGAGGAGAAGTTCACCGCCGCCGTTCGCCGGGCGGTGCGCGCGGCGCAGCAGTTGCCCGACCGGCTGGTTCTGCTCGGCGTCCGGCCGGACAGCCCGGAGACGGAATACGGCTGGATCAGGCCCGGAGAAGCCGTGGCCAGCGTTGATGGATTTCCGGTGCGCGCGGTCGCCGGTTTCTGGGAAAAGCCCGCGGTGACGGTGGCACGGCGGCTGCAGGAAACCGGGGCGCTGTGGAACACGTTTGTGATCGTGGCAAAGTGGCGGGCTTTGTGGCAGCTGGGCCGGCGGTGCTTTCCCGTCCTCATGGCGGAGTTGGAGCGGCTCAAACCACACTTGGGCACCGCGACAGAACACGATGTGCTGCATGCGATCTACGAACGGCTGCCGGTCCGGAACTTCTCGACGGAACTGCTGCAGCAGATGCCGGATGCGTCGGTGGTGATGGAATTGCACGGCGTCACCTGGAGCGACTGGGGCAGCGAGGCCCGGATTGTCGAGGCCCTGCGGCGCATCGGCAAAAATCCGCTGTTTCCGCTCCGCCAAACGTCCGAACTGGTGAGCTGATCCTGCCGGTCGGGGCTCAGTCGGTGTGAAAGACTTCCTCCATCGGGCTCCACCAATCGCCCGGGGCGCGGTCGGCGAGGGGCTTTTGGCAGGGCTCGCAAAATGACCACCAGCGCTGGGTGACCGGATCGGCGGCCATGCGGGCCATGTCGGCGGCGTAATCGTTGCCGATGTATTCGAAGTAGCCGAAGAGGTAGGGCCGGCCGTCGTCCAGCGTGCGCAGGTAGATCGAGTAGTTGCGCATGTTGCAGTCGCGGATCATGCGCAGCACGTCGGGCCAGACGGCGGCGTGCAGTTTTTTGTATTCCTCGACTTTGTCGGGTTGGAGTCCAAGGACCATGCCATGACGTTGCATTGTGATCAGGGGGGTGGGCGTTGCGAATCGGCCGCCATGCAAGCGCCGGGCCGGGCGGGGGTCAAAGCGCTTCCGATGCCCGCGGCGGCGTGGATAAGGCGAACGTGCCGTCCGGTGGCGGCGCCTAATAATGGCGCCGGGCGCGGTCTGCGCCGTTGCCCGCCGGCCGCGGGGGTGGCATTGATCGGAGGCGATGACCCGGCGCGAACGACTGATGGCCACCTTGCAGGGCCGCCCGGTGGACCGGCCGGCGGTCAGCTTTTACGAAATTGGCGGCTTCGCGATCGATCCCGCCGACCCGGATCCGTTCAACATCTACAACGACCCGTCCTGGCGGCCGTTGCTGGAACTGGCGGAGGCGCAGACCGACCTGATCCGCTTGCGCACACCGCGGCTGACCGGGCCGGCGGAAAGCGTATTCGTCACCACCACAACGGAGGATGCGGCCTCGAGGTGGACCCGCACGACGGTGCACGCGGGCGGCCGCACGCTCACCTCGCTGACGCGCCGCGACCGCGCAGTGAACACGGTCTGGGTGGTTGAGCACCTGCTGAAGGACGTGGCCGATCTGCAGGCGTATCTGAAAATTCCCGACGAAGCCTTGGCCGAGACGGTGGACGTGACGGACCTGTGGCGGGAAGACCGCGAACTGGGCGACCGCGGGGTGATCATGGTGGACACGCCGGATCCGCTCTGCCTCGCGGCGGCCTTGTTCTCCATGGAGGACTACGTGGTGATCGCGTTCACCGAGCCGGTGTTGTTTCACCGGTTGTTGGAGAAATTCGCGCGCGTGCTGCACCGGCGGACGGAAATCGTGGCGCGGGAGTTTCCCGGCCGGCTGTGGCGGATTTACGGTCCGGAATATGCCTCGGAGCCGTTTTTGCCGACGCGGTTGTTCGAGGAATACGTGGTCCGCTACACCGGGCCGATGGTGGATCTGATCCAGCGGCACGGCGGCTACGCGCGCATCCATTGCCATGGCCGCATCCGGCATCTGCTGCCGCATTTCGTCAGGATGGGGGCCGTGGCGACCGACCCGATCGAGCCGCCGCCGCAGGGCGACATCACGCTGGCCGAGGTGAGACGCGATTACGGCCGGGACCTGGTGTTGTTCGGCAACCTCGAGATCGCGGATATCGAAAACCTGGTCCCGCCGCGGTTCGAGCAGGTGGTGGCGCAGACCCTGCGCGACGGCACGGCCGGCGCGGGCCGCGGGTTTGTGCTGCTGCCCTCCGCCGCGCCCTACGGCCGCACCATCACGCCGACCACGCTGGCCAATTACGCAACCATGGTGCGCCTGGTGCAGGGCGGGTGAGGCCGCGGGCCGGATCGTCGGCTGTCCGGATTGCGTCTTGTGCCGGTGGGGTGATGGATTATGATGACATTGCGGCGGCGCACGCTGCGGTGCCGTGTTAACCCCATCCCGAAATGACAGACCAATCGACAGTCCCCCCAACCCGCAGAAGCGCGTCGTCCACCCTTATCATCGTGCTGCTTTGCATCGGCATCGTGGCGATCTCGGTCATCTACAATCAGCAACTCAAGGCCCTCCGCGGCGAGTATGAGGATACGCAGGCGCAACTGACGCAGGCGACCGAAGACACGGCCCGCCATCAAGCACTGCTGGACGAGGCGGAAACCGCGACCGACGGTCTCCGGCAGGAACTCGAGGCAGCGCAGGCCACCGCGGCCGACTGGCAGGCCCAGGCCGAAAGCGGTGTAGCGACGGTGGACAAACTGCGGCAGGAGTTGCTCGGGAGCATGACCCGGACCGACAATCTGCAGGCCGAACTGGAGACGGTGAACGGTGATCTGGCCCGGCTGCGTGAACAGATGATGCAGGTGCAAGCCGATGCCTCGGCGCAGGTGGCCGACCTCCGACGCCAGTTGCAGACGGCCAATGCCACGATCGTCAGTCTCCGGCAGCAGGTGGACGAGGCCAAGGCGCTCGCCGCCGGGCTCAAGCAGCAGCTTGATGCCGCCCTGACCCCGGCCAAGGAAGCGACCAAGGAAAAGAAGGGCTGGTGGTAGATCGCGCGACTGTGACCCGCCTCGCCGGGGCTGCTCTCCGTGGCCATGGCGGGCGGTCCCGCCCGGGTGCAAGCACCGTCACCCGATATTGCGGGCCGCAAAGTGCGGGCAAAAGACACCCCGGGGTTGCAATCGGCCGGGAGGTCTCTGTGGTGGGACGCTCTTTGGCGTCGATCAACGCGGTCGATTGCCTGTCGACCAATCAACCTCGTCTCCGTCATGGCCACTGCTCCCGAAACCAAACTCGAAACCACCGATCAACGCATCAGCTACGGCATTGCCCTCAACATGGGGAGCAACATCGCGCGGCAAGGCGGCGTCGAGATCGACACCGCGGCGTTTCTGGCGGGTCTGCACGATGGGTTGAACGGCACGGAGCCCCGGGTGGCCGAGAATGATTTGAAGGCGGCTTTTCAGGAGGCGCAGCGGCGCGTGGATGCGGCCGCGAGTCAGGGTTCGCTCAAACAGCAGCAGGAAGGGGCGGCTTTTCTGGAGAAAAACCGCCAGCGCGCCGGTGTGACGGTCACCAAATCCGGCCTGCAATACGAAGTGCTGGTGGCGGGCGCCGGGGCCAAACCCCGGGCCGACCAGACCGTCGAGGTGCATTACCACGGCACCTTGATCGACGGCACGGTGTTCGACAGCTCGGTGCAGCGCGGCGAGACGATTTCGTTTCCGGTCAACGGCGTGATCCCGGGTTGGGTCGAGGCGCTGCAGCTGATGGCGGTCGGCTCGAAGTGGAAACTCTTCATCCCGGCCGAACTCGGCTACGGCAATCGCGCTCAGGGCCCGATTCCCGCCAGCTCGACGCTGATTTTCGAGGTCGAGCTGATTGCGATCAGTTGATGTGCGGCCCGGCACAGGGACGTGCCGGTCCACCACAGGACTTCTGATACCAATCGTCCGAAGCTTTAGAACTGCTGGGCTGCCTTGCGTAGGGGCGCGCCTCGTGCGCGCCCGCGAGCGCAAACGGACTTTCGCATGGGCGTGGTCAAGCCACGCCCCTACGGTTAATAAGCTTGGGGACGCTGGTATCGTCCGCCAATCAACGTTCAACCTTTGTGGGTTGGCAACTGACTACAATGCGCGCCCAGCTTCAGAACGGCGGCTCGTCGTCCGTGATGGTTTCGCCCGGAGGTTCGCCCAAGGGCGGGCCGTCGTCCTCCGCGGGCGCACCGGCCGTGAGGGTCTCGATTTTCCACGCGTTGAGGTTCACAAAGTAATTCTCCTTCCACTCGCGGCCGCGGATGTCGAAGGAGACTTTGATCTTGTCGCCTTCCTTCAGCGGATTGAGCAGGGCGGTGCGGTCCTTGACCGTCTCGAACTTGATGTCCTGCGGAAAGCGGTCCGCATCGGTGGTGAGCACGAACTCGCGCTTGTTGAAGCCGCTGCCGAAGGTTTGCTCGTCGAAGATCTTTTTGATGGTGCCGGTAAGCTCGAACATGGGCGCATCGTGTAGCGCAGATGGCCGCCGCGGACCAGAGCGGAATTGCCCCAGCGTGAAAATCATCGGGCTGTGGCGTAATGGCGGGGGTCGCGTTTGCTGCCTGCGTTGCCTAAGAATCAGACTTTGGTCTGCGTTTGAGGGTGGGCAGGCAGGTCCCTCTGCCGGCTCATCAGGCCCGGCGCGCAGCGGGACCTGCGCGTCCACCCATGGTCTGAGCACCAGGGCCACTGTTTTGGTTTGGAAACGCGCGGGTCGCGTCAGGCGGACCGGCGCTGGCGGAAGTAGTAGAACCGCTGCTCGCGTTTGCAGTAGTGGAGCAGGTTGCGCCCGGCGTGCTGCACGAGAAACGAGGCGCCGCCGCGGGTGGGATGCGCCCGCACGGCGCCGCTGCCGATGATGGTGACAATGGGGGATGCAGCCATGGGGAAAGGATGGTTCAGTCGCGGGTGCCGGGGCGGGGCGAAATTTGGCGCCAATCGTCGCGAAGGTGTCCGAGGCAGACGACCGGGCCGCTGTAGCAACCGGTCATGAAGACGGGTTGCCCGTCGGTGATGCGCGCGACCAAGTTGGGCCGGACGGGGGTGGAGGCAGGCGCTGCCATGGGGAGTAACCGTGCGGTTACTCTTTCGCCGGGTCGCACCCTGTCAACCCTGTGCGGCTATTTCAGCGCGGCGTGGAGGATTTCGACGGGGTGGAGGGCGCGGCGGCGGGTGGCGTCCTTGATCTGGTGGCGGCAGCTGGTGCCGGGGGCGGCGATGAGGGTGTCGGCCGGGGCGCTGCGCACGGTGGGCAGGAGCACGAGTTCGCCGACCTGCTGCGAAACCGCGTAGTGCTCGGCTTCGTAGCCGAAGGAGCCGGCCATGCCGCAGCAGCCCGAGGGGATGACCTGCACGCGATGGCCGGCGGGCAGTTCGAGCATGCGCACGGTGGGGGTGAGCGAGGCGAGCGCCTTCTGGTGACAGTGGCCGTGGAGTTTGATCGCGCGTGATTGGGTGTCGAAGGCCTCGCGGCGGATGCGACCGGCGTCGATCTCGCGGGCGATGAACTCGTCGATCAGCAGGGCGTGTTGGGCGAGTTTACGCGCGGCGGGTTTCAGCTCCGCGGGGACGAGGTCGGGGTATTCGTCGCGGAAGCCGAGCAAGGCCGAGGGCTCGATGCCGATGAGCGGGGTTTCCGCGGTGATGATGTCGCGCAGCAGTTCGACGTTGCGGATGGCAAACTTGCGCGCGGAGCGCACGAGACCCTTGGAAAAATGCGCGCGGCCGCTGTCGGCGTGCCGCGGGATGACGACCTCGTAGCCGAGCCGGTTGAGCAGTTCGACCGCCTTGATGCCGACGTCGGTGTCGTTGTAGTTGGTGAACTCGTCGCAGAAGAGGTAAACGCGGCCGTTGGGGTAATCGAGTGTGGGCGGATTGGCGTGGCGCGCGTGCCACCTGGCGAGCGTGGTGGGGTGCAACGGCGGCAGGCTGCGCTGCGGCGCGAAGCGCGCGAACCGCTTGATCGCGGCCGACAGGACCGGTGCGCGGATGATCCAGTTGTAAACCGACGGAACGAGCGCGGCCAGTTGCATGGACCGGGAGAATCCGGCCACGAGCCGCGAGCGCAGCGGCACGCCGTTGGCGTCGTAGTAGTGCTGCTGCCACTCGGCCTTGAGCCGCGCGATGTCGACGCTGGAGGGGCACTCGGATTTGCAACCCTTGCAGGAGAGGCAGAGGTCCATGACGGCCTTGGCTTCCTCGCTGTCCCACGGGTTCTGGGCATCGTGCGGGTGGGTGAGCAGGTGGCGCAGGATGTTGGCCCGGGCGCGGGTGGTGTGCTGCTCGTCGTGCGTGGCCATGTAGCTGGGACACATGGTGCCGCCCATCAGGTGCGATTTGCGACACTCACCGACGCCGGTGCATTTTTCCGTCGCGGCCAGAACGCCGTCGCTCTCCGAAAAGTCAAACAGCGTCTCATACTCCGGCACGGCGTGGCCGGGAGTGTGCCGCAGCGAGGTGTCCATCGGCGGGGTGTCGATGATCTTGGCCGGATTGAACAGGTGGTGCGGATCGAAGAGCTCCTTCACCCGCCGCATCAGCGCGTAGCAGGCGTCGCCGACCATGAAGGGGATGAACTCGCCGCGCAGGCGGCCGTCGCCGTGTTCGCCGGAGAGCGAACCGCGGTATTTCTTGACCAGGGCGGCGATGTCGGTGGCCACATCACGGAACATCTTCAGTCCCTCCGGGGTTTTGAGGTTGAAGAGCGGACGGGTGTGCAGTTCGCCGGCGCCGGCGTGGGCGTAGTAGATGCAGTCGATGCCGTACTTGGTTTTGAGCAGTTGGTCGAACTCCGCGATGTAGGCCGGCAGGTCGGCCACGGCCACGGCGGTGTCCTCGACGATCTCGCGCGGCTTGGCCGGGCCCTTGACGTTGTTGACCAAGCCCTGGCCGGCGCGGCGCAGTTCCCAGACCTTGTTGCAATCTTCGCCGTGCAGCACGGGAAACGCATAACCGAGCCCGACGGCGCGGCACTCGGCCTCGATGGCGGCCAGTTCTGAGGCGACGTGCGCGTCGTCGTCATGCCGCAGCTCGATGACCAGCACCGCGCCGGGATCACCTTCGACGAAGAAGCGGTTCTTGGCCTGTTCGAGATTGGCCTTGGTGCATTCGAGGATGTGGCGGTCGATTAGCTCGCAGCCGAAGGGCCGGTGCGCCATGGCAATGAGCGTGGCCTGCAACGATTCCTGCACGTTGGCGAAATGCGCGCACATCAGCGTGCTCGGCGGCGGCAGGGGTTCGCAGTTGAATTCAAACTCGACCCCGATGAACAACGTGCCCTCGGAGCCCGCGAGCAGCCGGCAGAGGTTGAAGGGCCGGTCGGAGTTCGGGTCGAACACCGCGTTGTCGAGCAGCTGGTCGAGCGCGTAACCGGTGTTGCGGCGCGTGACCTCGGGCTTGGGAAAGTTGTCGTGGATGGCCCGGCGTTTGGCGGCATCGTCGAGCAGGTCACGGATGCCGCGGTAGATGCGCGTCTCCAGTGAGTCGGGACCGTCGCACTTGGCCGCGAACTCGTCCGCGGTCAGCGGGCCGAAGGTGACCTCGGAGCCGTCGCTGAGGAAGCCACGGGTGGACACGAGGTGGTCGCGCGTGCTGCCGTAAACGATGGAGTTGGAACCGCAGGAGTTGTTGCCGACCATGCCGCCCATCTGCGCGCGGTTGGCGGTGGAGGTTTCCGGGCCGAAGAGCAGGCCGTGCGGCTGGAGATACAGGTTGAGCTCGTTGCGCACCACGCCGGTCTGCACGCGCACGCGGCGGGTCGCGACGTCGAGGTTCAGTATGCGGTTGAGGTGCCGGCCGAGGTCGACGACGATGCCGTGGCCCACGACCTGCCCGGCCAGCGAGGTGCCCGCGGCGCGCGGGATCAGGCCGATGCGATGCTCGTTGGCGAACCGGATCAGCTCGCGCACGTCGTTCTCGGTGCGCGGCAATGCGACGGCCACGGGCAGTTCCTGGTATTCCGAGGCGTCGGTCGCGTAGAGTTTGCGCAGCGTGACGTCGTGGTGCAGCTCGCCGCTCAGGCGGGCGGAGAGCGTTTGGAAATCGGCGGTGGTCGGGGCGGCGAGGGTGGCGTTCACGGGCGAATGACGATGAGTGTCCCGCAGCGTGAACCTGCGGGGTGTGCCTGTCCACGCCGCACGGACAGAATCGACGCCATTATTACCGGGCCTGCGCAAAAGGATTACTGGATCGGAATCCGCTCTTTGTTGGCGGCGAGCCAGGTGGCGAAGGTCTGCAACTGTGGGTTGAGTTGCCGCGAACAGGCCGGGGCACGTGCACGGCCGTTCTGCATCCCGCCCGGCTTTAGCGGCCTCATCACCCGCTGCCGCAGCAATGGGGGGTCGGGGATTTCTATCCGCAAGAAGCTGCCGCTGCCGCCAAACTTCGGCCGCCAACCGCGAGCTCTGCAGACGGCCGATGGCGCGGATCACGATGAACTCCACGATCTCGCGGCCGACCCCGACGAGACGCACAACCTTGCGCATGATTCTGCTCACCAAATCTCCGTCACGGAAGCCTGCGCCCGGCTGCCCTTCCCTAAAACCGCAAACACCGCGTTGCACGCGAATCGCGAGTGTCACGTATTGCGTGACACTCGCTTGGTTTCGGTTGGGCGTCCGGCGGGTGGACTGCTGTGCGTGTGGGGCATTACAGGCGGATGGTATCCAGTCTGACTGAAAAGACGGTCCGCGCGGGCTGGGTGCAGGTTTTGCGGTTCGAAGCCGGAGAATCTCCGTGTGTTTTTCGGGTTAAACGCGCAGTTTCGTGGGCGCATGGATCTCATCGACACGCACGTGCATCTGTTGCACCCGGAGTATTTTACCTACGACTGGTGCGCCGGTTTGGCGGGACTGGAAGGCAAAACGCATTCGCTCGACGCTTACCGGCGGGCGGTGGCCAATCACCCGGCGGGGCTGCGCGTCGAGGCGTTGCTCTTCATGGAAGCCGATGTGCCCGTGGATCAGCAGGCCACCGAGGCGGAGCTGTTCGGGCGGTTGGCGAACCGTGATCGCGCGACGCCGGCGCTGGTCGGGGTCATCGCCGGGGCGCGACCGGAGTTGGAAGGATTTGCGGCCCAGTTGGCGGAATGCAACGGCCTCGCCCGGGTGCGCGGGTTGCGCCGCGTGCTGCATACGCAACCGGACGAGGTGCTGGCCTCGCCGTTGCTGGCGGAGAACCTGCGCCGCCTGCCCGAGACCGGGCTGACTTTCGATCTGTGCATCCGGCCGCGACAACTGCCCTTGGTCGCCGCGTTGGTGTCGGTGTGTCCGCAAACGCAGTTCGTGCTCGATCATGCCGGAGCGCCCGATGTGGCCGGCGGTGATTTGGCGGCCTGGCGCACCGGCATCACCGAACTCGCGGCCCGGCCCAACGTGGTGTGCAAGTTTTCCGGCCTCGGCAGCCTGGCGGATCCGACGCAACCGCTCACCCCGCAGGTGCGGCCGGTTTTTGAGCACTGCCTCGAATGTTTTTATCCCGAGCGGATGCTCTGGGGCAGCGACTGGCCGGTGGCGGCCGACATGAGCGCGTGGCTGCAAACGACGGCGGATTTGCTGGGCGAACTGCGTGACCACGAACAGGCGGCCATCGCGTCAGGCAATGCGAACCGGGTTTACCGGTTGAATTAGTACGTCCTTGTAGGAACATCCTGTATCAAGTTCAGTCACAGACCGGATGCGTTTTCCCCAAACCGTTCTGCTAGTATGGATTATGGTGTCAGGTTCGGGTCTGCTGGTCAGGGCGGATATATCACCAGCGGATGCGGCCACAGTGGAGCGACTGGCGGCGTATGCGCGGCTTTATGGTTATGTGCGCTGGTTTCAGCCCAGCGATGAATGCGCCGAGGTGGACTGGGATCGTTTGGCTGTGCTTGGTGCGTCCGAAGTACTACAAGCTCACGAGTCCGGCGGATTGCTGCCAGTCCTGGACAGGGTTTTCCGACCGGTCGCGCCGACCCTTGGCTTGCGCCGGGCTGGCTCCGCCGAAGTTAAGTGGCCAGGGGAATTGCCGGAGCTGAGCGGTCGGGTCACCTATTGGCAGCACCGTGGCGTGAAGCTCGTGAGCCGGCCATCGCCCTATATAAGTCGGCGCGTGATCAGCGGAGACGAAAGCGAGGAGCGTAAGCCGCTGTTCGAAGGTTCGCCAATCGCCGCTCCGGTGCTGATCAAGGCGTTGGGGTACGACCTTGAGGCCCGCATTCTTCTCGCCCTGCCTGTGGATCAAGAGAACCGAACCACCGAAGCCTTGGATACGGAATTCGCTGCACTCAAGGAGCGGCTTGCCTTGGTCGAGTATGTCCAAGGCGACCTTAATGATCCGGCAGTGCGCGTAGCCGGTGTCGTAGTTCTCTGGAATGTCATGCAGCATTTTTTTCCGTACCATGCCGAGACCGGTATCGACTGGACGGATCAGCTGCGACCGGCGCTGCGGGCTGCGATCGAGGCGGAGACGCCGGACGATTACCGTGATGGCCTGTGCCGGCTGGTGGCGCGATTGCAGGACGGACATGGCGTGTACTACACCGAAATGAACGCGCAGCGCGCGCCGGTTCATGAGCATGCTGATACCACCGGAGGTTTGCCCATCCGCGTGACAATGGTCGATAATGAGGTGAGCGTCACCGCTGTGCGTGAACCGTCGGGCTTCTTGAAGGGCGATGTAATCTTGTCTGTCGGCGGCATCCCAGCACATGAGGTGCTTGCCGCACGCGAGGAACTCGTCGCGGGATCGCCTCACCTGCGGCGTTTTCGGGCATTGAACCGCTTCGGGCAGGGGCCTGTCGGCACGACCTTTGAAGTGCTCGTGTTGCGTGACGGCATGCAGGTGACGGTCCCCGTGACCCTCGAAACCGACCAGCGCGGATATTTCTTCAACGCAATGCCGGAGTTTGAGCTGCCTTCACTGGCGGAGGTCGCCCCGGGGATCTTTTACGTCAATCTCGTGACCTGCACCAAGACCGATTACGCGGCGCGTCTCGACGACTTGGCGCAGGCGAAGGGTGTAATCTTTGATTGGCGTTGGGATGGCCGCCGGCGCCCGCTCAGCGGCCCGCCGATCTCGGTGGTGACCGATGTGATTCCCCATCTCACCGAGACCGAGGTTCGTTCCGCGCCCTTCTTGGTGCCGCAGATCGTGCTCCCGGACCGGGAAGGTTGGACTTGGTGGGATGGAAGCTGGCCGCTAAAACCGAAGTTGCCGCGCTTCGCCGGCAAGGTTGCCTTCATCACCACTCCAGGTGTCGTAAGCTATGGCGAAACCTGCATGGCGATCATCGACCACTACCGGCTGGCGAAGATCGTGGGCGAGCCGACGGCAGGCTGCAATGGTAACGCCAATTTCCTGCCTCTCCCAGGTGGTGGCACGCTGATGTGGACCGGGATGCGCGTGACCAAGCATGATGGGAGTCAACTATACCTGCACGGCTACCAACCGGACATCCCGGTGGCTCGAACTATTGTTGCGATAAAGGCCGGACGTGACGATGTGGTTGAGCAGGCGATCGCTATGATCCAAGCTGAAAAGGGTGATCGATAGAACGGCACGGTTGATTGTCAGTTTTTTGTTATAAGAATGGGATGGTTTGCGCGACCACGAACAGGCGGCCATCGCGTCAGGCAATGCGAACCGGGTTTACCGGTTGAATTGAGTTTCGTGCCAACCGGCTGCAGGCAGAAAATAAATGTGTAAAGTTAGCTTGACACATGACAAGCATCCTTTACAGGTGGTGGCATGAAAGAAACATCTGTTACCGCTCCCGAGGAAGTTGCGAAAGTTCAGCGTTCATTTCGCAAGGAATTCAAATTCAATGTGTGGTTGGCCGTGGCGACCGTTACGTATCTCATTACGCTGTATCTTGTGCGCGAGAACCCGGATTGGGCTCCGGGGGTGAAGGTTGCGGTGACGCTGCTCCCGATATTGCCCGGACTGCTTTACCTGCGCAACGGGCTGAAGTTACTCCGTCGCATGGATGAACTGCAGCGGCGGATCCAATTCGAGGCGTAGTTGTTCGCTGCCGTCGGCACGGTGGTCGTGAGCGCCATCATCAATGTGCTCAACGCCAACGGCATCATCTGGGAGAAATATCCGCATGGCTTGGAAATGAGCGGCACCTATCTGGCCATGCTTTCCCTGTGGTGCTTCGGCATCTCAATCGCCACGCGCCGTTACCAATAAATTAATAACCCATGAAAATCGCCGTCACCTCTCGCGACCTATATTCTCTTAAAAAGGACCTCTTGCAAAGTTTCTGGTTCGTCGTGGCCGGAGCCGTGACCGTCTACAGTCATGTCCTGCTGGAAAAGTCTGCCGAGGGCGGTCCGGTCTTGAAATGGCTGCTCGCGCTATCGCCATTCGCGCCGCTGTTTCTTTACGTGCGCACTGTGCTCAGGGCGATTCGGGCCATGGACGAATTGCAGCGCCGCATCCAGATGGAGGCGTGGCTCTTTGCGGCCATCGGAACCCTATTTGCCACCACAGCGGTCAACGTCCTGCACGAAAACCGCCTGCTCACGATGCTGTTTCAACCGGGACTGGGGCTGCCGGGGACCGCTGTCGTCATGTTCCTGCTTCTGCTGCTCGGCGGGTTCATGGCCAATCGCCGCTACCAATGAAAAACCAGCTCCGGGAATTGCGGGCCGCGCACAATTGGTCGCAGGGCGCCTTGGCGGACGAGCTCGGGGTGTCGCGCCAGACCGTCAATGCGATCGAGACCGGCAAATACGATCCCAGTCTGCCGCTCGCCTTCAAGCTCGCCAAACTGTTCAAGAAGCCGATCGAGGAAATTTTTCTAGCTGAAGATATCTAATCTACATTCGCTCTCTCATACTTCTCATGCACTCAACAACACTGGCCAATAAATTATTGAAAGGCTTTGCCCTGTTGCAGGTTCTGATAGCTTTAATCATTCTGGTGATAGGCCAGCCGCCAGCGCAGTTCAACTGGACGACAGCTTCAGTATTGATCTCTGGTGCGCTCGTCATGTTGTTTTGTGCACGAGAGACAATCAACGACGAGAGGGTCGAACAGTTGAAGCTGAAGGCCTGCAAAATCGGCCTGTTCTCAGGCGCACTCATCGCCATGTTGGCGAACTTTCTTTCGACGATGTCCGGAGCATCCATGCCGTTCTCGGCATTTGATGTTCTTATCGTGATCATGCTTATTTCCCTTGGGTGCTTTTATTTCTGGCGGTGGCAGGATTCGCGTCCTGAAACTTGAGTGGTCGTTCAGCCAAGTGCATCACATGCGCGTGCGGGTCACCTTCGGCGGGGTCGAGGTGTTGTTCGGGCCAGGTCAGTTCGACGCCGCGGGCGCGGAGCAGGGTTTGGAAATGGGTGCGGCGGTCGGTGTCGGCGTGCACGGCCCGGGGTGTGAGTGAGTCGCGCAGGCAAAGGGCGGCGAGCGCGCCGGCGGCCTCGCCGATGTTCCATTCGACGGGATGCAGCCGGTAACAGCCGTTGGTGATATGAGTCGTGCCGATGTTTTTGCACGCCGGCAGCAGGTTCTGCATTCGTACCGGAATCAGGGCGCCGAGAGGGATTTGAAACGGCAGCGACGGCACGTCGAGGTAGTTGTCGCCGCCGCAGGACGGGTGCAGGTCGATGCGATAATAACCGACGCCGACGCTGTCCTCGTATTCGCGGGCGCGATCGGCCCCGGCGGGCAGGTGGGCGGCGGACACATCCTGCTCACGAATCGTGGTCAGGGCCCGGATGCGGCGGGACTCGCGAATGTAGGGTGCCATCGCGAGTCCGTCGACCGTGCCGAGAATGTCGGGGCGCAGGCGCAGGCCCGGCCAGCCGGTGCCGCCGTCGGGGTTGGGCGCCTCGGTTTGCAACCAGTGGAAGACCGACAGGCTCAGTTGTTTCGCATCGGCATACAGTTTTCCCCGTTCCTCCGGCGGCGTGGTGACGAGGTCGCCGCCGAGGTAGTCGATCATCGGCCAGTTGACCATTACGACGTCGCTCGTGTAGGCGCCGGGGGCGAACAGGTCGCGATCGAGGATGCGGCGAAAAGTCCAGAGGCCGGAAAACAGGCCGAGCTTTTCGCGGTGAGGTGCGAACCGGTAGGTCATCGGCTCCATAGTGCGCGGGTTGAGTCCGCTCCAGCCGAGCCAGGGGCCGGGCCACGGCGGAGTCAGCGGGGCACGATAGTTGCGCCAGTAATCGTAATCGCGCGGCGGCGGACCGACGGGATCGGCGTCGTCGAGATACTCCAGCGCAAAGCACCACGAGAAGGCTTGGCAATTGGCCGGCTGCGGAGCGTCGGCGGCGTTGGGTTCACCGGTTTGGTCGCGCGATTCACGCCCGGTGACCGATTCGGTGGCGCTGAGCATCAGCAGGTCGCCGAGTTCGGTGGCGTCGAGAAACATCGCCGCCGTGATGCGCACGGTGGCGCCCGATGCCGTCGCGGTTAATTGCACGGCGGCGAGCCGGTCGGTGCCGTCTTTTTCGACGGCGACGGGCACGTGTTGCGTGAGCACGAGCAAACGGCCGTTGGCCCGATGCGGCGCGAGCATCGCCTTGAGCACGACGAGCGCGACCTTGGGTTCGTGGCAGAGCGGCGACACCCAGCCGTTGCCGGGATTGAGCCGCGGATGGGCGCGGGCTTCGGGTCGCAACGGACAATGGGTGCGGTAATGCTCACGCACGGACTCGCGAAAACGCGCATAGCTGGCGGTGCGGCCGAAGCGCTCGATCCAGCCGTGTTCGTCGGGCGGCACAGCCTGCGACGTGAGTTGGCCGCCGATCCACGCGGTTTCCTCGGTGAGGATGACCTTGGCGCCGGATTCGAGCGCGGCGAGCGCGGCGGCACAGCCGCCCACGCCGCCGCCGATGATGGCGATGTCGGTTTGAAAATGTTGCCCCGGCATGAGCCGTGCACACTAGCCGCGATCTGGCAGATTCCGCCAGCACAATGGGCCGGTGTCATGCAACGAAAGAACCTATTAGGTTACTTTCATTGGGTTCGCGGGCGCGCACGAGGCGCGCCCCTACGGCGCTGGGCCATCGCGTGTTGAGGGCAACGCGCGCCACCTTCTCAGGAGATCAGACTTCCGTGACGGGCTGCACGTTGACGAAACGACCGGTTTCGGCGCTGCGTTTGGCGGCGAGGCAGGCGTAGACGCTTTCGAGACCGGCGCGCAGCGGCGTGGCCGATTTGGCGCGGCCGCGGATGACGTCACTGAAATTGGCGACGAGTTTGGCGTCGCCGCCGAAGTGTTCCAAGCCCTCGGGCGGGGAGAAGACCTCGGGCTGCGTGTCTGGGGCGTGGGGCACGACGCGCAGGTCGTTGGCATACCAGTCGAAGCGCAGGGTGCCGCGCAGGCCGGAAACGGTGGCCCCGCGGGCGGCGGCGGAGTTGCGCGTGTAGAACACCTGAGTGTAAACGCCCTGCGCACCGTTGGCGAACTCGAGCAACGCGCTGGAGGCATCTTCGTTCATGCCGGTTTCGGGCGTGCCGATGGACGGGTAATACGCCGCGTCGGGATCGCCGCCGGGCGGTTCGAGCGATTGGTCGCGATGCACGCGGCCGCAGGCCTTCATGGCGGCGACGCGCACGATTGGCGCGCCGGCGAGATACGCGAGGTAGTCGAAGTCATGCGTGGCCTTCTGCAAAAACAGACCCTGCGTGATGCGGTGGTCGCGATACCAGCGGTCGAAATACACGTGGCCGTAGGGCACGTAATTGATGCCGAGAAAATGTTCGGCCCGGCCGATCGCACCGGCGTCGATGCGGCGCTTGGCCTCGACGCAGAGTTGGCTGACCCGCAGCGGAAAACTGACCACGACCTCGGCGCGTGCGTTTTGCCACGCCTTTTCCAAAGCACGGGCCTGGCGCAGCGAAGTGGCGATGGGTTTTTCCAAGAACAGTGGCAGGCCGGCCTGGGCCACGGCGGCAGCATAGGGTGCGTGCAGGTTGCAGCGGGTGCCGATGAGCAGGGCATCGGGCCGGCCGCGACGCAGCAGGGAGGAGACGGTGGGGAAGAACCGGGCGTCGGTGCGGTCGGCCGCGGGCAGACGGGCGCGGGCGCCGGATTCGTCGGGATCGACCACGCCGGTGACGCGGCACTCGGGATCGTGGGCCTGGAGGCCTTGCACGATGTTGCAGATGCGATTGCCGGCGCCGATGATGCCGAGTCTGATCATGGATGATGGGGTGGTGGAAAATCTGCCGCATGCCAAACGGCAAATCGCGCCCGGGGCAAAACGACTTGCGGTGGCGACGCCTGGCCAACCCGCGGGCAAGGACACAGATAACCGTTGCGTGACGGGGCGACAGCCTTACAACCAGCGCCTGATTGCCGCGTCCCTTGCGGCATCGTTCACGACCCCGATTTTCGCATGCAAACCCTTCTGATCGCGCTGTTGAGCGGCCTTGGCTTCATCGTCGCCTATCACACCTATGGTCGCTGGCTGGGCCGGAAAATTTTCCGCCTGACCGCCGGCCATGTCTGTCCGTCGCAAAAATTCAACGACGGCGTCGATTATGTGCCGACCGCCCGCGGTGTGGTTTTCGGGCACCACTTCGCCTCGATTGCGGGCACGGGGCCGATCGTCGGGCCGGCCATCGGCATCATGTGGGGCTGGCTGCCGGCGCTGCTGTGGGTGGTGCTGGGCTCGATCTTCATCGGGGCGGTGCACGACTTCGGCGCACTGGTCGTCTCGTTGCGCAACAACGGTCAGACAGTGGGCGACGTGGCGGGCCGGTTGCTCAACCGGCGCGTGCGGCTGTTGTTCCTGCTGGTGCTCTTTCTCGCGCTGACGATCGTGCTGGCGATCTTCGGTTTGGTGATCGCATCGGTGTTCAAGCAATTCCCGTCGGCGATCTTCCCGTGTACGATCCAGATCCCGATCGCGGTCACGATCGGCTACTGGCTGCACCGTCGCGGGGTGCATCTGCTGCTGCCCTCGTTGCTGGCACTGGTTTTGATGTATCTGTCCGTGATCTACGGTGACACGGGTTGGCTGCACACCATCAACAACACGATGGCGGAGTGGAGCGCCTGGACCTGGGTGGTGCTGCTGCTGATTTATTCCTATATCGCCTCGGTGCTGCCGGTCTGGGGCCTGCTGCAACCGCGCGACTACATCAATTCGCTGCAGCTCATCTCCGTGATGGGCCTGCTCGTGCTCGGTCTGGTGGTGGCGGCTTTTGTCGGCGGGGCGCCGCTGGCGGACGGCACGCGGCCGGCGCTTGAGTTGGCGGCGCCGATGGTGAACTGGAATCCCGCCGGGGCGCCGCTGATTTTCCCGTTTCTTTTCATCACCATTGCCTGCGGCGCGATCAGCGGCTTCCACTGCCTCGTGAGCAGCGGCACCAGCAGCAAGCAGCTCAGCAACGAACGCGACGCGCGTTTCGTGGGCTACGGCGGCATGCTGACCGAAGGCTTTCTGGCGGTGCTGGTGATTCTCGCCTGCGCGGCCGGGCTGGGGCTGGGGCTGGCCAAGGCCGATGGCACCGTGCTGCTCGGCCATGAGGCATGGTTGACGCGCTACAGCGTGTGGTCTTCCGGTCTCGGGCCGCTGGTGGCGGCGTTTGTCGACGGCTCGTCGAACCTGCTCAAATCGCTCGGCATCCCGGGCGGGGTGGCGGTGGCGTTGATGGGGGTGTTTGTGGCGTCCTTTGCCGGCACCACGCTCGACAGCGCCTGCCGTTTGCAGCGCTACGTGATTCAGGAACTGGCCACGACCGTGGCGCCGCGCGCGGCCGGAAGTTTCGACCTGTTGGCGTGGTTGCGCGGCAAGCACGGGGCGACGATCGTGGCGATTTTCTTCGCCGGTCTGATCGCCGCTTCGCCGCCGTCCGGGCACGAGTGGAGCCTGGCCAATGCCGGCAAGGGCGGGCTGCTGCTGTGGCCGCTTTTTGGTGCGACCAACCAGTTGCTGGGCGGACTCTCTTTCCTCGTGATTGCCTTCTACCTGTGGCGCCGTGGCATCGCGGTGTGGTTCGTGATTCTGCCGATGATCTTCATGCTTATCGTGCCCATGTGGGCGATGATCTGGCAGGTGTTCATCGGCGGGGTGGACGCGCCCAGCTGGCTGAGCCAGGGCAAGTGGCTGCTGGTCGGCATTGCCGTGGCCACATTGCTGCTCGAGGTCTGGATGTTGATCGAGGCGTTCAAGCTCTTCCCGCGCGCCAAGGGCGTCATCGAGGCCAACGCGATCGAGCCGGTGCGGGCCTGAGGCGACGGCCACGCCCCATGTTGCCATGAGTGAGCCTGCGTGCCTGTTGGTGACTACGGCACAACGCCGCCAGTTTCAAAACGAGGGCTATTTTGTTTTGCCCGGTGTCGTGCCGGCGGAGCATCTCGCCATGATGCGCGAGGTCTGCGGCGATTTCATCAAGGCCCACGATGCCGAGATGGACGCGGCCGGAGTGACGCAGCAGGGCATCAACATCAAGGGCAGCCGCTATTTCATCGCCAACCGCCACCAAGGCACGCGGCTGCCGGAGTTCATTTACAGCGACGTGATGGAGCAGGTGTGCCGCGCAACGCTGGGTGACAACGCGTATCTGTTCTGGGAGCAGTTTGTGGTGAAGGGCCCGGAAAAGGGCGCGAAGTTCAGCTGGCACCAGGATTCGGCCTACGTCGGCACGCCGCACCGGCCTTACATCACGTGCTGGGTGACGCTCGACGACGTGACCGAGGCCAACGGCACGGTGTATCTGCTGCCTTATGCCCGGGCCGGCACGCGCGAGGTGGTGCCGCACCGGCAGAATCCGGAGACGAATGATCTCGAAGGCTATTTCGGCGACGATCCGGGCGACCCGGTGATCGTGCCGGCCGGCAGTATCGCGTGTTTTTCGAGCACGGTGCTGCACCGCAGCGGTTTCAACCGCACGCCGCACTGGCGGCGGGTTTATCTGCCGCAGTATTCCGCGGAGCCGTTGCGCCGGCCGGACGGGAAGTTGGCGGCGTTTGCGGAGCCGTTTATTGTGGATGGGAAGCGGGTGCGGTGAAGGGGCGAGGGCGAAGGATTTTTTCGCGGATCACGCGGATGAGTGCGGATGAATCAATCTTGGGGTGGGAGCGCGGGCGGCTCGCCCGCATTTGATTCGGGGCGGTCGCGCGGGCCGCGCGACCCTACCTTGGATATGCACCCAACAAAAAGGCCGGTCGCGAACGACCGGCCTTGGGTGAGAGATGATGGTGCCAGGGCTCAGGCGATGTCGTAGCCGGACAGCAGCTTGTCGACGCGGACCTTGTCGAGGCGGGCGAAAACGGGGAGGCCGTTTTCGTAAGGAACGGCCACTTCGCCCTGGATGAGCGGCTGGGCGTAGCGGATGAACTGGAAGTTCATGCTGACGCCGTCCTCGTTGATCCACTCGGTGGGGAGTTTCTTGATGCCGTTGGCGATGTCGGCGAGGGGCGCGAGGCCGGTCTCGCAGGTATACTGGTCGGCGTCGCCGCGCAGCAGGGTGATCATCTTGTCGGTCTGGCCGTCAACGGCGGCGCGGACGGCGGCCTGACCGGCGAGGTAGGCCTCGTCGGCGTCGGTCTTCGACGCGGCGTGGGCGGCGGCGCGCTGCATGAGGCCGGGCTTGGCGACGCGGACCTTCACGCCGGGGAGGTTGGTCTCGATGATTTCGGCGAGGGCGTCACCGGCGCCGCCGAGCTGGGCGTGGCCGAAGGCGTCGGTCTGGGCGTTGGCCGCCACGTAGTTGCCATCGGGATCGACGAGGCCCTCGGCGACGACGATGGAGCAGAACTTCTCGCGCTTGAGGGTGCGGCGGATGTCCTCGAGGATCTTTTCCTGGTTGAAGGAGACCTCGGGGAGGAGAATGAGGTGCGGGGGATCGTGCGGGTGGTCGCGGCGTTTGGCGAGGGCGGCGCCGGCGGCGATCCAGCCGGCGCTGCGGCCCATGACCTCAATGATGGTGACGAGGTCGCCCTGGCCCATGGCCTCGCTGTCGCAGGCGGTTTCGCGCACGGTGGTGGCGAGATACTTGATGACGCTGCCGTAGCCGGGGCAGTGGTCGGTGACGGGCAGGTCGTTGTCGATGGTCTTGGGCACGCCGATGACACGGAGTTCGTAGCCCTGTTCGCCGGCGAGCTTGGAGATCTTGTCGGCGGTGTCCTGCGAATCGTTGCCGCCGATGTAGAAGAAGTAGCGGATGTTGTGGGCCTTGAAGACCTCGAGGACGCGCTCGTAATCCTGCTGTTTCTTGAGCTTGAAGCGGCAGGTGCCGAGGGCGGCGCCGGGCGTGTGCTTGAGGGCGCGGATCTGCTGCTGCGACTCGGAGGCGAGGTCGATGAAGTCCTCGTTGAGGATGCCGAGCACGCCGTTGAGCGCACCGTAGATCTCCTCGACGCATTCGTGGTTAAGGGCTTCGGCAACGATGCCCGCCACGCTGGCGTTGATAACGGAAGTGGGGCCGCCGGATTGGCCCACCAAGACATTTCCTACGAGTTCAGCCATGAGAGTATTGAGAAAAGGATTGAAGAGAACGTGAGGGGTGAAGGTGGCGCAGCGCGACCAAGGCTGGCAAACCCAATTTTCAAACCGCGCGCCGACGCAGGAAACGGGGGTGGTTTTTATGCCAAAACCGGGGGCGCCGCGTCATGAGCGATCCCCCCTGACGGCGTCAGAGCAACCGGCCCGGCTGGTAGTCGGCGGCGCCCTTGTGGCGTTTGGCGAGCGGGCGCACTTCCTCGACGAAGGCATCGACCTGATGCGGGGCGGCGCCGACGAAGCGGTGGCTTTCGGCGAGGATGCCCTGCAGCGTGCGTTTGCCGAGGCCGATGCGCTTGTCGCCGGCGAGGCGGCCGAGCAGGTCGGCGTCGCCGCCGCTGCGCAGGGCCTTGGCCGCGGCGAGCGCGTGCTCCTTGATGGCCTCGTGGGCGGTTTCGCGACCGGCGCCGTGTTTGACGGCTTCCATGAGGATGGTGGTGGTGGCGAGGAAGGGCAGGTTGCGCTCGTTTTCGGCGGCGATGGCGGCGGGGAAAACGTCCATCTGGCGCAGCACGGTGAGCCAGGTTTCCATGAGGCCGTCGAGGGCGTAGAAGGCGTCGGGCAGCGCGACGCGGCGCACGACGGAGCAGGAGACGTCGCCTTCGTTCCACTGGTGGCCGGCGAGACCGGCGGTCATGGTCACGTAACCACTGAGAATGGTGGTGAAGCCGCAGATGCGTTCGCAGTTGCGGGCGTTCATCTTGTGCGGCATGGCGGACGAGCCGACCTGGCCCTTTTGGAAACCTTCGGTGAGCAGGCCTTGGCCGGCCATGAGGCGGAGCGTGGTGGCGAAGCTGGCGGCGGCGGCGGCGATCTGGTGCAGCGCGGTGACGACCTCGAAGTCGAGGCTGCGCGGATAAACCTGGCCGACGGCGGCGAGCGAGGCGCGGAAACCGAGGTGCTTGAGGATGCGGCGTTCGAGCTGGTCGACCTTGCCGGTGTCGCCGCCGAGGAGGGTGAGCTGGTCGAGCTGGGTGCCGACGGCGCCCTTCAGGCCGCGCACGGGATAGCGTTCGATGAGTTCGCCGAGGCGGGCGAAGGCAATCTGCAGTTCCTGGCCGAACATCGCGAGGCGCTTGCCGAGCGTGGTGGGCTGAGCGGGCACGTTGTGCGTGCGACCGGTGATCATCAGGTCGCGGTGGGCCGCGGATTGGTCGGCGAGGGCGAGCAGCGCGGCGGCGGCCTTGAACTGCACGACCTTGAGCGAACGGTGAATCTGCAGCTGCTCGACGTTTTCGGTCAGATCGCGGCTGGTGAGCCCGAGGTGGATGAACTGGCGCTGGGCGAGATCGGAAAACTCCTCGATGCGCGCCTTCACGTCGTGCAGGGTCACGCGTTCGCGGGCGTCGATGGAGGCGAGGTCGATCTTGGCCTTCACTTTCTCGTAGTCCTTGATCGCCTCGGCGGGGATCGGCACGCCGAGGTCGCGCTGGGCTTTCATGACGGCGATCCAGAAATCGCGTTCCAGAGCCACGCGGCCGGTGGGCGACCAGATGGCCTTGATGGCGGGCGAGGCGTAGCGCTCGGCGAGGACGTTGGTGATGGGCGAGGTTTCGTTCACGGCAGGCGGGACAGCCAAGCAACCGCGCGGGCGGTTGCCAATGGCAAAGGCGGGTCAGTTTTTGTAGCCGGGGGCGATGACCCCGGTCCGGCCTCATCGAGGCCGGCTACAGCGGGCTCAGAGGAAGGAGCAGATGTATTCGCAGAGGCCGTCGGCCACAGCGATGGTGAAGCCGGAATTGGCGGGGACCTCGAAGGCCGTGCCGGCGGCGTGGGTTTGGGTGGCGGTGGAACCGTCAAGCGTCACGCGGCAGGTGCCGGCGACGATTTCCATGCGCTCGGCGGCGGCGGTGGAAAAATGATATTCGCCGGGCCGGATGAGGCCGAGGGTCTTTTTGGCGCCGCCGGGCAACAGCACGGTGTGGCTCACGACGTTGCCGTCGAAATAGATGTTGGCCTTGGTATGGACGGTCACGCCGTCGAACTGGGTGGGGAGGGAGGACATCGGGCGACCAATGCAGCCGATGCCCCGTCCGGGCGCAAGGCCGGCGATTGTCATGCGATTGGTTGTAGGGCGGGATCGCCTGATCCCGCCGATCCAAGTGCATGCTGGCATTCATGGCGGGGTCAGGCGACCCCGCCCTACATCATCACGCGGCGGTCGAGAGACACCGGGTGACCATCTCGCGCAGGACCTCCTCCTGTTCGCGGGGCCGGGTGATCAGTTCCTCAAACGCGCGGATGAACTCCTGCTGATTGTCGATCAACCGGCGCAGGGTGGGCAGCTTGGCGCTGCCGGCGAGTTTGCCGACATACCAGGCGTTTTGGCTGAAGAGATTGAACGAGCTTTTCTCGCCGGTGGCCTCGCCGAATTTTCCGGCGTAAACCTCGGCGGCCTGCGGCAGGCCGTTGAGTCCGCGCGGACCGACCCGCACCAGGCCGGCATCGGTCAGGGCGCGCACCTGGATGAGGATGCGGTTGCGGTTTTGCAGGGCGCTGATCACCGGCCGCGAATCGCCCCCGGCGAAGAAGTGGCGCTGCAGGGCGGCGAGCGTCCAGCGCAGGTCGCCGCTGAAGAACGCTTCGGCGGTCTCGAAAAAATCGCCCTCGGCGGCGTTGGGCGAGAGTTCGGCCACGTGGGCTTCCTCGATGGCCGCGCCCTCGTCCACGAAGGTGGCGAGCTTGCGGACCTCCTCGACGAGCAACCGGGTGTTGCCGCCGATCTTGGCGAGGAGCAGCCGCACGGCGTCGGGCGTGAGGGTGACGCCGAGGCTGCGGGCCTCGGCCAGCACGACGCCCTCAAGGGCATCGCCATCGTCGCCGCCGACGAGGGTGAAGTCGGCGTTTTTCTCGCACCACTTGGGGAACGAGCGGCGGCGGTCCACCGGCGCGGCGGTGATGAGCACGGCGGTGTCGGAGGGATTGAGCGCGGCGAGCAGCTGCTGCAGATCCTCGACGAGCTTGAGCGTACCGTCGGCGCGGCCGGTGACGGTGTCGGCGAGAAAGTTCACGTCCTTGAGCCAGACGACGCGTTTGCCGCCGAACATGGAAACGGTCTGCACGCTGTCGCGAAACCGGTTGATGGCGGCCTCGACCTCGCCGACGTTGTTGGCGAACCCGCTGAGGATTTCGCGGGAAAACTCATCCTCCACCTCGCGGGCGAGCGCGGCGAAGCGCTCCTTGCCGAGCCGGTCGACGAGAAAGTCGTCGGCGCCGCAGATGAAGGTGAAGGTCGGTTCGGGCATGGCGCGGCCTATTCCGCACCAACCGCGCGGGTGGCGCACGCAAAAACTGTCCGGATGGCCGGCCGGACGATGTGCACCCGCAAGTCCGACGTGCCGGCGGCCGGCGCAACCAATTTGGGCACAACGGTTTTGACCGTGGCCGGATGGCGGTGCTTTTCGGTTGGCCAGCGGCATGGCGATGCGCGACCTGACGGACGGGGCTGCCGAATCGTGGCGTCATGACTTGCTTTGGAAACGGTTTCGCAGACGCTGGGGCCCCAAAAATCGTCCCGGACTTTCGCGGACCGCGCCTTTGCCCATGAACAATTTTCGTCAGCTGCATCGTCTCGTCGCCACCCGGTTGGGTGGTGTGGTTTTGTTTGTCCTGCTGTTTATGGCGCTCTCGCTGCTGATGCGCGTGGCCTTGCTGATCGAGTGTGCGGGCGAGGCGGCGTGGAACGCCAGTTTGGCCGCGTCCTTTTTCTGGGGACTGATATTTGATGTGGTGACGGCCGGGTTGTTTGCCATGCCCCTCACGCTGGTCCTGACGCTGCTGCCCGCCGGTTGGTTTGAACGCCGCCGGGGCCGGGTGTTGATGCACGTGGCGGGGTTGGGCATCACCGCCGGACTGTTGTTCATCGCGGTGGCGGAGTGGACGTTTTGGGATGAGTTCTCGGTGCGGTTCAACTTCATCGCCGTGGACTATCTGGTCTACACGACGGAGGTCGTCGCCAACATCCGCGAATCCTACAACCTGCCGGTGATCCTGGGCGGCATCGCGGTGGCGGCGTTGTTGATTTACGGTCTGCTGATCAGGTCCGGATTGGTGGCGGTCTGGATGTCGTCGGCCCGGGCGCCGTGGTCGCGCCGTTGGCGCGCGGGGGCGGTCTGGTTGGTGGTGCCGCTGGTCGCGGGCCTCTTGCTCGACTCGCGGCATCTGCCGGAGTTTCGCAACGATCACAACCGGGAGCTGGCGAAGAACGGCCCCTGGTCGTTCTTCGCGGCGTTCCGGCACAACGAGCTGGATTACGCGACGTTTTACCCGGCTTTGCCCGTGGGCGAGGCGTTCGCCCGGTTGCGGCAGGAGCTGTTCGCCGACGGGGCGGTGCCGTTGAACGACAATCCGCACGATACGTTGCGCATGATCCGCAACCCCGGCCCGGAGCTCCGGCCTAACATCATCCAGATCACGGTGGAAAGTCTCGGCACGGAATTCCTGGGCTACTTCAACCCGGAATCAAAGCTCACCCCGGAGCTCGATGCGCTGATACCCCGCAGCCTGGTGTTCGAGCAGGTGTATGCGACCGGCACCCGCACGGTGCGGGGCATGGAGGCGACGGTGCTTTCGCTGCCGCCGACCCCGGGCCGGTCGATCGTGAAACGCCCGCGCCACGGCAACCTGTTTTCCTTCGGCAGCGTGCTGCGCAGCCGGGGCTACGACACCGCGTTCATCTACAGCGGATTCGGTTATTTCGACAACATGAACGCGTTCTTCGGCAACAACGGCTACCGGGTGGTGGACCGTGCGAGTGTGGCCGACGAAGACATCACCTTCGCCAACGCCTGGGGCGCCTGCGACGAGGATCTCTACAACTGGACCTTGCGCGAGGCCGACCGCAGCGCGCGCGAGGGCAAGCCGTTTCATCATTTCGTGATGACCACGTCGAACCACCGGCCGTTCACCTTCCCCGAGGGGCGCATCGACCTGCCCTCGAAGGAATCGGGCCGCGCCGGCGCGGTGAAATACACCGACTACGCCATCGGCAAGTTTCTGCGCGACGCCGCGCAGCGGCCGTGGTTCAAGAACACGATTTTTGTGATCGTGGCCGACCATTGCGCGGAGTCAGCCGGTCGCACGGAGCTGCCGGTGCACAATTATCACATTCCCCTGATCATCTACGCGCCCGGCGGGCAGATCAAACCGGGCCGGGTTTCGACGCTGATGAGCCAGATCGACCTGCCGCCTACGCTGCTCGGACTGCTGAACTGGAGCTACCCCAGCCGGTTCTACGGCCGGGATGTGCGCAACACCCGCCTGCCGCCGCGGGCCTTCGTCGGCAATTACCAGCGGCTCGGGCTGCTGCGGGACAACGTCCTCACGATCCTGAAACCCGTGCGGCAGGACAGCCAATACGCCGTTGATCCGCACCAGCCGACGGACCGCCCGGAGGAGGCCGCCGTGCCGGAATTGCTCAAGGACACGATCGCGGCCTACCAGACCGCCTCCTACCTTTACGCCACCAACACCTACACCGCGTTGACCCCCGAGGAGTTCGCCCGGCATGAATCCGACCGGACCGCGCCGTGAACCGGACGCCTGGATTCGGGGCGTGACGGCGGGCGCGGGTTTGTTTTGTTCAGGCGCGACCCACCATGAATGATTCCGCCCGAGTCCGCGCCCCATGGCGCATCGACCGCACCCTGTATCCCGTCCTGGGTTTGCTGGCGGTGCTGTTTGTGATTTTTGAATACACCGGCCTCGACCTGTGGGTGCAGGATCACTGCTACGATTTTGCCAGGGGGGCCTGGCTGGTGGACGGCCGTGCGCCCGGGCCGCGGCTCTGGTTCTACACCGGACCGAAGGTGCTGATCATCCTGCTCGGTCTGGCGATCCTCGTGCAGGCCCTGCTGCCGGCCGCGCGCCGCGCGCGCCTGCCGTTCGGGGCGATCAACCGCCGGCATCTGTGGATTGCATTCCTGACCATTGGTACCGTGCCGTTCGTGATCGGGCAGCTGAAGATGGCGACCAACATTTTCTGCCCCTCCGAGATCCGGCGCTACGGCGGCGATGTGCCCTACGTGCGGGTGGTCGAGAGCTATCCGCCGGACGACACGCCGACGCGGCGCGGCGACTGTTTCCCGGCCGGGCATGCCAGCGGCGGCTTCGCCCTGCTGGCGCTGATGGGATTGGCGCGCACGCGGCGCGGCCAGCAGATCGCGCTGGGCATTGCCATGGCGGCGGGTTGGAGCATGGGCATTTACCAAATGCTGAAGGGTTCGCATTATCTCAGCCACACGGTCTTCACCGCTTGTCTGGCTTGGATCGGTTTCCTGCTGTGGCGCCGGGCGTTCGGCGTGCACCGGGGCGAACCTTGAAGCGGGGCGGGCGCACTCAGCGCCGGTCGATCCGGCTGAACAGCCAGACCCCGAGGGCGAGCAAGCACAGGTTGGGCAGCCAGTAGAGCAGGTCCGGCCGCAGGTCCGGCCGTTGATCGAACGAGCTGACCATGGCGGTCATGACATGGTAGCCCAGGGCGATCACCACCGCGACCCCGAGATTGGCCGAGGTTTCGCGGCGCGAGACCTTGATGCCGAGCGGCACCCCGATGAGGGCGAAGGCAAACACCACGAGCCCGCCCTGCAGCTTGTCCTGGACGGTCAGTTTCCAACGCAGCCGGTCCAGTTCGCGCCGCGCGGCCCCGTCCGCCGCCGGATCAACGGCGAGCGCCTCCCACTCGGCCTGCAGTTCGGCGATGGTCATCCATTTCAATTTCTGCTCGACCGGCGTGCGGTTGAACAGCGAATCGAGCGGCAGCCGCGCCTGCTCGGTGCGGTCGAAGGTGCCGACCAAGGGCGGGGCGGAGAAGTCCTCCGGATCGCGCGGGCGGCGAGATTCCACCTGGGCCTGCTGCAGGGTGAGCAGGAGTGAGTTGTCGGAAGGTTCGTAGGTGAACCGGCCGGAGGCGGCACGCACCAGGCGCACGACGCGCTGTTCGGCATCGAGCTCCCACAGCCAGAAGTCGCGGAGGGCATCGCCTTCCTTCGCGCCGATATAAATCACAAAGCCGGGAAAATCGCGGATGAAGGTGCGCGGCACGACGAAGCCGAGCGGGTTGGTCTCCACGACCTTGGCGAGTTGCCGCTGATATTCCATCCGGGCGCGGGGCATCGCCTCGAAATTGACATAGAGCGTGGTCAGGGCGCCCAGCACGCCGAGCAGCAGCACCGGTCGGGCCACGCGGCCGAGGCTGACGCCCACCGCGCGCATGGCGGTGATCTCGCTGTCGGCGGAGAGCCGGCCCAGCGTCAGGAGAATGCCCGTGAGGATGCCCATCGGCAGCGCATACGAGATCACGAAGGGCACGAGCAGCAGGAGCAGCTGCACAAAGACCGCCGGGGGCAGCTGGCCGGAGAGCACGTAGCCGAGCAGGTCGCGGATGGCGTTGCCCAGCATGAGTACGAAACCGAACAGCCCGACCGCGGCCAGGCACGAGCCCAGCACGCTTTTGAAGATGAATCGGTCGAGCAGGTTCACGGGTGCGCAGCGTTTTTGCAGATGGGCGGCACCCGCACAAGGCGCATTGTGCCGGCGCGGCTCAGACGGCGGCCCGGCGGCGGTGCCAGCGATCGAGCAGGTCGTGGGCGGTGAGATACAGGGCCGGGATGAAAATGAGCGTGACCAGGGTGGAGGCCGCCAGGCCGCCGACCACCACGCGGGCCAACGCGGCCTGCATCTCGGCCCCCGCGCCGAGACCGAGCGACAGCGGAATCAGGCCGAGCACGGTGGTGAGGGTGGTCATGAGGATCGGGCGCAGGCGCCGCCGGCCGGCGCGGCGCACGGCCTCGGCGGGCGCGAGTCCCTCCTCGCGCCGCAGGAGGTTGGTGTAATCAACCAGCACGATGGCGTTGTTCACGACGATGCCGATCAGCATGACCACGCCCATGAGGCTTTGCATGTTCACGGTGGTGCCGGTGATGAGCATGACAGGCACGACCCCGAGCACCGCCAGCGGCACGGAACAGAGCACTATGAGCGGGTCGAGGTAGCGTTCGAACTGCCCGGCCATGACCATGTAAACCAGCGCCAGGGCGATCAGGAGCGAGAGGCGGAAGTCGGCCGCGGCCTTCTGCTGCTCCTCATATTCGCCGCCGAAATAGATGGAGAGGCCGGGGGGCACGGCCAGGCCGGCCACGCGGGCGCGGATGTCGTCGATGGCCTCGCCCATCGGGGTGCCGGCGGCGAGGTTGGCGGTGACGGTGGTGTAGCGCTGGCCGTCCACGCGTCTGATTTCCGGCGGCCCGAGGGCGCTGCGCGGATCGATGACCGACGAGACGGGAATGATTTCACCGCCGGGGAGGCGCAGCGGGATGTTGTTGAGGCTCTGCGTGGTGCGGCGGTCCTCGGGCCGCAGGCGCACGATGATGGGAAACTCCTCGCCGCCGATGCGGAAGGAGCCGGCGCGACCGCCGCCGACGTTGGTCTGGATGACGTCCGCCACCTCGCGGACGGAAAGGCCGAGCTCGGCCAGCTTGTCGCGGTCGAGGTGCAGGTTGGTTTGCGGGCGGCCGCGGTTGTTGCCCACGCGCACGCCCTCCACGCCGGGCAGGCTCTCGATGGCGGTGCGGATGGTGTGGCCGAATTCCTCGGCGAGGGCGAGGTCGTGGCCGCGAATCTGCAGGGAGACATCTTCATTGCCGCCGCCGGAACGGAAGATGCGGCGCAGAATCCAGAGGCCGGACTGTGCGCTCACGCGGATGTCGGCGCCGGGGATCTGGCCGTCCAGGGCCACACGCAACCGGTCGGCCAGCTCGGTGGTGCCGATGGGGCTTTCGGGCCGCATGGTGAGTTCGACCTCGGCCCGGCCTTCGCGGATGTCGGTGGAGAAATGCTGCACGGCATCGGGCGGCACGATGGTCCGCACCTTGGTCTCAAGTTCGGCCAGATAACGGTTGAGCACGGCGACGTTGGTGCCGTCGGCCATGAAGAGGTCGATGTCGATCTCATCGGCCTCGGAAGGCGGGGTCAGCTCCACCGGGATGAAGGGCACCACGGCAAACCCGAGGCCCACCAGCAGCAGGCAGATGGCGATGACCCGGCGGCGGTGTTGCACGGCGGATTCGAGCTGCCGGGCGTAGAACCGGTCGACGGCAGCAAAGGCGCGCTGCACCCGGCCGGGTTGCGCGTTATGATTTGTCGGGCGCTTGAGCAGGCGGCTGGCGAGCATGGGCACGAGCGTGAGGGCGACGGCCAGCGAGCAGAGCAGGGCGAAGGCCACGACGAGCGCGAGCTGTTGGAAGAGCACGCCCGAGATCGTCTGCATGAAGACCACCGGCAGAAAGATGACGATGGTGGTGAGGGTGGAGGCGATGATGGCCCCGCCGACTTCCTTGGTGCCGAGGCGGGCGGCGGTGATGGGGTCGCGGCCCTCCTCGCGCATGCGCGTGATGTTCTCCAGCACCACCACGGCGTTGTCCACCACGAGGCCGACCCCGAGGGCCAGACCGCCGAAGCTCATCTGGTTCAGCGTGAGGCCGTTGAAATAAAGCAGACCGAAGGTGGCGATGATCGAGATCGGGATGGAGACGGCGATGACGAAGGTGGAGGAGCCCCGGCGCAGAAACGCGTAGAGCACCACCACGGCCAGCAGGGCGCCGAAGACGGTGGATTGCTCGACGTTGTCGATCGACTGCTGGATGAAGGTGCTCTGGTCGGAGGAGACGAAGAGGTTGAGGTCATCGCGTTCGGCGTTGATGCGGTCGAGTTCGGCCCGGATGGCGGCGGCCACGGCCACGGTGTTGGCGCCGGATTGCTTCTGGACCCCGAGTCGCAGCATCGGCTTGCCGTCGATCTTGACCACGCGGTTGAGATCCTCGTAACCGAGCGACACGTCGGCCACATCGCCCACACGGATGGGCTTGCCCTCGAACTCGGCGACCACGGTGGCGCGAATTTGGTCGAGATCGGTGAACTCGCCGAGGGTGCGCACATACATCTGGTGCACGCCGAGCGCGACGTTGCCGCCGGGCAGGTTGACGTTGCCGGAGCGCAGCGCATTGCGGACATCCTCGGCGGAGAGCCGGCTGGCGTTGAGCCGGTCGCGGCGCAGCTCGACCTTCACCTCGCGCTGGATGCCGCCCCAGACGCCGATGGAGCCGACGCCCGTGATCTGATCGAAGCGCCGGGTGATGTCGCGCTCCAGGATGAGCGTCAATTCCTGCAGGTCCCAGACGTCGGAGCTGACCCCGACGATGACGATGGGCATGTCGTTGGCGTCGAATTTCCAGATGCTGGGGGGCTCCACTTCCTCGGGGAAAGTGCCGCGGATGCGGTCGAGCGCGGCGCGGACGTCGTTGGCGGCCTCGTCGAGATTGGTGCCGCGGGCGAAATCGAGCGAGACCCAGCCGGAACCGAGCCGCGAACCGGAGCGGGTGCGCTCGACGCCCGGCACGCCGGCGAGGGCGTTTTCAAGCGGCTCGGTGATGGTCTGCTCGATCTCCTCGGGCCCAACGTTGGGGTAGGACACGTTGACGGAGAGCTGGGGAAACTCGAGCGGGGGCAACAGGTCGATGGGCAGATGCCGGAAACCGGCGATGCCCAGGGTGATGATGACCAGGAAGGTCATCATCGTGGCGACAGGTCGCTTGATGGAGGTCTCGGTCAGCGGCATGGGCGCGAGGGGCTGCGGGCCTTCAGGGCGTGCGGGGTTCCGACCGGGGCCGGATGATTTCCGCGAGGAGCGCCTCGCGCTGGAGGTTTTGCAGCGCCATCACGTGCTCCCAGGTGACCGGGCGGATGCGGGCGGTGCTGCGGCCGGTGGCGAGCAGGTTTTGACCAAGGGTGACGACCCAGGTGTCGGCCTCGATCTCGGCCACGGCAATTTCGGCCGCGCCGCGGGCCACCGCGGTGATGGGTTGAAATTTGACGGCCACGGCCGGGCTGAGTTCTTCGGCGGGGACATCTCCCGGCGGCTCGGTGGCAACATAGACGCCTTCGCGGCCGGTGTTGGGATCGGTGAACAGGGCGCTCGTCGGCACGAGCGTGGCCTGACGGCTTTGGCCGTAAAGAATGTCGACGGGCACGAACATGCCGGGTTGCAAGCGGCGGGCGGTGTTGACGAGTTCGATCTCGGCCTCGGTGCTGCGGGTGATGCGGTTGAGAAACGGCGAGATGCGGGCGAGCGTGCCCTCGAGCGGAGGTTCGCGTCCGGCGGCGCCGTCGTGGTAAACCAGCACGGGCTGCCCGGCCTCGATGTAGTTGAGCATCGCATCGGTGAGCACGATGCGCACGAACACGCGGTCGAGATTGCCGATGGTGAACAGGCGGGTGCCGGTGGTCACCTGCATGCCCACCTCGGCATCGCGCATGCCCACGACGCCGGCGACGGGGGCGCGGATGACGGTCTTGGTGAGCGCGTCCTGCCGCTCGGCCAGAGTGGCGGCGGCCTGTTCGACGCCGGCCAGGGCCAGTTGTACGTCGGCTTCGGAGGATTCGAGCTGGGCCTTGATGGTTTCCAACTCGACCTCGGTGACGAGGTTGCGGGTGCCGAGGGTGCGGATGCGTTTTTCCTGGGCGGCGATCTCGGCCTGCGCGGCGTGGGCCTGCCGCAGCCGCGCCTCGGCGATGCGCAGGCCGGCATCGGCCTGGCGCACCTGCTCGATGGCGGCGCGGTCCGACAAGCGCACCAACGGCTGGTTGGCCTCAACGGCCTGGCCGTTGTCCACGAGCACCTCGGCGATGCGGCCGGAGACTTCCGGATACAGGGCGACCTGGTTTTCCGCCCAGACGGTACCGCTCAGGCGTTCGACCAAGGGCAGTGAACCGGTGCGGGCCTGGGTGGCCTCAACCGGCGGGGCGATGGCGCCGGCGGCGGGCGCCGCGGCGGGTTTGCAGCCGGCGAGGCCTATGACGGCAAGGAGAAGAAAAACGGGGAGTGATATGCGCACGGAAAAGGCAAAACAGGGTCAACACGGGGCGGCTCACCCGTGACCGAATGAGCCGACGAGGAGGACATGGGTAACACGATATGTCGGTCATGCAACCCGCGGCGCAACCGGACGGTGGGATATTTCGTGACAGTTGTGCGCCAAGCGGCGCCTCACTCCAAGCCGAGCGGCAACTCGTCGCCGGAATCAGTGGCGGGCGCGAGGCATTCCGGGCCCTCGTGCCGGATGTTGTTCACGTAAGGTGAAAGCGGGACGGCGGTGACCAACGTGTCGGCCGCCGGCTGCAGCAGGTCGAGCAAGGCCTCGGGGCGGTCGCAGGCAGGATCGAGCCAGCGTGCGCTTTGCGCGGCGTCGAGCATGACCGGCATGCGATGGTGGATGGGCTGCATCACCGCATTGGGCCCGGTGGTCACGATGGCGCAGGTTTCGAGTTCGAGGCCGTTGGGTGAGCGCCAGCTCTCCCAAATGCCCGCGAGACAAAACGGTCGCTGATCGCGTCGTTCAAACAGCCACGGTTCACGGCGGCGGCCGAGGCGTTTCCATTCGTAGAATCCGCTGGCCGGCAGCACGCAGCGGTGATGGCGAAACGCATCGCGAAACGACGGCTTGGTGGCGAGCGTTTCGGCGCGGGCGTTGATCAAGCCGGGGCCGGGTGCGGCGTCCTTGGTCCACGCCGGAATCAACCCCCACCGGAGTGCAACTGCTTCGTGTTCGCGCGTTTCACCGCGCGTACGCACCGCCGGAATGGCGGTGCCGGGCGCGATGTTGTAGCGGGAAAGAAACTCCGCCGGTGCCGACACGCCCAGTCGTTCCATGATGTCGCGGTAAAACTGCTGGAGCAACAGGTAGCGGCAGCACATGGGTCAGAGTCCGAGCAGTGACGGAATCTCACGCACGGATTCGATCTGCACGAATCGGCCCGGTGCGTCCGGCATGCGGTCCACTTTCTCGGCGCCCCACGTCAGGTGGTAAGGCACGTGCGCGCCGTGGCCGCCGAGATCGAGCACGGGAATGATGTCGGACTTGAGCGAATTGCCGACCATCAGAAATTCGCGCGGATCGATGGCATGACGCGAGAACAGCGCGGCATAGGTGGCGGCATCTTTTTCGGCAACGATCTCCACGTGGGCGAAGTGCGCGGCGAGCCCGGACTTGTCGAGTTTGCGCTGCTGGTCGCGCAGGTCGCCTTTGGTGATGAGCAGCAGGCGGTGCGTGCCGCTGAGTAGATCGAGCGTTTCGGCCACGCCGTCGAGCAGTTCGACGGGATGCGCGAGCATGTCGCGACCGAGCGCGATGAGGATTTGGATTTCCTCGGCGCTGATCTTGCCGTCGGTCAGGGCGATGGCGGTCTCGATGGCCGAGAGGGTGAACCCTTTCACACCGTAGCCGTAAAGTTCGAGATTGCGCATCTCGGTGGCGAAGAGCGTGCGGTCAACCGTCGCCGCGTCGTGATAGCGCGAAAGCAGCTCGCGGTAGCGCTCGTGCACGCGCTCGAAAATACTCTCGTTGTGCCAGAGGGTGTCATCGGCATCGAAGGCGATCACGCGCAGGTGCTGCATGCCCCCACGAAGTACGCACCCCCGTCCTTCCGCAAGCACCGCTGTGCCCGGCCGGCGCGCACCTCGCGTCAATCCACGCCCAGACCTCTCATATCTATGTCACCTATTAAGTGACAAACGATATTTATAAAAACGTAACTAATCTTTTCTAAATAAGTTATGATAACGTGAAGTTTCTAATAGATGTCACCTATTAAGTGACATCGGGCCGTCGGTCGGTGGTGGGCGGCGAGGGGAAGAGGGAGAGTTGGATGCCGCCAGGGCGGCGGAAGTGGGCGGTGGAGAGGTCGAACGATTGGCGGTTCAGGCCGGCGCGGCGGACGGCGGCGTGAAACAGGTCGTGGATCTGGGCGGCAAAGATGCCTTCGCCGCGCAGGCGCTTGCCCCAGTCGCTGACGTTGAGCTGACCGCCGCGCAAGTCGCGCACGCGGCTGAGCACGCGTTCCTTGCGGTGCGGGAAATGGGTTTCGAGCCAGGCGGTGAAAATCTGCTTCACGCTGTGCGGCAGGCGCAGGACGACGTAGCCGGCGCGGGTGGCGCCGGCCGACGCGGCGGCGGCGAGGATGGCGGGCAGCTCGTGATCGTTGAGGCCCGGGATGACGGGTGCGGTCATCACGCCGACGGGGATGCCGGCGTCGGCGAGGAGGCGCACGGCGCGCAGGCGATGTTCGGGGCGGGCGGCGCGGGGTTCGAGTTTGCCGGCGAGGTCGGCATCGAGGCTGGTGATGCTGATGTAAACACAGGTGGCGGAGAAGCGCGCGAGCTCGGCCAGCACATCGAGGTCGCGGGTGACGAGGTGGTTCTTGGTCACGATCGAAACGGGGCTACGCAGCTCGGCGAAGACCTCGAGGCATTGCCGGGTGAGCCGGAAATGGCGTTCGGCGGGCTGGTAGCAGTCGGTGACGCCGCTCATGGCGACGCTCTGCGGCGTCCAACGCGGCGAGGTCAGTTCGCGACGCAACAGTGCAGCCGCGCGGAGTTTGACCATGATTTTGGTTTCAAAATCGAGGCCGCCGGAGAAGCCGAGATATTCGTGGTAGGGCCGCGCGTAGCAGTAGGCGCAGCCGTGCTCGCAGCCGCGGTAGGGGTTGAGCCCGACGGTGAACGGCAGGTCGGGGCTGTCGTTGCGCGTGAGGATGGATTCGCTGCCATCGATGAAAAACTGCGTGCGCGGATGCGGCCGTTCGTCGGGTGGGCAGTCGGGGTCGGGCTCGACGCGAAGACGCTCGAAACGGTTGGGCGGGTTGAGGGCGGTGCCCCGGCCGGGCGGCGGGCCGGAGGATGGCGCGGACGACATGCGTTTACATTAACAATAAACGTGGCGGCGCCAGCGGGATTCGCTTTGCTGCGCGCATGTCCCTGCAACACAGCACGCGCCCGGTCCGGATCGTCCGTTTCGACGGCGAAGCGGCGCCCAAGGCCGTGGACGATTCGGTGGCGGTCGAGGAGCCGTTGGAAATCCGCGTCGGAGGCCGCAGTGTGGCGGTGGTGATGCGCACGCCGGGGCATGACCGCGAGCTGGCGGCGGGGTTTCTGGTGACCGAGGGCATCCTGCAAAAACCGGAGCAGGTGCTCGACATGGTTTACTGCCGGGGCGATGACGCCACGCCCGAACCCAACGTGCTGGATGTGATCCTCGCGCCCGATGCCACGGTCGATCTGGAACGGTTGAGCCGCCATGTGTTCACCTCGTCGAGCTGCGGGATCTGCAGCAAGGCGAGCATCGACGCGATCCGGCTGCAGTTTCCGGCCTTGGCCGGCAAGACTGCGCCGCACCGTGCCGTGCTGACCGCGTTGCCCGACCGTTTGCGCGCGGCGCAGGCGGCGTTTGCGCAGACGGGCGGTTTGCACGCGAGCGCGTTGTTCACGGCGGCGGGCGAACTGATGGAGGTGCGCGAGGACGTGGGCCGGCACAACGCCCTGGACAAGGTCATCGGCCGGGCCTTTCTCGACGGGCGGCTGCCGCTGGCGGACCACGTGCTGTTGGTGAGCGGGAGGGTATCCTTTGAGATCATGCAAAAGGCGCTGGCGGGCGGAATTCCCTGGGTGGTGGCGATCTCGGCACCGACGAGCGCGGCGGTGGAGTTTGCCGCGGCCAGCGGGCAGGGATTGGTCGGGTTTCTGCGCGGGGCGCGAATGAATGTTTACGCGGGCACCCTCGCGGATTGATGCTGTCGCACTCTCTTCGCATGAAACTTCGCGCCCTGCTTTGCCTGTTGCTTGTCCTGCCGCTTGCCGCCCAACCCAAGAGCGAGACGTTGGCCGAGCGCGGGCTGCGTCAGCTGGTCGAGCGCCAGCGCGCGCTGTTCGAACGCATGGAGCGCAACCGCGGCCACCTCGACGAGGCCAGTGCCCGGGCCCAGGTGGAGCAGATCACCTCGGGCTACGAGGCGCTGCTGCGTGACAATCCCGAGTTTGCGGCGGGTTACGCGGCCTACGGTTTTATGCTCCGGCGCATCGGCATGGACAAGGAATCGGCCGCGATGCTGCTGAAGGCCAACCAGCTCGATCCCGACATTCCGCTGGTGAAAAACCAGCTGGGCAATTTCCTGGCCGAACAGGGGCGGCCGTTGGAGGCGGTCAACTATTTCATCGCGGCCATCAAACTGGCGCCGGCGGAACCGCTTTACCACTACCAGCTCGGCACGCTGCTTTATGAGGCGCGGGACGATTTTTTGAAATCCGGCGATTGGACGGCCGAAGCGTTGGAGAAGGCCATGCACGAGGCGTTCCGGCAGGCCGCGGAACTGGCGCCCGACCGCATCGAGTTTACCTACCGCTACGCCGAGTCGTTCTACGACCTGCGCCAGCCCGACTGGGAGGCGGCGTTGGCGGCGTGGGGCAAACTGGAGGAGCAGGCCCGGTCGCCCGCGGAACAGCAGACCATGCGCCTGCACGCGGCCAACATCTTCATCAAGATGGGCCGGGCCGAACACGCGCGGCTGCTGCTTTCGACGATTACCGAGCCGCATCTCGAGGCGCAGAAGCAAAAGCTGGTTGCACAGCTCGACGCCGCGAACGACAAGTAACGGCTTATGGACTTTGGCATCGATCCCGAGACCCTGCGCCGGGGCCTGATCTTCTACATCGTGCTCATCGCGAGCCTGTGCATCCACGAATGGGCGCACGCCTTCACCGCGCACCGGCTGGGTGACGACACGCCCGCGCACGAAGGCCGCGTGTCGTTGAATCCGGTGGTGCACATGGACCTGCTGGGCTCGGTGATTTTTCCGCTGATGTGCATCTTTCTGTTTCCCGGCGGCCTGCTGTTTGGCTGGGGCAAGCCGGTGCGGATCAATCCGTCGAACTTCACCCACCGCAAACGTGACGAGCTGCTCACCACGCTGGCGGGACCGGGGTCCAACATCGCGCTGGCCATCCTGGCGGCGGTTGTCGGCGGCCTTCTCTTCCGGTTGGAGCCGCGCACCGCGGAACTGTTCATCCAACTCATCGGCATCAACGTGCTGCTGGCGGTGTTCAACATGATCCCGCTGCCGCCACTCGACGGCGGGCAGGTGCTGCGGCACGCCGTGGGCATGACCGAGGAAACGTTTTACGGCATCGCGCGCTGGAGCTTCCTGATCATCATCATCGCGATCAACATCCCGGCGTTCCGCCTGCTGCTGGGCGCCGTGATGGGGATCGTCAGCTGGCCGATGCTGCAGATTTACCGGCTGCTGGCCGGTTGACCATGACCCTGACCGCGCGAGAGCAGCAGGCCGCCGACCGGTTGACCACACCGGGCGACTGGTTGCGGCATGCGGTGCGGCTCTATGCGCGGCACCGGCTTGCGCTCGGGCAGATCGCCACCACCGCGCACGACGAGGCGCTCTACCTGATCCTGCACACGCTTGAGCTGCCGTTCGACAGCGACGAACGCGTGCTGACGAAAAAGCTCAACGCCGCGCAGCGCCGCCGGTTGGCGGAGGTGTTTCACCGCCGGGTGTCGGAGCACACCCCCGCAGCCTATCTCACGCAGGAGGCCTGGCTGAACGGTGAGCGGTTTTACGTCGATGAACGCGTGCTGATTCCCCGCAGTTATTTTCTCGAGATCATCCCGGAGCAACTGGACGCGTGGCTGCCTGATCCCAAAAAAGTCACGCATGCGGTGGATGTTTGCACGGGCTCGGGCTGCCTCGCGATCCTGCTGGCGAAACACTTTCGCGGCGCGCAGGTGGACGCGGTGGATTTGTCGCGCGCGGCGCTCGAGGTTGCCGCCATCAACGTCAAGACCCACCGGCTGTCGCGTCGGGTCACCCTGCACGAAAGCGATGTCTTCGACCGCGTGCCGGCGGTGAAGTATGACGTCATCCTCAGCAATCCGCCCTACGAACCGAGCGCGCATTGCGACGCGCTGCCGGTTGAGTTTCAGCGCGAGCCGCGGCTGGCGCTGGACGGCGGCGCGGACGGCCTGGCCATCATCCGCAAGCTGCTGCGGCAGGCGCGCACGCGGCTCAAGCCGCACGGCATCGTGCTGATCGAGGTCGGCGGTCTGCAGGAGGCGATGAACCGCGAATTCGCGGCGCTTGATTTGCACTGGCTGTCCACCGCCGACGGCAGCGACTGCGTGTGCGTGGTGCACGCCGCGCGGTTGAAGGGCTGGCGCGGGTGAGCGGGGGTGTTCCCCACAAATTCCCGGCCGGCCCGGCGGTCCGGCCCTACCGGCGCTGCCGCGCCTGAGGTTGGATGTTGGTGCGGGTAAAGTGATGGCAGCGCGGGCCGCCGGCCCGCATGATCCCAATCGCAGCGGACGGGCCGCCCGCGCTCCCGGGATTACTTGGACTCCACCTGACGCACGGGCAGGCCGGCGGCTTGCCAGGTCTTGAACGCGCCGCCGTTGGCGACGGTCCAGCCTTCCTTGGCCAGAATGCGTCCCGCGATGCCCGAGCGGTTGCCGGAGCGGCAGTAGAGAATCAATTCTTTGCCGCGATGCGCCTCGAGATAGGGCGTCCACTCGCGGCGGTCGCCCTTGAGGTCGCTGAGAGGCAGGAGGGCGGCGGGCGCGGCCACGCCGGTGGCGGCCCATTCGGCCGGTTCACGCACATCAATGAGCACGGCCTGGCCGCTTTCGACGCGTTGCAGCGCCTCGGCCGGATCGAGCATTTGCCCGCGGCTGACGAGGCTGAAGACGATCAGGGCCGCAATCACGGCCAGGGCGATGCCAAGGGTTTTCATGGGGCTGACGAAAACACGAAGCCGCGCCGGGGCAAACTCATGCGGTGGTTTTCCGTGCCGCGATTCTGTCGGCCAGGGCACGGATGTGGCGGTCGTCGGTGCCGCAGCAGCCGCCGAGGATTTTCAACCCGGTTGCATCATGGAGCCGCAGCATCGCGGCGGCGAAGGCGTCCGGTTCGGCTTCGACCAAGTGCTCCCGGCCGTCGAGTTCCTCGGGACTGAGCGCGGCGGTGTTGCCGAGCAGACCGAGCAGGCGCGAGCGCAAGGCCGGCGCCGTGTTGGCCGGCTGCTGCAAAGCGGCCAGCGCGAAATCGGGATGGGTGCAGTTGAGCAGGTAGCCGACCGGGGCGGGGTTGACCGCGGCGTCGATGCGCGCGATGGCGGTGGCGAGCAGCGTGCCGTCCAGCAGCGTGCCGTCCGGACGTACCACAAAACTGATCACACCCGGCCGGCCGGTGGCGGCAATGGCGCCGGCGAGGCCGACGGCCTCCTCCACTGCGGGCAGGGTGATGCCGAGCAGAAAATCCGGCGCGGCTGCGGCGAGCCGGTCGGCCTGCCAGGCATGAAAAACGCGCGCCTCGCGGCGGTCGAAGGTAGGATCGGGCCGGTAGGCATCGCCGCGCGAACCGAGCATGCCGGCGATCACGACCTTAGCGGCGTAGGCACCGGTTTCCGCGCGCAGCGCTTGCAGCCAGCGCACGTTGTCACCGTTGACGTCCTCGGGGCCGTAGCCGGCGGCGGCAATGTTTATGGCATGCGCGCGCCAGGTCGGGGCCGACATGAGCAGCGGCAGATCGTGCGCGCAGCCGATGGCGAGGTATTGCCGATAAAGGGCCGCGAGCGCCTCGCGCCGGTCAGGTTGATACCAAAAACCCGAATTGACGAGATGCGGATCAAGCGGGGTGGCGGGGTTGCGCCGCAGGCGCTCGATAATCGCGCCTTCGCCCAGGATGACCGGGTGTTGGCGCGAAAAATCCGGAAAGGCGGGCGGCGGCATGAAGCGGGCAGGCAAGACCCGGAGGCCGGCGAAGGCAATGCAACGGCACGGGTGGCCCACAAAAACGGACCAGTAATCAGACCGCGCGCCGTTCATGCCACTCGTGGGGGCCGTCCCTGCCGGCGCTGACGCGTCAGCGCAGGGCCTCTGGTCTTGCATGACCGGGGAGTTTGCGGGGTTGGGGCCGACTCCGACGAAACGGTCGCCGGTTGGTGGAGGAATATCTCGCCGGCAGGCTGCAAAACCGGCGCGAACGGTCAGATTGCAGCGGGCGTGACACCGTCGGGTGCGACGGCCATATTCATACTAGGTGAGCCACCCTTTCTCATCATGAAAAAACTGCCTGAAATCGTACAGTCCGCCTGGATGAATCGCGAAGGTCCCGCCGTGCTGGCCACGGTGGACGCCGACGGGAAACCCAACGTGATCTACGTTGGCAGCGTCAATGCGTGGGGTGACGACACCGTGCTGGTGGCGGATAACTACATGCACAAGACCCGAGCCAACATCCAGGCCGGGAGTCCCGGGGCGCTGCTGTTCTTCACCAAGGATCGCAAGGCCTACCAGTTGAAGGGCGCCTTCACCTACCACACCGCAGGGCCGCTGTTCGAATCGATGAAGGCCTGGAACAAACCCGAATATCCGGGTGTAGCCACGGTGGCGTTGCAGGTGCGGGAAATCTACAGCGGTGCGGAGAAGCTGCGGTGAGCCGAGGTCATCGGCTGACAATCAATCATTCATGGACAAGGGCGGTTGCCTTGCCCGGAGAATGGAATAAACTTTGTCCACCATGAAAAACAAAGCCATCATCGCCCTGCTGCAGGATGCCTATGCGGCTGAAATGGAAACCGTCGCGAACTACCTCGCCAACTCCGTCTGGCTCGACGGTCTGCGCGCGGAGGAGGTCAAGGAATCGCTCGACGAGGATATCACCGAGGAACTCGGGCACGCGAAACTGCTCGCACAGCGCATCAAGCAGTTGGGCGGCCGGCCGCCGGGTTCGCTGGATTTGAAGCGCAGCCAAAAATCGCTGCAGCCGCCCAAGGACTCCACCGATCTGCGCAGCGTGATCCGCGGTGTGATCGAGGCGGAGGAAGACGCGGTCGCTGGCTACCGCAAGTTGATCAAGGCCTGCGATGGCAGCGACTACGTTACGCAGGACATTGCTGTGCGCCTGCTGGCCGACGAGGAGGCGCACCTGTGCCAGTTCAAGGGTTTCGAGAAGAGTTTGGCGAAGAAGTGAGCGGATGAGCCGCAAGCGATGCGGTTCGTTCTGATAAAAAAGCCCGGACGATTTCGTCCGGGCATTTTTGTGGGGTGGCGGTGGGATCGATGCGCGGTGGAACCTGTACTGAAGAGCGCGGCGGCGGGCAAGGGACTGCCCGCCTTCGCCAAGGCTACGGAGGGCAGGCCCGCCCTACCGGCGCTACCGCGCCATAGGTGAAGAGGGCAGGCGGTTGACGAAGGACCACATTTTTGGGCTGCGCCCGCAAACGCGGCTACATTCAACCCAAACGAACCGGCGTGCGCCGTTACTCGTCGGCCACGGTCACGCGGATGAGGCCGCGCCAGTCGCCGGTGTTGTAGCCGACGGCCTGATCCTCGGGATAGAGCTCCGTGAGCTTCGCGCGCAGGCCGGCGGGTTGCCCGGCGGGATCGCCGTGGCAGGCGAGGCATTGCGGCATGACGGCCACGGGTTTGTAGACGCGCCATTCGGGGTTGCCCGCAGCGGGCTCGACCCGCTGGACGAGCAGGGGCGGAACTTCGTCGCCGTGGTCGAGCAGATACTTCACCTGGTCGAGCGCCAACTGGTCGACTTCGTCCGGGCGGTTGGCGGGATTGCGCACCTTGAAACTGGTGCGCTTGAGCGCGGTGATGCGCGGCATGCCGGCGACGAGGCCGTTGACCAGTGGGAGGCCCTTGAGGTGGCAGACATCGACCGCGCCCTCGGGGCCGCCCTGGGCCATCGCGGTGTTAACCTCGCGCACGAGGGAAACGCCGACGCGGTTGATGGCATTGATGCCGTAGCGCAGCACGTCCTTCACCGCGGGATCATTGCGGTCCACGAAGTGGGCTTTGACCGCCGGGCTTTCGTCCGCGCCTTGGGCGGACAGCACAAACACAAAGGTGGCGAGCAGGGAGGGGAGGGTGGCAAGGAAGCGTTTCATGACGGCGTTGGCAATGAAAGCAGGTCCCGAGGAGGGGGGGCCGGCCGGGGATTTTGGGATGAGCGAAAGTTACCTCAGGCCCTTTGCGAATGCGAAGGCAAAAGCGCGAATTCCGGGCGAAATTCCCCGAGGCGATACCGGTTACAGCCCGGGCTTATCGCATATGCGGGCGACGACCAGCACGACCGCCGCAAGGCCGGTGTGGGGCCGGTCCCCGACCCCACGCGGCCATCAATTGGGCCGGCGAACGGGCAGGCCGGCGGCGGTCCAACGGGAGAGGCCGCCGAGATTCACCGCGTTGTGCCCGCGGCGGCGCAGTTCGCCGGCCGCCGAACCGGAGCGCGCGCCCGAGGCACAATAGAGGATCAGGCGTTTGCCCTGGTTTTTGCGCAGGAATGATTCCCATTGCGGGCTGCCGCCGCGCAGATCGCTGAAGGACAGCAAAGCGGCGGACTGGGCGACGCCACCGGACCATTCGGCGGGTTCGCGCACATCGATCAGCACGGCTTCGCCGCTTTGCACGGCGGCGTGGGCGGCGGCCGGCGTGATGCCCGGGCGGGAGAGCCATAGCATGCGCACCACGAAGAAGACGACGAGGCCGGTGAGGGCGAGGAAGACGAGGTTCATGATGCGTTGGCGGCCTGGCGGCGGTTGGCCATGTAGTAGAGCACGGGCACCGCCATGCGGCTGATCAGCAGCGAGGCGATTTCACCGAACATGAGGCTGATGGCCAGGCCCTGGAAAATCGGGTCGGCCAAAATCACGCTCGCGCCGACCACCACGGCGAGCGCGGTGAGCAGCATGGGCCGGAAGCGGACGGCGCCGGCCTCGACGACGGCATCGCGCAGGCTCAGCCCGTGGGCGCGGCGCAGCTCGATGAAATCGACCAGGATGATCGAATTGCGCACCACGATGCCGGCGCCGGCCATGAAGCCGATCATCGAGGTGGCGGTGAAGAAGGCACCGAAGGCCCAGTGCGCGGGCAAAATGCCGATGAGCGAAAACGGGATCGCGGCCATGACGACCAGCGGGGTCACGTAACTGCGGAACCAGCCGACCATCAGCATGGCGATGAGCACGAGCACCGCGGCGAAGGCGAGGCCGAGATCGCGGAAGACCTCGAGCGTGATGTGCCACTCGCCGTCCCATTTGAGCGCGGGAACGGTGTCATCGGCAGGCAGGTTGAGGTGGTAAACCGGGAGTTTGGCCGCGGTGGCGCCGAACTGCCGGGCGTCGAGTTTCGCGATCTCGCGGTCGATCCCGAACATGGCGTAGGCCGGGCTCTCGACCGCACCGGCCACGTCGGCGGTGATGTAGGTGACGGGCTTGAGGTTCTTGCGGTAGAGGTTGCGTTCGCCGCGGGTGGATTCGATCCGCACGAGTTCGGAGAGCGGCACCAGCGGCGCGGAGGGATCGCGGTCGGCGCGCACCTGCAATGCGAGCAGCGAGGCGGGCTGGTGACGGGCGCCGGCCGGCAATTCGAAGATGAACGGCACGTCCTCGCGTTCGAGCGGCAGGTGCAACAGATCGGCCGGCAGGCCCTGGGCGGCGAGTTGGAGGGTTTGCGCGATCGCGCCGACACTCACGCCGTGCAGGGCGGCCTTTTCCCGGTCGACGACGTAGCGGACCTTGGGCTGCAGCTCCTCGACATACCAGTCGAGGTCCACGACGCCGGTGGTGCGCGCGAAGATTGCGCGGATGGCGGCGGCGAGGGCGAGGCGCTGTTGTTCGTCGGGACCGTAGATTTCGGCGACGAGGGATTGGAGCACGGGCGGGCCGGGCGGCACCTCGGCCACCACCACGGCGGCGCCATGGCGCGCGGCGATCGGCTGCACGAGCGTGCGCAGACGTTTGGCCACGGCGTGACTCTGGTCGGAACGCTCGCCCTTGCCGACGAGGTTGACCTGGATGTCGGCGACATTGGGGCCGCGCCGCATGAAGTAGTGGCGCACGAGGCCGTTGAAATTGAACGGCGAGGCGGTGCCGGCGTAGATCTGGTAGTCGCGCACCTCGGGCTGGCCGCGGATGGCGGCGGCCATCTCGGTGGCGATGCGGGTGGTTTCCTCGAGCGTGGTGCCCTCGGGCGTGTTCAGCACGATCTGCACCTCGGATTTGTTGTCGAAGGGCAGCATCTTGATGGTGACCGCTCCGGTGAGCACGAAGCCGGCGGAGAGCAGGAGCAGACCGACGATGCCGGTGAGAAACGCCCAGCGCCACTTGGCGTGGTCGAGCAACGGTTCCATGACGCGGTGGTAGAGCCGGGTGAACCAGTCGCTCGGGGCGTGATCGTGTTCAAACGTCAGCGCGGAGCGCTCGGCCTCCGGCAGGCCTTCCTCGCAAACGGCGCGGCGGCGCAGCACGCGGATGGCGGCCCAGGGCGTGATGGTGAACGCGATGACCAGCGAGAAGAGCATGGCGGCGGTCGAGCCGATGGGAATCGGCCGCATGTAGGGGCCCATCAGGCCGCCGACGAAAGCCATGGGCAGAATCGCGGCGATCACGGCCCAGGTGGCGAGAATGGTGGGATTGCCCACCTCGGTCACGGCCTCCAGCGCGACCTGGGCGAGGGACTTGCGGTTGGCGCCGGGCAGGCGCACGTGCCGCACGATGTTTTCCACCACCACGATGGCATCGTCCACCAGGATGCCGATCGAGAAGATGAGGGCGAAGAGCGTGATGCGGTTGAGCGTGTAACCGTAGAGGTAAAAAACCAGCAGGGTGAGCGCGAGGGTCGTGGGGATGGCGAGCAACACGACCAGCGACTCGCGCCAGCCAAGGAAGAGCAAAATCAGGACGGCAACGCCGAACACCGCGATGCCCATGTGCAGGAGCAGTTCGTTGCTTTTTTCCGCGGCGGTGTGGCCGTAGTCGCGCGTGATGGTCAACCCGACATCGGCCGGCAGCAGCGTGCCCTTGAGCGTGTCGACTTTGGCGAGGACCGCGTTGACCACATCGATGGCGTTGGCACCGGGGCGCTTGGCGAGACTCAGCGTGACCGCGGCCTCGATGTCACCGTCGCGTTGACCGTGCAGCACGTAGTTGGCGGGTTCTTCGGCGCCGTCGAACAGCGTGGCGACATCGCGCAGGTAAACCGGTTTGCCGGCGTGGACCCCGACCACCACGGTGCCCGCATCGGCGGCGTCACGCAGGAATGCGCCGGTTTCGAGCAGCACCTCCTGGTTGGCGAAGGGACGCGAGCCGCCCAGCAGCTGGCGGTTGGCCTGCTGCAACGCTGGGATGACCTCGACAGCCGACAGCCCGCGGGCGGCGAGCGCGGCGGGATCGAGCTGGACGCGGACGGCGCGGCGCACGCCGCCGATGAGCGTGGTCTCGGCGACCTGGGGAATGGATTTGACGGCATCATCAAGCTGCTGGCCGAGGCGGCGCAGCGTGAGGTGATCGTGCTTCTGGCTGTGCAGCGTGAGCGCGAGGATCGGCACATCGTCGATGGTGCGCGGTTTGACGAGCGGCGGACCCACGCCGAAGGGGATGCGGTCGAAATTGGCCTGCAGTTTCTGGTTCAGGCGGATGAGCGCGGCCTCGATCTCAGTGCCGACCTTGAAGCGCACGATGACCATCGACTGGCCGGGACTGGAGGTGGAGTAGAGATATTCCACGCCCGGGATTTCCCAGAGCAGTTTTTCCATCGGCCGCGTGAGCCGGTTCTCCACTTCGGCCGCGGGTGCGCCGGGCATGGCGACGAACACGTCGACCATCGGCACCTTGATCTGCGGCTCCTCCTCGCGCGGCAGCATGAGCACGGCGAAGAGTCCCAGCAGGATCGAGGCGATGATCGCGATGGGCGTGAGCTTGGAATTGATGAACATGGCCGCCAGCCGGCCGGCGAGACCGGAGGAGCGCTGTTCAGCCTGCGGGTTCGGATGGTTTTCGCTCACGGCAGAATCTCCAGGGGCTGGCCGTCACGCAGACCGGCGGGCGGGGCGGTGACAACGCGTTCGCCGGCATTCAGGCCGGAGAGAATTTCGATGCGATCGCCGGACGCGGCGCCGGTTTTGACGAGCCGGAGACCGGCCAGATTGTCGGCGGTGATGATGAAAACGCGTTCCATCTGGCCGAAGCGGGTGACGGCGGTCGCGGGTACGGTGAGGCTGGCGGCGGCCTCGCCGGGCACCTGCACGCGGGCGAACTGGCCGGGGCGCACGGGCGTGCCGGCGGGCACGGCGAGGCGGACCGGCACGGTGCGCGCGCGGGGATCGGCGGCGGAGGAAATTTCCGTCACGGCGGCGGTGAACGGTGCGCCGGCGTCTGGCACTTCGACGGTCAGAGCCGTGCCTTTGGTCAGCCGGATGGCGAGGGAGGCGGGGATGTTGGTTTCAATTTCAAAGGCGTCGTGGCCCGTGAGTTCAAGCAAGGGCTGGCCGGGGGAGGCGAGGTCGCCGGTGTCCACGAACTTGCGGGCGATGGTGCCGGAAAACGGCGCGCGGATTTGCGTGTAGCCGAGCATGGTTTCGGCTTCGCGCACGACGGCGGCGGTCTGGGCGTGGCGGTCTTCCAAGGTGCGCACCAAGTCGGTGGTGCTGGCCTCGCGGGCGAGCAGCGCGCGTTCGCGCTCGAGGTCGCGGGTCACCTGATTGAGCTGCGCCTTGGCCTGGGCCACGCGGGCCTCAATCTCGACGGCGGAGAGGCGCAGCAGCAAGTCACCGGCGGCGACGGCCTGGCCGAGATTGACCGGCACGGCCGCGACGGTGCCCATGAGCTTGGCCGAGAGCACGGCGCGTTGCACGGGGCGGACGGTGCCGGTGATCGTGGTGAACACGGGCGTTTGGGCGGTTTGCACCGCGGCGGCCTGAACTTGGGCGACCGGCAGACCGGCGGCCGGGGCGCTCGGGTCGTGACGCTTGCACCCGGCGAGGACCAGCAGGGCGGCGGGCAGAAGAAGCAGGCGGGAGGATTTCATGGTGACGGGCAATTCAGTTGAGGGGATTGAGGCCGAGCGCACGGCGCAGTTCGACCAAGGCGCTGCGTTCGTCGGCGGTGGCGATGGTGTGGCGGAGTTGGGCTTCGATCAGGCGGGTTTCGGTGCCGATGAGGTCGGCGGTGAGCACGGCGCCCTCGGCAAAGCGGGCCCGGGTGAGCGCGGCGCTTTCGGCGGCCTGTTCGACCGCGCGGGCGCTGACCGCAACCCGCTCCTGCGCGTTGGTGTGCTCATCGCGGGCCTGGCGCACCTCCAGTGCGATGCCGAGCCGGGCTTTGCGCTGCATGGCTTTGACCTGGTTCAACTCGGCGATGCTTTGCCGGACCTTGCCGGTGGTCACGCCGCCATCGAACAGGTTGAGTTCAACCGCGAGACCGGCCATCCAGCTGTCGGCGTCGCGATCGGTCTGCCAGCCCTGGTCATATTGATAGGAGGCAAAGGCGTTGACGGTGGGTTTGCGGCCGGCGCGCGCGTTGTCCACCATGGCCTCGGCGGCGCGCAGGCGGGCCTCCAGGCCGAGCAGTTCAGGGCGGGCGGAAAAATCGTCGTCAGCGGGCAGCGTCAGCCGGGCGAGGGCGGGGTCATTGTCGGCGAATCCGGTTTCGGTCGCCGGTGTTTCCAGGCCGAGCACAAAAAAGAACGCCTGTTCGGCGAGCCGGGCGGCGTGGCGCGCGGCAATCGCGGCCTCGCGCGTCTGGGCGAGCTGCACCTCCAGGCTCAGGAGGTCGGCTTTCAGCATCTGGCCGGCATCGTAGCGCGCCCGGGCCACGGCGACCGCGGCTTCGTAGGATTTGACGCCGGCGTTGACGGCGGCGGTGGCTTCGCGCGCTTTTTGGACATTGAGCACCGCTTTCACGACCTCGGCCGCGAGTTGCTGGTGCACGGTCTGCAGGTCATGGCCGGCGGCCTGTTCGCCCGCCCGGGCGGCCGAGCGACGGGCCGTGGTCTGGCCGCCGCTGTAGAGGTTGTAGGCGACCAGACCGGTGGCGTTCAGGTTGTCGATGCGGCCGGGCCGGTTGAAATCGAGGGAGTAGTCGAAGGCGCGCTGGTTGAGAATGGAGCCGAAGGCCAGCAGCGGACTGTTGGTCCCGGTGTAGCCGCCCTTGAGGATGACCTGCGGCAACCGGGCGGCACGCGACTGCATGACCATGGCCTGCGCGCCGGCCATGCGCTCACGGGCGAGCTCCGCATCCGGGCTTTGCTTGAGGGCGGTGGCCACGGCTTCGTCGATCGTCCAAACGGCGGCGACGGCCGGAGCCGCGGCCAGCAGGAGAACGGGCACGAGGGTGCCGAACAGCAGGCGGGATTTTGGCATGGGGTGGGTCAGCTGGATTTGTTGCCCAAGGCGATGATGAGGCCGAGGAAACCGCCGTAGAGCGCGCCGCGCCACCAGGTGGCGGTCAGCGGGCAGGTGCCGTCGGTGCACGAACCGTAATAGCCGAGCGCGGCGCCGGCGGCGGCCCCGATCAGGACGGGCAGGATGTGGCGCAGGAAGACGGTGCTCATGGTCGGATCAACCCCGGGGGCGACGGCCGCCCCAATGGATGATGCCGGCATCGTCGAGCCAGCCAAGCTTTCTCAACACCAGCGAAGGCGGGCAAAAGCCGGTGAAGGCCGACTGGATGAGGTTGAGGCCGACGAAGGCGGTGAGCAGCAGCCACCACTGGCTGACCCAGAGGGTGAGCGCGAGGCTCAGCAACACGACACTGCCGGCGAGGACACGGATGAACGATTCGATACGCATGGGAATTTGGCTTGTTATATGAGCATAAATGCATATAGTTGAAATCATGTCAACCGTCTGTTTGCTGAAATCCATGGCCAAGAAGACACCGCGTCCCCTGGGTGAGGAAGCCCTGCAACTGATCGCCCGGCGCTTCGCCGTGCTGGCGGAGCCGATGCGGTTGCGCCTGCTGCACACGCTGTTTCCGGGCGAGAAGAACGTCAGCGAGCTGGTCGAGGCCACGGGCGGCACGCAGGCGAACATTTCCCGGCACCTGCAGACGCTGACCGAGGCGCACATCCTCAAGCGGCGCAAGGAGGGGTTGCAGGTGTTCTATTCGATCGCGGACCCGTCGATCTTCGTGTTGTGCGAGCTGGTCTGCGGCAGCCTGGAGAAGCAGTTGGAGAAGCAGGCCGGGATTTTCCGCTGAGCAGAAAGGCTCCCGGGCCGGGGCGTCAGGTCAGCGGGTCAGCTCGTAAAGCGCGTAACCGGCGAAGAGGTTGGGCAGGAAGTGGCAGGGCGTTTTCCAATCGCCGAGCAGGTGCGCGCGGCGGTTGATGCGGATGCCCTTGCTGGCGCAGAAGTGCTCGAAATCGGCGACGGTCAGCGGATTGGTGGGGCGGCTTTCGAACCACTCGGTGGTGTAAACGGCGTTGCGGGGCTTGCGGCCGCGCAACAGCGCGTCGACCCGGTTTTTCCAGAAGCCGTGGTTGACGAAGCCGACGGTGACGGCGTGGCCGACGCGCAGGGCTTCGAGAATCACCGCGGCGGGGTCGTCGAGTTCCTGCACGGTGCGCGAGCAGATGACGCGGTCGAAATGTCCGTCGGGAAACTCGCGCATGAAGCCGTGCATGTCGCCCTGATAGGCGGTGACGCCGCGTTGCACGCAGGCGCTGATGCGGCGGAAGTCCAGGTCCACGCCGATGCCGCGGACCTGCTTATTCTGGGCGAGGTAGGTGAGCAGGGCGCCGCGGCCGCAGCCGAGGTCGAGCACGCCAGTGTCGGGCTCGACCCATTCGCCGATGATCTGCATGTCCACGGTGCGCTTTTCGGTGGTGCGGTTCATGTCAGATGCTGAAGTCCACGACGGGCTCGTGTTCGCGCTCGAGGAAGCCGCGGACGAGGGCGTAGAGTTCTTCGGATTCGAGGAGGAAGGAATCGTGGCCGAGGTCGGTGGAGAGCTCGGCGTAGCTGGCGCGCTTGCCGGCGCGCAGGAGCGAGAGGGCGATGGTGCGGTTTTGATCGGGCGGGAAAAGCCAGTCGCTGGTGAAACCCACGACCAACGTCTCGGCCTGCACCGGGGCGAAGGCGGTCTCCAGCGAGCCGTAGGCCTGGGCGAGGTCGAACTGGTCGAGGGCGCGGGTGATGTAGAGGTAGGAGTTGGCGTCGAAGCGGTTGATGAAGCTCTGGCCTTGGTGGCGCAGGTAGCTCTCGACCTCGAACTGGATGTCGAAGGTGTAGGCGTCGCCGTTGGCGGCGTCGGCCTTGCGGCGCCGGCCGAATTTACGGTCCATCGACGCATCGGAGAGGTAGGTGATGTGGGCCATCATGCGCGCGATGGCCAGGCCGACGCGCGGACCGCCGTCGCGGGGATAATCGCCGCGGTTCCACGCGGGATCCTGCATGATGGCCTGGCGGCCGACTTCGTTGAAGGCGATGGCCTGGGCGCCTTCGCGGGCGGTGGTCGCCATGGCGAGCATGCGGCGCACGAACGAGGGATAGAGGATGCCCCACTGCAGCACCTGCATGCCGCCCATCGAGCCGCCGATCACGGTGTGCAGGGTCTGCACGCCGAGGTGGTCGAGCAGCATTTTCTGCGCGCGCACCATGTCGTGGATGGTGACGAAGGGGAAATCGATGCCGTAGGGCCGGCCGGTGGCGGGATTGATGGAGGAGGGGCCGGTCGAGCCGACGCAGCCGCCGAGGCAGTTGGAGCAGATGACGTAGAAGCGGTCGGTGTCGACGGCCTTGCCGGGGCCGATGAGGTTGTCCCACCAGCCGGGTTTGCGGTCGTCGGGGTGGTGGCGGCCGGCGCAGTGGTGGTCGCCGCTCAGGGCGTGGCAGATGAGGATGGCGTTGTCGCCGTTGGCGTTGAGCCGGCCGTAGGTCTCGTAGCGCAGGGTGAAGCCGGGCAGCACCTGGCCGCTCTTGAAGGTGAACGGTTGGTCGCAGACAAAATCGCGCGGGGTGACGATGCCCACGCTGCCGGCGGCGGCGGGGCCGCGGCTGCCGGCGGTCTCTTGCACATCAGTCATTTTGCTCATGTAACCGCGCTGCCGTCGTCAGCGCAAGTCGCACGCGGGTCATACAACTGCGCAGATCTTGGCGTGACGCGCGGCCGCTCACCCGTTGGCGGCGGCGCTGACCTCGTCGGACATCTCCTCGTTGGAGAACACGGCCTGCACGTCCTCGAGTTCCTCCAGCAGGTCGTGGAGTTTCACCACGGACCCGGCCAATGCGACGTCGGTGACCGGTACGGTGTTGTTCGGGATGTAACTGATTTCCGCGCTCTCGGTCTTGATGCCGGCGCGTTCGAGCGCCTGCACGACCTTGTCGAACTGCTGCACTTCGCAGCGCACCTCGAAACCGTCTTCACTGGAGATGACATCCTCGGCGCCGGCCTCAAGGGCGACTTCCATGAGCCTGTCTTCGTCGCACTGGGCCCGGGTGACGAGGAACTGGCCGGCGTGGAGAAACTGGAAGGCGACGGCACCGGACTGGGCGAGGTTGCCGCCGTGTTTGGCGAAAACGGAGCGCACTTCCTGCGCGGCGCGCTGCTTGTTGTCGGTGGTGACCTTGACGATGAAGGCCACGCCGGCGGGACCGTAGCCCTCGTAGGTGATTTCCTCGAACACAACGCCGGGCAGTTCGCCGGTGCCCTTCTTGATGGCGCGGTCGATGTTGTCGGCGGGCATGTTGGCCTCGCGGGCCTTGAGCAGGAGGGTGCGAAGACGGGCGTTGCCCTCGGGATCACCGCCGCCGGCCTTGGCGGCGAGGGTGATGTCGCGCGAGAGGCGGGAGAAGACCTTGCCCTTGCGCGCGTCGGTGACGGCTTTGATGCGTTTTACCTTGGACCACTTGTTATGGCCGGCCATGGGACTGCGGGGTTAACGTTTTTTGCGGGGGGTGACGTTTTTCACCGGGCGGCCGGATTTGGTTTCGGGCGCGGCGGCGGGCGCGGGCTCGACGGGATCCTTCATGCGGTTGATGACGAGCTGCTGGCCGATGGTGAAGATGCCGTTGACGGCGGAGTAGAGCGCGAGGGCGCACGAGAAGTTGTAGCAGAACAGCGTGAAGATCCACGGCATGAGCTTGAAGATCTTGGCCTGGGCGTTGTCGGCCGAGGGCATCGGCGTCAGGCGCATCTGGATGATCATGGTGGCGCCCATGAGCAGCGGCATGATGTTGAGCGGCAGGCCGAAGATGCGGGCGACGGTGTCGGGCGAGGCGAGGTCGCTGGCCCAGAGGAAGGACTCGAAACGCAGCTCGGCGGCGCTGCGCAGCATCACGAAAAAGCCGAAGAAGAACGGGATGGTGACGAGGATGGGGATGCAGCCGCCCATGGGGTTGACGCGGTGCCGCTTGAACAGCTCCATCGTGGCCTGCTGCATCTTCTGGGGGTTGTCCTTGAACTTCTCCCGCAGCGCCTGCATCTCGGGCTGGATTTTCTGCATGCGCTTGGCCGAGCGGGAGGCCGCGAGGGTCAGGGGCAGGAAAACGATCTTCAGGATGAGCGTGGTGATGACGATGGCCCAGCCCCAGGCCCAGGCGGGTGAGAGGCTGTACATCCAGCCGTGCACCCAGGTCATCAGCGTGAGCAGGATCTGACTGAAGAAGCGGAAGAAACCGAAGTTCATGACCTTGTCCTGGTCGGCCTTGAAGATGTCGCCGTTGGCGAGCCGGCGGTATTCCTTCGGCCCGACATACAGGTCCATGCCCAGCCGGACCTCGCCGTGCGGCGGCAGGGGCTGGACGTCGAAGACGGTCTCGGTGCTCAGGCCGGAGGCCGGACGGTTGGGCGCGTCGGCGAAGGCCGGCAGGGGCACGCGGCGGGTGATGAGGGTGGTGCCGGGCGTGTCGGGCGTGAGGATGGTGGTGAAAAACTGGTTGCTCACCGAGGCCCAGGTGATGTTGGCCGGGGTCGTGATCGAGGGCAGGGGTTCGCGCGAACCCATGCCGATGAAGCTCAGGAAACCGCCGCCCTGCAGCTTGGTGTGTTCGATGAAGTGCTGGTCCTTGCCGTCGGAGTAGCCGCTGGTGACCTGCTGGCCGTAGACGGTGCTGCTGATCGGCGCGGCGGTGCCGAGGCTCAGGGCGAAGCGCGGCAGCGGCAGGGTCTGGTCGGTGAGATTGCGGAACGTGGTTTCGTGGCGCAGCTGGTAGGGATCGGTGCCGGGTTCGGAACCGTCGGGCAGGAAATAACGGCGGGTGACCTCGAGACGGTTTTCGTAAACGGCGCGGTAGACGATTTCCTTCGCGGAACGCGACACGACCTCGAAGGCCGTCTGTTCGTCCAAGCCGGGCAGGCCGACGAAGGCGAGCACCGGATTGATGCGCGGGCGGTTCAGGGTGACACGTTGCTCGGCAGGCTTGCCGTCGACGTCGAGCGTCTCGGCGAATTTCCGCAGCGCGACCTCACTGATGCCACCGCCATGGTTGGTGAGACGCAGCTCGACGAAGCTGTTGACGAGATGATCGACGGTGCCCTCGGCCTTGTCTGTGACCAGGGCGGTGATTTCCGGCGTGGTCGGGCGCGCGGCGGTATCGGCATAGGCCGGCATGGCGGCGGGGGCCGGGGTCACGTTGCCGTCACCGGTTGCCACCGGGGCGGCCGGGGGCTGAACCGCCGGGGGCGGCGGCGTATGCTGCGACGCGTTTTTCGCGCTGAAATACATGCTCGCCAACGCGGCCAGCAGGAGGACGACACCGATGGTCAGATTCTTCTTATCCATGAAAAAGGGAGGGAGAGGTGGTCGGGGCGGCGGACACGCGGGAACAAACCGGCCGCCGGGCCGGGGGCACGGGATCGAGGCCGCCGGGATGCAGCGGCGTGCATTTGGCGAGACGCCTGAGCGTCAACCAGCCGCCGGCCAGGGCACCGTGCATGCGCAGGGCCTCGGCGGCGTAGTGCGAGCAGGTCGGGTGAAAGCGGCAGCCACAGGCCGGGCCGAAAACCGCGGGGAGCACGGGTGACACGGTGCGTTGGTAAAGCCAGACAAGCCCCAGCAGCAACCGGGCGGGCAGACGCACCAGGCGCGTGACGGGCGTGGCAACGGACTCAGGCATGGGAAACGGGGGAGAGCTTGCGGCAGGCCAAAATAAATTCCTGCTCCAAGACAGTGAAAGGCCGGCGGTTGATGGCGCCGCGGGCCGAAAGGATCAGGTCGCCGGCGGGCGGCAACAGGGCTTGGTGGCGGCGGAAGACCTCACGCAGGCGGCGTTTGGCACGGTTCCGCAGGACCGCATGCCCAACCGCGACGGTGGAGGCAACCACCCCGAGCCGCCGCAATTCGGGCGTGTCGGGCCGGGGCAGCCACCAGAGCGTGAAAAGCTCGCCGGGCAGACGGCGGCCTTCCTCGCGCACCCGGCGAAATTCGCCCGGGCGCCGCAGGTGCTGCTCAGGGCGAAATCGCATGGCCGGAACGCCGGGCGGACAGAAATTGCGACTCAGACGACGGTCAGGCGCTTGCGGCCCTTGGCCCGGCGGGCGGCGAGGACCTTGCGGCCGCTCTTGGTGGCCTTGCGGGCGCGGAAACCGATCTGGCGGGCGCGCTTTTTGCGGTGTGGACGAAAGGTAGGTTGCATGGCTTTTGACTGGTTAAGAGTTGACGGAAGTGCCCGACCCCGCGGGGTGTGTCAAGGGCGGGTTTCCGGCAGGCCGTCCGGGCCGCCGGTTCAGCTCCACCAGACGATCAACACGGCGGTGACGGCGAAAGCCAGGGCCAGGGTGGCAAGGTACAAGCCAAGGGTCATGGTGGAGCGGATGAGGGACCCCGGCCAGGAACCGCCGAAAAGGTGTTTCAGCATCAAAAACGGATAGACCAGCAGCCAACCGTTGGCGGCGAGATTGAATCCGCTTTCGATCCCCCAACCCGGCAGGCCCAGCAAAAATGCCCAGCCGTCCGTCACCATCCACCAGATAAAGACAAAGGTGTGGAAATGCAGCGCCACGACCAGGTGCTGCAGATAGACCTGTCCGGAGCGGCGAAAAATGATCCGGGTGTAAAGCGCGAACAGGGGCAGGCAGACGAGCACCAGCTTGGGCATGGCCACCGCGAAGGTGTGGATCAGTTTTTCCTGGTTGTCCGGTTGGCTCAGGTGTTCGAGCTTGGCCTTCAACCCCGAGGCCGTGGGGTCCTTGGCGGAGGCGGCCTCCATCGCCCGGGCAAAGTCCCGGACTTGGTCGACATTGCGCCGGTCGGGTGCTTCCGCCCCGCCGGACGGTTCCGGTGCCTGCAATACACCGGATTCCTCCAACTGCTGCAGCACCGCGGGCGGGGTTTCCGCGGTCACGGTCGGCCGGTGCCGGGGCTCTTCGCCGAGGAAGGCGAGAAAGAAAAACAGGATGCTGACGAAAACGTAAAACCGGAAGGGCGGCACCTGGGAGGCCCGTTTGCCGGCATTGAAGGCGGCGGTCAGCCGGCCGGGCTGAAAGAGCAGCGTGACGACGTTGCGAAACAGCTTCGTGTCGAAATGGAAAAATCCCTCCAAGGCCTCGATCAGCGTGTGGCTGAAGGAACGATGGACATCGAAATCGTGCTGGCCGCAGCGGTGGCAATACGGGCCTTGCAACGCGGAGCCGCAATTCTCGCAATGCGAGCGGGGCGGAGTGCCGGGGTGGGACATGCGCGCAGGCAAGCAACCGCCCGCCCCGCTGGCAATCCCGCGGATGGCCGGGATTGTTCAGACGTCTTCGTCCGGCGTTGGCGGCGGCTTGGCCGGGCGCAGCCGGCGGCCGAGGCTGCGGTCGATCTCCTCCAACTCGGGGTCGGGGATGCGGGTGAAGGCGATGCGCATCGGCGCGTAACCGGTCGAGCCGTGCGCGCCGCCGAAATAGACCGAGTTTTTGCCGAAGGTGCGGTTCAACCGGTCCACGGCGTGGAGGAGTTTGGCGTGCGTTTTTTCCTGATCGGCGGTGAAGAGATCCGCGGTGTGGTCGGCGCCGGGCAGCAGGCGGTGCAGCATGATGCCGACCTGCAACGGAGCGCCGCCGCGCAGCCGGGCCGGCCGCGCCGCCCACATGGCGTTGAGCACACGGGTGAAGTGCAGCGTGTCCTGCGTTTCGTTGAACGCACGGTCATCGCTCCACTGCCCGCCGTTGCGCCACTTCACGGTCACCTGCAGACCGCCGGCGAAGAAGCCTTCGTGCCGCAGGCGCATCGCGGCTTTTTGGAGCAGCCGGTGCAGGATCGCGAGCGCGGCTTCATCGTGCCGCAGTTCGGGCGGCAATACATGGCCGTGACCGATGGTCCGGTGTTTGACCGGGTCGCGTGCCAGCTCGACGCCGCGGATCAGGTCGTGAAACCGCGCGCCCTCGACTCCGCCCCATATGGCGCGCAGCCGGTCGCGGCCGGCGGCGTAGAGCTGCGCCACGTCACGGATGCCGGCGGCGTGCAGGCGCTGCTCCATGTTGGCGCCGATGCCGGTGAAATCGCCGAGCGCCACGCCGCGGCGAATCAGCTCCGCGGGCAGATCGGTTTCGTCGAAGACGACCAGCCCGTCGGGCTTTTCCAGGTCGGAGGCGAGCTTGGCGAGGAGCCAGTTGGGGCCGATGCCGATCGAACTGCGCAGGTGCGGGCCGACCTCGCGCGCAATCGCGGCCTTGATGCGGCCGGCCAGCGCGACGGCGTGGGCCCGCTCGCGCAGACTGCCGGTGAGTTCGCATTCGAGCTCGTCGATCGACTGCACCTTCGCGACCGGCACGCAGCGCTCCACGACCGCCCGCAATTTGCGATGGTAGTCGATGTAGACCTCCGGCCGCGATTCGACCACGACCAACCCGGGGATCAGGCGGCGCGCCTCGGCCACGCGGACGTTGCGTTTCAGGCCCGCCGCCTTCGCTTCCAGGCTGACCGCGATCGCCCCGGTGGTCTCGGCCATGACCGGCACGACGATCACGGGTTGCCCGCGCAACTCCGGTCGCTCCTGTTGTTCGACCGAGGCGAAGTAGGAGTTGAAGTCGATGGCGAGGGCGCGGAGCACGGGGCGATTTTCCCCTCCGGCGGTGTCGCTGTCAAACGGCCGGAGTCCCGCGCAGGTTGGCGGCGATTTGAGGTGTGTTTGGCGGGAAAAGTGTTAGGTTGTGGACAACCAAAACGGATCAGCCCCGCACCGATGGGCGGTTCATCCCTGCGGGTTGTTCCCCGAAAGGAGCAAGCCATGAAAACGAACCAAATGATGACGGTCGGGGTGCTCGCGATAATGTTGCTGGCCGGTTGCGGTCCCGGTCAGGACAAACGGGCGGTGTTTGTTTTTCCCGAGGGCGATGCCCTCCGCGGCCGGGAGACTTTTGTGGCCCTGAGGTGTCACGAGTGCCACCGCATTGACGGCGAGGCCGGACTGCCGGCCCCGGTCTGGTCGGCCGAAAAAGTCGTGGTGCTCGGCGGCGAGGTGCCGCGGCCGCTCAGCTACGGCCAGTTGGTCACCGCGGTGATTCATCCCGACTACGATCTGGCGAAACACAGCGACATGCGCATGCCCTCCTACAACGAAACCATGACCGTCGGGCAGATGCTCGACCTCGTCACGTTCCTGCAGCCGCACTACAAGCGGCTCCAGCCGGTTTACAGCGACCAATACTTCCTGCATTGAGCGGGCCGGGTCTTCGCGGTGCCGTCGCCGACCGCCGGGCCGGCGCATGTGGCGGTGCCGTGAATTGCGCTGTCCAACCGGGGGCCTTTTGCTCATCGTCCACCGGTGCAAATCACCCCGATGATCGCGATGCTGGTCTATGTTGTGCGTCTGTGGGAGGGAGAGTATTACACGCGCGACGTGAGCGGCGGAGTGGAAACTGTGCCGGTGCAGAGCCGGCTGTGGCGGATCCAAGCCGATGGCAGCGGCCGCATGCCGTTGACGGGTGGCGCAGGGCGGGACGAGCATCCGCTGGTCTCACCGGATGGGCGGTGGATTTACTACCAGACCAATCCGGGCAACCGCTGGCAAATCCGCCGCCTGCGCACCGATGGCACCGGGACTGTTTTGGTGGCGCCGGCGGATCCCGCGCATCACGCGTATGGCGCGGTGTTGGCGCGCGCGGGCGGATTTTTGACCTGGACCCGGCAGGCCGGACGGGAGGGGGAGGTGGTGCTGTCGGCCGCTGACGGTTCCGAGTCGCGGCCGATTGCGCCCGACTGGGGCTATGTTTACATGGCGGCGCCGGACGCGACCGGGCAACAGGTCGTGTTTTCGGGTCCGGCGCGCGGTTACCGGCTGGGCCTCGCCCGGGCACCGGATTGGCAACCGGTCCTGTTGACGCCGGATCACCCCGACAGCTACGTGCCGCAATTCACGCCGGACGGCCGCACCGTGGTCTTCATCCGCCGGGACGGCGGACTTTACCGCATCGAAGCCGACGGCACGCGGCTGCAACGACTGGCCGAGGGCGTGCAGGTGGAATTTTTCCTCACGCCGGAGGACAAACACGGCTCGACGGATGGGCCGTCGATTTCGCCTGATGGCACGCGGATCGCCTTTGTCCGGAGTGAACCCAAGCGGCCGCCGCAAATCGCGGTGGTGAACATCGACGGCTCGGATCTGCGGGTGCTGACCGACCTGCCCGGCACCTGCGGTCGCATGCAATGGAGCCCGGACGGCCGGTGGCTGGCCTTTGTGTCGTTCGTGGGGCGGTGGCCGCAATTGTGGGTGATGCCGGCCGACGCGTCGGCCCCGCCGCGGCAAATTACGCAGGAGCAGGGCGCGGTCTATGCCTTAAGCTGGATTCCCGCCGCATAAACGGGTCAGCTTGCACCATGCACATCGCAGTCATCGCCGACACGCACGACCGCATGCCCGCCGGGTTGGCCAAGCGTTTGAAACATGCGGATGAGATCTGGCACCTGGGCGACGTGTGCGATCCGGCGACGCTGGTGGAAATCGAGCAGCTGGGCATTCCGCTGCGCGTGCTGCTGGGCAACTGCGATTCGCACCTGGTGTGGCCGTTGGAACTCACGTTGGAGCGCGAGGGCGTGTTGTTTTACCTGACGCACATCCCGCCGTTGCGCGCGCCGCCGGGCGTCGCCGCGGTGCTACACGGCCATACGCATGTGCCGCGTGACGAAATACGGCACGGCGTGCGTTGGTTGAATCCCGGCTGCATCAGCCGGCCGCGCGGCATGCCGCCAAGTTTTGCCTGGTTGGAAGTAAGCCACGGCAAGTTGACGCACTGGAAATTCATGCGAGTCTGACATCACCATGCCCGCCCGGAGCCGATCGTCGCTGCCCAACCTGCTCAGCGCCGCGCGCATCCTGCTGATGCCAACGGCGCTCACGGCCGCGCTGGCGGGCTCGAAGCCATGGTTTGTGACCCTGCTGGCGGTGGCGCTGGCGACGGATGCGATCGACGGTTTCATTGCGCGCTGGCTGCGGGCCGAGTCGGACTTCGGGCGCAAGCTCGACAGCGCGGCCGACTACCTGACGCTGCTGCTCGGCTTGGCGGGCATCGCGCTGCTCTGGCCGGACATCATGCACCGCGAACTGCCGTGGGTGGCGGCGGGGCTCACGATGTTTTTCGCGGTCATCGTCTTTGGGTTTCTGCGGCTGGGCCGCGCGCCGTGTTATCACACGCGGCTGGCCAAGGTGTCCGCCGTTTCGTGCGCGCTGTCGCTGGTGCCGCTGTTGGGCGAATGGACCGCGACGCCGTTCCATGTGGCGATGGTCCTGCAGATCATCGGCGGAGTGGAGGAACTGGCGATTGCACTGCTCGTGCCGTGGCACGTGGGCGAAGTGCCGACCGTGGTGCACGCGCTGAGACTCCGCCGGCGTCACCTGGCGTTGACGAAACCGGGCGCCACGGCCACTCCCTGATCCGATGCCCGGAGACACGCAACAGGTTGAGCTGGATTTCTGCGCTCCCGTCGCGCCGGTGGCACCGGTGCCGGAGGGCCGGGTGCTCTTTCAACGCAGCCCGCGGGCGCGGCATTACCGGCTGACGCTGCGGCGCGACGGCACCGCGGTGGCCACGATTCCGTTGCGCGGTTCGCAACGCGAGGCGGAGCAGTTCGTCGCCCAGCATGGCGACTGGCTGGAGCGCGCCCGTGCCCGCCAAGCCCGGCGTCCGCGCGGCGCGGAGGTGTGGACGGTGGGCACGCATGTGCTCTGGCGCGGGGAGCTGACGGAAATCCGCATCGCGGTGTCCGGTGCGCGTCCGCAGATCTGCCTGGCCGCGGATGTTTTTCGCGTGCCCGGCCTGACCGGCGACCTGCGGCCGACACTGGAGGCGCATTTCGCGCGCCGCGCGCGGGTCGAGCTGCCGGCCCGCACGTGGGAACTCGCGGCGGTGACCGGTATGGAGGTGAAACAGGTGACCGTGCGCAACCAGCGCTCGCGCTGGGGCTCGTGCTCGGCCAACGGCACCATCTCGCTCAACTGGCGGTTGGTGCAGACGCCGGATTTTGTGCGCGACTACATCATCCTCCACGAACTGATGCACCGGCGGGAGATGAACCACTCGGCGCGTTTCTGGACGCACGTCGAGGAAGCCTGCCCCGCCTGGCGCGACGCCGAGCGTTGGCTCAAGCGCAACGGCGGCCTGCTGGGGCTGTGAGCGGCGCCCCGCTTCAGCGCACCTCGACCAATTCCACGTCGAAGATCAGCGTGGCGCGCGGTGGGATGCGTGGCGGCCGGCCGTTGACGCCGTAGCCCAACCAGTGCGGCACGATCAGCGTGCGCTTGTCGCCCTGCCGCATTTGGAGAATGGCTTCGTCCCAGCCGAGGATCACCTCGCCGCGACCGGCGCGAAACGTGAACGGCGTGCCGCGTTTCAGCGAGCTGTCGAACACCGTGCCGTCGATGAGGCGGCCCTCGTAGTGCACCGCCACCTCGCGGCCGGGTTGCGCCGCCGGGCCGTTGCCGGCCTGCCGCAGCACATACATGAGACCGGAGGTGAGCCGCCGGGCCTCGGGAAACTCGCGCCGGATGATGGTCGCATCGTCCATGCTCAGCTCGGGCATGCCCTGGCTTTCCAGCGCCAGCCGCATGGTACTGTTGATCGGCTCGCCGGGATTCTTGCGGGCAAACATGCCCGAACGCACGACCAGGGCGAGGGTCAGCAAACCGAGACCGATCAGGATGAAAATGACGAATGTGCGCATGGGAAGGCCGGACCTTAGCGGCGCCGGTCACGGGTGCAAGTCAGGGCCGCGGTTCAAACCGATCGAACAGTACCCCGATCATCGCGTCCATCCGGCATTTGACCCGGTCGGGCTCGGCGAACGGCCGGCCTGCGGCGACGGCCTGCGCGGCGTTTTCGCGCATCAATTGCTCCGCGCGCGTCTCGGCCTCCGCGATCAGCGCCTGTTTCGCGCGATGCAGCGCACCGCCCTGCATCCATTCCTGCATGGTGCCGGCGCGACCCATCAAAAGCGGCAGTTCGTTTTCGCCGATCCACAGGCCCCATTGGCCGGTGTCGGCGGACCACGTGGCCACGATCCCGCTGGTGGTGAAGCCCAGGCGCTGCGCCAGCCGTCCGGTGAAGGTGCCCGGCCGCTGCGCGGGCGTCTCGGGTTGATAAACCGCCGCAGGCCGCACCAAAATCCGCAGCCCGGTCGCGCGCTCGAAGTTGGCCAGTTGATAATTGAAATACACCGCCCGCGGCGGCTCGGTCGGCAGCAGCCCGTCGGGATCGTCAAAATGTGCCTCCGGTCCGGGTTCGCCGGCGCCGGCATATGGCCGGGCGGCGGCGCGCAGCGCGGTGAAGGCCGCCTCGTCGTTTCCGAAGGTCTGCGCCGCCGCGCCGATTCGGTGGATGCGCACGGCGGTGATGGCGTCGCCCGGCTGGATCAGTGGCAGCACCTCGAATCCGCGCACCGTGCGGCCGAAAACGCTGTGCAGGTAGTTGAGCCGGTTGACGGGCCGCAGCGTGAGGAAAAACTGCGAGCCGTTGGTGTCGGGTCCGGCGTTGGCCATCGAGAGAATCCCGACGGCATCATGCCGCAGCCCGGGTGCAAATTCGTCGGGAAATTCATAACCGGGTCCGCCTTCGCCCGTGCCTGCGGGATCGCCGCCCTGCACCACGAAGTCCGGCACCACGCGGTGAAACGTCAGCCCGTCATAAAACGGCTCGCGCGGCTCCGGTCCGAGCCGGCCCTCGGCCAGCCCGGTGAAGTTTGCCACCGTGAGCGGAGCTTGTGCAAAAAACAGTTTACAGGTGAAACTGCCGCGCGGCGTTTCGAATTCCGCATACAAACCGTCCGGCAGCGGCTGGGCTTCGCCGGCCGGCAAACGGGCACAACCCAGCACCAGCACAGCCAGGCCGAGAAACATGGTCCGCACGCGGGGTGAACGTGGAACGGGCATGGCGAAACCATGCGTGATTTTTCCGCTACATCAATGCTGCATTCAACGGCAACGTCACCTCCGTCCCCAAGGTGCATGATGTAGCCCAGGCCGGTGGCCTGGGAGCGTTCACTTACGATGCCCTCGGCAACCTGACCACCACCGTTGCCGGCGGGGTGACCACCACGCTCGGCTACGACCTGCGCGGCCGCAAGACGGCCATGACCGACCCCGACATGGGCGCATGGCAGTACCGCTACAACATCTTCGGCGAACTCATCTGGCAGAAGGACGCCAAGGGCCAGATCACCACGCTGACCTACGACGGCCTCGGCCGGCTCGTCGGCCGCGTCGAGACCGAGGGCACGACCACATGGACCTACGACACCTCGCCCACCAAGGGCATCGGCAAGCTCCACACCGTCTCCGCCCCCGGCGGCTACGGCGAAACCCACACCTACGACAGCCTCGGCCGTCCGGCGGCGGTGGCGCGGACGATCTCCGGGGAGACCTTCACGCTTGGGCAGACCTACGACAGCGTGGGGCGGCCGGAAAAGACGGTTTACCCGACCGGTTTCCAGACCAAGAACGTCTACAACGCCCTCGGGTACCTGAAGGAAGTGCGCCGGGGCGATTCGGGGCGCAACGACGTCTACTGGCAGGCCGACCGCTACGACGCGTCGGGCCGCATCGACGGCGAATTTTACGGCAACGGCACGGTCAACGACCGCATCTATTCCGCGGCGACGGGCCGGTTGCTCGGGGCGGCGGTGGGCCGCGGCATCGAGACGGGGCCGCCGTACTCGATCCAGTACCTGACCTACACCCATGACCAGATGGGCAACGTGAACACGCGGCATGACGGGGCCACCAATCGCGAGGAACGGTTCTACACCACGACCCCGGGCGACGGTTACGACGGGCTGGACCGGCTGAAGGTGCACACCGTGGTGGGCGGCGGCACCGTGACGGTCAGCTACGACGCCATGGGCAACATCACGGCCAAGAGCGACGTGGGCACCTACAGCTACGGCGCCAACGCCGGCCCGCATGCGGTGACCGGCGTGAGCGGCGGCCCGCTGGGTACGCAGAGCTACGCCTACGACGCCAACGGCAACATGACCGGCGGCGGCGGGCGCACGATCACCTGGACCTCGTTCAACCAGGTTGAAACCGTCGTGCAGGGCAGCTGCACGAGCACGTTCAGCTTCGGGGCCAACCACGAACGGGTGAAGCAGGTTTCGCACCTGGGCACCACCGTTTACGCGGGCGGGGTCTGGGAGCGCTTCACCGACGGCGGCGGCGTGCAGGAGAAGAACTACGTCATGGCCCCGACGGGCCGGGTGGCGGTGGTCAGCTTCGGCGCGGGCGTGCCGGTGCAGGGGCAGACACGCTACTTCCACACCGATGGACTGGGGTCGATCACCGCGGTGACCGACGAGGCCGGCCGGGTGGTCAAGCGCTTCGCGTTCGACGCCTGGGGCAAGCGGCTCGATCCGGCCACCGGCAACACCATCACCGGCACAACCGCCGAGGGCTACACCCGCGGGTTCACGGACCACGAGCAGCTGGACGACTTCGGGTTGGTCCACATGAACGGGCGGGTTTACGATCCGGTGCTCGGGCGATTTTTGAGCGCCGATCCGTTTGTGGACGGTGTGACGGATTCGCAGGGGTATAACCGGTATTCATACCTGGGGAACAATCCCTTGGGCGGCACCGATCCGACGGGATACTTTAAGCTGAGCTTCAAAACGATCGCTAAGATTGTTGCTGTAGTGACCATAGCTTACTTTACAGCTGGAGCGGCGATCTCCGCATGGGGCACTACCATGACAGGCTCGATGACGACAGGGTTCACTGTCACGGCTGGCTCCACATTCGCGACCATGATGCCGGTGGCCATAGGAAATGGCATAATAGGTGGTTTGGCCGGAGGCTTTGCCTCCGGATTTGCGGGGTCGCTCCTCAATGGAGGCAGCATTGGCGATGCTTTTAAAGCTGGCGTGATCGGCGGTGTTGCCGGCGCAGTCGGCGGCGGAATTGCCGGCGCCTTTAGCGAGGCAGGGTTGCTAACCCGCACACTTGCAGCTTCGGCAGTGGGAGGTGCAACGTCCGAAGCGATGGGAGGTAGCTTCCGAGATGGTGCGCTTATTGCCGGAGCCGTTACCCTTGCCAACTTCGGCTGGCAGAAAGCGAAAGAATTTACCGATGAGACGGCCTATAAGGCGGCTAGAACCGCAGAGGCATCAGGGACTGACGAGGGTAAACTCCGCGCCCAACAGCTGCGGGTGACAGATCCAACGGGCAATCCACGGACCGATGGTAAGATTCCCTCTATGCCGGGAAAGGAATGGGGACCCAAGTGGCTAAACCGTTTGCTTAGGCCGCTAAACAACCGTCTTAAGGATGCTGGGATGGCCGCCCAAGGCTCGGATGGTCATTTTTATGATCATGCGAAGTGGACCGGCGGGCAGGATGGCTGGGTCTCTCGCAACATTAACGATGTATCCAAGCTGCACGATTGGTTCAATGGCTGGAGCTACGATTCGGTGACTGGCTACCATGTGACGCATGGTCCGCTGTTCAATGCGGCGTTCGCCGCATATAGCTTTGGGGGGATGGTGCCTGCCTGGGCGTTGACGAATGTTGCGCTAACGAATCCGTCCGTTTCGATTCAAGCGTATAATCAAGATAGAAGTCGTCCATGAAGCCTCACCATTTCCTGCTGATACCGGTGTTTGCTATGTTGCTGGGGTGCGTGGCAATTGATCGGAATTACTCAATCGAGATTCGGCGGCCTGCTCCTGACATCACCTTCGTGGATATCCAGTGGCCAACGGATTGGTTCGACGCGCCTCAGTGGGAAAACGATGTGATGCGAATGGCTCGTTCTGCTGCGTTATTTGAGCTCAAGCGCCAAGGGTTGGCATGCGACACGATCTACGTCGGAACCCCGACGAAATACGAGGGATCATTGGTCGCGGTCTGGATGGTCGCAGGAAATCTTCCTGAGGATCAACTCCGCGCGAAGGCTAGAGCGGTTCTCGATTCAGTTGCACCAGGCGAACGCCTTCCTCGTCCCGTATACAGGGGGAAAGGTGAGTTTCATTAAGATGAACCGCCCAGGCCAACCAAAGAGATGAACCGCGCAGGCGAACCAAAGCACGGTGAAGACCAGCATGCCAACGAATGAAGAAAAATCGCTTGGAACAGCATTTGTTCACTGCGCCGCCCGCAGGGCACCCGGCTCATTCACCCCTCCGGGGCCGACCCTGCGATCGCCCATCTCCGTGCTTCGCACTTCGTCGGCTATCAACCCTCTGTTTTTTCAAGAGATAACTTCGCCTACGTCTGACTCAACACCCCAGTGACTGGCCCGCCTCGTGCCACTTGTCCCTGTTAACCACCCGCAAGCCCACCGCCTCTTTCATCGATGATGCCCCGGTCGAACTCCGGTAGGGATGCGACTGCCCAAGCTATATCGCCCACGAAGCAAATTTCATTTCGTTCTTTGACAATCTCTCAATCCACCGCCCGGCGGCGGTGGCGAGGACGATCTCCGGGGAGACCTTCACGCTTGGGCAGACCTACGACAGCGTGGGGCGGCTGGAAAAGACGGTTTACCCGACCGGCTTCCAGACCAAAAACGTCTACAACGCCTTCGGGTATCTGAAAGCCAATCAAAAAGCCAATCAAAAGACGTCAGGTCTTGACTCTTGACAAACAGGGGCAGGACGGCTGATTGGGAGCATGCCGAGACCATGGCGCGTCGAATATGCCGGGGCGTGTTACCACGTGATCAACCGGGGCAACTACCGGCGCAATCTGTTTACCGGTGCAGGGGCGGCGGAAGCGTTTGAGCGCACGCTGGGCCAGACGGCGGAGCGGTTCGGGTGGCGGGTGCACGCGTACGTGGTGATGAGCAACCACTTTCATCTGGCGGTGGAATTGACCGAACCGAACCTGAGCCGGGGCATGAAGTGGCTGCAAGGCACATGGATCCGGCGCTATAACGGTCTGCGCCGTCTGATCGGGCGGCCCTTCCAAGGGCGTTACAAAGCCCTGCTGGTCGAGCCGGGCGAGTCGCTGGGCAAGGTCTGCCACTACATCCATCTCAATCCGGTGCGGGCGGGCGTAGTGCCGGCAAACAACGCGGCGGCCCATCCGTGGGGCAGCCTGCCCAAGTTTGGGCAATGCAAACGCGCCCCGTGGTTGGAGGCCTCGGTCGTGCTCGCGGAGGCGGGCGGTCTGCCTGACACCGCGCGAGGTTGGAAACGTTATCTCGCGTATCTGGAGTTCTTGGCCGAGGACGAACCCTCACGAAAGGCGCTGGTGGCCAAGCAGCTGAGCCGCGGTTGGTGCGTCGGCGGAGCACAGTTCAAAGCCGAGGTGCGACAACAATATATGTTCCGCGGGGCCGAACTGGACCGGTTTGCCGGTTTGGAACCCGAGGCCGTGCGGGCGGAACGAGAGGCGCTGTGGGCGGAGCGGCTGCAAGCGCTGGCCACGGGCGCCAAGGTGGATCTGGCCAAGCTGCCGCCGCAAAAATCGCATCCGCACAAGGTGATTCTGGCCGCCGCGCTCAAGCAAAGCACTTCGGTGTCGAACGGCTGGTTGGCGCAGCGCCTGCAAATGGGCCAGCCGGCCTCAGCCAGCCAGTTCGTGCGCCGTTGGTTGACCGATGACAGGAAACGGCGGGAAACCGAACGCCTCTTGTCCAAAGTCCGGATCTGACGTTTGCTGTTTTGTCTGGCTCCCTTGTTGCAGTGTGAGATCCGCGTTGCTTGACAAGCATTGAACGGCACAGGGACGTGCCGGTCCACCATCAGTTTCCCTCCATATGAGCAAGAAGCTGCTGGTGCCAGGTTCACTCAACCGCGGCCAACAACGCGTCGAGATCGAGGGGGCGCGTGACCATCGCCAGCTGGCCGTCGGGCGTGAGCGGCCAGGCTTCCTTGGGGCGGTCGCAATAAAGCTCCACGCCGTTTTGATCGGGATCGCGCAAATACAGCGCCTCGCTCACGCCGTGGTCACTGGCGCCATCCAGCTTGATGCCCGCGTCAATCAACCGCCGGAGCGCATCCGCCAGCGCCGCGCGCGTGGGATACAGGATGGCGAGGTGATAAAGCCCGGTGGTGCCCGGTGCCGGCGGGCGGCCGCCGGCACTTTCCCATGTGTTGAGCCCGATATGATGATGATAGCCGCCGGCCGAAATGAACGCCGCTTCGCGGCCGAACCGCTGCATCAATTGAAACCCCAGCACGCCGCAGTAAAAACCCAGCGCGCGCTCCAGGTCGGCGACTTTCAGGTGCACATGGCCGATGGAGGCGTGCGGATGAATGGGACGGTTTTCCATGCGCGCAGCATGCCCCGTCCAATGCTTTTCGCAAACGGTGACCTCGGGTCCGCGGTCACCGCAATCCGACCTGCAGGGTTGCGCGCAAGCGACGGCCGTCGGCCGAGCCAGTGTCACGTAATACGTGACACTTTAGCTTGGGGCCACCGGTGCGCTCTCTTGGTGGCGGAGGGGGCGGATAAGCGCATGGCACGCGGTCTGACGAGGCTGTGTAGGTGGGATGCGGTCGGTCGCATAACCGGAAGGGCCGGCGTAACCCGGGACGCACACGACGCTTGTCTTGGCGGGTGGCGGCGCGCGAGAGTGCGCGGGTGATCATCCTCGATACGATTGCGCCGGTGTTTCTCGTGGTGGCGCTGGGCGCGTGGCTGCAGCGCAGCGGGTTTGTGTCGCCGGGGTTTTTGAAGGAGACGAACCGGCTGACGTATTGGGTGGGGCTGCCCGCGCTGCTGTTCGTGCAACTGGCGCCGGCGCTGCCCGCGATCGGCGCCATGCGGCCGACCTTGGAAGTCATGGGCATCGGCACGGTGGTGACACTGCTGCTGGCCTACGGCGTCGCGCGGCTGTTGCGATTGCCGGGAGCGCAAACGGGCACGTTTGTGCAGGGGGTGTTTCGCGGCAACCTGGCCTTTGTCGGGCTGCCGATCGTTTTTGCGCTGCCGGATGTGCCGGTGGCGGGCAGTTTGGGGCTGCATCAGGCGGCGGTGATCGTGGTCGCGCCGGTGATGCTGCTCTACAACGTGGCCGGCGTGCTGGTGTTGCTCGCGAGCCAGCACCGGCTGGGTTGGCGGATGATTCCGCCGATGCTGCGGCAGCTGGCGGTGACGCCGCCGTTCGTGGCGATTCTGGCCGGGATGTGGTTTGCCGTGATGGGCTGGCATCTGCCGGCGGTGCTGGATCGCAGCCTCAATGCGCTGGGCGAGATGGCGCTGCCTTTGGGCCTGCTGGGCGTGGGCGGTTCGTTGGTGTCGAGCCGGCTGGTGAACGACTGGCGGTTGCCGGGCCTGGCCGCAGTGCTCAAGGCCGCGCTTTCACCGCTGGTCGGCTGGGGGCTTGGCCGTTGGTGGGGGTTGGACCCCGAGCTGCTCAAGCTCGTGCTGATCTTCATGGCCACGCCGACCGCGATCATTTCCTACAGCATGGCGCTGGAATTGAAGGGTGATGAAAAACTGGCGGCCGGCGCGATCGCGGGCAGCGTGCTGACATCGGTGGTGACGCTCAGTGTGATCGTGGCTTTGGGCTAGAGCATTTCTGAAATGTCGTAGCCGCTCTTGAGCCAAAGACGTTCCGCACGAAGTGAGATTCAGCCAAGTGTGGCCACTGGTAAACCACGTTGTCGCTGCGCTCCAACGCGGCTACACTTCAACTTAAACCGCTCTAAAGTATTTCACGTAAACCTGTAGCTGCGCTTGAGCCGTAGGCGTTCCGCACGGAGTGAGAATCCGCCAAGCGTGCTCACCGGGAAACCATCCTGCTGGCCAGCAGAATCGCTGCGCTCCCTGCTTCGCCGAGCCTACGAAGGGCACGGCCAAAGCGGTTACAATGCATTTGAAACCGCTCCAGACGACCAGTGGCAATCAGTCCGGAATCACCAGCCGCATGCCGGGCTTGAGCGGACGGCCGCCGCGCAGCAGGTCGTTGTTGGCGGCGTAAATCACGCGCCAGCGTTCCGGTCGGCCGTAGTAGTGGCGGGCGAGGTTTTCCAAGGTGTCGCCCTCGGCCACCAAGTGATAACGAACCGCACCCGCCTGGGCTGCTGCTTCCTCGGCGGCGACCGCGGCGGCGGCGGCGCGGAGTCGCTCGGGACTGGTGCGCAGCTCGGCGGTGGGCGGAGGTTCGGCGGTGGGCGGAGGTTCGGCGGTGGGCGGAGGTTCGGCGGTGGCGGTGTTGAGCGAGAGGGTGGCTTGCAAATCGCGTGCGCCGGCGGCGGTGCCTTGGCGGGCATCGCTCAAGGAGGTGGATTCGCCCCCGGTGCGCCGGGTGAGCACAAGTTGCAGTTGGTCCCGGGCGGCGCGCGTGGCGGCCTCGGCCTGCTGGCGCGCTTCCTTCTGGGCGAGGAGCTCGGTGTTGAGCTGCGCAAAGGCGCTTGCGACCTGTTCGTTTTGCTGCGCGAGCGCTTCGACCTGCCGGGCCAGCCCGGCGTTGTCCCGGGCGAGGCGGTCGGCTTCGCGCCGGAGTTGAATGTTGTCCTGTTGCAGCTGCTGCAGGTCGGTTTCGGTGGCGCTGAGTTTTTCCTCGGTCAGGCCGAGCTTGGCCTGCAGCGCGGAGATTTCGGCGAGCGAGGCAATGTTGCCGCTGCTGCCGGCCGGGGCGGAGCGCAGGCGACCAAGTTCGGATTGCAGTCGCGTGTAGTTGGCGCGCAGGGCGCCGAGTTCGCGGGTGGTGGCATCGAGCTGCGCGACAAGTTCGCTGGCGTCGCCGTCGGTTGAAACGCGGTTTTCCAACGCCTCGCGCAGGGCGGCGCGTTCCTGGTTGGCGAGGGCAATTTCCTGGCGCAGGATTTTGTTTTCCAACCGCAGGTCGGCGTTCTGTGCCACCAATTCGGGCGAGCCGCGGGCGGCGGGTTCGTAGCGCCTGAAATGGATGTAGCCGCAGCCGGGCAACACGCCGAGGGCGAATACAGCCAACACAACAAAACAGGGCGGAGAAAAACGCATCAACCGGTATCTGGGGAGAAATACCCAGATTTGGCAACCCCGCCGCAGGTAAATATGCGGGTCAGGGGATGACCAAGGTCATGCCGATGCGCAGTGCACGCTCGTTGGGCAGTTGCTCGCGGTTGGCCTCGTAGATTTCCGCCCAACGCACGCTCGAACCGTAGTAATCGCGCGCGAGGCCGGACAAGGTGTCACCGGCCACAACCACATGAGAGCGCGGACCGGTGACGGCCGGCGCGGGCGCGGGCGTGGGGGCGGTACGGGTGGGAGCGGCGGTCGGTGGCGGTGCCACGATGGTGGCGGCCTGAGCCGAGCCGGGGCGGGTCGGCGCCGAGAGCGTGGCGGTGGGCGACGGAGACAGGGCGGCGAGGCGGGTGCGCAACCGCGTGTTTTCGTCGCGCGAGGCGTTCAGTTCGTCGCGCACCTGCCGCAACTGCTCGGTAACGCTCTCGGATTCCGCGGCGGCCGCCGTGGTGGTTTCCAACCGGCCGGAGAGGTCGTTGATGTCGCGATGCGCGCCGGCGAGTTGGTGTTCCAATGCGGCCATCTGGGCGGCGAGCTGGTCGGAGGAGGCTTTGAGCCGGTCGTTTTCATCCTGCAGCAGGGTGTAGCTGCGCAGGGTGATGGAGAGTTTGTTTTCCAGCGCGGCGAGTTCGGCGGATTGGTCCGGTGCGGTGGCCGCAGGCGGGGCGGCCTTGAGCGCGGCGAGCTGTGCTTGCGCGGCCGCATGATCGGCACGCGCGCTGGCGAGGGTTTCCTCCAATTCGGCGACGCGGTCGGTGGCGGTGGTGGTGGTGGCCGCGGCGAGCAACTGTTTGTTTTCCGATTCCAGCCGGGCCAGCCGGTTCCGGCTGTCGTCGAGCTCGCGCGTCACCGCGGCCGCGCGGTCGGCGGCGGCGCTGCGTGCGGTCTCGCTTTCGGTGAGTTCGCTCCGGAGGGTGTGCAGCTGTGCGGTGAGCCCGGCGATGCGCGTGGTTGCGTCAGCCCGGTCGGATTCGCGGCGGGCGAGGGCGGATTGCAGTTCCTCGATCTGCGCGGTCAGGGCGGGGTCGGGCGTGGTCGGAGCGGCCGCGGCGGTCAGTGCGGCCTGGGCGCGTTCGAGTTCTGCGGACAATTTACGGGCGCGGTCCTCGGCCTCGATGCGCTTGCTGTTGGCCTGCAACAGGCGGGCTTCGGCCTCCTCGTGGGCGCCGGGTTTCGGTGCGGCGGCCAACGCTTGGTCGAGCCGGCTGTTATCCGTTTCGAGCCGGGAGATCCGGGTGCGGGCGGTCTCCAGCTCGCGCGACACCTGTTCAAGTTGGCCGAGCGCGTTCTCATGGGCGGATTCGCTCTGGCCCAGCCGGCGCCCGAGGGCGTTCAGCTGGTCGGTGAGTTCGGCGATGCGCGCGGTGGCGGCGGGATCGGTCGCGGCGGCGGCGGGCCGCTTTTCGAGGGAGGCAACGGTTTGGTTTAGAGTCGCAATGCGTTCCATGGCGGCGGCGAGCTGGGCCTTGGCCTCGCCGGTCTCGCGACCGCGCTGGGCGGCGATGTCTTCCAATTCCTGTTCGCGCTGCGCCATGGTCGCGGCGGTGGCACGGACGTCCTGAAGTTCTTGGCGCAGGGATTGGATTGCCGCGGTTTCGGCGCCGGACTGGTTGGCGGCGAACCTGGCGGCGGCGGCGCGCAAGGTGGCGAGTTCGGTGGTGCTGCTGCGCAGGTCCGCCAAGGCGTTGTCACGGGCGGTGCGGGCTTCGTCGAGACCGGCCTTGAGGCGGTCGGCCTCCTGCCATGCGAGGGCGAGTTCCTGGCTGAGTTGCTTTTTGTCGGCGACCAACTGGGCCGCATCGACGTCGGTGGTTCCGGCCGCGGTGGTGACCGTGGTGGCGGTGGTGGCCAAACCCAGGGCCTGGCGGCGGGCGTTGAGCCGGTTTTGCGCGTCAGCGAGCTGCGCCGGGGTCATCTGTTCCTGCAGGTTTTGGAGCACACGGCCGGTCGTGCCGTTTTCGGCGGCCAGGGTCAGCCACACGTAGGCTTCGGGCAAATCCTGTGCCACATCGCGGCCGGTGCTGTAGGCTAGGCCGAGGTTGTATTGGGCGATCGAGTTGCCCTTCTCGGCCTTGGTCCGCAGGGAGGCGATTTCGGGTGATTCAGCCGCGGTTTGGGCCAGGGCCCACGACCCGATCAGCAACACGCAGGCTGGCACGCAAAGTCGGAAGAAGGAGGTGGACATCGGGGAAAGCATGAAGGGATCAGGGGCTGGACTCAATCTGAACCGTGTGGTTCCCGGGCTTTCATGGGGCTTTGACTTTTGGTTTGGTCCGGAGGGCCTCAGGCGGATTTTGCAGGCAACAACGTGAGGTTGCAGACTGGATATTGGTGCCGGGGTGTGCAATCTGCCCGGGGTTCGCGATGGTTATCCGTTTCCGCAATTTCGGTTTCCTCCTGCCGGCCTTGGCCGGTTTGCTGCTTCTGGGCGGCTGTGTCACCACCGGCGGCACCCGGTCCGGCGCCGGACTGGCGATGGTGGTGGATGAGCAGGGCTTGGTGGCCGGCACGGGGATCGATGCCGCCGACCTGCTGTTTGCCTGCACCGATTTGCAGCGCGGGCTGCTGAGCGTGCCGGAAATCACGGGCGCGGTGCGGAAACTGCACCTGCTGGTCGAACCGCTGGAAAACGACACGCGCCTGACCCTGAAACTGGCGGCGCTGGACCGGGCGTTGCAGGCGCAACTGGCGGCGGGGGCGCCGTGGCAATGCCGGTTCCTGACGGAGGCCGGAGATGCCGCGGACGTGGACTACTACGTGGTCGGGCGATTGCAGCGGTTCAAGCCGGAGGGACCGGAAACTGACGAGCGGTTGCTCTGCACCCTGCAGCTGATCGATGCCCGCAACAGTGAACTGGTCTGGGTGGGGCTGTCGGAATTGCGACTGCAGCCCACAGCCGCGCCGAATCCGTTGTGACGGCTTGCGCGTAAAACATTCCGAACCCAACCTGCTCCGCGCAGTCTCAAGCCGCACCTCACCATGATCCGATTTCGTCCAGGTCTTTTCTCCGTGCTCACCGTATGTGTGGTGTTGCTGTCCGGCTGCGCCACCGATCCGGCCCGGGACTCCACCAAATACTCCCTCGAAAGTACCGAGAAATTCGTGACGTTGGATCGGGTGACACAGGCGGAGGTCGCCTGCACGGGTTTGCGCGAACGCATGCTGCCGGACGGCCGTCTCGAGGTTGTGGTCAACGTCAAAAACCGCTCCGCGAATCCGTTGAAGCTCCAGATCAACTGCATATTCAAGAACGACCAAGGCTTCTCCCTTGGCGACGAAACTCCCTTTCAATCGTTGCGCTTGGCGGCCAACGCCACCGAAACCGTGCGCTTCATCGCCACCAATCCTCAGGCCAAGCGCTACACCATCAGGGTAAAACAAGCACGTTGACTGTTCGGGCGGCCGCCACTGCCGGCATCCCCCGGCCGGTGAAAGACTCAGTGTCACGTAATACGTGACACTTCCGCGAACTGGATCGCTTGCGTCACGAAGATCCGTATGCCGCAATTCCGAGGGCGCACCAGTTTGGTTGTCAGGCTGATGAGCGACGTGCGTTCAACCGAAAAGTGTCACGTATTACGTGACACTGGATTGGGGGACGGAGATGAAAAGTTCAATGGATTCAGGGGGCGGGGTCAGTGGCGGGCGGGGGTGTGGGTGTAGAGGCGTCTTGGGCGGTGGACCCGGGCCGCATGGTTGGGGCGAAGGTGATGTTGGCGGTGGCGGCTTCCATATCGCGGCGGGCTTGTTCGAGAGTGGCGGTGTCATCCTGGATGACGGGGCGGCCGCTGGAGAAGTCGATGGTCTTGCCGTCTTCGATGGCGACGGGCGGCGGTGGCGTGGCTGTCGGGACGGATGGGCGGCGCGCCAGCCAACGTCCGAGCAGAACGCCGAGGAAGATGGCGATCACCAGAAACACGAGTCTTCGGGGCAGACGGCGGCGCATGGTCCGAGCAAAGCAGATTTTACCGGTTCATGGCCAGACCGAGATGGATCGGCGGAAGCCGCGCGGGTGGGAATGAGGCGGGCGACGGTTGGTATCGCCCGTCAGTTGTGGCACCGGAAGCAGCCGGCCATGAGGGCCTGCGGGATCATGGAAGCCGAACGGCGCGCACGGGAGAAGCGGGGTATCGCGGCAGGGTTGATGGCCGATTTCTTGAACGAGGCTTGCGCGAGCTGTGTGTGTGATCGACAGGTTTCAACCCAGGGCCAGCGCGATCACGCCCAGGCACACGCCGACCGCAGCGAGCATCCGGCGCCGGCCGTCTTCCTCGCGCAGCACCCGTGCGCCGATGTAGGCGCCGATGATGATGCTGATTTCCCGGGCCGGCGCCACGTAGCTCACGGCGGTGAAAGACAGCGCGGTGAGCACGAGCACGTAGGCCAGCGGGGAGAGGGTGGCGACGCCGACAGCGTAGCGCCTTTGCCCGCGCAGCACGGCCCGCACTTCTGTACGTCGTCGCCAAGCGAAAGGGGTGAGCAGTGCGAGCTGCGTGCAGGCCGTGCCGGCGTCGTAGTAAATCGGCGGGATCGCCAACCGGGCGACACCGTGGCGATCCCAGATCGTATAGGCGGCGATGCATGCGCCGATGGCGACGCCGGGGCCGATGGATGCATGCAAGTGAGTCCGGCCGCCCTGCCACAAACGCGGACCGCCGCTCATCCAGAACACGCTGCCGATGATGAGAAGCCCGCCGCCGATGACCACCAAACCGGGCCGCTCGCCCAGCAGCACCACGGCCGCCAGGGTGGCGAGCAGCGGCCCGGTGCCGCGGGCCATGGGGTAGACCAACGAGAAATCGCCGCGCCGATAGCCACGTTGCAGAACCAGCGCGTAGGTGGTCTTCAAAACGCCGCTGCCGAGAATCCAGATCACCGCGGTCCAGGAAAGATCGAGCGGATTTGAACGCTGATAAACCAAGACCACGGGCACGTAGAGCGCGACGATGATCAATCCCACGGCATAGACGAACGGCAGGCCGCCGCCGGCGCGCTTGGCGCAATAATTCCATGTCGCGTGCAGGACAGCGGCGGTGAGGACGAGACTGAGGGCCAACGGGGTCATGAGCCGGGGGTGATGAGCACCCCGCGGATTTGGGCTTCAAATCGCAACACTTCTTTGCGCTGCTTGCGGATCCCATGTCCGCCGTCTCCTATCTGACCGAGATCCGCCGTACGCTGGCGCTCGCCTTCCCGATCGTCATCGGGCAGCTCAGTCAGATGCTGATGGGTATCACCGACAGTGTGATGATCGGCCGCGTGGGGTCGGTGCCGCTGGCGGCCTCGGCCTTTGCGCACAGCCTGTTCACGATGGCGTTCATTTTTGGCATCGGGGTGCTGATGTCGGTTTCGGTGCTGGTGGCCCGTGCGCATGGCGCCCGTCAACCGGCGGCCTGTGCGGACTATCTGCGTCACGGCATGGTGCTGGCGCTGGCGTTCGGCGTGGGCGGTGCGGGGTTGATGTTTGGGGTTGTCCCATGGCTCGATGGCTTTGGTCAGCCGACCGAGGTGGTGGCGGCGGTCGAGCCGTATTTTCAGATCATCGCGGTGTCGCTGGTGCCGACGTTGATTTTCCAGGTGCTGCGGCAGTTCAGCGAGGCGGTCGGGCACCCGTGGGGGCCGATGGGCATTCTGCTCGCGAGCGTGGGATTGAATGTTTTTCTCAACTGGGTGCTGATCTACGGCCATCTCGGTGCGCCGGCGTTGGGGTTGGAAGGCGCGGGCTGGGCGACGCTGATTTCGCGCGTGGTGGCGGTGGCGGGGCTCTGGGCGTGGTTGCGGCACCGGCAGGCTGTGCGGCGCGAATGGCCGGGAGAACCGGGCAATCTGCGGTGGTTCGCACCCTTCGTCCGGTCGCGGTTACGCGAGATGCTGGCCATCGGCGTGCCGGCGGCGGGTCAGCTGATGTTTGAGGCCGGGGCCTTTGTGGCGGCGGCCCTGATGATGGGTTGGATCGGCACGGTGCCGCTGGCCGCCCATCAGATCGCACTCAGTTGCGCGGCCTGCACCTTCATGATTCCGCTGGGGCTGTCGATTGCCACCTCGGTGCGCATCGGTCGCACGGTCGGCGAAGGCCGGCACGAGGCACTGCGTCCGATCGGCTTCGGCGCCTTGGCCACGGGGGTGGCGTGCGCGGTGTTGTTCACCTTGGTGTTTGTGCTGGCGGGCCCGTGGATCGTGCGCGGATTTACCCACGAAATCGAGGTGGCGACCCTGGCCGCGCGTCTGTTGATCGTGGCCGCGATCTTCCAGATCTTTGATGGCGGGCAGGTCATCGGCGCGGGAGCGTTGCGCGGTTTGGCCGACGTCAAGGTGCCCACAGGCATCACGTTTCTGGCGTATTGGGTGCTGGCGTTGCCGACCGGGTATTGGCTGGGCGTGCGGGGCATTGGTCCGATGGGTGTCTGGTATGGCCTCGCCCTCGGCCTCGCCGTCGCCGCCGTGCTCCTCGCCATCCGCTTCTACATCAAAACCAAACCCGTCGCGTAGTCTGTCCGTCCCCTCAAGCCAGTGTCACGTAATACGTGACACTTAAGACTACCTGTAACGTGCTGCAAACCTCGGTAGTGGCGCGCTCGTGCCGCAAGTTCGGTCGGGTGGTTTCTGAAAAAACTGCACGATGGTGAGTGATGGATAAAGTGTCACGTATTACGTGACACTGGGTTGTTTGCCTACGATATTGGAGAGCGGCGAATGAAGCGATACCGCGTGATGTGGTGATCGTGGGCGTGAGCGAATCTGCTGGGGCAGATATACCGGGAAGTTCCGATGGGGCGGGGCGGGTGTGCCGGAGAGTGTCACGTATTACGTGACACTTTATCCAGGCGTTGGCGGGCTTCGGCGAGGGTGAGGCCGGTGATGTGGAGGCGTTTGTGGCGGGAGGTGTCGCCGGTGGCGACGGTGACGGCGCGGCGGGGCAGGCCAAGGGTTTCGGCGAGGAAGGCGCAGAGTTCGGCGTTGGCTTTGCCCTCAACGGGCGGGGCGTGGATCTTGACCTTGAGGGCATCCCCGAGCCAGCCGACGACTTCATTGCGTGGGGCGTTGGGGATGGCTTTGATGGCGAGCAGGCAGGAGTTCATGGGCTCACGCAGTAATGCGTTGGTGCGATCATAACGCGGTGGGCGGTTGGCAGGCGGATTCCAGCGGACCGGGGCACGCACTGCAATACGCGGCAGCGCGTCGGACCTGATGGCGGCATTTGCGTCCGACTGGCCTGCGTGGCGTCTCCGCAACCCTGCTTCCGAATCGCAAAACCGATTCAGGCCAAAGCCTCGGCGAGGGCGGTGATGATGTCCTGGGCGGGTTCGGTGCCGATGGAGAGGCGCAGGAGATCGGGGTCGATGCCGTTGGCGGCGAGTTCGGCGCGTCCGGCCGGGGTGGTGGCGAGCTCGTAATGGGCGAGGTAGATGAACGGACAGATCAACGTGGTCTTCATGCCGAAGCTCGGCCCCTTGGGCAGGCGCAGCCGGTCGAATGCCTCGGCCAGCGGTTTTTTGACCGTGAACGAGATCATGCTGCCGACGGAACCGGGGGTGCGGGCGATGCGTTCGTAATTGGCGCGCGAGGGTGGCGAGTGCGCCCAGATGACTTGCCTCACGCCGGCATGAGCCTCCAGCCAGGCGGCGACGAGCGGCACGGTGGTCTCAATGTGGCGCAGCACCTGACGGGTGGCGCCGATTTCGTGGGCCAGCCGCGCGAGGTCGCGCGGATAAGCGGGCTCGAGCCGCGCCTTGATTTCGCGGCGCAGTTCGGCGGCGCCGGCAATGCGCGGGTTGACCACGACGAGACCGGCCATGAGGTCACCCTCACTGGCGCAGTATTTCGTCAGGCTGGCCACGACAACGTCGGCGTGGGGCAGCACGTCGACCGAATAAACGGAGGACACCGAGGGATCGATGAGCACGGCGGCGTCGTAAGCGCGCGCCAGCCGGGCGATGGCGGCGAGATCGGGGGTCTGCAGCAGCGGATTGGTGGGCGCCTCGATGACGAGGCCGGCGATGCGCGCACCGTGTTGGGCAAAAATCAGCTCGAGGGCGGGCAGGTCGAAAACATCGTGCAGATGGATGTAGTCTGCCGGCGTGCGTGCGCGGCGTTTCAACAGCGCGATGGTGTCGAGGTACAGCCAGCCGACCTGAATCCAAATGGTGCGGCCGCGGGCCGCCTGCCGGTCGGCGAGGGCGTCGAGGGCGACGTGCAGGGCGTTGATGCCGCAGGAGGCGGGCAAAATGTCCTCGACGGTGGTGCCGGCGAACAGGGGTTGCAGATGACGGCGGACTTCGGTGATGGCGTTGTCAGGAAAATAGTGTTCCGGCTGCGCTGCGGGCAGGAGTCCGAGTTGCACGAGGCGATCCTCGGCGGCGCGGGAGGAGAGGAAACCGCCGGTGTTTTGGAGGAGGGTTTTGGCGCAACGGGAGAGCTCCGGCGTATCTGCGTGCGAGATCGCGGCGAGGTTGTCGAAATCGTGCACGGTGCCCCCCGCGCCGGCCTGCTGCAGTTCCGTTTGCACCGCCACGGCCATGCGCGGTGAGGAAACGAGCCAAAGTTGCCGCGAATCCAGCTGCGCGGCGTCGCGGTAGTGCGCGGCCAGCTGCTGCAAAAACGGGTGCACGACGAAGCGCGGATAGCCCGAGGTCATCCGCCCGGTGATCGCCGGATCCTTTTGTTCATAACCGTGCACGGCCTGCATCGTCGGCAGGCTGCAGGAGACGGCGTGCGGCGAAGCGGGGATCGGTTGTCCGAGCGGGATGGGTGCAAACGTGGGCATCGGTGCTGGACCGGTAGCATCCCGGGGGCGGCAGGGCGAAGCAATCCCCGGTTTCGTCATGCCGTGTCATGTCCCCGGCAAAAACATGTCGCATTGCCGCCGCCGGTTTGAAAACTGGCGCCGCATGAAACTGCTTTCGTGGAACGTCAACGGCGTGCGCGCCGCGCTCGGCAAGGGGCTGCTCGACTGGATGGGTGGCTGCGGCGCCGACGTGATCTGTCTGCAGGAGGTCAAGGCGCTGCCCGGCGACGTGCAGGGCGTGGCCTGGCCGCAGGGCTATGAGCTGATCTGGAACGCTGCGCAAAAGAAGGGCTACAGCGGCACCGCGCTTTTTACCCGCCGCAAGCCGCTGAGCGTGACGCTTGGTCTGGGTTCGACCGAGCACGACGCGGAAGGGCGCGCCATCACGGCGGAGTTTGACGACTGTTATGTGATCGGCGTCTACGTACCGAACGCGCAGCCGGAGCTCGTGCGCATCGGCTTTCGCCAGGCGTGGGACCGGGCCCTGCTCAATCACGCCAAGAAACTCGAAAAGAAAAAGCCGGTCGTGTTCTGCGGCGACCTGAACGTCGCGCACGAGGAAATCGACCTGGCGCGGCCGAAGGAAAACGTGGGCAACCCTGGTTTTTCCGACGAGGAACGCGCGGGTTTTCGCGACTACCTCGCGGCGGGCTTCATCGACACATTTCGGCACTTTGAAAAAGGTCCCGGCCACTACAGCTGGTGGACCTACCGGGCCGGCGCACGCGCGAAGAACGTGGGCTGGCGCATCGACTACTGCATGGCGTCGGCGGCGCTCCAGCCGCGGCTCAAGCGCGCCTGGATCGAGGCGCACGTGATGGGCAGCGATCACTGCCCCGTGGGATTGGAATTGAAGTAATGGCAAAACAGGCAACCTCCAAACCCGCGCCGACGACCTCCGAATGGGTCCGGCGCGGACGGTCAAAAATCCACGGTGGCGGACTCTACGCGGCCAAGCCCATCCCCGCCGGGACGCGCGTGATCGAATACGTGGGCGAGCGCATCACCAAGGCCGAGGCGCTGCGGCGTGAGGAGCGCCGGCTGGCCGACCGGGCCAAAGGCAAGGACGGTTGCGTGTATGTGTTCGAGCTCAACAAGCGTCATGATATCGACGGGGATGTGAGCTGGAACACCGCGCGTCTGGCCAATCATTCGTGTGACGGCAACTGCGAGACCGACATCATTCGCGGCAAGGTCTGGCTCATCGCGGTGCGTGACATCGCCGCGGGCGAGGAACTCACCTACGACTACGGTTTCGATTACGCGGATTGGAAACTGCATCCCTGCCGTTGCGGCGCGAAGCAGTGCGTCGGCTACATCGTGCACCGCCAGCACCACTGGCGCGTGCGCAAGGCGCTCAAGGCGGAAAAGGTGAATAAGAAATCCACGGCGAAGAAGAAGTAGGCCCGGGCGTTGTAACCGGGGGCGCTGACCCGGACCGGCCTCACCGAGGCCGGCTACAGCAGGGCATCGCCTGCAAGCAGGCTCCTGCAATGACTGTAAGCGCCGCGGGCCATTTTGCCATCGCCGGGGCTTCCTGTGGCCATCAGGCTCGGCGATGAATCCAACGGCCTCGTATGAGCGAACTCAAAGATCTGTTTTTGCGTGAACCGAAACTGACCCTTGCGGTGGCTGAGAGCCTGACCTGCGGCAACCTGCAGGCGCACATCGGGCGCATTTCTGGGGCGTCGAACTTTTTTCTCGGCGGGATCACGGCCTACACGTTGGAGCAGAAGGTGAAGCATCTGGGCGTGGACCGGGCGATGGCTGAGCCGGTCAATTGCGTGTCGGCGCAGGTGGCGGAGCAGATGGCGCGCGGGGCGGCGGAGCTGTTTGGCGCGGACCTGGCGCTGGCCACGACGGGTTATGCCGAGCCGGCGCCGGCAATCGGCGTGACGGTGCCTTTTGCGTGGTGGGCGCTGGCGCGGCACAAGGCTGATGGCTGGCACGTGCAAAGCACGCGGGTGGAGTGTCCCGGGGCCGATCGCGTGCAGGTGCAGCAGCAGGTGGCGAACGCGGCGGTTGCCGGGTTGCTGGAGTATTTGCGGGCGCGCCGTTAGGTGGAAATACACGCATGCTCTTTCGCACTGATGCGCAAAAGCGCGACCTTGTCGCGAGTTGGCACCGACCGGATCGATCGTTTTTCGCGTCGGGCGCGTGCCATATATTGACGCACGAGTTTCTCCGTCGATCCGAGGCCGCCGGATTCCACCCCTTCATGATGGTGCCGGAGCAGGGTTTTCGTGGCGGCCATATTTTCGCCAGCGATGGAACGACCGTCTTCGATTATCATGGTTGGTCAGGGCATGATCAATTCGTGGAGCATTTCTTCCGGAAAATGGGTTGGATTTTCCCGGGGTGGAGCGGCGCGCTCGTCGATATTTCCTTGGATTTTTGGACACCGGCATGGTTTGAAAAAACCAACCACAGGATACCCCGACAGTTTCACCTCGACCCGACAGCGCGGGCCAATGCGTTCATTGACCGATACATTTCCCGCAAGCCTGCCATGCGGTGAGATGATGAGCGGCAAATAGGACCGATGGGCCTCAATGCGCCGCGTTAATCTTGAGCTTGCCTGGCGCGTTGGGGGCAACGCGCCCCACCTGGATCAGCTCACAGCACCGTGTTCTGCAGGAGCTCGACGATTTCGCCGTTGGGGCCTTCGATGAAGGCGATGCGCACGGGGACGTCGCCGAGATCGTTGGTGCTCTTGATGGTCACATCGGTCGGCTCGACGGTGAACTTGCAGCCCATGGCACGCAGGTGGGCGCAGGCGGCGTCGAGGCGGGTGGTGCGGAGGGCGAAATGCACGAGGGCGCCGTTGGGCGCGGGCGACCACGCGAGGTCTTCAAACACCTCGATGTAGTTGCCGTCGCCGCAATCGAACATGCCGGCGCGCCGGGGCGGTTCGGCCCAGGTCACACGGTCGGTGCAGCCGAGTCCGTCGCGGTAAAACCGCAGGGTGGCGTCCCAATCGCGCGTCTTGACGGCGACGTGATGGAAGCCGCCGTTGCCCAAAATGGCGTTGGGCATGGCCTCAGTTGGTGAGGCTGTGCACGTAATCCATCAACGGCACGACTTCCGGAATGGGCTGCACCCAATTGCTATAGAGGATTTCCGGCAGCGTGTAGTTGGTGAGGTAAAGGGAACGGTTGGCCTCGTCGTTGCGCGCGAGATAGCCGGCCTTGAGGCTGGCGCCGGCGTAGAGACCGCGGTTTTTCTGGTAGATGAGCACCGGGGTCTTGAGGATTTCCTCGTTGGTGTGCTCATTGCTGGCGGCCTTGGGGCCGGCGACGGCCTTGGCATCGACGCCGACATGGAAACGCTGGTTGAACAGCATGCGCGGGGTCTCGTCGTTGGTGAAGATATAAACGCTTTCGATGGTGGTGGCGCCGATCTGCAGGCCGATGCTGCCCTCGCCGGCGGCAAGCAGGGCGGGCAGGCTCCAGGTGTTGTCGGGGCGGCGCACCATGATCACACCCCAGCCGTCCTTGACGCCGATGACGAGACCGGCGCGGACCTGGTTGACGATCACGATGCCGCGGGCAATCTTGAGTATTTCGGCCGGGATGGCGGTCTCGGGGTTGGCCATGAACTCCTGCAGGATGGCCTCGCAGGTTTCCACGCGTTCGATGTACTCGGTGCGCGGGGCGGCGGAGGCGGTGAACGGCAGCGCGCAGCAGGCGGCGAGGAGGGAAAGGGACAGCAGCTTTTTCATGGATATGCGACGGAAAGGTTTGCCCGCAGACTAAGCAGGGCCGTGTGGGTTTGGAAAGCGCGGATTCAGCGGGGTTCCCCCGATCAATCGAGGCCGCGGGCGGCGAGGTCGTCCTCATCCCAGCCCAGATAGTGCCCCAGCTCGTGCAGGTAGGTGAGGCGCACTTCCGCGCGAAAGGCCGGCAGGTCGCCCTCGCAGAAATCCCAGATGTTCTCCAGATAAAGCAAAATGCAGGGCGGGGCGGGATTGTCGTGGACCAACTCCGTGCCGTGCGGATTGCCGGTGAACAGCCCGAGGATGTCCGGCTCAAACCCCTCATCCAGCACGTCATCGGCGGGCACGTCGGCAAACTGAACGGGTACCGTCTCGGCCAACGGGCGGATTTCCGGGGGCAACCGGCGCAGGGTGGCGCCCACGGTGTTTTCCGCCTGCCGGCTCAATTCCGCGAAAGTCATGGGCGCATGTAACGGCCGGCGTCGCGCGGCGTCTAGCCCGATGTCATGAAGCCGCTGTACCGTGTATTCTCATCCTGTGGTCTGCTTTGCGGGCTGCTGTGGTTTACACCTGTGATCCAGGCCGCCGGTCCGGCCGACCGGCCCGAGCGCGTCGAACAGGCCGCCGCGCGGCTCAGGCAACTGGCCGAGGAACTCGCGCTGTCCGACGAGCAGCGCACCGCCATCGCCGCGCTGATGGAAAAGCACCGCGCGCGGCTCGACGCCATCCGCGACGACGGTGCGATCCGTCCGCGCAAGAAAATCAAGCGGGTGCGCGAGTTGCGGGAGACTTTCCGGGACGAGATTCGCGCCCTGTTGACGCCGGAGCAGCAGCAGAAATTCGACGCGATGCCGCGTGAGCGTCGGCGAAAGGACTGAACCGGACTCGTGCAGTTGAAATGCAGCGGCGTGGCTGGTCCCCGCGCTTCAATCACGGTGCAGCCGCGGGCGTGGACAAGCCACGCCCCTGCTATGAAGCCGAAGTAGTCGAGC
>JACFMR010000050.1 GCA_019455245.1 Opitutaceae bacterium
CAGCTGGGCGGTGAAGCGGGGCGCGCCCTCCCCGGCGGCCGCGGCCGCGCGGCGCTCGGCCTCGCGCCGCAGGTTGTCGAGGCCAAAGGCCAGGTCGGACGTGGCCTCGGTCAACAGCTCGACTTCGCGCGGACGGAAAAAATCAACCTCATCGGCATAGACCGCGAGCACCCCGCCCGGCTGGTCGCCGTCGCGCACGGGCAGATAAACGGCCGAGCGCAGGTTGTGGCGGCGCAATGCCTCATGTCGCATCCGCAGGGACGGATCGGCCTGCAGGTTGTTGGTGACGTAGGGGCGCTGGATCCGGAAGGTGCGACCCAACGGCCCCTGCCCTTCCGGGCGTTCGTCGGTGTAAATTTCCAGGCTCGCCGGGTAATCAGCCGCCGTACCCGCGATGGCCACCGGGGTCAGCCGGTGCGTGGCGGGATCGTTCCAGCCCAGCCACGCCAGCCGGATGCCACCGTATTCGGTCAAAACCCGGCAGACCCGTTCAAAAAGTTCCTCCCGCGAGGTTGACCACACGATGGACTGGTTGATCTGGCTGAGGGCGGCGTAGAGCCGTTGCAGCCGGATGATCTCGGCCTGATGGGCGGCGATTGCGCCGAAGATCTGCCGCAACACCACCAGCAGCAAAATCGCGGTCACCCCCACGAAGAAAAAGCCCTTGTAAACGCTGACCTTGACCAGCAGCGCCTGGTCGTCGATCAGGAGGCCGAGGGCTTGGTCGGAGAAGTAAATCCACAGCAAGGCGGCCGCGGCGTACAGGCCCGCGATCCACCAGGCCCGGCTCCGCAACGCCCTGCGTTCCGCCTCCACATTCGGGCGAAACGGGGGTCTGCTGTCCGGCGGTCGCGCAGTGTCAGGTGGGCTCATTTTGATGGAGGTGGAAACGGCGAGCGGCTCGGGGTGCCCCGCAGCACATGGGCCAGCAGGCGGAGGAGCGCATCCGCCGAATACGGTTTGGCGAGGAAATGCGTGACGCCGGCCGCAGAGGCGCGCGCGACGTTGCCGTTGGCATTCAAACCGCTGGCGGCAATGATGTGCACCCGGGGATTGATACGTCGCAGCGCCGCCACCAAGGCCGGCCCGTCCATCACCGGCATCATCATGTCCGTCAGCACCACCGCGATCTCGTCGCGCCTTTGCGCAAACAGCCCGATGGCCTGCGCGCCGTCCTCCGCGGTGAGCGCACGATAGCCGAACGCCTCCAGCGTCTGGGCCGTGACACTGAGGATGGTGGTCTCGTCATCCACCACCAAGATCAGTTCCCCCTGCCCGCGCGGGAGCTTCCCGCCGTCCGGTTCGGATGCAGGATCGGCCTCACCCGTTTCATGCACCGGCAGGTAAATCTTGAAGGTGCTGCCGCGGCCGACCTCGCTGTAAACATTCACAAAGCCGCCATGGCTGCGCACGATGCCCTGCAGGGTGGAGAGCCCCAGGCCGGTGCCCTTGCCCACTTCCTTGGTGGTGAAAAACGGATCGAAGATGCGGTCCAGAATCTCCGGGGGAATGCCGCTGCCGGTGTCGCTGACCTCCAGCACCACGTATCGCCCCGCGGGCACACCCCGGTTCATCACCGCGTATTGCTGATCCAGCTCGATGTTGCTTGCGCGGATGGACAAAAGCCCGCCGCTGGGCATGGCGTCGCGGGCGTTGACGCTCAGGTTGAGCAGCACCTGGTTGAGCTGCGTGGGATCGCCCAGCACGAGCCAAAGATCCTTCGGCACCCCGGTCTCCAGCCGGATGTTCTTGGGGAAGGTATTTTTGACGATGGCCTCGATGTCGTGAATGATGTGCTTGAGGTGCACCGCCACCCGTGAGCCCTCCACCCCGCGGGCGAAGGACAGCACCTGCTTCACCAAATCAGCGCCGCGCTTGGCACTGCGCTCGATGTTGTCGATCACCGGCTGGTTGCGCGGATTCGACTCATTGAGCCGCAGCAGTTCCACCCCCATGGCAATCGGGGCGAGCAGGTTGTTGAGATCGTGCGCAATGCCGCCGGCCAGCGTGCCGATGCTCTCCATGCGCTGGGCGCGGAGGAACTGCTGCTCCAGTTTCTTGCGCTCGGTGATGTCGGTATTGATCGCGAGCACCGACTCGGGGTTGCCCTCCGCGTCGCGCAACAGGGTCCAGCGCCCCTCGATGGTGATGCCCTGCCCGTCGTGCCGCTGCTGGGTGAGTTCGCCGGTCCATTCGCCCTTGGCCAGCACCTCGGCGGTGGCCTGGTCGAAATCCTTGGGATCAAAATAAAGCAGCTCGCGCACGGACCGGCCGCGCACCTCGGCCGCCGGCCAGCCGTAAAGCCGCTCCGCGCTCTTGTTCCAGTAGGTGATGCGGTGCCCGAGGTCGCGCACGAGGATGGCGTCCTGGGCCTTGTCGAGCAGCTCGGCCTGCTCGCGTATCTTGCGTTCGGCCCGGCGGCGTTCGGTCACATCCTGCGCCAACACCAGTCGCGCCGGCCGGTCCTTGAACCGCAGGGCATCGGACAGGACCTCCATCTCGATGACCGTGCCGTTCTTTTTCCGGTGAAAGCGGTAACCAAATTCCTTGCCGGCGGCGGGCAGCTTGGCGCGGGCAGCCTCCAGATCCACTTGGTCCTGCTTCGCCCGGATGTTGAGCACGGTCATCGCCATGAATTCCTGCTCGGAATAGCCGTAATGCTCCAGCGCGGCGGCGTTGACCGCGAGGAACCGGAACGTCTCGCAGTCGAACACCCACATGGGATGCGGATTGCTGTCGAAGAGCATGCGGTAGCGCTCCTCGGAGGCCTGCAGCCGCTCTGTCGCCTGCTGGCGCTGGATCACCGAGCCGAGCGATTCGACCAGTATCTGCAGGTTGTTGCGGTCTCGGACGCCAAACCGTGCCGGCTCACCTGAGATCACCTTGAGCGTGCCCACGGTGGTTTCCCCGTCGCGCAACGGGGCGACGATCATGGAACGCAGCCCCACGCGCCGGCTGGCTGCGCGGTCGATCCGGTCGTCGGTCTCGCTGTCGGTGCAAATCAACGCCTGATTGGTGGTCACGGCCAGTCCCGACAGGCTGCCGACCAACGGAATTTTATCGCCGATCCGGTCGGCCACCGTGCCGGAGCCGGCGAGATAAACCTGATGGTCACCCTCAATCATCTCAACCACCGCACCGTCGGCTCCGGTCAGTTGCTGCGCCCGATGGGCCATGTATGCCATGACCTCGGTCAAAGGCTTCCTGAGGCTGCTGATATCCTGCAACGTATCGACAATGGAAGCCAGCGCCTCGCTTTGCCTGTGGGCCTCTTCCTCCGCCTGCTTGATTGCGGACAGATCGGTCATGCCGCCGATCAGGCGCACCGCCCGGCCGGAGCCGTCGCGGATGATCTGCGCGCGGTCCAAAACATAGGCATAGGTCCCGTCGGCCCGACGGTAGCGATACTCGTTGGTGTAATTGGAGTCATCGCCATGGATGACCGCCTCCACCCGGTGCAGCACCCGCTCGCGATCCTCGGGATGAAGATGTGCGCGCCAGGCGGCGGTGGAAGCCTTGGTTACGCCGGCAGGGTGACCGAAAAGCTTGGTATGCCCGTCACTCCACCACAACCGGTCGGCGCACAGATCAAGGTCCCAGATCGCGTCGTTGGTCGCCCCGGCCAGCAAGCGGAAACGCTCCTCACTGACCTGCAGCGCTTCATGCGCGGTCTTGCTCAGCGTGATGTCGCGCATCGTGCCCACCAAACGCTCCACCCGTCCCCCGGCATCGACGATGGGCGTCGTATGCTCATAAACCCACCTGATCGTGCCGTCCGGCCTGAGGATCCGGAATTCAATGTCGGTGGTGGCGCCCGCACACTGACGCCGGAAGGCCTCCTCGGCCGCGGGCCGGTCTGCCGGCAGCACCGCTTCCAGGTAGTCCAGCGGATTGGCAAACGCGCTCGCGAGCGAGCGACCGAAAATTTTCTCATAGGCCGCGTTGGCGTAGCGCAACCGGTTGTTGACCGGATCGTAATTGTAAAAGACATCGCCGATGTTGTCCGCCATCTCGCGAAAGCGTTCCTCGCTTTGCCGCAGCGCCTCGGTTGTGCGCCGCCGCTCGGTGACATCCTGAAAATAAACCGCCAGCCCCTCCTCCGACGGGTAACCCCGCACCTCGAACCACTTGTCCAGCGGCGCCGGGTAGTAGGCCTCAAAAACCACCGTTTCGCCCGTGTCCATCGCGCGGCGATATTCTTGTTCGAAAACCGTGCCCAACGCCGCGGGAAATTCCGCCCATACATTGTGGCCCAGCAAATCCGCTTGGGACCGTTCCAGCACGCGCTCGGCCTCCGGGTTCAGGTAGGCAAACCGCCACTCGCGGTCCAACGTAAAAAACGCATCGGTGATGCTCTCGAGCGTCGCGCCCAGCCGGCGGGCAAGACTGCGGATCTCCAACTCGGTTTTCTTCTGCTCCGTGATGTCCGAGAACGCCCCGTGCACCGCCACGATCTTGCCTTGTGCATCGCGCGACGCTTCGCCGGCCACGCGCGCCCACATCTGACGGCCCGCCGGGGTGACAACCTGGGTCTCGATGTCAAAGGCCGTGCCTTCCGCGGCACACCGGCCGATCGCCTGCGCCAACCGCTCACGCGACTCCGGCAGGTAATACGGTAAAATTTCCTCCAAGGTCGGATATTTGTCCTTGGGGTAATCCACCAGATCCCAGATGTGCTTCGACCAATACAGCCGCGTATCCGGCACCGTCACCGTCCAGCCCGCCACCTTGGCAATCTTGCCGGCCAATTGCAGCACGCTTTCCTCGCGCTGCAACCGCGCTTCGGCGGCTTTGCGCGCGGTGATGTCGCGAAAACATACCACCGCGCCGGTGATGTTACCGCCGTCATCCCGCACCGGCGAAACCACGTATGCCACCGGGAAACCGGAACCATCGCGCCGGAAAAACATTTCGGTGTCGACGTGTCGGACCTGACCGTCCCGCAAGGTGCGGTAAATCGGACAATCCTCGACCGCATACGGCCTCCCGTCCGGGTGATGATGATGCACCAGTGCATGAGAAGGTTGACCGATCAGCTCGCGCTCGGGCCAGCCAAGCAGCTTCACGCCGGCGGCATTTTCGAAAATGATCCGGCCTTCCAGGTCGATGCCGTGGATGCCCTCATCCACCGAATCCAAGATCAGGCGCTGGCGGAACTGGCTGCGACGAAGCGCGGATGAAGTGGCCAGCCGTTCGAAGTGGATGCGGAGCATTTCCACGAGCGAATCGGCCAACTTTTGTTCCTCGGGCAGAAAGGCCGCGCCTCCGCCAACGGATTCTGTTTCACGGTAACCGATCTCCAGGCGCCCGGCCGTTCCACCCACGGTGAAGCTTGATTCCAACCGCAAGCGCGTGACGGCAAAACCGGTGCTCGACCGGGTGAGGTCGCCGAAGGTCAACCGCACGACCGTGATCTCGGGATATTGCATCGCGGGCGGGATGAGCTCCACGACGGCCTCGAGCAGGTCCGACGGCTCGAGATCTTCACGGCGCAGGAGCGCAGCGGTTTGCTCCAGCGCCCGGAGTTCCTTAACCCTCTCATGCAAATCCGCCACCAGCTGTTCTTTTTCCGCCGTCAGCTGCCGCCGAACCGTGATATCCTCCGCCACACCAATGATCTGATGCACCCGGCCCGCCGCATCCCGGTGCGCCGATGCGGTCACTTGCGCCCACACCGTACGGCCATCCTTGGCCCGATATCTTTTTTCCAGCACATAGCTCTGGATTCGCCCCTCCAGCAGGTCCCGATGCAACGCACGGTTGCGCTCCCGGTCATCCGGATCGGTCAGGGTCCAAAGCGAGATTTTTCGCAGTTCCTCCGCGGTGTATCCAAGCATCCGGCAATAGGCGGCGTTGGCCTCAAGAAAAACGCCTTCCGGGGTGGAAATGACCAGGCCGACCGCCGCGGCCGCGAAGGTACAACGAAAATTGGCCTCGCTCGCCGCCAGTTCTTGAACCGCCGCAAATCGCGCCACCGCCACGCCCAGCAAATTGGCCACCGACTGCAGAAACGCGATCTCGCCGGCATCGAAATGGCGGACGGATCGGTCATGCACCGCCAGCACGCCCCAGACCTTGCCTTCCCGTTCAATCGGCACGCTCAAGCCGCTGACCACGCCGTGCTCCGACAACAACGGCGGCGATTTGAAGCGTTTCTCACCGGCCAGATCCTCCACCATGACCGGAGCCTTCAAACGCAGCGTGTAGCCGGCCTGCGAAGCCAGTCCACCTGCCACCCGCGCGGAGCCCACCTGTCCCGGTTTCCAGCCGGTGCCGGCCACCAGTTCAAATTCTCCCGTCCCACTGTTCCAGCGCAACACCTTGCCCAAGGGCACCGCCATGATCCGGGTCGTCCAGGCGGTGGCCCGCTGCAAGGTGCCCTCCAGTTCGGTCGAGCGCATCGCCTCGACGCTGAGCTGCGCCAGCAGTTCCTGTTGTTGCGCGTGCCGGGCCAGGGCGGCCTCGTTCTTCACCTGCGGGGTAACATCATGGGTGACACTCAGCACGCCCGCGATCCGACCGGAAGGATCCGGCATGGGGGCGGAGTGTGTTTCCATCCAGCGCACCGTGCCCTTGCACCCGATGATACGGAAACGCAGGTCGCCGGTTTCGCCCTTCAGCACCCGGCTATGCAGGGCCACGAAGCGCTTGCGATCGTCGGGATGCACAACATCCAGCACCGGCCGGCCGAATACATCCCGGCCATCACCCGCCTCGATCATTTGCAGCCCCGCCGGATTCATCTCCAACAGCCGGCCGTCGGCGGAGACCAGTTTCACGCAGGCCGGCTCATTCTCCACCACGGTGCGAAGATGGGCTTCGCTTATCGCCTGGGCCTCGCGGGAAATCAGCAGGGCCAGCAGGCTGGCGGCCGACAGGGCCAGATTACATTCCGGGGGTGACCAACGCCGGCGCGAGCCCACCTGCTCGACGCATAATACCCCCGCCAAATGACCGCCCACCAGGACCGGCGCATCCAGCATCGAAGCGATGCCCAAGGGAACGAGATAGGTTTGGGCAAATTCCCGGGTGCGCTTGTCGTGGCATGCATCCACCGCCGGAATCACATCGTGTCCGGCCAACGCCTTGAAATAGGCCGGATAATCGGTCCGGTGCAAAGTTACGCCGGCACTGTGCCGGGCCGGAGTGGCCTCATACAGATCCTGGCAATCGATGGCCGTACCATCGTGGTTGAGGCGCCAAAAACTCACCCGCTCCACCGCCAGGGCACGCGCCACCGTTGCCGTGACTTCCCGTATGACCGCGTCCACATCGGCTGATTGCCAGATCTTGCTGCGTGCGAGCGAGACAAACGCGGCGTAGTGTCGGTCTTCCGCATCGGCGGCAGGCTCCCCGCTTGCACCGGCATGCAGCCGCCGGTCCATGCAGGTGAGCACCGCCGGCAAACGCTCCAGATTTTCCGACGAAACGTAGTCCTCCGCCCCGGCCTTGACGGAAGCAACCGTGCGGGCTTCGTCGGCAGGACCTCCCACCATCACCAATGGCACGCCTGGAGCCAACACACGTAACCGCTCGAGCCACTTGTTCCCCGCCGTTGCCGACTGCGAATCATCGATCAGGACCAGACTCGGTTGCCGTCCCAAAGCCCGTTGCAAACCCGGAACGGTTTGCGCCCGATGCCATGTAAACGATATGCCGGCTTGCCCCAATACCGACCGCACCCCGGTTTCAATTTTGCCCCGCCCCCCGCAATACAAGACGGCCACAGGAGAGTCGGTGATTGATGGGGCGACAGTCATGACAAAAAATCACTGACTGGAAAATTTTCCTGTGGTCCTACAGGTGATGCGAGTCAAAACCGCAAAATATGCACAGTCCCAATCCGTCCCGGTGACTGTTAGCGCAGCCTCTGGGCAATAAACCCCGGACCGAACCGTCGCCGAATTAGCACTGTTAATCGTGCTGGCCGTGATACCGCGCGATCGCCACCGCCGCATAGCTGCCGAGTTCGTCACCCAGCTCGGCCGGGCGCACCGCACAGTCGCGCGCGCTGTCGGGCAGCGCCTCACGTGCGATCACCGCGCGCATGGTGGGCACGATGAATTTTTCGCAGCGCTGAAAAATGCTGCCGATCACGATCCGCTCGGGATTCAGCAGATCAATGAACAGCGCGAGCGCCTCGCCCAGCCGCTCCCCCACCTCGCCCCAGATCGCCAGCGCCAACGCATCGCCCGCCGCCGCCGCCTCACCCACCGCCCGCGCGGTGAGTTCGCCGGATTGCAGGTTTTTCAAAGGCGATTGGCCCGCGTAGGCCGGCACGCGTTGACGCGCGATTTGCGCGATACCACCGCCGGAGCACCAGCCTTCAAACGATCCCGCCTTGCCGAACCCCACCGGACCGTCGGCCGTCAGGCGGATGTGACCGACCTCGCCGGCGTTGCCCGTGATGCCCTCGTAAAGCCGGCCGTCCAAAATCAGCCCCGCGCCCATGCCCGTGCCCATGGTCAAAAACATCATGCTTTGGCAGCCGCGGCCCGCGCCGAACTGCCACTCGGCCAACGCGCAGGCGTTCGCGTCGTTCATCAACCACGCGCGTCCGCCAAAACGTTTGGTCAGCTCATCACAGATCGCGATGCGATCCCAGCCGGGCAGATTTGGCGGTGAGAGGATAAGCCCCTTTTTCGCATCCAGCGGTCCACCGCAGGATACGCCGAAAACCACGTCGGGGTCGGGCCCGAGCTTGCGGATCTCCGCGTAAATGCGCTCCAGCGTGCCCTGCACGTCGGTCGTGTTGAACCGCGCCACCTCGCGCACGCGCTCCGCGCCGTCCGGCACGCTGAGCGCGCATTTCGTTCCGCCGATGTCGACCCCGATGATGTTCACAGCATCAAAGCAGATGCGTCGCCGGCGGTTTGCCCAGCCCGAAATGCACCGGGAGTGCGGGCGGCCCGCCCGCATTCAAACGCCAATGCTACCGACCAAATGCCGGAATTCTATTGGTATTACCCGTAGAAGTGACGTGCCCTACCCTTACGTCTCGCCCCGTTCACTTCTGCCCGTAATACGCCCCCGGCCCGTGTTTGCGTTTGAAATGCTTGGCCAGCAGCGCCGGCTCAATCGGTTTCAATGCCGGCGCAAGCGACAGCGACATCATTGCCATGTGGGCGATGCACTCCACGGCCACCGCCGCCTCCACGGCCTTGGCCACGGTGCGCCCCCAGGTGAACGGCCCGTGGCGGTTGACGAGCACGCCGGGAAAATCGAGCGGATCCAGGTTGTCGTGCGCAAACCGCTCCACGATGACCTTGCCCGTTTCCCATTCGTAGGCACCGCCGGCGATTTCCTTGTTGGTCATCTTCCGCGTGACCGGCACCGGGCCGTTGAAATAGTCGGCGTGCGTCGTGCCGAAAATGGGAATCGTGCGGCCGGCCTGCGCAAACGCGGTCGCATGCGAGCTGTGCGTGTGCACCACGCCGCCGATCTCGCCGAACGCGATGAACAGCCGCCGGTGTGTGGGCGTGTCGGACGACGGCCTGAGTTTGCCCTCGACGGTTTTGCCCTCGAGATCGACGAGCACCATGTCCGCCGGTTTCAGGTCCGCATATTCCACGCCGCTGGGTTTGATGGCGAAGATGCCCTTGGCGCGGTCGATCGCGCTGGCGTTGCCAAAGGTCAGGTTGATCAGCCCGTGCCGCGGCAGGGCGACGTTGGCCTCATAGGCCTCGCGTTTTAGCTCTTTGAGCACGTTTAAGTCCTAAGTTTAAGTTGAAGAAAAAGACAGGAGGAAAGTCGAAGGCTTCAACTTCAACTTTCCCCTTCAACTGGCAACCGCGTCGTCAGGCGCGGAAGCCCTGGTTCAGGTGATAATACACCTCGTTGTTGCGGAGATCCTGCTTGAGCTGCGGCAGGCGCGTGTCGGCGTTGATGTGCACGGTCTCGATGCCGGCGATGGTCGCGAAGTCCTCTAGCATCTCGGCCGTGACGCTGTAGCTGAAACCGGTGTGGTGCGCACCGCCGGCGAGGATCCACGCCTGGCACGCGGTCTTGAAATCGGGCCGGCATTCCCAGACGGCACGGGCCACGGGCAGCTTCGGCATGGGCGGCACCTTCACCGCCTTCACCTCGTTCACCAGCAGGCGGAACCGGTTGCCGAGATCAACCAGACTGGCGTTGAGCGCGGCTCCGGCCGGCGCATCAAACACGAGGCGCACCGGGTCCTCCTTGCCGCCGATGCCGAGCGGATGAATCTCGACCTTCGCCTTGCCGGCCGCGATGGACGGGCAGATTTCCAGCATGTGCGCGCCGAGCACCCGGTGCCCCTTGGGCGAGAGGTGATACGTGTAATCCTCCATGAACGACGTGCCGCCGGGCAGACCGGCGTTCATCACCTTCATGGCGCGGACGAGCGCGCTGGTCTTCCAATCGCCCTCGCCGCCGAAACCGTAGCCCGCGGCCATCAACCGCTGCGTGGCCATGCCGGGCAATTGCCGCAGGCCGTGCAGGTCCTCGAACGTGTCGGTGAAACCCTTGTAACCGCCTTCCTCCAGAAACACGCCGATGCCCAGCTCGAGGCGCGCGCTGTAGCGCAGCTCCTCGTGCCGGCGCCCGCCCTTGCGCAGCTCCTTCGCCACCGCGTAACGCTGCTCATATTCGTCGCAGAGCGCGTCGACCGCCCGGCTGTCGATGCCGATGTCGGACACCTTCGCCACCAGATCGCCCACGCCGTGGGTGTTGACCGAAAAGCCGAGCTGCATCTCGGCGGAAACCTTGTCGCCCTCGGTCACGGCGACCTGGCGCATGTTGTCGCCGAAACGCACAAACTTCGCGCCCTGCCAGTCGTGCCACGCGCGGGCCGCGCGCTGCCACGCCGCGATGCGCTCGTGCACCTCGGGATCGGACCAGTGGCCGACGACGACCTTGCGCCCGAGACGCAGGCGCGTGTGGATGAAACCCGCCTCGCGGTCGCCGTGCGCGGCCTGGTTCAGGTTCATGAAATCCATGTCGATCGAGCCCCACGGCAGGTCGCGGTTGAACTGCGTGTGCAGGTGCAGGAACGGCTTCTTCAGCAAACCGAGCCCGCGGATCCACATCTTCGAGGGCGAGAACGTGTGCATCCACAGCACGAGGCCGGCGCAGTTGGCGTCGGCGTTGGCCGCGAGCATCACGCTGGTGATTTCATCGGGCGTGGTCAGGAGCGCCTTGAAGACGGTCTTCAACGGCAGCTTTTTCGACGCCGCCAGCGCCGCGGCGACCTTTTGCGCGTTGGCGGCAACCTGCTTGAGCGGGCCGGGACCGTAGAGATGCTGCGAACCGCAGACGAACCAGATTTCAGGAGAAGCGAGGAGTTTCATGGGAAAGGTTGCCGGAGATAAGTGTCGGGGTGAATCGATCTCGTGCTCTTAATCTTTATCTTGATTCCCGGTTTGTTTGGCTGTGCCGACGAAGGGCGCATGAAAACAGGATAAAGATTACGATTAAGATAACGATAAAGATTGTGGGGGCTCAGCGCACGGCTTCCTTGAGCGCGAGCAGTTCCTTCATCACGCCGCCAAGGTCGGCGTTGGGGTTGCGGCCGCCGAGGCTGTCGTGCAGCTGGCGGTAGAGCGCGTAAAGCCGGTCGTAGGTTTTTCGTGCGGCGGCCTTCGGCTTGTAGGCGACCTTCTTGAGCGAGGTCATTTTCTTCTGCGCGGTCGGGAAATCCGGATGCGCCCCGGCCAGCACCGCGGCACCGATCGCCGCGCCCAAGGCGCAGGCCTGCGACGAACCGGCGACCAGCATCGTGCAACCGGTGATGTCGGCATAGATCTGCATCAGGAGCGGATTCTTTTCCGCGATGCCGCCGGCGCAGACCACGCGGTCGACCGGCACACCGTATTCCTTGATGCGCTCGATGATCGCACGCGCACCGAACGCCGTGGCCTCAATGAGCGCACGGTAGATTTCCGCCGGCGTGGTGTAGAGCGTCTGCCCCACGAGCAAGCCGGTCAGACGCTGGTCCACGAGGATGGTACGATTGCCGTTGTTCCAATCGAGCGCCAGCAGTCCGCTCTGGCCGGGTTTCAATTTCGCGGCTTCGGCGGTGAGCTTCGCGTGCAGCTTGGCATCACCCAGCACGCCCTCGACATACCATTTGAAAATGTCGCCCACCGCGCTCTGCCCCGCCTCGATGCCGTAGAAGCCGGGCAAAATCGCGCCCTTGACGATGCCGCAGATGCCGGGGATGTCGGGCACGGCCTTGGCCGCGGAAACCACGCCGCAGTCGCAGGTCGAGGTGCCGATAACCTTGACGATCGTGCCCTCGGCCACGCCGCAACCGATGGCGCCGTAATGCACGTCCATCTCGCCCATCGCGATCGGGATGCCGGCGGTCAGGCCCAGTTTTTTCGCCCATTCATCCGACAGGGTGCCGGCCGCCTCGCTGGCATCGTGCGCTTGATCGTAGAGCCGGTCGCGCAGGTCGGCGAGTTTCGGGTCGAGCAGCGCGAGAAACTCCTTGTCGGGCAGCCCCCCCCAATCCTCGGCGTAAAGCGCCTTGTGGCCGGCCATGCACACGCCGCGTTTGATCGCGCGCGGATCGGTGACGCCAGCCAGCACGCTCGGCACCCAGTCGGCCAGTTCCACCCACGAGTACGCCGCCGCAAACACCTTCGCGTCGACCTGTAGGCAGTGCCAGATCTTGGACCAGAACCATTCCGAGGAATAGGTGTTGCCGCACTTGGCGATGAACTGCGGGCGATGTTGCGCCGCGAGTTCGGTGATGCGCGCGGCCTCGCGCCAGCCGGTGTGATCCTTCCACAACCAGCACTGCGCGTTCAGACTCTTCGCCCATTTTTTCTGCATCGCCAGCGGGACGTTCTTCGCGTCCACCGGGATCGGGCTCGATCCGGTCGTGTCCACGCCGACGCCGATGATGCGTTTGGCGTCAAACCCGCGCTGTTTTTTCGCCTGCACCAGCGCGCCCTTCACCGCTTTGATCAAACCGAACAGGTAATCGCCCGGCGCCTGCCGCGCGAGGTTGTGGTCGCGTGGATCGAGCAACACTCCCTGGTGCCCCGACGGGTAATTGACGACGCTGGAAGCGATTTCTTTGCCGTCCGCGCAGCGCACGATCAGCGCGCGAACCGAGTTGGTGCCGTAGTCCAGACCGAGGGTAAACGTGGGGGTCATGATCGACGCTCAAACTACCCCTGCCGCGTCGCACGAGTAAAGCCCGGCGTTGCGCGTTAATGCGCGCGCTCAACCCAAATGCTGCCGCAGCAGCCGCCGCAGCACCGGCCGCACCTGCCGTGCCAACACCGGGTTGGCGTAACCCATCCACGCCACCGGCGTGGTCGTGTCGAGCGGCGCGCGCAGCGGCTTGCCGTCGGGCGTCTCCACGATACCGCCCGCCTCCTGCAAAATCAGGGCCGTGCAGATGTCGTAGGGATGACAGCACAGCGAGGCCGCGCCAAAACCCAGCTTGGCGTAAACCGGCGGACGGATGTCACCCAGCATCCGGTCGTGACCGCAAAGCAGTTCATACAGTTGACCGCCGGTCGAAATATATTGGTCGTCAAAGACGAGCTGACCGCCGCGTTTGCCGAGCAAACCGAGTTCGCCCCACAACGCCTCCTCGATCTGCCCCAGCAGCCCCTTGCCTTCCGGAAAAAAACGCGCGATCGACGCAAACCCGTGCTCGAAATCTTCCGCTTGCGACGGACGCAGCCTGAGGGTCGTCCAACGCCGGGTGCGCAGATCGAACGCCCGCGACTTGACCCCGCCGCCGCGCACCGCGCTGAGCTGGTCGCTGCGCCACATCTTGCTGGTCGGCAGTTCGGTCATCGCCGCCACCACGATGTCGGCCAAAGTCGTTTTCGTCCCGCGCTGCGGCGCCAGCCCCGCCAGCGCCCAAGCACTGCGCTTGTCATACATCAGGTTGCGCGTGCCGTCGATGGGATCGAGGATGCATTTGCACAACGTCCGTCCGACCGGCGTGCCGCGCGGCCATGTCACCGCCGCGTCGTCGTCGATGCCTTCCATCACCACCTGGATCGGCAGCGACTGCGGCCAGTGCCGCCCGAACCAGGCAAAAATCGCCTCCTCGGTGATCTTGTCCACTTGGTAGATCGTGTCCGCCGCCGTCACCGCCGCCACGCGCGCAAACGTGCGGCCGCGCTTCGCCCGCGCCGCGATCAGCGTGTCACGGATGTGATCCTGCAAGGCGCACAGCAAACGCCGCGCCTGCTCCAATTGGGTCGGGGTCATCGTCACGCCATCACACCGCTCGCAGTTCCAGCCTGAGACAAGCCCGGATTGCCGCCTTGCAGGTTGCAAGAACCGGCCCGATGGCGTCGTTCATTTTGCAAGATTTCTGCGGTCGGACCCACACAGGCGAAAAGTCGATAATTTCCTTTTTCACTTTCCATAAACGACTTGAAGCGAGCCTCACTGCATTTGGCACGATTCCGGTTAGTTGGCGGCGTTCAGATCAAACCCTGTTATCAACATGCTTACACCGCCCCTGACAAAATCCACCGCTCAGAAACCCGACTCCGACGCGGAAGCGGCCGTCGACGCGGAACTCGTCCGCCGGTTCAACCAAGGCGATGACACCGCCTTCCTGCGCATCATGGAGCGCTATCGGTCCAAGATCTACGCCACGGTCATCGGCCTTCTGCACAACCATGCCGACGCCGAGGAGATCACGCAGGACACCTTCATCCGCGCGCACCGCGGGCTGGACCGTTTCCGCGGCGATTCGTCCCTCGCCACCTGGCTCTACCGCATCGCGGTCAATCTCGCCCGCAACCGCCACTGGTATTACTTCCGCCGTCGCCGACAGGACACGCTCTCCCTCGACCACTCCCTGGCCGACGAAAACGAGGGCACCTTCGCCGATCTCATTGCCGCCGCGTCGCCCGATCCCGCGCAGGAAACCGCCACCGAGGAATTCACCGGTCTCATCGCCAATGCCATGGCCAAGCTCGACCGGCGCCAGCGCGAGATCCTGATCATGCGCAACGTCGCCAATCTCTCCTATCAGGAAATCGCCCAAAGCCTGCGCATCAACGTGGGCACCGTCAAAAGCCGCATCGCCCGCGCCCGGGAAAATCTCCGCCAACTCATGGCGGCGGAGTGTCCGGAGTTCGCCCCCGAAACCTCGCTCGGCGACTACTTCATTCCCGCCCGGTCGCTTTACGGCCGTCCGGCCGTCGCCTGCGCCTGAGCCCGCCCGCCCTCCCGGGCCCGGGCCAACGCGGTCGCCCCACCCGACCGCCAACCACGCACGCCACCACGTGCGTGGTCTTGTTTTTTGCGCACCAACCGGCTCAATCGACGCCGTGCCCCCCGCCCTGACCGTCACCCCGGAGAACGCCCGCCGTTTCATGCGGCGCACGCTCTTGCTGGATCAACCGGTCCCGGACGTCGCCACCGCCCTCGCGCATCACGGCTACGTGCAGATCGATCCGATCAACGTCTGCGGCCGCATGCACGATCTCATCCTGCGTAACCGCGTCGCAGGTTACCGCGAAGGCGACCTGATGCGCCATGTGCACGGCAATGGCGCGCCGCTGCCCCCCGCCGCCCGCACCGCTTTCGAACACCACCTGCCTTCCACCCACATCCTCGTGGTTTTCGGTTTGGAGGCCTGGCCGCACCTGCTCGCGGCCATGCAGGCCCGCACCCGCCGCTCCAGCGCCTGGTCCGGCCGGCTGACACCCCGCGAAAAGGAACTCGTTCCGCGCATTCTCGACGCCCTCGCCACGCACGGCCCGCGCGGCTCCGATGTGATTGCGGACGACCGTCGCGGCCGCCACGTCTGGGGCTCGGCCACGCTCGTGAAATCCACGATGCAAAAACTGTTTTTCCACGGCCGCCTGCTCATCGCCGGCCGCGACGGCAACCGCCGGCTCTACGATCTGCCCGAAAGCGTTTTGCCGGCGACTGTCCTGCAACAACCCGGGGCCAAACCCGCGGACACCGCCCGTTGGGAAACCCTCCTCAAACTGCGTCAGCGCCGGCTCGTGCAGCTCAAGCGCACCGAACTCCCGCACGTCGAGGATCTCGTGCAACCCGTGCGCGTCGCCGACGGTCCCCTGCTCCACTGCCTGCGCGACGACGTTGCCCTGTTCGATCAACCGAGTCCGCCCAAGGCCAAACCTCCGCTGCTGCTCGCGCCGCTCGATCCGTTGATTTACGACCGGCGTGTCACCCAACGTGTCTGGGATTTCGATTACACGTGGGAGGTTTACACACCACCCGCCAAGCGCACACGTGGCTACTACGCCCTGCCGGTCCTGGCCGGCACCGCCCTCGTCGGTCATGTCGACCCGAAGGCCAACCGCCCCGCCCGCCGGCTCGAAATCGTTTCCCGCAAGATCAAACGCGGCCACGCCACCACCCCCGCCGTGCGCGACCTCGCCCGCTTCCTCGGTCTCAAACCCGGATAAATTTCCCACCGGGCCCCGCGCCCAAAGTAACCTAATAGGTTACACTTTGCCCGGACGTTTTGCGATGGAAAGTAACCTATTGGGTTACTTTCGCCTAGAGGTGGTTCAGCGCAGAAACAGTTGGTAGGCGGGATTGTTGGTTTCCTCCCAATAGCGGTGTCCGAGCTTTTTCAGGAAGCGCTGCAGCGTCGGTTTGTCTTTTGCCGGCACCTGCAAACCCATCAGCACGCGGCCGTAGTCCGCGCCGTGGTTGCGGTAGTGGAAGAGGCTGATGTTCCAGTCGGGCGACATCGTGTTGAGAAATTCCATCAGCGCGCCCGGGCGCTCGGGAAACTCGAAGCGGTAGAGCACCTCGTGCTCCGCCAGCGGCGAGCGCCCGCCCACCAGGTGACGGATGTGCAGCTTGGCCATCTCGTCGCCGGTCAGGTCGAGCGTCTTGAAACCGTGCCGGCTGAAATGCGCCGAGAGCTTGGCGCCTTCGCCCCGAGCCGCGGACTGGATGCCCACAAACACATGCGCCTCCTTGGTGTCGGCGATGCGGTAGTTGAACTCGGTCACGCTGCGCCGGCCGATCAACGTGCAAAACCGTTTCAGGTTGCCCGGCCCCTCGGGAATCGTCACCGCCAGCACCGCCTCGCGGTGCTCGCCGATCTCGGCGCGCTCGGCGATGAAGCGCAGTCGGTCGAAATTTAGATTCGCCCCGCAGGCCACGGCGATGAGCGTTTCGCCTTTCAGCCGGTTGCGCTCGACGTAGGCCTTCGCCCCGGCCACGGCCAGCGCGCCAGCGGGTTCGAGAATCGCGCGGGTGTCCTCATAAACATCCTTCGTCGCCGCGCAGATGTCGTCGGTGTCCACCAGGATCACCTCGTCGAGATACCGGCGGCACAGGCGGAAGGTTTCCTTGCCGACCTCGCGCACCGCCACGCCGTCGGCGAAAAGTCCGGCATGAGCCAGCTTCACGCGCCGGCCCGCCTGGAGCGAGCGGTGCATGGCGTCGGCATCCTCCGGTTCCACGCCGATCACCTTCACCTCGGGTCGCACCCGCTTGAGGCAGGCCGCCACGCCCGCGGCCAGCCCGCCCCCGCCCACCGCCACGAACACCGCGTGCAACGGACCCTGGTGCTGGTGCAGAATCTCGAGCGCGATCGTGCCTTGCCCGGCGATCACGTCGGGATCGTCAAACGGATGCACAAAGGTCAGCTTGTCGCGACGCTCCAGCCGGCGGGCGTGCGCGTACGCCTCGTCAAAGGAATCGCCGGTCAGCACCACCTCGCCGCCGCGCGCCCGGACCGCCTGCACCTTCACCTGCGGGGTCGTCACAGGCATGACGATGACCGCACGCGTGCCGAGCCGCTTGGCCGCCAGCGCAACGCCCTGCGCGTGGTTGCCGGCCGAGGCGCAGACCACGCCGCGCGCCAACGCCGCGGGACTCAGGTGCGCCATCTTGTTGTAGGCGCCGCGCAGCTTGAAGGAGAACACGCTTTGCATGTCCTCGCGCTTCAGCAGCAGGGTGTTGTTCAACCGCGCCGAGAGATGCGCCGCTTTTTCCAGCGGGCTTTCGATCGCGACGTCATAGACCCGCGCGGTCAGGATTTTTTGCAGATAGTCGATCATGAGCCTCAGGAGGGGTACCCCCTCCGGAGGGGTGGGTGTGGCACCGTTCCCAGCGGGAGTCCAACCCGTATTTTCCACTACGATCATGGGCCGGGGATGAAAATTGCCCCCGGCCCGCATTCAGCGTTGAGCCCGGATGGATGCCGCCCAAGGTGGCGGACCTGCCCATGCCCGAACTGCTCGACACGCTCCGCCTCACCTTCGGCTACGACGCCTTCCGGCCGTTGCAGCGCGAGATCATCGAGACCCATCTCGCGGGGCGTGACGTGTTTGCGCTGCTCCCGACCGGCGGCGGCAAGTCGTTGTGCTTTCAACTGCCGGCACTGCTGCGCCCCGGCGGGCTGACCGTGGTCGTCTCGCCGCTCATCGCATTGATGAAGGATCAGGTGGACCAACTGCAGGCCGCGGGCGTGGCGGCCACGTTTCTCAATTCCAGCCTGACCGCGAAGGAATCGCGCTCACGGCTTGCCGGGCTGCACCGCGGAGAATGGCGACTGCTCTACGTCGCACCCGAGCGGCTGATGCTCGACAACTGGCAGGAGAACCTGAAGGCGTGGAACGTGGCCGCCCTCGCCATCGACGAGGCGCATTGCGTCTCCGAATGGGGCCACGATTTCCGGCCCGAATACCGCCAGTTGGCCCGGTTGCGCGCCCTGCTGCCCGAGGTGCCGTTCATGGCGCTCACGGCCACCGCGACGACGCGGGTGCGCACCGACATCATCAAGCACCTCGCCCTGCGCGAGCCGGAGGTGTTCATCGCTTCGTTCAACCGCCCCAACCTCACCTACCGCGTACAGCCCAAAGACGGTCCGCTGAAGCAGATCATCGAGTTTGTGCGCAAGCGCGAAGACGAGAGCGGCATCATCTACTGCGCCACGCGCGCGACCGCCGACCGCACCGCCGAGGCGCTGGCCGGCCGCGGTTACGCCGCGCGCCCCTACCATGCCGGGCTGGCCGCCGAGGAACGCGCCCGCCACCAGGAGCTGTTTCTTCGCGACGAAGTGAAGATCATCTGCGCCACCATCGCCTTCGGCATGGGCATCAACAAGCCGAACGTCCGCTGGGTCGTGCACTACGACCTGCCGAAGAACATCGAGGGCTACTATCAGGAAACCGGCCGGGCCGGACGCGACGGCCTGCCCGGCGATTGCCTGCTGCTTTTCAACGCCGGCGACGCCGCCAAGCAGTCGCACTTCATCGACGAAATCACCGACGCCCACGAGCAGCAGGTCGCGCGCACGCAGCTGCGCCAGATGATGCACTACGCCGAGAGCGCGGGCTGCCGCCGCGGCGAACTGCTCGGCTATTTCGGCGAGGCCTTCCCCCTGGACAACTGCGGCGCGTGCGACAACTGCCTCGAACCGCGCGAGACCTACGACGGCACGCTGCTCGCGCAGAAATTTCTCTCCTGCGTGTATCGCATCCGCCAGGCCAGCCGGTTCGGCTGCGGCGTCAACCACGTGATCGAGGTACTGACCGGCGCCGACACCGAGCGCATCCGCCGCTGGGCGCACGACCGGCTCTCCACCTACGGCATCGGCCGGGAAATGTCCCGCCCGCAATGGGCCGCGGTCGCCCGCGAGCTCATGCGCCTCGGTTTTCTGGCCCAAAGCGACGGCGAATATCCCGTGCTCGAGCTCACCGCCGAGGGCATCGACATTCTGCGCACCCGCGCCCCGGTCACCCTCACCAAACCGCTCATGTTGCCCAAGGTCCGCCGCATCGCCCCGCGGCCGGGCGAGATCGCCTGCGACGAAATCCTGTTCGACCGGCTGCGCACCCTGCGCAAACGCCTCGCCGACGAACGCAGCGTGCCGGCCTACGTCATTTTTGGCGACGCCACGCTGCGCCAGCTGGCGCGCGAATATCCCGTGCGCGAGGCCGACATGACCGGGATCTTCGGGATGGGCCAGAAGAAGCAGGCCGAGTTCGGTCCGGTCTTTGCGGCCGAGATTGCGGCCTACTTGACGGACAACTCCCGCCAGACCTTCAACGACTGAGTCGCGACGTGTGACACAAAGGCCGCTTGCAAGCACGGCCGACTGGGCAACATTGCCCGGTGATGAAATCCCCAGGACTCGGAACCAAAGCCCTCCACGCCGGCCAAAGCCCGGACCCCACCACCGGTTCGCGCGCCGTGCCGATCTACCAGACGACCAGCTACGTGTTTCGCGACACGGAGCACGCCGCCAACCTCTTCGCGCTGAAGGAACTCGGCAACATCTACACCCGGATCATGAATCCGACCACGGACGTGTTCGAGCAGCGCGTCGCCGCGATGGAAGGCGGCAGCGGCGCCCTTGCCCACTCCTCCGGCCAGGCCGCGATCACCGACGCGATTCTCAACCTCGCCGGCGCAGGTGACCACATCGTGTCCGTCGCCCAGCTCTACGGCGGCACCTACAATCTTTTTCATTACACCCTGCCCAAGCTCGGCATCGAGGTGACCTTCGTCGATGCGGCCGAGCCCGATGCGTTCCGCCGCGCGCTCAAACCCAACACCAAGGCGTTTTACGGCGAGGGCCTCGGCAATCCCGCGCTCAACATCTTTCCGTTCGAGGAGGTCGCCGCCATCGCCAAGGAGGCCGGCGTGCCGCTCATCATCGACAACACCTGCCTGTCGCCGATGCTCAACCGGCCGTTCGAATGGGGCGCCAACATCGTGGTGCACTCCTCGACCAAGTACATCGGCGGGCACGGCACCTCCATCGGCGGCATCGTCGTGGACGGCGGCAATTTCGACTGGGGCTCCGGTAGATTCCCCGGCTTCACCGAACCCGACCAAAGTTACCACGGGCTCGTGCACTGGGATGCATTCAAGAGCTTCCCGCCCGCCGGCGGCGCCAATGTCGCCTACATCCTGAAGATGCGCCTGCAGCTCCTGCGCGATATCGGCGCGTGCATCTCGCCGTTCAACGCGTTTCTCATGCTGCAGGGTCTGGAAACCCTGCACTTGCGGATGCCCCGCATCAGCGAAAACGCGCTCAAGACCGCCGAGCTGCTCGCCGCGCACGACAAGGTCGCCTGGGTCAACTACCCCGGCCTCAAGAACAGCCCCAACCATTCCGCGGCCAAAAAATACCTAAGCGGCGGTTTCGGCGGCCTGCTCGGTTTCGGCCTCAAGAGCGGTTACGAAGGCGGACGCAAATTCATCGAAAGCCTCGGCCTCTTCTCGCACCTCGCGAATATCGGCGACTCGAAGTCGCTCGCCATCCACCCCGCGAGCACGACCCACAGCCAGCTCACGGCCGAGGAACAGCGCGCGGCCGGCTCCTCGCCTGACTACGTCCGCCTCTCGCTCGGCACCGAGGACTTCGCCGATCTGCAGGCCGACCTCGAGCAGGCTCTCGCCCAAGCCTGAACCGGTTGTCCCGGCTGCACGAGAACCGCCCGCGTCCGCACAACGGCCGCTGGCGGGCCGGTTTCCGCTGCCAATCAGGTCGGGTTGGCAGACGCAGTCAGCGATGTGATCAAGGCATGTGCCAATCGCCCCGAGCAAGGGCGCATGTGTTAAAACTCTATCCCGCTTTGCGCGGCCACACCGGCGGCAAAGGGATGCTTTACCTCATGCATCTCGGTCACCAGATCGGCCATCGTCACCAGTTCGGGCAGGGCGTGCCGCCCGGTGATGACCACGTGTTGACCGGCGGGCCGGGCCGCCAACGCGGTGAGCACGTCACTGATCTCCAGGTAGTCGCAGGCGAGCGCAATGTTCAGTTCATCCAGCAACACAAAATCAACCGTGGGATCACTGAGACTCAGACGGGCCATGAGCCAGCCGGTTTCGCACGAGATCCGGGCGACCTCCGGACCTCCTCCCGCCCAGGTAAAGCCACTGCCGACGCAGTGCCATTGCAGATGCGGATGGTGCAGCAACCGCGTGGCGTGATCACGGCGACGCTTGATGAACTGGACCACCACACAGTGCCGGCCATGCGACAGCATCCGTGCCAGCATGCCAAATGCCGCGGTGGTCTTGCCTTTGCCGTCACCGGTGTGGACGATGACGAGCCCGTGCGCGGGATCTGACTCGCGTCTCGTTGCAGTGGTGGAAGCAGCATGGCTCAACGGATTGTTTTTCATGATATCACACGTCCCTCCGCAAGACGCCGGCCAGCCAGCGTGCCGTGTCGAGGCATGAGGGGCCGTCGTGGATGAGATTGCGACCGGGTTGGATGCCGGCCTCAATCACCTGGAAGGGCCATGCCCCGGTCCAGCCGCGCTCCGCCAGCAGGGCCGGGACATCGACCGCGGTGTCGTCCTCCTCCCAAAAGAACACGAGCCGCCCGGGCCGGCCCCGGCTGACCGCGGCCAGATCCAACGGCAGATAACCGGCGGGCTCGTGGCCAAAGATGTTGTCCGCGCCCGCCAACGTGAGCAGGTCGTGCACGTAGGTCAGTCCGCCCACGCAACGGGGAAACCGGCCGAACCACAACTCGGTGTAGGTGCGCCGGCGCTTACCGGAATTCGCCGCCCGTAACGCCGCCGCCTCGGCCTCCATCCTCGTGGTCAGTGCGATCGCCGCCGCCATCTCACCCAACAACGCCCCCAGCCGGCGGATGTTTTCCAGGATACCATGAAAACTGTCCGCCAGCGGCAACGCATACACCGGGAGGCCGGCCTGCGCGAGCCGCCGGGTCACCCCATGCTGCACCCCGCCGGTCATCAGGACCAGATCGGGTTGCATGGCCTGCAACGCCGCGTCGTCAATGCGCAGGTAGTCGCCCGCCACCGGCCGGTCGCCGGCGTCCACATGGCGCCGGCAATAGTGCGAGGTCGCGACCACCCGATCCTGCAGCTGCATCGCCCAGATCGCCTCGGTCAGTCCGGGCACAAACGACACCACCCGAACCGGCCGCGCCGGCAGGGTCAGGATCGTGCCCAGCAATTCACAACGCACCCGCCGCTCCGTGTTCATCGCAGACGCAACACGAGGCTCGAAACAAACTCGGCTTTCACGCCGAACACCTCCTGCAGCAGCTCCGGCGTCAGCACGTCGTGCGGTCTGCCCGCCGCCCGCAGGCCGCCCTGCGCCAGCACGATCACGTGGTCGAGGTAATACGCCGTGCGCAGATCGTGCAGCGAGAGGATGACCGTGCCGCCGGCGCGGATCAGTTCGTCCGCGAAAGCCAGGACCTTCAAACCGTGGCGCGGATCGAGCGCGGCCAGCGGCTCGTCCCAGAGTTGCAGCGGCGCCTGCGTGACCCACGCACGCGCCAGCATTACGCGTTGGCGCTCGCCGCCGGACAAACGGTTGACCGGCCGGCTGGCCAGCTCGGTGAGATCGAATTTCTGCAACGCCTCGTCCACCCCGGTTTCGTCATCGCCGTGCGCATAGCGGCCCTGTTGCACCACCGCGCGCACGCTGAAACCGAATTCGAACCGCGCCTCCTGCGGAACCCAGGCCGTGCAGCGCGCGCGCTCCATGATCGCGATTTTGTGCACCGACCCCTGCGCCCAGGTCACCGCGCCGTGAGGCACGGGCAGCAGCCCCGCCGCCGCCTGCAGCAGCGTGGACTTGCCCGCGCCGTTGGGCCCGACGAGCCCGACCCGTTTGCCCGCGGGAATCTCGAGGCTGACGTCGTGCAGCCGCCCCGGAATCGTGATTTGTCTGAGCGTGAGCGCGTTCATGGTCGTTTGCGCAACAGCCAGAGGACAAACGGGCCGCCCACGAGCGCGGT
>JACFMR010000009.1 GCA_019455245.1 Opitutaceae bacterium
CTGTCAGCTCAAACGCTAATAATGGCATAATGATTGTGGCTGTTGTGCTGTTAGGAGAAAGGTAAGGGGAGGGGGTTAGGAAGTAATACTTAACTATTTAGCTTGAGGTGTCTCAATTAGTATTACGCCTTCGGGAACTTCACCCATTTGGCGCCGAGTTTGGATGACTTAACGACGGTTTCAATGAAGGCCATGCCGTAGACGCCGTCCTCGATGGTGGGGAAGTCGAGGTCCTTGGGTGGCTTCTTGCCGTGGACCTCGGCGTCGATGGCGCGGAAGGCCTCTTGGTAGATGTTGGCGAAGGCCTCGAGGTAGCCTTCGGGGTGGCCGGCGGGGATGCGGGTGAACTTCTTCGCCTGGTCGCAGAGGTAGCCGTTGCCGCGGCGCCAGATTTCGCGGGGTTTGTCGGCGTATTTGACGACGAGTTCGTTGGGGAACTCCTGCCGCCACTCGAGTCCGGCCTTGGTGCCGTAGACGCGGATGTTGAGCATGTTCTCGTCGCCAATGCATATCTGCGAGGAGTGCAGCACGCCCTTAGCGCCGCCTTTGTAGCGGAGGAGCACGTTGCCGTCGTCGTCGAGCTTGCGGCCCTTGACGAAGGTGGTGAGGTCGGCGCAGAGGGAGTCGATCTCGAGGCCGGTGATGTAGCGGGCGAGGTTTTCGGCGTGGGTGCCGATGTCGCCCATGCAGCCGGCGGCGCCGCTGCGCTTGGGGTCGGTGCGCCAGGCGGCCTGTTTGGCGGCTTCGCCCTGACCCTCGAGAAAAGTGGAGAGCCAGCCCTGCGGATACTCGACCACGACCTTGCGGATGTCGCCCACCGTGCCGTTGCGCACGAGTTCGCGCGCCTGCTTGACCATGATGTTGCCGGTGTAGTTGTGGGTCAGCACAAAGACCTTGCCGGACTTTTGGACGATCTTGCGCAGCTGCTTGGCCTCGGCGAGGTCGAAGGTCGCGGGCTTGTCGAGGACGACGTTGAAACCGGCCTCAAGAAACAGCTTTGCGGGCGGGAAGTGCTGGTGGTTGGGCGTGACGATGACAACGAAGTCGAGCCGCTGGTCGGCGGGCATTTTGGCCTCGGCCTTCGCCATCTCGGCATACGAGCCGTAGGCGCGCTCGGGTTTGACGAAGAGGTCGGCCGCGGAGGCCTTGGCGCGGTCGGGGTCGGAGGAGAAGGCGCCGGCCACGAGCCGGGCCTGGCCGTCCATGTGCGCGGCGATGCGGTGCACCGCGCCGATAAAGGCGCCGCGCCCGCCGCCGATCATGCCGTAACGTAGTTTGCGAGTCATAGGGAGGGAGTGGGGGAGTTAGGGAATGAGGGAGTGGGGGAGTTAGGGAATGAGGGAGTGAGGGAATGAGGGGGTGAAGTAGGGAGGGATTTAGTTGGTGGTGCGGAGGGTGCGGATGGAGGCGCTGAGGATGGCGATGATTTCTTCGCACAGGGCCACGCGGGCTTTGATGGTTTCGTCCGGCAGCCAGTGGCGCAGGCGCTGTTCATAGCGGCCTCGTGTTTCGGTGGCCGATCCCCGCGAGATAATGAGGAAATGGGAGTAATCTTTGCGGCTTTTGCGACCGTAACCTTCCTCGATGTTGGCACTGATCGAATCGGCACTGACCATCTGCTGGGAAATCAAGCGCGAACAAAGCGGATTGCGGATGAGAGGAGTCAGATCGGCGACGACCAAGTCGAAAAGCTCGCAGGCCTTCTGGTAGGCGGAGAACCGATGCAGACTGTCGTCCCTGGACATTCGTTATTCCCTCAATCTTTCATTCTCCAATTTGTTCATCCTATAATCCCTCATTCCCTTACTCCTTCACTCCTTCATTCCCTTCTCACTGGTTTTTCTTGTCGAAGGCCGCGTCGAAGGCGAGGGCGCTGGAGGGGAAGTCGACCTGGCGGACGAAGTCGGCGGCCTCGGTGGCGCCGTGCACGCGGTCCATGCGGATGTCCTCCCACTCGACGGAAAGCGGGCCGCGGTAGCCGATGTCGTTCAACGCAACGATGATGTCCTCGAACTGGATGTCGCCGTGGCCGAGGGAGCGGAAATCCCAGTAGCGGCGGGCGTCGCCGAAGCTCACGTGGCCGCCGAAGACGCCCACGCTGCCGTCGCCGTGGCCCCACCACACGTCCTTCATGTGCACGTGGTAAATGCGGTCGGCGAAGGTGCGGATGAACTGCACGTAATCGACGCCCTGGTAGCCGAGGTGCGAGGGGTCGTAGTTGAAACCGAAGCGCTTGTGGCCCTTGACGGCGGCGATAGCGCGCTGCGAGGAGGCGATATCAAACGCGATCTCGGTGGGATGCACCTCGAGGCCGAAGTTGACGTCGTACTTGTCGAAGGCTTCGAGGATGGGACCGAAGCGTTTGCCGAAGTCGGCGAAGCCCTGGTCCCAGTAGGCCTGCGAGGTCGGCGGGAAGGCGTAGATCGAGTGCCAGATGGACGAGCCGGTGAAGCCGTTGACGACGGCGGGAAAGGCGTCCTTGCGCTGGGGGCCGGGGCGGGCGTCGAAGAAGGCGCGCGCGGCCTTGGCGGTGGTGATGAGTTTCTTGGCGGCGCGTTTGCGCACGCCCTCGGGATCGCCGTTGCCCCAGACGTCGGGCGGGAGGATGGCCTTGTGCCGCTCGTCGATGAGGTCGCAGACGGCCTGGCCGACGAGGTGGTTGGAGACCGCGACGCAGGAGAGGCCGTGGTCCTTCAGCAACGCCCAGAGGTTGTGGACGTATTTCTTGGACGACGCGGCGGCATCGACATCGAAGTGGTCGCCCCAGCAGGCGAGTTCGACGCCGTCGTAGCCCATCGATTTGACGAGCGGGGCGAGTTTTTCCAAGGGCAGATCGGCCCATTGGCCGGTGAACAGGGTGACGGGTCTCGGCATGGTATTGTGCGGGGGTTGAAAGGAAACGCGCCGTCGCAACGGCAGGGTCTTACCGTTCTTGCGCAAAGGGGCCGGGCCGCAAGTGCTTTGTGCGGGCGCGCGAGTGATTTGGGGCGAACGGCCGAACCTTTACCACGAATGGACACGAAGGGGTGCTGAAGTTGTAGGGCGTTACCTTGGTGACGCCGCGGGGAATTTGTAGGGCGGGGTCGCCTGACCCCGCCAAGACGAATGCCGAGAAATCAAAAGGCGGGATCAGGTGATCCCGCCCGCCCTACAATCATACGATGTCGGGGACGGAGGCGCGCACCAAGGTGCGGCCCTACGTCACATGCCACGAGCGTTTCGGCGGGCAAGGGACTGCCCTCCTTCGCCAAGGCTATGGAGGGCAGGCCCCGCCCTACCAATGCAGCGGTGCGGGGCCGGGATTGGCGGGTAGGGCGGTCTGTCCCCAGATCGCCGATGTGTTGGAGTCGAAGATGTAGGGCGAGGTTTCCGAACCCCGCCTGCGAATGGAAAAGGCGGGATCAGGCGATCCCGCCCTACAAATCACCTGGCAGCTCTGCGTGAACACGTCACTCGATGCGGGAGGCGCTGTTCCAGAGGTCGGCGTTGGGGCCGAGGGCGGCTTTCAGTTCGGCGGTGGCGGCGTTGAGGGCGGCGAGGGTGGCGCCGTCGAGTTTGAGCGATGCGGCGGCGAGATTGGCGGCGACCTGCGCGGGGTTGCGTGCGCCGAAGAGCACGGACGTCACGCCCGGCCGGTGCAACAGCCACGCGAGGGCGAGATCGCCCATCGGGCAACCGAGGTCCGCGGCGATGCGGCGGATGCGTTCGATGGTGGCGAAGGTGAGTTCCTCGTGGCCAGACTCGTCGTGGTTGGAGAGCTCTTTGTCGCTGCGGAAATGCCGCGTGCGGTTGCGGCCTTCGGGGACCTCGGCGGCCGACTTGAAGCGGCCGGCGAGCAGGCCTTGTTGCAACGGGCTGTAGCACAGGATGCCGAGGCCGGACTGCGCGCAGGCGTCGACGATTTCGAACTCGATGGCACGCCAGAGCAGGTTGTAGCAAAGCTGGTTGGTGGCCCAGCCGGTGCCGGCGGCCTGTACGCGGGCGATCTGGCGCGGGCCGAAATTGCTGACGCCGAGCGCGCGCACCTTGCCGGCGGCGCGCAGGTTTTCCATGGCGGCGATGACGTCCTCAAGCGGGGCGCCGGCCCGAAACCAGTGGATTTGCAGGAGGTCGATGCAGTCGGTCTGCAGCCGGCGCAGGCTGGCCTCGCAGGAGGCGGTGACCTTGGCGGGCTCGAGGTCGCCGCTGCCGATCTTGGTGGCGATGAGCGCGCGGTCGCGGCGGCCCTTGAGCGCGCGGCCGAGCACTTCCTCCGAGAGACCGCCGCCGTAACCGGGCGCGGTGTCGATCAGCGTGATGCCGGCGTCGAGCGCGGCGTGGACGGTGGCGTGCGAATCTGCCTCATCCTGCGGACCCCAGAGCTGGCCGCCCGCCATGGCCCAGGTGCCGAGCGCGAGTTTGGAGACGGGCAGCGGAAGGGAGTCGAGTCGATCGGTCATGAATGACAGCATGCGAAGGCACGAAATCGGTTCAACCCTTGAGCGGGAATTGGGTCTCATGCCGCACGAATGGGGGCGGTTCGCGTCGTCCGCGGCCCGCGCGGAGGCGCAGGGAAGGGGGCAGGAATCCAACCACGGATATCACCGATGCACACGGATCGTGTTGGGGTTCAGAAGATGACGGTTGTGGCAAGGTAGGGCGGCCTGTCCCAGGCCGCCGATTCGTTCAATTTCAAACCTGAACGAGGCGCGCAAGGGACTGCGCGCCCTACCACTGCGTCTCTGCGTAAGGTTAATCCCAGACCGATTTACGTCGCGGCGTCGTAGCCAGCGGGGGTGACGATGGCGGTCAGGGGTTCGCCGGCGGCGTAGGCGCGCAGGTTGCGGAGGGCGTGATCGCCGGCGTCGACGTAGCGGTCGAGCGTGGGGCCGGCGATGTGTGGGGTCAGGCTGACATTGCGCAGGCCGCGCCACGGGCTGTCGGGCGGCAGCGGCTCCTGCACCATCACGTCGAGCCCGACGCGGATCTGGCCTTCCTGCGCGACGCGCAACAGGGCGGCCTCGTCGGTGATGGCGGCGCGTGCGACGTTGACGAACACGCCGCCGGGACGGATGAGCCGGAAGTGGCGCTCGGTCACGCTGCCGGTCGTCACGGGATTGAGCGGGGCGAGTTCCACGATGACGTCGTTTTCACCGAACAGGGCGTCGAGCGAGGCGCAGACCGCGTGGCCGGTGCGCGCAGCCTCGGCGGCGTCGAAGTCCGGCGCGTGCACGGAGACCCGGCAGCCGAACGGCGCGATGAGCTGGAGGAATTCGCGCGCGACCGAACCGTAGCCGTGCACGCCGACCTTGCGGCCGAAGAGCGAACGCACCTGGTCGAAGCCGTCGCGCCAACCGCCTTCCTGATGCAGGGTGAAGGTCCAGTGGGTGGCGCGGCGCAGGCCGGCGAGGGTGTGGAAGAGCGCGCATTCCGCGACGGTGCGGCTGATGGTGCGGCCCCAGTTGGTCACGAGGAAACCCTGTTCGATCTGCGCGCGGGTGACGAGGCGGCGGACCGAGCCGGTGACGTAGCACATGTAACGCAAACGGGGTGGCAGGGCGGCGGGCAGCGGGGGCGTTTGCCAGCACGCGAGCAGCACCTCGGGATTGGTGGCGGTGAGTTCGCGCGCGAAGTCCCCGGGGGAAAGGCCGGTGGGGTCGAGCAGCCGGAATTCCGGGCTCAGCTTTTCCAGGGTGGCGAACAGGTCGCCGGGAAAAAAGTTTTCCCGTTCATACGGGTTGAGGACGGCGAGGAGGGACGCGATGGCGGGCATGGGAAAGGTTATTTGTAGGAGCCTGCTTGCAGGCGATAATGACGCATCGCCTGCAAGCAGGCTCCTACAAGGCGGAATCGCTGGCGAGCGGTGGGCGACATCAATGATACAGCCAGAACTTGCGCGTCTGCTGCTGGTAAACCTTGGCGCGGGCTTCCCAGTCGCGGATGAAGCCGGCGACATCGGTGCGGGCGCCGTCGCGCTTGAGCGCGTTGAAAAAGTCGGTCGAGCCCATGTGGATGAGGAAGCGGCGGGTGTCGGCGGCGTTGGCGGCGGCAAAAGGATTGGCGGGCTCGTATTTGCAGGCCAGGCGCATGAGGTGGAAGTTGAGCTCGGTCGGCCGCCAGTCGTCGTAGTCGGTGACCTCGACGTAGAGTCCGGTGACGGGTTTGCCGTTGCGTCCGGGCACGCTGATGCGGCGGTAGTTCAGGCCGGGCAGGTTGAGGGCGCGCAGTTCCTTTTCGAGCACGTCGTCCTTGATGCGCGGATGCGCGATGCCGCGGAACGGGTAGCGCGGCCCGGGGAATCCGTGGCTGAACTGGCCGAGTTCGCTGCCGAGGCCGGTCATGGGATAACCGATGACGGCGGCGAAATCCTGGATGTAGGGCGACGTGGGGATCCACTTCAGGCCGGTCTCGGGCCAGCGCATGCTGCGGGTCCAACCGCGCATGGGAATGATGGTGAGCCGGCCGCGCAGGCGGTTTTCCTCGCTGACGTTGAGGGCGTTGGGCACGCGCATGACGCCCGGCGACTCCTTGGCCATGCGGGCGAGTTCGCCGATGGTGAGGCCGTGCACGTAGGGCACGCGGAAGGCGCCGACGTAGCTCTTCCACTGCGCATCGAGCGGCGGACCGTCGACCTTGAGGCCGCCGAGCGGGTTGGGCCGGTCGAGCACGATGAGCTCGACGTTGTTTTCGAAACACGCGGCCATGGTGTAGAGCATGGCGCTGATGAAGGTGTAGCTGCGCGTGCCGATGTCCTGCAGGTCGACGACGAGGGCGTCGAGGCCCTTGAGCATCGCCGGGGTGGGCTTGCGATGTGCGCCGTGCAATGAGTAAACGGGCAGGCCGGTGCGCGCGTCGGTGCCGTGGTCGATGTTGACCGCTGCCTTGATGGTGCCGTCGATGCCGTGTTCCGGACCAAACAGCGCGACGAGCTGCACGCCGGGCGCGCGGCGCAGCACGTCGATGGTGCTTTCGCCGCGCCGGTTGACGCCGGCGGGATGGGTGAGCAGGCCGATGCGTTTTCCGCGCACGGCGGCGAAGCCCTGCGACTCGAGCACGTCGATGCCCAGCATGACGGGATACACGGTCGTGGATTCGGTCTTGATGACGGGAGCGGGGCCCGGCGGGGGCGTGGCGGGACGTTGCGGCGCGCTGGCCACGGGGCGGGTGGGAGGCTGGCTGGCACTGCAACCAAACACTCCCAGGCACAACACCAACAGGGTCAGCAAATGATGCAGGGGCGAAAGGCGCTGAGGGACGGACATGGGCGCGTTTACTGTGGCGGCCCGGTCGGCTCCGTCGAGCGGGAACCTCGCCGCAAATGCAAATGGACCGGGCCGATGCGTTCGGCGAGCAGCCGCCACGTGAGGTCGAGCAGCGCGCCGAGCAACGTGCCCACGATGGCGCCGCCGATGACGAGGGCGTTGATGACCGTGCCGATGCGCCGGCCCCAGTTGAGTTCGCCGTCCGGCGGGGCGTCGGGCTTGGCGGGTTCGAGCTGTTCGTGATGGCGGGTGGTGGCGACCAGATCCAGTTCGGGCTCCTCCTCCACGGCCACGCTTTGTCCAAAACCGGACCACGTGATGATCGCCCGGCCCACTTCGTAGGTGGTGAAATACAGCGGCGCGGCGGTGACGGGATTGCTGATGAACTGCAGGCCGCCCAGCACCATGAAGTTGGCCCGCAACAGCAGCGCCAACACGAACGCGGCGGGCAGTTGCACGCCCATGACCGGCATCACGGCGAGAATCGAGCCGGCGTAAAACGCGGGCCGCAGCTGCGGCGCCTTGAAGGACCACAGAAAGGAACGTTTGCGCGCCGCCTCGGCGAACCGGCCGATGAACGGATAGCGGTGCAGCGCCGCGCGCCGGGGCAGAAAGCGCAGCACCTGTTTCCAACGGCGGAAACGGGCGAAGCGTTCCTGACGGGCGTGCTCCTCGGGCGGCATACGTCAGAACGTGGCGCGCACCGCGCGGTCGAGCAAGCCCGGGGCGGCTTTCAGTGCCTCCGCCAGCGGCATGGCGGGCGGACTGATGGCGTGCATTTGCAGGCCGGCCGGGGCGGATTGCGTGGCAATGCTGCCGGCGAACACGTGCACGGATTTGCCCTGCGCGAGTGCCTGCCGGGTGAGCGCGCCCGGACCCTTGCCGCTGAGCGAGCTGTCGTCGAACCGGCCCTCGCCGGTGATCACGAGATCGGCCCGGCCCAATCGGTTGGCCAAATCCAACCAGGCGGTGACCAGATCGGAGCCGGGCAGAAGTTGTGCGTCCGCCGCGGTCATCAGACCAAAGGCGATGCCGCCGGCGGCCCCGGCGCCGGGTGCGCGCATGACGTCAGCCGAGCGGCCGGCATGTTCGCACAGCCGCGACGCGAGGCGGCCGATCAACGCTTCCATTTGCGGCAGATCGGCGGGCGCGAGTCCCTTTTGCGGACCGTAAATCGCGGAGCAGCCCTGCGGACCGAGCAACGGGTTGGCCACATCGCAGGCGATGCGGATGAGCGGCGCGCGGGCGGTGCCGTCGATCCGTGTGATCTCATCCCACCCCGCGGGAACGGGCGGTGAAATTTCGCGTCCATCGGCGGTGAGATAGCGCAGGCCGAGAGCGCCGAGGGCACCGAGCCCGAGATCGTTGGTGGCGCTGCCACCGACGCCGAGCAGAACGACCTGCGCGCCGAGTTGGGCGGCGTGCGCGATGAGTTCGCCGGTGCCGCGGCTTGTGGTCTGCCACGGATCGCGTTCGGTGGCCGGCAGCAACGCGAGGCCGCTGGCGGTGGCCATCTCCACGAGCGCGACGGTGGCGTCGGCCGGCAGGTCGGCGGGCAGGGCGAGCAAGGCGCGCGCCGCGGCCGGGATGGCGTTGAGTTTGACCAGCCCGAATGACGCCGCGACGGGCGCGCCGCGCGGGCCGGTGACGGTGGCGGTGTGGGTTTCGCCGCCGGCGGCCTGGGTGAGAATCGGGGCGAAGCCCTCGCCGCCGTCGGTCAGCGGGCAGAGGTCGAGCGTCCAGCCGGGCTGGCGCGCGCGCAGGGCCGATGCCGCCAAATCGCAGGCCGCGGGCGCGGTGAGCGAATCCTTGAATTTGTCGAAGGCGAGAAGGACGCGCATGGGTTCAGTCACCAAGGAACGCGAAACGCGCGACATTGTTGCCGTCGTGCGTGATCGATTCGACGAACATCGGTTGCGGTCGCACCCAGAGGCCGCGTTCGCCGTAAAGCGCCTGGTAAACCACCAGCGGTTCGAGGGTCTCCGAATGGCGGGCGAGACCGAGCACGCGGTATTCGCCGCCCTTGTAGTGGCGGTAGCGGCCGGGCCGCGGCATGGAAGGCAGGGGAGCAAGGTCGGACATCGGGGGCACTGTGAGGCGGCCGGGCCGCGAATGGCAAACTTCCGTCGCGGCCGGCGGCGCCGCTGCGGCGGCTTTAGTTCAGCACGGCGTCGAACAGCCGGTAGGCTTCCTCGCGTGCTTCCGCCGGAAAATCGTGATCGCAATCGGGATGGATGACGCGGAGCCGGTCGGTGGCGCCGTGCAAGTCATACGCACGCTGCGCCGCAGCGACGACGCGGTCCACCGAGCGCCATTGGAAATTGTCGTCCTTTAGCGGCGCGCTGATCAGCACGGGCCTTGGCGCCAACGCGGCGAGGATCTCGTGAAAATCGAACAGGATGTCGTGCAACCGCCCGGCATACGCGGCGAGGCGCGGCATGTAGCGCTCAGAGCACCAGCCGGCGCCCGGTTGCCACACGGCGGGATCGCCGCCCATGTAATCACGAAACGAATCGAGGCCGCAGCTCGACACCACGGCGGCGAGGCGCGGTTCGAAGACCGCGGTGAAGAGCGCGTTGTGGCCGCCGAGCGAATGCCCGATGGCGCCAAATTTTTCCGCCCGCACGCAGGGCAGCGCCGCGAGCAGGTCGAGCCCGCGCACGTTGTCCCGGACGGCCTTCATCGTGCCGCTGACGTAGCCCAGCCCGGCGAGATCGGGCGCGTAATCGGCGAGCAACGGGTAATTTGGGGCGAGGGTCACATAACCGCGCGCGGCGAGTTCGGCGGCGTATTGGCGATTGGCGCGACCGCCCAAGCCCACGACCACGCCGGCGCCGATTTCAAAGTTGGTGGGATGCAGGCAGAGCACGGCAGGAAAGCTGCGGGTGTCGTTATGCAGCGCGGCCTTGGGCAGGCAGAGGTAGGCGGGGGTGCGGCTGCCGGGTTCCGCGGCGTAGCTGATGCGACGCATGACGTGCGTGCCGTGGTCGGTTTCGCTTTCGACGACAAATTCCGGCGGCTGACGCGGAGTGGCGTTGCGTGCGGGAAATGGCCCCATCACGGACTCCAAGCGCCGCACGATGTCGGTGCGCAACGCGGGCCAGTTGGCTGCGGTCGGAGCAAAAGCGGCGGGATCGGTGGAGTTCATGACGCTGACAGCGCGGTGGCGGGTGTGGGAGACATGGTCCAAGTGCAGCCGGTTTCGAGCCGGACGTCGCCCTCGGCCCGCAGCGCGAGCGTGGGCGGCGTCGGGTGGGTGACAATCTGCGTGCAGCAGGCGCGTTCGTTGACAAACCATTCGAGCACGGAGCGGTCGAGCAGCCATTCGCAGCGGAGGTGGCCGTTGTGGGCAAGGGGCAGAACCGGCCGGTCGTCAAAGTGCACGCCCGCATCATCGATGCGCACGACGGCCCCGGCGAGTTCGAGCCACAGGACGGCGCCGGGTTGGGGGTTGAAGGACACAACGCCCCGGCTTGAATCCGGCTGGGCGAGAGGCAGGCGGAGCGGTTCGGGACCCAGGGTGGCGGCCGGCAGCGGGGTGGCGTGAGATTGCAGTGCGGTAAGTTCGGCCAGCGGTGTGCTGCAAACCGTGCCGGTGTCATCAAGCCGGACCTCACGGATGGCGCCGAGGCAGCCGTTCCAACCGCGGCCGGAGGCGAAGCCGCGCACCCAGCCGAACGCCAGGATGCGCCCGTCCGGTGCCAGCTTGGCCTGCGTGGCGTAGTAGTTGTGGCCGGCATCGAACAAACCGCTGCGCTCCGGCGCAAAGCGACCGGTGTCCGGATCGAACCGGCCGACATGCCATTCCATTTCTGCGCAGGGTGACACGAACAGGATCCAACGGTCGCCGCACGGCACGATCGAGGGACATTCGTAAAACGTGACGCGGCTGACAGGCGCGCGCAGGAGCACGCCGCGGTAGGTCCACGAGCGGAGATTGCCGTCGGGGTTTTCGTACAGGGCGACCACGGAGTCGTCCCCGAGCCGGGCGCCGAGAATGAGAAAGGTGCGGCCGGCGGCATGGAAAACATACGGGTCGCGCCAGTCACCGTCGAAGGCCGGACCGTCGTGCGTGGCGAGGTCGAGCACCGGGTTGGTGACGTGCTGGGTCCACGTCGTGCAGGCGGCGTCTTGCGGCACGGCCAAGACCTGGGTGGCCAGGCCGGGCGGAGGCGGCACGCTGGTGTAAAGGATGTGTGGCCCACCGGCGGCGTCAGGCACGCAGCAACCGGAGTAGCAGTGCAGCTCGCCGTGGGCGGTTTGCGGGCGCAGGGCGATGGGCAGGTGTTCCCAATGCAGCAGGTCGCGGCTGCGCGCGTGGCCCCAGTGCATGTCGGCCCAAGTGTCGCCGCCGGGATTGTGCTGGTAGAAAAGATGCCACCAGCCGTCGTGCTGAAAGATGCCGTTCGGATCGTTCATCCAGCCGGCCGGCGGGTGAAAATGCCACCGCGGTCGCGCCGGATCGGTGATGCTGGGATAATCGGGCCGGGTGGGATCGGTGGGCACGGGTTCAGGCGAGCGGGTTTTGCCGTGGCGTGGAAACAAAAAAGCGGAGCCGGGCGGGCTCCGCTTGCGATTTGCGGCGTGGCACGTTTCGACCGCACCGGGAAGGCGCGTTGAGGGCAACGCGCCCCACCTGGTTGTTGCTTCAGAACTTCGAGCCGTCGGCCTTGGTGCCGCAGAGCGAGACCTGGAGGCCGAGTTCGGCGGCGAGGGCGGCCTTGGCGTACATCGCGAGGTCGGCGTCCTTGGCGGACTTGGCGTAGGCGACCTGGATGTGGTTCGCCTTGTGCCGCGCCATCATCTGGTCGCGCGAAACGCCGTAGGTGACCGCGTGCATGATCGGCCATTGCACGTTGGTTTCCTGCCAGCGGCGCTCGGTTTCCTCGCGGGGGAGGGCGACGACCTTGGCGCGGCCGAGGTCCATCTTGAGCTTGCCGCCCTCGACGAAGATGCGGCTCCACACGATTTCGCCGGGCTTGGCGATGCCGCGCACGGTGCCGCCGCCGAGGCGGAAGTACATGTAGGGCTGGCGCAGCGAGTCGGTGCCCTTGTAGCCGTCGATGTGGTGGGCCGGCGGCGCGGCGCCGGAGATGAGAAACACCCAGACGTATTCGTCGGTCGAGCCGGTCGGGTCGTAATCGCCCCAGCGCAGGTCATGCAGCGTGTTCTCGACGGGCTGGCCGAGGAGCTTGTGCACGCGGTTGGTCAGCAGGCCGTCGAGGCCGGCGCACTCGTCCACCTCGTTGAAGTGGGTGAGCGGCTCGCCGTCGCGGATGATCTCGCCCTTGGCGTTGGCCACGGGCGGGCGGTCGGAATTGTTGAGGATGCCCTCGACGAGATCGGAGGCGGGCAGGAGGTCCTTGAGGCCCTGCTGGTATTGGATGCCGATCGACTCACAGCCGAACTCGTCGGCGATGCGCAGCGCGGCGACGTAGGTCTTGCACTGCCAGATCACCTGTTCCTCGGTCAGATCCTTGTCGGTGTCGGGGCCGAGGCGGAAGGTCATGCCCTTGGCCTTGAGCCAGTCGTAAACCGCGCGCGCCTCGGCGTCGCTGACCTGGGTGGCACCGTAGTAGAGGGCCGATTGGGAGAGGCGCTCCTTGTAAACGCCGCAGGGGAAGAGCAGCTCGTCGGGGATGATGGCGTTGTACATGCCCATGCAGCCCTCGTCGAACACGCCCATGATGGATTTGCGGCGGCGCAGGTCGTCGGCGATTTTCTTCGCGATGGCGCGGGCCTTCGGCGGCACGGTGCAGCGGCCGAGCGCCTTGACGTGCGACGTGGTGTGCTTGATCACGCCGGTCTTCAGCCAGCCGGCGAGGTGGGTGAGGAAAAACTCGTCGGTGAAATCCTTGCTCCAGAGCGTGGAGTATTTGACGCCGGCCTTGGTCAGCGAGCCGTTGAGATTGAGCATGCCGACGAGACCCGGGGCGGAGCCGGACCAGTTGGCCACGGTCAAAATGGGGCCCTGGTGCGAGATGAGACCGGGCAGGATGTGGTGCGAATACTGCCAGACGGATTCGGCCACGATGAGCGGCGCCTTGGGGTCGAGCTTGGCGAACACGGCCATGCCCTCCTTCTGCGAACCGATGAAGCCGTGCTTCAGCTCGGGCTTGTAGGGGTGGGCGCGGACGAGCTTGCCGCCCAGCTTGGCGATGGCGGCGGTGAGCTGCTTTTCCATGGCGGTCTGGAACTGCCAGGTGGCCTCGTTGGCGGATTGGCGGAGATCGCCGTTGGCGATCAGCATGATGGTTTTTTTGGCGGTCTTTTTCATAGGGTTACTAGATAAAATCGGCGGGGGCGTTTGGCCGTTCGGGGGCCGGGTAAAGGGGTATTATGCACTCGCAGCCGTCGGGTCGAAATGGATAGTTTGCGAAAACAGATGGATAAAATCGGCCCACAGGCGTCGCGGCGGCTGCTTTCCCAGCAGGTCACCGGCACGCGTTATTTCTTCCTTGATCTGGCGCCGGGGTCGGACCGCCGGCCGCGGCCGGCGCTGGGCGGGCGGGAGGTGTGCAATCCCGACTATGCCGTGCTGCGCGAAGCCTACGTTTACGACGGGTTGGAATTTGTCGCGGCGGGGCGGGGTTGGGTCGAACTCGACGGCGCGCGGCACCCGCTGGGCCCCGGCACGGTGTTTGCCTACGGGCGGGCCACGCGGTGCGTGATCCGCACGGACCCGCAGCAGCCGATGGTGAAGTATTTCGTCTGCATCGCCGGCGGCGCGGCGGCGCGACGGCTGACCCAGGCCGGGGTGGGGCCGGGGGCGGTGAAGGTGCTGGCCACGCATGCGGAGATGCGCGGATTGTTCGAGGAACTCATCCACGAGGGCCAGCGGCCGGGTCGGCTCGCGCGGGCGTTGTGTGCGGCGCAACTGGAACTCCTGTTGCTCAAGGTCGAGGAACACATCGCCCAGGGCGCGCAGCGCGATGATCCGGCCCGCGAACGCTTTCTGCGCTGCAAATCACTGATCGACGAACGCGCGCGCGATCTGGCCGGGCTGGAGGAAATCGCCGCGGCGGTGGGCCTCGAGGTTTCGAGTGTCTGCCGGCTGTTCCGCCGTTATCACGATTGCAGCCCGTACCAACACCTGCTCCGGCGCAAGATGACACTGGCGGCGGAGGAACTGGTCGAGAACGGCGGCCTGATCAAGGAGGTGGCGCAGCGGGTCGGGTTTGCCGACCCCTATCATTTTTCGCGCTGTTTCAAGGCCGTGCACGGCGTGGCGCCGCGCGACCTGTTGCGCTACCGCCGGGCGGACTGAGGGTTCAGTCGCCCATGACCGCGAGCTTGGCGGTGACGTTGCGCACGCCGTCGGTGTCGAGGGTGAGGGCGATCGCCTTGCCGATGAGATCGGCGGAGGGCACGTTGCCCTGCAGCACGACTTCGCCGGCGGTCACATCGACGTTGATGGCGAGCGCGGACAGGTCGCGATCCAGCACGAACTTGGCCTTGATCACGGAGAGGATGCGCGCATCCGAGATCGCGCTGCCGACCGCGGAGGTCTTGTTGCGCACGACCTGACCGGACTTGACAAGGTCGGCCTTGATTTCCTCGGGCGTAAGGTGCCACTCCTCGAGCTTGGCGGCGAACGAGTCGCGCAGGTTGCCCGCGGCGGACTTGGTTTTGTCGGCGGCCTGGGCGGCGGCCTGCTGGGCCTGCCCGCCCAACGAGGTCGGTTGCGGCGGGTGGCGTTGGCTGTACAGGCCCATGCCGATGGCCCCGGCGGCGGCGCCGAGCAGGAAGAACAACAGGACGGATTTCATGCCGGAGCAGACCGCAGGCGGACGCTCCGGTTCGGTTGGCCGCACAATTTGTTTTGAACGGCGCGCCGGGCTGCGCTTGGCTGCTCCGTCTATGGCGCAGAAATCAGCCCTCGTCACCGGCGCATCGCGCGGCATCGGCCGCGGCATTGCCCTCGAACTTGCCCGCGCGGGCCACCGCGTGGCCATCAACTACGCCGGCAACGCGGCGGCGGCGGCCGAGGCGCTCAAGCTCGTGCAGGAAGCCGGCGGCGACGGTTTCATCATTCAGGGCGACGTGGCCGCGGCCGCCGACCGCGAGCGCCTCGTGGCCGAGACGGTCGCGAAGTTCGGCCGCATCGACGTGCTGGTGAACAACGCCGGGGTCGCCCCCTCGGTCCGCGCCGACCTGCTCGACGCGGGCGAGGAGAGCTTTGACCGGCTTTACGGCATCAATCTCAAAGGCCCCTTCTTTCTCACGCAGCTCGTGGCCAAGCAGATGCTCCAGCAGGAGCCGGACGCCGAGGGCTTCCGCGGCCGCATCGTCAACATCACCTCGATCTCCGTCTACACCGCTTCGATCAACCGCGGCGATTACTGCATGGTGAAGGCCGGGCTGGCGATGATGACCAAGCTGTTCGCCGAACGTCTGGCCAACGACGGCATCAACGTTTACGAGATCCGCCCCGGCGTGATCGCGACCGACATGACCGGCGGCGTGAAGGAGAAATACGACAAGCTGATCATCCACGACGAGCGCGGCATCACGCCGATCCGCCGCTGGGGCACGCCGCAGGACATCGGCCGCGCCGTGCGCGCGATCGCCGAGGACCGCTTCCCGTTCTCGACCGGCGCGGTTTTCGACATCGACGGCGGTTTCCACCTGCACAGGCTTTGAGCCGGTGCCGGGCCGGCGCCCGGGTGTTGCGCAGATCTTGTCCGGCCGCATTCAGTGCGGCTGATTACCTGTGCGATTCCAGTTATTAATTCCGGTAATTACTCGACACCACAATGGGTAGGTGATTGACGTAAATATCACCACAACCAGTAGTGGTCGCCCGCGGGTCTTCTTGTAGGTGCCAGTTGCTTGCAAGGCGTACCTGTGGCCGGATTTGCCCCATGTTTACCGTCTCCACCTCGGCTTCCTGTTTTCCATCCCCCCCGGACAAATTTCCCGGGCGGAAGCCGCGGTCAGACCGGCGAACTTTACCCGGTTCCTGATCGCCGCGCCTTGGGAGAGGTGCGGCTTGTCCCTCCCTGCCTTGATATATTTTTCCATGAATTCCTCCGTCCTGACCGAACCCGAAATCGAAACCAACGAGTCCCCCGAGCATGCCGCCGCCGCGCCCAAGGGCACGCGCCTGCTCAGCCGCGCCATCCCCGCCGCCGAGCGTCTTGTGATCAAGCGCGACGGCACGCGCGTGCGCTTCGACCTGAACAAGGTGACCCGCGCCATCGCGCTCGCGTTTCACGAGGTGCGCACCGACAACGCGCCCAACACCTACCGCGATGATGCGCTGGCCTGCTACGGCCTGCAGAGCGCGGATTTCGCCGAGGTGTCGCGCATCGCCACCGCGGTGTCGCAGATGCTCGAGCTTTACTACCGCGACGGCAAGCACCCGGGCATCGAGCAGGTGCAGGACGCGGTGGAAAAGGCGATCGCCGGCGCCAGCCACTGGGAGGTCGCGCGTTCCTACATGCTCTACCGCGCGCGCCGTTCCGAGCGCCGGCTCACGCACTACGCCGACAACGGCCTGGCCGACTACATCGCGATGGCGAAATACGCGCGCTACCGGCCCGAGCTCGGCCGCCGCGAGATCTTCACCGAGGGCGTGGAGCGCGTGCGCGACATGCACCTGGAATTTTTTGCCGGCAAGCTGGACCGCACCCTGCCCGCGGAACTGTCGCCGGAAATCGCGGCGCTGGCCGGCCGGAAAGCCGACCTGCTGCTCAAGACCTGGGCCGGCGCCGACCTCGGCCGCATCATCCGCGACGCCTTCACGATGGTGGCGGAGAAAAAGGTGCTGCCCAGCATGCGCTCGATGCAGTTCGGGGGGCAGGCGATCCTGACCAACCACAGCCGCATGTTCAACTGCAGCTTCTCCAACGTGGACCGGCTGGAGTTTTTCCGCGAATATTTCTACCTGCTGCTCAGCGGTTGCGGCGTGGGCTTCTCGGTGCAGAAGCACCATATCGCGCTGCTGCCGCCGCTGCCCCAGCGCGGCGCGGAAAACGACCTGCCCGTGGTGCACCACCACGTGACCGACACCATCGAGGGCTGGTCCGACGCGCTGCACGCGCTCATGCTCTCCTACCAGGAAAGCACCAAGGTGGAGTTCGACTACTCTGCCATCCGCTCGCGCGGCGCCCCGCTCAAGACCTCCGGCGGCAAGGCCCCCGGCCACCTGCCGTTAAAGAAGGCGCTCAACCACGTCGAGCGCATCCTTGACGGCGCCATCGGCCGCGCGCTGCGCCCGATCGAGGTTTACGACATCTGCATGTTCATCGCCAAGGCCGTGCTGGCCGGCGGCATCCGCCGCTCCGCCACCATCTGCCTCTTCTCGCCCGACGACGAGGAGATGATGAACGCCAAGACCGGCAACTGGTTCGAGCAGCACCCGCAGCGCTCCGCCTCCAACAACTCCGCCGTGCTCTCACGCAGCGATCGCAACGCCGAGCACTTCCGCAAGCTCTTCCGCGCGCAAAAGGAATTCGGCGAGCCCGGTTTCTACTTCTGTGACAACCCCGACGCCGGCTGCAACCCCTGCGCCGAGATCAGCCTGCTGCCGGTGGTGGACTGGGACCTTTCGCCCGAGGAGACCGAGAAGCTCTTCCGCTACGGCTACAAGGGCGACCTGCCGGGCACCACGCGGCTTTCCGGTTTCCAGCACTGCAACCTCACCACCATCAACGGCCACGCCGCCACGACCGAGACGGCGTTCTACCAGGCCTGTCTCGCCGCGACCGCCATCGGCACGCTGCAGGCCGCCTACACCGACATGCCCTACCTCGGGCCGGTTACGCGCCTGATCAACGAGCGCGACGCGCTGCTCGGCGTTTCCATCTGCGGGTTCATGGACAACCCCACCGTGCTCTTTGACCAGGAAATCCTCGAACAGGGCGCGCGGCTTTGCCGGGCCGCAAACAAGCTGATCGCCGGCGTCATCGGCATCAGCCCCGCGGCCAAGATCTGCACGACCAAGCCCGAAGGCACCGCGTCGCTCATCCTCAACGCCGCCTCCGGCATTCACCCGCACCACGCCCGCCGTTACTTCCGCCGCGTGCAGGCCAACCGCATGGAGCCGGTCTACCGCTTCTTCAAGTCCGCCAACCCGCAGATGACCGAGGTTTCCGTTTACAACCCCGAGACTGACGACGTCATCACCTTCCCGATCGAGGCGCCCAAGAAGGCCATCCTGCGCAAGGACATCAACGCCGTGCAGTTCCTCGAACTCGTGAAGCTCGTGCAGCAGCACTGGGTCATCCTCGGCGCCGATCCGGAGTCGCGCTCGCCCGGCCTCCATCACAACGTCTCCAACACCTGCACCGTGCAACCCGATGAGTGGGACCAGGTCGCGGATTTCATCTGGGCCAACCGCGCCTACTTCACCGGCATTTCGCTGCTGCAGGACGCAGGCGACAAGGCCTACGCTCAGGCCCCGCGCGAGGAGGTCGCCTCCGAGGCCGATGTGCACAAGTGGAACTCCCTGCGTCCGCACCGCGTGGACTACACGCAGATGCGCGAGGCCAGCGACGAGACCGAGCTGAAGATGGCCGTGGCCTGCGCCGGCGGCGCCTGCGACATCAGCCTGCACGTCTGATCCCAAGGTCTCCTGTCTGATTGTAGGGCGGGGTCTCCTGACCCCGCCTGCAACACGGGTTACAAAAAGGCGGGGTCAGCGACCCCGCCCTACAACGCGAAGTCCGTTCGATCGACTCTGCCTGCTTTGGGATGGACGCGGCCGCGGCGTTTGCGCCACGGTCGCGGCATGCTTCTCACCTGCCAGGCCGGATTTGAATCGTTGCTGGTTCGCGAACTCGCGGCGGCGGGCATCATGGCGCAGCAGCACGGTCCCGGCTGGGTCGTGGCGGAGCGTGCCCCGGACGAACCGGCCTTTGCGCATCTGCTTTTGCCCGACGCCGTGGAAGTGCGTGGCGAATCGGTCAATGCGCTCGCCCAGCGCCTCGCCGATTTTTTCCTGACCGGCATTCGCGGCGAACGCATCGAGACGGCGTGGCCGTGTGTGTTGGCCGGCCCGGCTGAACTGGTCGGCCTTGGCCGCCGCATCGGCGCGGTGGAGAAGGCGGTGCTCGATCTGCTGCGCAAAAAACTCTCGCGCGTCGCCAAGCTGGCCGTGCCCGACCTGCCGCGCGGGGTTGGCGAGGCACGCGGGCTGTTCGGGTGGTTCACCGATTTCGGCGTGATGCAGGTGGCGCGCACGGCGCGCAGCAACGGCCAGCGGCGCATGGCCGACGATGATGCGGCGCCGTCGCGCAGTTATCTGAAAGTCGAGGAAGCCTACGTGGTGCTGGGCACGGAGCCGCAGCCGGGCGAACTGGTGGTCGATCTCGGCGCGGCGCCGGGCGGCTGGAGTTACAGCGCGGCCAAGCGCGGTGCGCGGGTCATCGCGATCGACAACGGACCGCTCAAGGGCGGGGCGCTCAACCATCCGCAGATCGAGCACCGGCGCGAGGATGCGTTTCGCTACGCACCGCCGGCCGGCCCGGTTTGCGACTGGCTGTTCTGCGACATGGTGGAGGAACCGCATCACGTGCTGCGGCACATCGTGGAACCGTGGCTCGCGCGGGGCTGGTGCCGGAACTTCGTGGTCAACCTGAAGTTCGGCCGCGTGGATCCCGTGGCGCTGCTGTCGGAACTGCGCGCGCCGGATTCGCCGCTCACGCGCCATGCGCCGGGCACGCGCATCCGGCATCTCTATCACGACCGCGAGGAGTTCACGCTCACCGGGCGGGTCCAGCCGGTTGAATAATCGCCCGGTTTGGCGCGAAACGCGTGGACACACCGGGGGCCCGGTGGGTTTAATCTTCGCTTCCTATGAAACCGACCGCATTGAAACGAATCCTGCTGGGGGGCATGGCCGCGCTGGTGCTGGCGGCCATGGCCTCCGCCAATCCCGCCCTCGAGGGCCGTTGGCGCCTCGACCCGGCCGTGAGCACGGCGCTCGACGGCTGGCAAAAAATGGACCTCGCCGTCGATCTCGACGGCTCGAAGGTCGCGCTCGCCTACACCATGCAATGGCGCAGCACCATCCACAAGGCGGTGAACGTGCTCGACACGTCCGGGCCGGTGGAACTGAAGGATTTCTTCCGCGTGGAGCAGCGCCACATGGCGGTGTATCCGGCCAAGCATGGCGTGACCAAGGCCGCCGCCGAATGGATCGATGACGGCCGCACCTTGCGCACCGAGGTGCTCACGCCCGTCGAGGTTTCGCAGGGCGATGTGATCATGCGCATCACCACCGAGTATCGCGTGAGCGAGCTGGGCGACAGGCTGACGGTCATCGAGCTGCATTCCAGCCGCAACCGCCCGCTGGTCTATGTGTTCAACAAAGTGACGGAGGAGACCGCCAAATGAACTTCATCAAACGCATCATCACCTTGATCGCACTCGCCGCCGTGGCGGCGACGCCCGCACTGCAAGCGCAGGAAAAGGACAAAAACCACGGCGTGGAAGCCTGGTTCATGCACTTCGACCTCGACTGGCGCGTGGACAGCGGCCTGCCGAACAAGGCCCTGATTGTCTCGCTGCAGGGTCTCGCCAACCGCGCGGCCCCGCAGTTCTACGTGGTGCACCCGCCGGAATACCAATGGGAGATCACCGGCCCGCTGTTTGATTTCTACAAACGCAAGCACGGCGTGCAGTTCCGCCTCCTCCAGACCGCCGACGAGGCGCTCGCGAAATTCAAGTCCGCCGCCAAGGGCTACGTGGTCTGGGACAAGACCGTCGGCGCCTCGCTCAACGTCGCGTTCACGATTGCCGGCCTCGAGGATGCCGTCGTCGTGTCCGAGGAGCTCATCCCGCTCGTCGAGAAGCACGGTCTGAAGCAATTCGACGATCTGCGCGGCCGCTACACCGGCATGACCGATGCGCAGATTTATCAGGACGCCTACGACAAGTATTGGGATCGCTGCATCAAGGACCGCGTCATGCTCATGGGTGGTCACGCCGGCGCCGTGCGCATGCCCGGCATGGCGGACTGGGGCGTGAACCAGCGGATGTTCTTCCACGATCTCTCGGCTAATCCTAACCGGCCCGAACACGCGGCCGAGCTCGCATTGACCCGCCGCATTTTCTCCGAGATTGAACCCGGTGGCTACGTTTTCGGTTGGCACTCCTATGCCAAGGACACCGAGGAGCAATACACCACGCTGCTCTCGATGTACGGCCTGCGCATGGAAGGCCTGCACAACCTGCCGAACCTGAGCTTCAACCACCAGTTCACCTTCACGCCCGGTTTCAAGTTCACCAACAACCACAGCGTGCCGCTCGACGCCAAACTGGTCGCCGAGGACAAGGTTTACCTTGCCTTCGTGCAGTCCGACTCGATCGGCATCGGCGTGTGGACCAAGCCCGGCCGCGGCAAGCTGCCCTTCGGCTGGCAGGTCACGATGAACTGGACCGAGTTCTCGCCCGCCGCGCTCGAGTATTTCCACGAGTCGGCCACGCCCAACGACTACTTCATCGGCGGTCTCTCCGGCCCGGGTTACATGTATCCCAACCACATCCCGCCGGAACGCTTCCCGATCCTGATGGAGCGCGCCCGCGGCCTCATGGCGCTGCTCGACGAGCACATCATGGAGATCATGGACAACTCCGCCGCCGACGGCAACGTGGGCAACACCGACCTCACCAAGGAAACGGTGGACGCCTACTACCGTGAGTTCCCCGATGTCATCGGTTTCATCAACGGCTACGGCCCGGCCCGCACGCGCGACCTGCGCGACACGCGGCCGATGATTTCCTACGATTACTACATCGACCCGCGGCGCCCGCGTGACGAGGTCGCGGCCGACCTCAACGAACTCATCGCCCTCAACGCGAAGCGACCCTACTTCCTGCTCGTCCACGTCCGTGAATCCAACGATGTGAACAGCCTCGTCGAGGTCACGAAGCAGCTCGAAGGCCCGGTCGAGATCGTGCCGGTGGACAAGTTCCTCAAGCTCGCCGCGAGCAAAAAGACCTACACCACGCGCTACCAGGACCCCGAGGACCCGAAGCACTTCGAAGGCTTCCCGAAGGAGTAAGCGACCCGCGCCAAATCCCCTTCCGCTTCACGCCCGGCCGATCCACTCTGCCGGGCGTTTTTCTTGCCCCGGTTGCAGCAGTGTCTATGTCACCTATTAAGTGACAAATAGTCATAAAACCTTTTCCTAAAATAAGAAATGGGACATGACGGATGTCACTTAATAGGTGACATATCCGGGCTGGCGTGGGTGGGGCATTTCGGTTCGGGTGGGGCGGTGAAAGCGAAGGAACTCACGATTTGCGGGTTGGCGGCGGTGCGGGCGCGGTTTCAGGCCGATGCGGCTTCGATCATGCGGCTGTATTTTGATCATGCGACCGGCCGCAAAATCGGGCTGATGTGCAAGGCGCTCGCCGCGGCCCGGAAGATTTACCGCTGCGTGGAACCGGCGGAGCTGGAGAAGATCGCGGGCACGGTGCACCACGGCGGCATCGTGGCGGTGGTCGCGGCGGCCGAACTGCGCGAGCCGAGCCCGGCGGCGATCGCCGACTGGGCGCAACACCGGGGGCCGGTGCTGGTGCTCGACCGCATCGGCAACGCGCACAACCTTGGCGCGCTCGCGCGCACCGCGGCGTTTTTCGGCGTGGCGCACCTGATCATTTCGGCCGACGCGCAATCGGCGCGGCCCAACGACGCGGCGTTTCGCGTGGCCGAGGGCGGGTTGGAAAAAATCACCGTCTGGCAGGCGCATGACTTGGTGAAATTCATCGGTGCGCTGCGCACCGCGGGTTACACCGTCGTGGCGGCGGCGACGCGCGGCGGCCGGCCGGAGGCGGCGGTCAAGCGCGGCGAACCGATGGCACTGGTGCTGGGCAACGAGGAGCACGGTTTGGCGCCGGCCATCACGGCGGCGTGCACGCGGGCGGTCACGATTCCCGGCAGCGGCGCGGTGGAGTCGCTCAACGTTTCCGTGGCCGGCGCGGTGCTGATGTGGGAATTGATCGGCCGGAAATAAAACGGGAGCGCGGGCGGCCGTTGGCGCTCAGCGCCGGAGCAGCGATTTGAGCCAGCCGGACTTCGATTTTGGCGCGGGCAGCGGCGATTCAGGCACGCCGAGCAGCGGTTCGTAGTGGCCGGCTTTTTTGTAGAGGATGACGATGTCCTGCATGCCCCAGGCTTCCTCAAGGTAAGCGCGCATGATGACGTCGGGATAACGCTGCAGCACGCGCATGAGCCATTCCGGGGAGGTGACGGCGAGACCGTAATCCTCCTCGGGGGTGCTTTCAAAATAGCGCTGGTAAGCGAAACCGGTGCGGGCGAATTCTTCGAGCAGGGCGGGCTTGTCGATGTTCTCGGCGACGTTGCGCCGGCCGCGGGCGAGCAGGCTGGGCACGGTGCGGCCCTGCACGCTGAAGATCAGCACGCCGCATTCCTTGGTCCAGCGAATGAAACTGTCGAGGGCGGCCAGCCAGCGATCCTGCGGCAGGTGCGTGAGCAGCGAGCCGACCCAGATCAGATCGAACTGGGCGTCGAAGGGCAGCTTGCGCAGGTCGATCTCGGAATAAACGGGGATGGCGCCGAATTCCTGGGCGCAGAAATCCACGCCGTCGCGCTCGAGGTCGCAGGCGGTGATCTTGGCGTAGTGATAATGTGCGCGCAGCCAGCGCAGCACGCGGCCGTGGCCGCAGGGCAGGTCGAGGATCTCGGGGTAGTGGGGCTTGTCGCAGAGCTGCGAGGAAAAGTGGACGAGTTCGAGCGCGCGCCGGCCGAGTTCGAAATACTGATCCTCCAAGCCCGGGCTCACCATGCCGTCGTGGGGTGACAGCGTGCGATTGGGCTGCAGGTGGCTGAAATCGTAGAGCGTGGGCATGCGGCGGGTCCAGTCGTCCCAATTTTGGCGTCCGGCGCAAGCGGAGACTCGCCGCCGCCGGGCGGTTTCGTTTGCGAAATCGCGGGGCCTGCGCTCCCTTGGCGCTCACCATGAAACTGCATACCCTTCTGAAACTTGGCGTCTTGAGTGTTTTGCTGGTCGGCGGCCCGGCCCTGACTTCGGTTCATGCCGCGGCGGCGGATGACGAAACCACGGAGATCGGTGAGCAGATGGACCGGATGAACCGGGCCTTCCGCGAACTGCGCAAGCTGGCGGCGGATGCCGGTAGCAATGCGGCGTCGCTCGAACTGGTCGCGACGATGCGGGCCGCGTCCGCGGAGGCCGCCAAGCACACGCCGGCGCTCGCAGCGGACCTGCCGGAGGCGAAACGCGCGGCGTTCACCGCCGCTTATCGCGAGCAGATGGACAAATTCATCGGCGTGCTCGACGAGCTGGCGGCGGCGTTCAAGGCCGGGGACAACACCGCGGCGGCCGAACTCGTCGGCCGGTTGCGCGACGTGCAGAGGCAGAGCCACCGCGAATATAAGAAGCCGGATTGAGCGGCGGGCCCCGGCGCGGGCCGTGGCGAAATTGTGAACCGAACCCCGCCACGTTTTCGGGCTGCGCCCTCAAACGCAGCTACAGCCTGACTGCTTGGACGAGTATTCGTTTGGGCGCGGTCCGTTGTGGCTGCGAACGGACCAACGAAGTCAGATGACCCAGTGCAGGGTTTCGGCGGTCTCGACAAACTGGTCCTGCTTACTGCGAGTGCGGACGACGAGGTTTTCACCCTTGTAGTAGGCGACGGAATCCGCGGGCACGGATTTCATGATCCAGACATTGGACCCGATGATGGAGTTGGAACCGATCCGCGTGTCGCCGCCGAGGATGGTGGCGTGCGCGTAGATGGTCACGTGATCACCGATGTCAGGATGGCGTTTGATGCCCTTGACGGGGTTGCCGCTGTCGTCGGTCTCGAATGATTTGGCGCCGAGGGTGACACCTTGGTAGAGTTTGACGTGGTGGCCGATGGTGGCGGTTTCGCCGATGACGACGCCGGTGCCGTGGTCGATGAAGAAGTGACTGCCAATCCGCGCGCCGGGGTGGATGTCGGTGCCGGTGCGTTCGTGGCCGAATTCGGTGAGCATGCGCGGCAGGAGCGGCACACCGAGGTCGTGCAGCACGTGGGCGACGCGCTGGATGGAGATCGAGAGCACGCAGGGGTAGGCGAGGATGATTTCCTCCACGCTGCGTGCGGCGGGATCGCCGTTGTAGGCAGCGGTGACGTCGGTCTGCACGATGCGGCGTACCTCGGGCAGGCGGCCCAACGCCGCGCTGACGAGTTCACGGGCGTGCGCGGCCGGATCGGCGTCCTGGGCGAAGCGCAGGCATTTCTCGACCTCGGCGGTGAGGCGTTCGTTGACCTGCGCAAGCAGGCGGCCGACGTGCAGGGGGACCTGCTGCTTGGTCAGGGCGGTCTCCTCGAAATAGCCGGGAAACAGCAGGTGCATGAAACCGACCGCGAGCCGGTTGACCGAGTCCTGCGCGGGGAGGTTGACCCCGTCGAGGTGGTTGATGCCACCGTCGTGCTCGTAGGAAGCGAGCAGGGCTTGCTTGATATCGTCGAGGTTCATGGCGGACCGGCGGGCTCCACCTGCAAACGCCGGACGGCGCCGGCAGGCGAGCCTTAAACGCAGAACAAACAAAGCGCCGGACAGCCGGCGTGCAAATCAGGAAGCGGCTTCGAGGCGCGCCTTTTCGGCCAGCGCGGTCGAGAGGTAGCGTTCGCCGAAGCTCGGGGCGATCGTGACGATGGTCTTGCCGGCGAACTCGGGGCGCCGGGCCACCTGCAGGGCGGCCCAGATGTTGGCCCCCGAGGAAATGCCGCCGAGAATGCCGTCGAGCAGCGCGGACTGGCGCGAGGTTTCAAACGCGTCCTCGTTGGTCACCTGGATGACCTCGTCGATGACGGCGGTGTTGCAGTTCTTCGGCACGAAGCCGGCCGCGAGGCCCTGGATCTTGTGCGGGCCGGGCTTGCCGCCGGAGAGGACGGGGCTGCCGGTGGGCTCGACCGCGAAGGTTTTGAGGTTTTTGTTGCGCGATTTAATGACCTCGGAGACGCCGGTGATGGTGCCGCCGGTGCCCACGCCCGCCACGAAGGCGTCAATGTTGCCGCCGGTGGCGGCCCAGATTTCTTCGGCGGTGGTGCGACGGTGAATCTCGGGGTTGGCAGGGTTGTCAAATTGCTGGGGCATGAAGCCACGGTCGCCATGTTGGGCCAGAATCTCGTTGGCCTTGGCGATGGCCCCCTTCATGCCTTCGGCTCCGGGGGTCAGCACGATCTCGGCACCGAGCATGCGGAGGAGGATGCGGCGCTCCTGCGACATGGTTTCGGGCATGGTCAGGATCAGCTTGTAACCGCGGGAGGCGCAGACGAAGGCCAGGGCGATGCCGGTGTTGCCCGAGGTGGGTTCGATGACGACGGTGCCCGGTTTGATGTGCCCGGCTTTCTCGCCGGCCTCGATCATGGCCTTGCCGATGCGGTCTTTGACGCTGGCGAGCGGATTGAAGAACTCCGTCTTGACGTAAACGTTGGCGGGAATGCCGGCGGCAATGCGGTTCAGTTTGACGAGGGGCGTGTTGCCGATGGTCGAGACGATATCAGGAAAGATGAGTGAGGACATAAAGTATATGAAGTATTATGGTTTCGATTCGTCAAGCTTGGGAAACAGTTTCCCGTGTCATCAGGAGGGGGGGCGCGGTCAGATGTGGTACATTTCGGTCGAATCCTTCATGATGAAAGCGTCGAGGGTGTAGCTCCTGGCCTTGTCGTCGAGGAGACTGCGGATCTCGGTCCAGATCTGCTGGAGGCGTCGGCCGCTGCGGCCCGCGTGATTGCCGCTGAGCTCAAGGAATTCTCCATCAATGATTTTCACAATATCATACAAGGAGATTTGGTCGGGGGCGCGGGCGAGGGCGTAGCCGCCCTGGATACCGCGTTTGCTGGTGACGAGTCCGCCGTTGCGCAGCTCACCCAGGATCTGGGCGAGGAAGTTGGCGGGCACGGATTCAATCTTGGCCAACTGGTCGATCTGCGCCAATTCCCCCGTGCCGTGTAACCGGGCCATGTGCGCGAGCACGCGGCAGGCATAATCCACTTTAACCGAAATCTTCACTTAAGAACTAAAGTAAAGATCGGGTCCTTGCCGCAACCTCAAATTGTGTCCTCGCGGTGGTGGGGGCTGGATGCCCGGTGCGCTTCGCGTTCAGGTCAGCAAGTCGGGCGTGAGCTGCCAGCGCACCGTCCAGAGGCCGCGCTGGCGCGTCAGGGCGATGATGCCGCATTTGGCCATGTCGAATCGCGTTGGCTCGCTCTGGCCGCAGACGAGCAGGGTGGCGAGTTCGCCCAAAGTGGGTTCGTGGCCGACGAGCGCGAGATCGGTGCGTCGGTTGGCCAGCTGCGCGGCGATATCAGCGGGGGTGGCTTCGGTCAGCAGACGCGGGACGCATTTGAGCGGATTGTCCGAGTCGAGCTGCGCGGCGAGGAGGGTGGCGGTTGCGCGGGCGCGTTCGAGCGGACTGTGCCAGAGGGTGACGCCGCGCAGCACATCGGTGCGCCGCAAAAAACGGGCGAGCTGACGCACCTGCGTGCGGCCCTTGCGACTGAGCGGGCGCGCGGGGTTTTCCGCGGCGGTGACCGCGTGGGCGTGGCGGATGAGGTAGAGGTTCATGCCGGTCAAATAACCCATGGCGGCGAGCGCGTCGACATCGCCGGCGGCGATGAGCTTGAGGTGATGGTTGAACTTTTCGACAGGTCGGGCAGGGAGGGCAAACCGGCTTCTGTCTTGGGTAAACCCAGCTACTTATTCCGGCTTGCACAGCCTTGGGCTTTGTCAGGGGCGGGCGATGTTGTCTGACTGCAGTCGAACCCCAATCACGACCCATGACTTCACATGAACGAGTACTCACCGCCTTGTCCCGCCGTCAACCGGACCGCACGCCGCGGGACTTCTGGGCCGAGCCGCCGACCTGGCGGCGGCTGTTGGCGCAGGTCGGCCACGAGGACCGCAACCGGCTGCTCGACGCGCTGGACATCGACGTGCGGCATCTCGACGCGCCCGCGCCGCCGGAGCGCGAGATCGGCGGCGGGGTATGGCAGAATTTCTGGGGCGAGCGGTTTGTGCAGCAGCCGACGCCGTGGGGCCCGATGCGCGAGGATGTGAAAGGCGCGCTGGCGGAGGTGCAAACGCAGGCCGACCTCGAGGCGTTTGCCTGGCCGTCGCCCGACTGCATCGACCGCTCGCGGTTGGCGGCCCAATGCGAGCAGCACGCAGACCGCGCGCTGGCTTACGGTTTTGCCGACGTCTGGCAGCGGCCGGGGCTGGTGCGCGGCTGGGAAGAGATGTTCGTGGACATGATGGAGGCGCCGGAGCGGGCGCATTTCATCAGCCGCAAGTTCACCGACTTTTACCTCGAGGACTACACCCGCGCGGCGGAGATCACGCACGGGCGCATCGACCTGTATCTGTTGATCAGCGACCTGGGCACGCAGCGCGGGCCGCTGATCTCGAACGCGATGTTCCGCGAATTCGTGGCGCCGTATCTCAAGGAGATGATCGACCGCATCCATCACCTTGGCGGCAAGGTGCTCTATCACAGCTGCGGGCAGATCCGGCCGTTGATCCCGGAGCTGATCGCGCTGGGGATCGACGTGTTGGATCCGTTGCAACCGGTTTATCCGGAGATGGCGCCGGAATCGCTCAAGGCGGATTTCGGCGACCGGCTGTGTTTCCACGGCGGCATCGACATGCAGGAACTGCTGCCGCACGGCAGCCCGGCGGCGGTGGCGGCGGGCGTGCGGCGCTACTGCGAGACGCTCGGCCGGGACGGCGGCTACATCCTCGGCCCGGCGCATCTGTTTCAACCCGACGTTCCGCCGGAGAACATTCTGGCGATGTATCGGGACGCGCCTTGAGCGCGCCGCCGGCAGACGATCAGGCCTGCAGTCCGGGCAGATCCGAGGCGTGGGAAATATGACCGCCGGAATTCTCGATCGCGGCGGAGAAGGCCGGTTGCAGCACGATGCTGCCGGCGGTTTGCAGGTGGATGGATTTGCCGGGCACACGATTGACCAGCACCGGCATCGGCGCCGCGTGGCGAAAGACGCAACCGTGCAGGCTGATGTGCGGCGGCCCGTAATCGGTCATGGCGCCATTGCTGCGAAACTCGATGGGCTGGGGGCCGACAAAGGCGCGGTCGACGGTCAGTGCATTGACCGGGGTGTTGATTGAAATCAGCGGCCGCGGTTGGTCGTGCAGGACGCGGATGTTGGCGAAAACGAGCTGCTCCTGCACCGGGGCGGTGGCGCCGGGATAGTAAGAGCGGCTGAAGCGATCGCAGTCGAAATGCACCGAGAACCCGATGCGCGGTTTGGCCAGAAAGATGTCGCGGAAAGTGACATTGCGCACGCCGGCGGTGGTCACGGCGTCTGCCTGCACCACGCCCCAGGGAATGCCGTCGAGCACGACTGTGCCCTCCGCGTGTTCCGGCCGGGTGCGTGAAGTATAAACCGTGCCGTCGGGTTGGGCCTGCACCCGGTAGACGCGGCCTTGGACCACGACGGCGTCGGACTGCTGCACGGTCATGCCGGGGTCCATTCGCGCCAGGCCCCGGCGAGGATGCGGCAGAAAAAGCCGGTGGTGCGGTCGGCGTCGAGATCGTGGCAGTTTTCCACCACCCCCTGCTCGATCCAGCCCAGCTCGGGATTGCCCGTGGCGTAGTCGTGGGCGTTGAGTGCAACGGCGTCGTCAAAGGTCTGGAACACCCCGTTACGGATGGTGAAGCGGCGGCCGCGGCCGAGATGCACCCCGTCCTTGTCGCCTTTGATGATTACGTCGTCGATGATGAGATCCTCAAAGGTGCAGACCTGGATGGCGTATTGGCTGGCTCCGAGATCGAGGCAGCGAAACCGCTCGATGCGGATGTCATGGGCGTAAAAAAACGCCACCTGACCGTGCAGGCCGTAAACCTCGAACCGGCGCACGTCGACGCCGTTGACGATCAGCTGCAGGCCGCGCACGGCGATGCCGTGATCGCAGGTCCGGGTCAGCGTCCCCCGGTTGAGAAAGACATGGGTGAACGGTTCCGGCGCCGCGACTTTGCGCACGAAGACGCCGTGACCGAATTCGACCGCGGTGTGGCTGCCGAGATAGACGGTGCCGGCGAGATCATAGGTGCCCGGTTGCGTCACCCGGACGGTGCGCCCCGGTCGACGGCGTCTTGCAGTGCCCGGGTGTTGGCCGGGCCGGACGCACCGGGATGGAAGCCGAAGTCGGCGGCATCGGTGCAGCCCGGGGTGACGGAGTCCGGCATGGCAGCGCGGGGTCAGGCGGATCGGATCCGGCACCGGCCGGACCCTGATCCGGAGTGGTTTACTTCAACGCCTGCGCGATGCGGGCGAGGGCGGTCTCGACGTTGGCCCGCGAGTTGAAGGCGCTGATGCGCACGTGGCCTTCGCCGCACCGGCCGAAACCGGCGCCAGGCGTGCAGACGACCTGCGCCTTGTTCAGCAGATCGTCGAAGAACGCCCAGGAGTCCTTGCCGGTGTTGATCCAGATGTAGGGCGCGTTGTCGCCGCCGATGCAGCTGTAGCCGAGACCGGTCATCGCCTCGCGGATGAGCTTGGCGTTGCCGAGGTAGAAATCGGTCAGCGCCTTGGTCTGCGCCTTGCCTTCGTCGGTGTAGACCGCGGCGGCGGCCTTCTGGATGGGATACGCGACGCCGTTGAACTTGGTCGTGTGGCGGCGGTTCCAGAGCGCGTGCACGGCGTGCTCCTTGCCGGCGGCGTCGAAGGCCATGAGCGATTTCGGCACGACGGTGTAGGCGCAGCGCGTGCCGGTGAAGCCGGCGAGCTTGGAGAAGCTGCGGAACTCGATGGCGACGTCGCGCGCGCCCTCGATCTCGTAGATCGAACGGGGAATCGCGGGGTCGCGGATGAAAGCCTCGTAGGCGGAGTCGAAGAGGATGATGGCGCGGTGCTTTTTCGCGTAGGCGACCCAGTCGGCCAGCTGCTGCCTGGTGGCGACGGCACCGGTCGGGTTGTTGGGGAAGCAGAGGTAGATTAGGTCCGCGCCGGTCGCGGGAATGGAAGGCACGTAGCCGTTGGCCGGCGTGCTTTCGAGGTAGGTGATGCCCGCGTAACGCCCGTCGACGTTGGCCCCGGTGCGGCCGGCCATGACGTTGGTGTCGACGTAGACCGGATAGACGGGATCGGGGATGGCGAGGTGGATGTCGGTGGAGAAAATCTCCTGGATGTTGCCGCAATCGCACTTCGAACCGTCGGAGACGAAGATTTCGTCGGCTTCGATCTTGCAGCCGCGCGCGGCATAGTCGTGCTGCGCAATGGCTTCGCGGAGAAACGCATAGCCCTGTTCGGGGCCGTAGCCCTTGAACGTGGCGCGGTCGGCCATCTCGGCGGTGGCGGCATGCAGGGCCTCGATGCAGACCGGGGGCAGGGGTTCGGTGACGTCGCCGATGCCGAGGCGGATGACCGGCTTGTCGGGGTTGGACTGCACGAAGGCGTTCACGCGCTTGGCGATGTCGGCGAAGAGGTAGGAGGCCTTGAGCTTGGTATAGTGTTCGTTGATTTTGATCATGGAAAGGGGAGGGCGGGTGAAAACCTTGAACAAACGCGGCGGGTCAGGTTTATTCAAGCCCGTCCTTCGCGTTCCCCGCGTCATCGTCCCCCATGCAAATCATCACGACTGTTCCGGAAATGAAGCAGCTGGCCGCGACTTGGCGCGCCGCCGGCCAGACCGTGGCGCTGGTGCCCACGATGGGCGCGCTCCATGCGGGGCAGGAAGCCGTGATCCGGGCCGCCGCCGCGCGCGCCGACATCGTGGTGGTGGCCACGTTTGTGAACCCGCTGCAGTTCGCGCCCAACGAGATCATGGCCCGTTATCCGCGCAATCCCGGGGAGGACCGGCAGCGCTGCGAACAGGCCGGCGCGACGGTGCAGTTCATGCCCACGGCCGAAACGATGTATCCGCCGGGTTATTCCACCTACGTCAGCGAGGAGGTGCTCAGCAAACCGCTCTGCGGCTTCTCGCGGCCGAACCATTTTCGCGGCGTGGTCACGATGATCGTCAAGCTGCTCAACGTCGTGCAACCCCGGCTGCTTTATTTCGGCCAGAAGACCGCGCAACGCGCCGCCGTCGTGCGCAAGGTGCTGCGCGACCTTGCGTGGGACGTCGAGGTGGTCATCGTGCCCACCGTGCGCGACGACGACGGACTGGCGTTTGGCATCGCCAACGTCGGTTTCACCCCCAGCCAGCGGCAGGAAGCGCTTTCGCTCAGCCGGGCGTTGCGCAAGGTGCAGGAAATGGTGGCCGGCGGTGTGCGCAATCCCGACCGGCTCATCGCCGAGGCCACGCACATCATGGGTGAACACCGCCGCGTGCGCGTCATCTACGTGGCCGTGGTCCACCGCGAATCGATGGAGCCCGTCCGTGAGGTCGTCCCCGGCGAATGCCTCATGGCCATTTCGGCGTGGATCGATGAAATCCGCTTGGTCGACAACGCGTTTTTGTAAATTACTTCAAATCAGTAGATAAACGAATTATCTGCCACTTTTAGGCCGTAAAAGAGCAAAATCTATCAAAAGTTATCAAACCGGGCTTGTCTTGCGCCCGGGAAAGTGTAGCGATTCAACCCGATTCCCCATGTTGCCGCCGCCCAAACCTCACCGTGCCGAAATCGAACATCTGGTGCGCCGCGCGCTTTACACGCGTCTCGGGCGGCCGATGCCGCGTCTGGCCCAGGCCCCCAATCCCCTGCTCGTCAACATCAGCGCCCGCCACTGCCATCTCACGCCCCAGGCGGTCGAGACGCTCTTTGGCAAGGGCCGCACGCTGACGCCGAAGAAGTGGCTGTATCAGAAAGACCAATTCGCCGCGGAGGAGTCCGTCACGCTGATCGGCCCGCGCAGCCGTGTGATTTCCAATCTCCGCATCCTCGGGCCCTGCCGCGACCTCAACCAGGTTGAACTGGCGCTGACCGACGCCATCGCGCTCGGTTTCGACATTCCCGTGCGGCAGTCGGGCAAGATCGCCGGCACCCCGGGCTGCATGCTCATGGGCCCGGCCGGTTTCCTTGAAATGCCGGAAGGCGTGATCCGCGCCGCGCCGCACGTGCACATGCACCCGGACGACGCGGCCTTCTACGGCGTCAAGGCCGGTGACTTCATGAAACTGCGCGTCGGCGGCCCCTGCGCCGTCACCTTCGACCGCCTGCTCGTGCGCGTGGACCCCGAGTTCAAGCTCGAGGTCCACATCGACACCGACGAGGGCAACGCCTGCGTGCTCACGCCCGACACCACGGTCGAATTGATCAAGTAAACCCGCCTCGCACTCTCCTCCGCTCAACCTCAACTCCCAATCCTCACTCCTCACCATGAATGAATCCATCGGCATGATAGAAACCCGTGGCTACGCCGGCTCAGTTGAAGCCAGCGACGCCATGGTCAAGGCGGCGGGCGTCACGCTCGTCCGTCAGGTCCAAATCGGCGGCGGTCTCGTGACCGTCGTGGTCAAGGGCGACGTCGGCTCCGTCAAGGCGGCCGTTGACGCCGGCGCCGAAGCCGCCAAGCGCGTCGGCGAGCTCGTCTGCTCGCACGTCATCCCGCGTCCGCATCCGGATCTGCTCAAGCAGGTCGGTCTCGCCTGAGCCGCGCCCCGCGCGTTTTTCCCGCAACCCAAATTCCCTCAACCCGTTCCCACCATGGCCCAACTCGCCCTCGGTATCATCGAAACCAAAGGTTTCTGCACTCTGCTCGAAGCCGCTGACTCCGCCCTCAAGGCCGCCAACGTCACCATGACCGGCTACGAAGCGGTCGGCTCCGGCTACGTTTCCGCGTTCTTCCGCGGCGATGTCGCCGCCGTCAAGGCCGCCATCGACGCCGGCGCCGAAGCCGCCAAGCGCGTCGGCGAAATCGTCAGCGTGCAGGTCATCCCGCGCCCACACGACGACCTCGCCGGCCTCGGCAAGTCCCTCAGCTGAACCCGCGGTCCCGTCCGCTTCCCGTCCCGGCGTTTCCGCCCGTGAACATCCTCGTCGCCAACCTCGGCTCCACGTCGTTCAAATACCGCCTGTTCCGCTGCACCGGCTCGGAAGAGTTGATGCTGGCCAAGGGCGGTTATGAACGCGTGACCGATTTCGGCCGCGCCATCGAGGACTGCCTCGCCGCGCTGAAGGCGGAGGGTCATGTCCGCGATTCGGGCGACCTGCACGGCGTCGGTTTCAAGACTGTGCACGGAGGCGATGTCACCGGCTGTCTGCCGGCCGACGAGAAGGTGGAGCAGGCGCTGCTGGCGCTGGCCGACCTCGCGCCGGCGCACAATCCCGCCTACGCCGCCGGCATCCGCCAGTTCCGGGCCAAGCTGCCCGGCGTGCCGCTCGTGGCGCTGTTCGAGACCGCCTTCTACCAGTGGGTGCCCGACCATGCGCGCCGCTATGCCGTGCCGGAGTCCTGGCACGCCATCGGCGTCCGCCGCTACGGCTTCCACGGCGCCAGCCACAAGTTCATCGCCGAACGCTCCGCCGAACTGCTCGGCCGTGAGGATGTCGCCGCGATTGTCCGCCGCCTCTATCAGGCCGGGCCCCAACCGGTGACGGGTGCGCCGCTGCGCGTCATCTCCTGCCACCTCGGCGGCTCCAGCTCGGTGACCGCGATGCGCAACGGCGTGGCCATCGGCACCAGCATGGGCCTGAGCCCGCAGTCCGGTCTGCCGCAGAACAACCGCGTCGGCGAGCTCGACTCCGCCGCCATCCCGTTCGTGCAGCGCCGGCTCGGCCTCGAAATGGCCGACATCGAGCGCCAGCTCGCGAAGGAGGGCGGCCTGCTCGCCCTTTCCGGCGTGAGCAACGACCTGCGCGAGATCCGCGCGGCCGCCCTCGCCGGCGACGCCCGCGCGCAGAACGCCATCGACGTCTTCGTGCACGGCATCCGCCACTGGGTCGGCGCGTTCTGGCTCGAGCTCGGCGGCTGCGACGCCCTCGTGTTCACCGGCGGCATCGGGGAGAACAACCCCTGGCTGCGCGAAGCCGTCTGCACCGGCCTCACCGAGCTCGGCCTGCAGCTCGATCCCGCGCGCAACACCGCCAACGCCCCGGAAAGCGATCTCGCCGCCTCGGCCGCCCGCACCCGCGTTTTCGCCATCCCGGCCAACGAGGAGCTCGTCATCGCCCGCGAAACCGTGCGCCAGCTCACCGCCTGAAATTAATCCCTTTCCGCAACCGCTCATTCCTCAACTCCAACCCATAACTCACATGTCCCAAGCCCTCGGCATCCTCGAAACCCGCGGTCTCACCGCGCTCGTCACCGGCACCGACGCCATGCTCAAATCGGCCAACGTCACCCTCGCCGGTCCCATGAAACAGGTCGGCAACGCCCTCGTCACCGTCGTCGTGCAAGGCGATGTCGCCGCCGTCAAGGCCGCGACCGACGCCGGCGCCCAGGCGGCCCGCACCGTCGGTGAAGTCGTCTCCGTGCAGGTCATCGCCCGCCCGCATGACGACATCGCCACCGTGCTGCCCCGCTTCCCCGCCGCCAAGAAATAACCCTCAGCGGCGCGGGCGCCCTCCTTCCCATGTTCCTGGCACGCGTCATCGGTTCGGTTGTCGCCACCAAGAAAGATGCGGCCATGACCGGCCGCAAACTGCTCCTGCTTCGTCCCCTGTTGGTGGACGAGGCGCAGCCCGACCGTTTCCGGCCGGGCAGCAACACCATCGTCGCGGTCGACGCCCTCGGTGCCGGCCTCGATGAGGTCGTGCTCTTCTGCCAGGGCAGCTCCGCGCGCATGGCCGTCGGCATGAAGACGCTCCCCATTGATGCGGTGGTCGTCGGCATCGTCGACACGGTCGACGTGCACAACCGCAAGATCCATCCCCCTGCCACTTCCGAGAAACAACCATGAGTTCCCCGCTTCAACTGGACGAATCGACCCTGCGCGCCGTCGTGGACGAAGTGCTGCGCGGCCTGCAAGGCGGCGCCCCGTCCGCCCCCGCCGCTCCCGCTCCGACCGCGGCGCCCGCCGTGGTCAAATCCACCGCCCGCGCCGACGGCCGCTTCGGCATCTTTGCCGACATGGCCTCCGCCTGTGTTGCCGCCGAAGAGGCGTTTCATCAGTTGCAGACCAAGGGCCTGGCCGGCCGCGCCAAGGTCGTGGAGCTCGTCAAGGACATGTGCACCGCCCGCGCGGTCGAGTGGGGCCACATCGAGTTTGAGGAAACCAAGATCGGCCGGCGCGACCACAAGGTGGAGAAGCTGCAGATCGTGAAGCTCGTGCCCGGGTTGGAGTGGTTGAAACCCTACGGCCTGAGCGGCGACCATGGCATCACCCTGGAAGAGCAGACGCCCTTCGGCGTGGTTGGTGCGGTCACGCCCGTGACGCACTCCGTGCCCACCATCGCCGGCAACATCGTGTCGATGGTCGCGGCGGGCAACTCCGTGGTCTTCAACCCGCATCCCGGCGGCGCGCGCTGCGCCGCCATGGCCATCCGCGCGTTCAACGAGGCCATCCATGCCGCCCTCGGCATCGAGCATCTCATCTGCACCGTGGCCGAGCCGTCCATTCCCTCGTTCGAGGCCATGTGCAAACACGAGGCCGTGCGGCTGCTCTGCGTCACCGGCGGCCCCGCCGTGGTCAACGCCGCCATGAAGTCCGGCAAACGCGCCATCTGCGCCGGCCCGGGCAATCCGCCCGTCGTCGTCGACGGCACCGGCTGTCTCAAGCAGGCCGCCGCCAACGTCCTGCACGGCGCGGCCTACGACAACAATCTCCTCTGCATCGGCGAAAAGCAGGTGTTCGTGCTCGAGTCGGTGGCGACCAAGTTCCTCGCCGAACTCGCCGCCGCCGGCGCCGCCAAGCTCACCTCCGCCCAGCTCGACAGGCTCACCGCGGTCGCGTTCTCCAACGCCAAGGATGCCGGCGGCTGCTCGCATCCCGTGCTCAACCGCGCGTTCGTCGGCAAGGACGCCACCTGGCTGGCCCAGCAGGCCGGCGCCAACGTGCCCGCCGACACCCCGTTGCTCTTCGCCGAGACCGACGCCAATCATGCCTACGTGATCGAGGAGCAGATGATGCCCGTGCTGCCCGTTGTGCGCGTGAAAAACTTCGACGAAGCCGTCGCCGCCGCCGCCAAGAGCGAGCACGGCTACAAGCACTCCGCCATCATCCATTCGCTCAACGTCGACCACATGACGCAGATGGCGCGCGCCCTCGACACCACGCTCTTCGTCAAGAACGGTCCCAGCACCGCCGGTCTCGGCCTTGGCGGCGAGGGTTACCTCAACTACTCGATCGCCACCACGACGGGCGAGGGCATCTGCACCCCGCGCACCTTCACCCGCACCCGCCGCTGCGTGATGGTCGACAACCTCCGCATTTACTGAACCGGGAAATCTTTCCCGTTCTCTTAATCGTTATCTTTCTCCCGTCCGACTTTTCCCAATCATGCAACTGGCCCGCGTTGATGGAGTGATTGTGAGCACCGTGTGCCATCCCAGCATGCGCGGCCACCGCACCATCATCTGTCAGCCGATCGACGGCGACGGCAAGGCGGAGGGCGCCCCGGTGCTCGTCCTTGATCCGCACGGCGCGGGGCTGCACCAGCACATCATCTATTCGACCGACGGTTCGGCCACGCGCGCGCATGTCGGGGATCCCAAGTCCCCCCTGCGCAACATGGTCCTCGCCATCGTCGATCCCGCCAAGGAGTCCGCCTGATGCGTCTCGGCCAGGTCATCGGCAAGGTCACCCTCAGCAGCGCCGAACCGGCGTTGCGCGGCGGCCGCTATCTGCTGGTCCAGCCGCTCTCCGGCGCGCAGATGTCCGGCGCACCGCTGGAACCGATGGCCCCGGGCTCGACCCTCGTCGTTTACGACGAACTCGGCGCCGGTCTCGGCCACGTCATCGGTTTCACCGAGGGCGCCGAGGCCGCCATGCCCTTCGCGCAGCCCACGCCGGTCGACGCCTACAACGCCGCCATTGTCGACACCATGTTTCACACGCCGCCCAACGGCTGACCTCTTTCCCTTTATCAACCGCAACTGACAACCGCCACACTCATATGTCCACTTTGCTGACCGTCCGTGATGTCGAGGATCTGCTGGCCCGCGGCGAGACCGTGCCCGCCGATGCCCGCCTGACTCCTTCCGCCCGCGACTTGCTCAACAGCCGCACGTCCGCCGTGTCGCCGCGCACCGCCGCCGCTCCGACCGGCGCCAAACGCGAGCCGTCCACGCCCGACCTCGAGTTCAAATGGACGCCCGGCTCCGATCCCAAGACGCCCGCCGAGATCGAGCGCTTCTTCAATTCGCCCGCGATCCAGACGCTCAAGGAGCGCATCTGCGACATCGGCCGCCGCCTCTGGCAGCGCGAATACACCGACGGCAACGGCGGCAACATCACCGTCCGCGTCGGCGACAACCTCGCGCTCTGCACGCCCACGCTCATCTGCAAGGGCTTCATGACCCCGGCCGACATGTGCCTCGTCGATCTCGACGGCAACCAGCTCGCCGGCACCCGCAAGCGCACCAGCGAGGCGCTCACGCACTTCGGCATCATGAAGCGCCAGCCGGCGTGCAAATCCTGCGTCCACGCACACCCGCCGCACGCCACCGCCTTCGCCATCGCCAACGCCGACATCCCCTCCTGTCTCATCCCCGAGGCCGAGGTGTTTCTCGGCAAGATCGGCATCGCCAAATACCAGACGCCCGGCACGCCGGCCAACGCCGACGAGGTCGGCGAGATCGGCAAGGACCACCAGGCCGTGCTCATGCTCAACCACGGCGTGATCGTCTGGGGCAAGGACGTCGAGGACGCCTACTGGAAGATGGAGAACATCGACTCCTACTGCCGCACCATCTGGATCGCGGCTGGCCTCGGCGGCGGCCTGCGCCGTTTCACCGGTGCCCAGGCCAAGGAACTCGTTGATCTGCGCCGCAAGCTCGGCATGCCCGACCCGCGCGCCGACCTCAAGGAGTGCGAGCTGTGCGACAGCGCCGACTTCCGCCCCGGCGTGATCTGTGCCGTGCCGGCCAAGGAACAATCCGCCGCCGGCACCGCCCCCGATCCCGAGGTCGAGTCGCTGGTGCACAAGATCGCCGGCCAGATCCTCCAACAGTTGAAAGGCTGATCCGGCGGGTCATCGACCGCGCTGCAGCTCCCACCGCCACGCGACGGGATTCATCCCGGTCGCGTCCGTTCAACCTCCACCCTCATTGCGAATTCACCCATGAAAGTCACGATCATCGGCGGCGGCGGCCGCGTCGGTTCCAATGCCGCGTTTGCCCTGCAATGCGCCGGCCTCGTCTCCGAAATCCAGCTGCTCGACGCCAACGCCGACCTCGTCGAGGGCGAGGCGCTCGACCTGTTGCACGGCAGTGCCACCATCGGCGGCCAGACCATCTACGCCGGCGATTACGCCCGCGCCAAGGACAGCGACATTTTCGTCATCACCGCCGGCCTGCGCCGCAAGCCCGACGAGTCGCGGCTCGACTTGATCAACCGCAACGTCGCGCTGTTCTCCCAGATTTTGGGCAGCATCCAGACCGCCGGTTTCCGCAAGGACGCCATCATCTTCGTCGTCTCCAATCCCGTCGACATCCTCACGCAGCTGGCCGCGGCTAAGCTCGGGCTGCCCTGGCCGCAGGTCATCGGTCTCGGCACCATGCTCGACACCTCGCGCTTCCGCTCGCTCATCGCCTCGGCGCTGAAGCTCTCCCCGACGCAGGTCGAGGCCGTGATCCTCGGTGAACACGGCGACTCGATGGTGCCGATCTGGTCCTCCGCCACCTACGCCGGGCTGCCGCTCGACAAGGTGCCGGGCTGCACGGCGGCGTTTCAGACGCAGGTTTTCGAGCGCGCGAAGGGCAGCGGGGCGGAGGTCATCCGCCGCAAGGGTGGCGCCGGCTGGGCCGTGGGCGTGACCATCGCCGAGGTCGTGCACGCCATCGCGCTCAACCGCCGGGTCGTGCTGCCGGTTTCGACCTTGCAGCAGGGAGCCTACGGTCTGCGCAACGTTGCCATCAGCGTGCCGACGGTTGTCGGTCGCGCCGGTGCGCTCAGCCACCTCGAGGTCGAACTCTGGCCCAAGGAACTCCAAGGACTGCGCGCTTCGGCCACCGCCCTCCAGGCCACCTACGCCAAGGTCATCGCCGGCTGAGACGCGGCGAAATTTTTATCCGCCTTCGCGCCCGGTTTGGGGTTTTCTCCGCCGGGCGCTTTTGTGTACTGCGGAGATCATGTTTGCGCGCATTGCCATCGTCGGTTCGGGCTCCATCGGCACCTACTACGGGGTGCGGCTTGCACTCACGGGGCTCGACGTGCGTTTTCTCCTGCGCAGTGATCTCACGGCGGTGCAGGCGCGCGGCTCGCTGGTCGTGTACGGCAAATCCGGTCGCGAGGAACTCCGGCCGGCGGCGGTTTTCGCCACCACGGCGGAAATCGGCCCGGTCGATCTGGTCATTGTCACGCTCAAGACCACGACCAACGTCGCGCTCGACACCTTGCTGCCGCCGCTGCTGCGGCCCGACACCGCAATCCTCACGCTGCAGAACGGACTCGGGGCGGACGAGTTCATCGCCGACCGCTTCGGGGCGCACCGCGTGCTGGGCGGACTCGCCTTCATCTGCGCCACGCGCACCGGACCGGGCGAGGTACACTGTGCGCATCCCGGTTCAGTCACGCTCGGGGAGTTCGGCCGGCGTCCGGTCGAGCGCACGCGGCAACTGGCGCTGCGTTTCGAGGCCGCCGGGGTGAAAACCCGCGTGGCGGCCGACCTGCTGGAGGCCCGCTGGCGCAAGCTGGTGTGGAACGTGCCCTTCAACGGGCTCGCGATCGCGCGCGGCGGCATCACCACCGATGTCATCTGCGCCGATCCCACGTTGGCCGCCGAGGCGTTGGGCCTGATGCAGGAAGTGCAGCGCGCGGCGGCGGCGTTTGGTTTTTGCATCCCCGACAAATTCCTGCACGGCCAACTGGAGGTGACCCCCGGCATGGGCGCATACGCCCCGTCGAGCTTGGTCGATTTCCAGGCGGGCCGGGCTGTCGAGGTGGAATCGATTTGGGGCGAGCCCCTGCGCCGGGCGCAATCCGCCGGCGTGGCCGTACCCCGGCTGGCGGCGCTGTATGCGCAGCTGCAGCGGCTCAGCGGTGGGGCGGTTTAGTAGCTGCGTTTGAGGGCGCAGCCCGAAAAGGTGGCGGCTTCCCAGGGGCCACGCTTGCGCCTGCGGCTTAAGCGCGGCTACAAAACCATGCGTCTACAAAACCATGTCCCGCCGATGACGCGGAGAAACGCGGATTTGGATTTCCCATCCTCGCGTACTTCCGCGTAGGGTGGGACCGATGAAACTCGGTGCGCACATTTACCTTTGGATTGAACGCTGGTCCGACCGCGAGGTTGGCCTCTGTGCCCGGGCCAAGGCCCTCGGGCTCGACACGCTCGAGCTTTCGGTCGGGCTCGACGTACCGTTCGACGAAGCGTTGACCAAGCGCGCCGCCGAGGATGCCGGCATCAGTCTCGTGGTCGGCCCGGGCGGGGCGTGGCCCGATGGCGCCGATCTCGCCGCCGATGATCCGAAGGACCGGCAGTCCGCGTATGATTTTCACCGCAGTGTCATCGACCAGACCGCCGCGGTCGGCGGCATCTGCTACGCCGGCGCGCTCTACGGCCGCCCCGGCAAATCGCTGCGCCGCCGTCCGCCTGCCGATGAACTGGCGCGCGCAGCCGAAGGTCTCCGCGGTCTGGCGGCGCACGCGCAGGCCGCCGGCATCATGCTCGCGATCGAGCCGATGAGCCGTTTTCGCTCGCACCTGGTCACGCGACCCGCACAGGCCGTGCAGCTGATCGAGCTGGCCGGCCGCCCTGCCAACGTGCGCGTGCTGATCGACACCTATCACATGATGACCGAGCTCCGCGACCAAGCGGCGGCCATCCGCGAGACCGGCGACCTGCTCTGGGGCCTGCACGCCTGCGAAAACGACCGCGGCGTGCCCGGCGGCGGCATGGTGCGCTGGCCCGAGGTGTTTGCGGCGCTGAAGGAAACCAAGGCCGACTACGTCGCCTTCGAGGGCTACAACACGGGTCCGTCCACCGGCGACTTTGGTTGGAGCCGCGGCATGTTCCAAAACGTCTGCCCCGACGGCGACGAGTTCGTGCGCCAGGGGCTCGCGTTCATCAAGCCGCTGCTGGCCTAACGCCAAAGCGCGATGCGCACGGAACGCGAATCGCGCGCCAGCCATGACCCTTCCGGGCGCGGGCCGGAAGCCACGGCAAATGCATCCGGCATTTTGACTTCTGGTGGAGGGGCGACCTCTGCGTCGCCCGTTGCGGCCCGCGCGGAGGCGGGCCCTCCCATGGACCAAACGCCAGAAGTGGTTGGCATCGGTTTCCGCTACAGCGTCATCATCCCGCACCGGGATCGTTTCGAACTCCTAACCAAGCTCGTGGCCTCGATTCCCGAACGGGATGACATCGAGGTGCTCGTGGTGGACGATGCCAGCGACGCGCCAACAAAGGAAAAGCTGTCCGCGCTGGAATCCGCCCGGCGGCAGCTGAGACTTTTTCACCAGCCGGCTGCGGCACCCCAAGGCGCCGGTTGGGCGCGGAACATCGGCATCGAGCATGCAGCGGGCGACTATCTGGTCTTCGCGGACAGCGACGATGCATTCACGCCGGATGCCTTTGAGGCCTTCGATGACCATGCCGCCGAGGGGCATCATGATCTGGTGGTCTTCAAGGCCTCGGCGGCCAAGGTGGATGGCAGCGCTTCAACCCGAACGGACTTCACGCATTTTCTCATTGAGACGGCGATCCGCATGGGAGAACACGGACCGATTGATCGCCGGGAAATCCTCGCGCGGATTGATCCACCCTGGGCCAAGCTGGTGCGCCGCGAACTGGTGCGGCAACATAACCTCAGGTTTGATGAAATCCATCATTCGAATGATGTGCTGTTCAATCTGCGCGTGCTGACCCATGCGCGACGCATCGAGGTTTGCGCGCAGGAGGTTTATCAAGTTTTGGATCACCCGGCCTCGCTGGTCCGGGTGCGGAGCGCAGCCATGCTGGAGGAGCGGTTCGATGCCTGCCTCCGGTTTAACCGTGAGTTCGCCCAGCAAGGTTACGCCGGTCGCTCGTTCAGTGTCACCGGCGGTTATGTCTGGCAGGCGCGATCCTACGGTGTGGCCAAGATGTGGGAGTTGGTCCGGCGCAGTTTGGCCCATGATGTCCGACTGTTCTATCCGCTGCCTCGCTATCTTGGGGCGCTGATCATGAAACTCCGGGGTGTGCATCCGCTGCAGATCCGTTTCTACGTGGTTTTCGGACGCAGGGAATGATCACTCGGCTTACGGGCTGAACTATTGGGAAATATCCATGGAAGTGACGCTGCACTGGTAGGGCGGGACCGCCGGGCCCGCCGAAACGCACTCCCGGCGCGCCCAGCGGTCGCGCCCTACCTTCACGCATCGGATCGTCTCTTCATTTGGTAATCATCAATAATTTCCGGCCTCTTGGGGGCATGCGTCGTGGGCCAAGCTTGATTGTCGGCTGGCGCTGGCGTTGTCTCCGGCATCCGCGATGCACATTGGGTGGCCCAGACGTCACTGGTTGGTGGGAGGCACCGCAACCGCCTGCGGGCGGTTGGCCGGTCGCGGTGATCCATGTCCACTCCCGCCCGTCTGACCAAGCGCGAGACGCGCGATTCCCTCGGATGGTTCAACTGGAACGTCAGCCTGCGCGGCGCGTTTGAGACGATCTGCGGCGGCACGACCTTGGTGTTCACGGCGTTTGCGCTGGCGATCGGCGTGCCGCGGGATGCCATGGGCTATTTCAGCGCGGTGATCAGCTGCGCCTGCATCGTGCAGTTGCTCGGCATGTCGCTGACCAACCGGGTGCGGCGGCGCAAACGCTTCATTCTGGCGGTCGCGCTGGTGGAACCGCTGCTGCTGCTGGCGGCGGTGTTGGTCACCCCGTTGCTGCCGGCGCCGTGGCGGCCGGTCTCGCTGGGTGCGGCGCTGTTCGTGGCCGCGGCGTGTCTGCATCTGACGCGACCCTTTGCCGACGATTGGTTGGCGACCACGATTCCGAGCGGCCTGCGCGGGCGCTACATCGGTCGGCGCATCCGCGTTTCGAGTCTGGCCATCATCGGCTCCACCTTGGCGGTGGGCGCGGGGGTGGAAGTGCTCGGCAAGGACAACACCGCCGGCCTGGCGGGCCTGCTGGTGGCCGGGGCCGTGTTCGGTGTGCTGGCGGCATTATTTCTGGCGCGGGCCACGCGGCCGGTGGTGCAGGAACCGACGCAGTTTGCCGTCGCCGATCTCTCGACCGTGCTGCGCACGCGGGCCTTTGTGCGGCTCACGGTCGGCACCATGCTGGTGATGCTGCCGTTCTATTTCGCCGGCGCTTATTATCAGGTTTTCAACCTCGAGGTGGCGCAGATGCGACCTTGGTTGATCGCGGCGATGGGGGTGGGGTATCTCGTGGTCAAGCTGCTGCTGACCCCGGCGCTCGGCCGGATCTGCGACCGCACCGGCCCGCGACTGCTGCTTTGGTTGATGTGCCCGATCTACGTGGCGTTTTTCCTGTGCTTCACTTTGGTCGGGCCGGGGCAGGCCTGGCCGCTGGTGGTGGCCTGGGCCTTCGTGGCGGTGGCCGACGGGATTTACGGGGTCGCGGCCCCGGCGTCGCTCTATCGCACGATTCCCACCCAAGGCTCACGCCCGGCCTTCTTCGCAGTCTACAATCTTGTGAGTCTGGGCTGTTTTGCCGTGGGCGGCGTGCTGGCGGTGCCGCTGTTGGGATTGTTGCATCAACTCGACTGGAGTTGGGGGCCGATGCAACTCGGCGGTTACCACCTCTTCTACGCGTTGTGCGGCCTGATCATGATCCCCTGCACCGCCGCGGTACTGCTGTTCCCGTCCGGCCGAAGGGGATCGGATGGCTGAAACACTGGCGGGCGGTTGTTCGTCAGCCGCGCGGGCGATAGATCTTTTGTTGCAGGTCGGCGCTGAGGAGGCGGCGGAAGGTCTTGAGGTCCTTGACGGCCTTGAGGGCGATGAGCTGGCGGGCGATGTTGCCGACGGCGGTGCCTTCGAGGCTGAACGAGACGACGGGGATGCCGGCAGCGTTGGCTGTGGCCTGGCAGAGGAGGCGGTTCTTCGAGCCGCCGCCGACCATGAGGATGCGTTTGAATTTCTTCCCGGTCATGCGCTCAAAACCGCTGACGGCGTTGGCATGGCCCTGGCCGATGGATTCGCAGATGAGACGGGTGTAGCCGGCGAGGTTGGCCGGGGCCTTGAGCTTGCGGCGCTTCAATTGCGCGTCGATGGCGGCCTTCATCGAATCGGGACTGGTGAACGCGCCATCGGTCAGGTCGAGCAGGGCTGGCGGGGCGGGGAGTTTTTCGGCCGCGGAAATGAGGTCGGCCCACGCGCGTTCGTTCTGCGGGCGCTGCTTGAAATCGCGCATGATCTGCTCGAGCAGGAAGAGGCCGACGACATTGGTCAGCGGGCGGTAGCCGCCGTCGCCGGTGCGCTCGTTGGCGATGCGGGCTTTCTCGGCCTCGGTGCCGAGCACGGGCGTGGCGCTTTCAAAACCGACCAGCGACCAGGTGCCGGAGCTGAGGAAGAGGTCGTTGCCATCCTCGGCGGCGGGCATGGCGTCATAGGCGCAGGCCGTGTCGTGGCCGGGGCAGGCGATGACCTGCACGCCCTTGAGTTCGGGCAGACCGCGGACGCGTCCGAGCTTGGTGCCGGCGCGGATCGGGGTGTTGAACCAGGAGGGCGGGATATGGAAATGCTCGAGCGCGGTGCGCGACCAGTCGCACTTGGCGTGCACGTCGATGAGCTGCGAGGTGCTGGCCACCGTGAGTTCGTTCTCCATGCGGCCGCTGAGCAGGTAATTGAAATAATCCGAGAGAAACAGGCAGCGGGTGGCGAGGTCGGTGATGGCCGGGCAGCTGGCGACGGTTTCGGCGAGCTGCAGGCTGGTGTTGTAGAAAACGTTGGGGATGCCGGTGGCGGCGTAGATGCGGTCGGCGCCCTGGTGGGCGAGGGCGCGGATGCCGGGCTGCGTGCGCTGGTCGCGGTAGGCGTGCGGCGGAAACACGAGGCGGCCCCGGTCATTGAGCAGCACGTGATCGCAGCCCCAGGTGTCGACGGCGACGGAGGAAAGTTTCGCGCCCTTGGGCAGCAGCGCGACGGCCTTGCGCAGGCCGGTTTGCACCTCGGCCCAGAACGTGCCGAGTTCCCAGTAGGCGTGGGCGCCGAGCTCGCGGTAGTCGTTGGGGAAGCGGTGGGCCTCGGTGAGCTTGAGCCGGTTGCGCGACCAGGCGCCGAGGATGACGCGGCCGCTGGTGGCGCCGAGATCGATGGCGGCGGTGTAAATGGTTTGGGCCATGGTGGGGACGAATGCTTGGGTGGTTTGCGCGGGGTGCAAATTCAACCAGAATCGGCCATTTTCTCTCAAGAATAGATTTGCGGCATTTGGACTGCGGCAGCACCGTAAACTTTCCTGCCATGCTGAATCACGAACGCCTGCCAGTGACGGGGAAACGGGTGCAATTGATGGCCACTTGCCTGTGCGACGCCTTCTACGACGACGTGGCCCGCGCCACGGTGGAGGTGCTGGAGCATCTGGGCTGTGAAATCGACTTTCCCGAGGGCCAGACCTGCTGCGGGCAACCTGCGTTCAACGGTGGCGACTGGGTGGCCTCGCGCAAGGTCGTGCGGCACACGGTGAAGACCTTTCAGGGCGACTGCCCGGTTATTTTGCCCTCGGGCTCGTGCGCGGCGATGCTGTTTCACGGCGCGCCGATGGCCTTTGAAAAGGAGCCCGACCGCGCGGAGGTCGAGGCCCTGGGCCGGCGCACGTGGGAGCTGGCGGATTTCATTGTGAACGGCCTCGGCGTGACGCGCTGGCCGGGACGCTGCGCGAAGCGCGTGGTGTTTCACCGTTCCTGCCACACGCGCGGCACCGGCACGGGTGACGCGGTGCTGCAGCTGCTCGGCTCGATCGACGGCATCGAGGTGCTGCCGTTCGGCGAGGGCGAGCAATGCTGCGGATTCGGCGGCACGTTCTCGGTCAGTTTTCCCCACGTCTCCGCCAACATGGGTCATTTGAAACTCGAACACCTGCGCGCGGCGCAGCCCGACCTGCTCGTTTCGGCCGACATGAGCTGCCTGATGCACCTCAACGGTCTGGCCGAAAAGGAAGGCAAGCCGATCCCCTGCCAGCATTTCGTGCAGGTGCTGCGCGACGCCCTGAAGGAGGCGGCGGTGACCGCCTGATCACCATGGCCAAACAACTCATCGACCAGTTCGCCACCACGCTGCCCGCCGACAAGCGCGCCTCGGTTTACCAGAGCACCAAGGCCACGCACGAGAAGCGCACCAAGATGCTCTTCGACCAGTTCGACGATCCGAACCGGTTGCGCGCGATCGCCGGCGGCATCAAGCAGCACGTCATCGAAAACCTCGACACCTACCTGCCCGCCGTGGAGGCGAAGCTGCGGGCCAACGGTGCGCAGGTGCACTGGGCGGCGACGGCCGAGGCGGCGTGCGCGGCCGTCCTGAAAATCATGCAGGCGCGCGGCGCCACCAAGCTCGTCAAGGCCAAGACGATGGTCAGCGAGGAGATCGAGCTCGCGCACTTCCTCGAAAAGCACGGCATCGAGGCGCTCGAGACCGACCTCGGCGAATTCATCGTGCAGATCGACCACGATCACCCGAGCCACATCGTCCGCCCGATCATCCACAAAAACCGCCGCGAAATCGCGACGAGTTTCGAGAAGCACGGCCTCGGCGCCTACAACGATGATCCGCAGACGATCACGCGGCGCGCGCGCGAGTTTCTGCGGCAGAAATACCTGCAGGCCGACGTCGGCCTGACCGGCGCGAACTTCGTCTCCGCCGAGAGCGGGCGCATCGTGCTGGTGACCAACGAGGGCAACTCGCGTTTCAGCCTGGCGGCGCCCAAGTGCCACATCGCGCTCGTCGGCATCGAGAAACTCGTGCCGCGCGACCGCGATCTCGGCCTGCTGCTCAACCTGCTGGCGCGCTCCGCCACCGCGCAGCAGCTGACGGTTTACACCGAGTTCATCGCCGGCCCGAAGCTCGCCGCGCAGCCCGACGGGCCGGAGGAGATGCACGTCATCTTCGTGGATAACGGCCGCACGGAGGTGCTGGCGTCGGAGTGCACCGAGATTTTGCGCTGCATCCGCTGCGGCGCGTGCATGAACGTGTGTCCGGTTTACCGGCAGGTCAGCGGCCATGCGTATCGCAGCGTTTACCCGGGGCCGGTCGGCGCGGTGTTGTCGCCGTTGCTCGCGGGCAAGCGTTTCCCGGAGCTGGCGGATCTGCCCAAGGCCTCGTCGCTGTGCGGCGCGTGTCACGAGGTCTGTCCGGTTGACATCCCGATTCCCGACCTGCTGCTGCGGCTGCGGGCCAAGGGCAAGGCCGAGGGCGCGCCGCGGGCCGCCGCGGGCACGCCGCCGATGGGCGCGTGGGCGCTGCTGGCCACGCAACCGACGGCGTGGAAGGCGGCGCTGACCGGCGGCAAGATCATCAATTACCTGCCCACGAAGCTGCTCCCGATCCCGCCGTTGCGGGCGTGGGAAAAGGAACGCACGCTGCCGGAATGGCGCGGCGGCAATTTCCGCCGATGGATGAAGGAGCGCAAAAAGAACGCACAAGGTCGTGAGCCCAAAACCAATGGTTGATCTCGCCACCAATCTGCCCGGTAGGGCCGGACCTTGGTCCGCGCCATGCAACCCCTGCCTGAGGCAGTCCATCCAGGCTGCACCAAGGTGCAGCCCTACAAAACGCCTGTCATATCATGACTGATCGCGAACTCATTCTCGGCCGGGTGCGGGATGCCCTGGCGCCACTGGAAAAACGTACCCCGTTGCCCGATTGGGAAAGCGAACTGGTGGTGCTGCGCGAAGCGCGCGGTGCGGTGGATCCGTGGACGCTGTTTGCCGCCCGGCTGAAGGCGGTCAACGGCACACCGCTGACCAGCGTGGCCGCACTGCTGCCGGTGTTGCGCGAGGCCAAGGCGCTCCGCGGCTACTGCGATCCGGCGCTCTGGCCGCGGTTGCAGGCGGCGTTGCCCGCGGACGAGTTCAAGGTCGAGACGGAGTTCGACCGCACGCGGGTGGACGATTTTGCCTTTGGCATCACGCGCGCGACCGCGGCGATCGCCGAGACCGGCACGTTGATTCTTTCGGACCGCGACACGTCGCGTCGGCTCGGGGCGCTGGCGCCGTGGGTGCATGTGGCCGTGCTCCGGCGCGAGGACATCCATCTCGATATTCCCGCCGCGCTGGCGGCGATGCCGGACGATCCCAACCTGATCTGGGTGACAGGGCCGTCGAAGACCGCGGACGTCGAAGGCATCCTGATCGAAGGCGTGCACGGGCCGGGTTTGCAGGTGGCGTTGCTGCTGGAGTGATCGCCGGCGCTCACTCTTTGTCTTAATCTTTATCCTTATCTTTATCCCGGGAGCAGTGGTCCGGCTGCAGGCGGGGAAGGGGAGCGACGCTGAGGGAGAAAGATTAAGATAAAGATAACGATTAAGATTAAGAGGGCAGAGTGCGCGGTCAGGTGATGCCGGCGATATTCCCGCATTGAGTCCGCGCGGCGCGCCGCGATAGTGGCGGTTTCCCATGGCCTCTCCCGCTGCCCCCAAGTTCGTGCCGTTCATTGCCGCCGAGACTGTCATGCGCGAGTTCAGCCTGCGGGCGGTGCTCACCGGCACGATCCTCGGCATGGTGTTCGGCGCCTCGTCGCTCTATCTCACGCTGAAGGTCGGCCTGACGGTCAGCGCGTCGATTCCGGTCGCGGTGATCTCGCTGGCGTTTTACCGCAGCCTGTCGCGGCTGGGCGTGCGCGACTCGACGATCCTGGAGCACAACATCGCGCAGACCGCGGGTTCGGCGGGCGAGTCGCTGGCCTTCGGCGTCGGCGTGACGATGCCGGCGATCATGATCCTCGGGTTCGATCTGGAGCTGACGCGGGTGATGCTTGTGGCGGTGTTGGGCGGATTGCTGGGCATTTTGATGATGATTCCGCTGCGGCGCGCGCTGATCGTGAAGGAGCACGGCGTGCTCAAATATCCCGAGGGCACGGCCTGCGCGGCGGTGCTGCAGGCGGGTGCGACGGAGGAGGATATCCGGCAATCCACGCTGGCGACGCCGGTGGCGGCTGCGGCGAACGGCAAGGCCGCGATCAAATCGGCGGGCGGCAAGGTGATCTTCGCGGGGTTCCTGATCGGGCTGGCCTACAAGGTGGGCAACGTGGCGTTGAAAGGTTGGCGCGAAGTGTCGGAGAAGGTTTTTGGCGCGCCGTTTCGGGAAGGCTCGGTCGGCACCGAGGTTTCGCCGGAACTGCTGGGCGTCGGCTACATCATCGGTCCGCGCATCGCCTCGATCATGTGCGCGGGCGGCGTGCTCGCGTATCTCGTGCTGATTCCGATGATCAAGTTTTTCGGTGCCGACGCGGCCGTGATCGTGCCGCCGGCGCCGCTGCCGATCGCCGAGATGGGCGCGGGGGACATCCGCAGCTATTACATCCTCTACATCGGCGCGGGTGCGGTGGCGGCCGGCGGGATCATCAGCCTCGTGCGCTCGCTGCCGACGATCCTGCACGGCATGCGGGCGGGGTTGCATGACATCGGCCTGATGCGGCCGGCGGATTTCAAGGTTGGCGGGTCGGGCCGCACCGACCGCGATCTGTCGATGAAGTTTGTGGGCATCGGCATTGTGGTGCTGATCGTGGGCATCATCGCGGTGCCGGCGTTGCACATGAATCTGCTCGGCGCGCTGCTGATCGTGGCGTTCGGCTTTTTGTTTGTGACGGTTTCGTCGCGCCTGACGGGCGAGATCGGTTCCTCGTCCAATCCCGTCTCGGGCATGACGATTGCGACGCTGCTGCTCACCTGCCTGATTTTCCTGATCGTGGGCTGGACGGGCGGCACGTATTACGTGACGGCGCTCTCGGTCGGTGCGATCGTCTGCATCGCGGCATCCAACGGCGGCACGACCTCGCAGGATTTGAAAACCGGCTATCTGCTCGGCGGCACGCCGCGCCTGCAGCAGATCGCGATCATGATCGGCGCGCTGGCGTCGGCGATGATCCTCGGCCCGATTTTGCTGGTGCTGAATGACAACGCCACGGTCTATGTGCCGGCGGCGCAGGTGGCGCCGGCGGGCTTGCACACCGAGGTCAGCGAATTGAGCCGGCGCGAGGCGATCAAGGGCCCGCAGGCGTCCGCCGACGGCCGCGAATTTTTGGTGTGGCACAAGACCGATCCGAACGGCGGCCCGGCCGGCAAATACCTCGTCGATGAAACGGGCACGGCGGTGTGGCTGGTCGATCCCGGCATCAACGGCCAGTTCACGCAGCGGCCCGACGGCACCGAGGTGCGCAAGTTCGATGCGCCCAAGGCCACGCTCGTTTCCTACATCATCAAGGGCATCCTCGACCGCGAACTGCCCTGGGCGCTGGTGCTGTTGGGCGTGATGATCGCGGTGACGCTGGAAATGGCGGGCATCCCTTCGCTGGCGTTTGCGGTCGGCGTGTATCTGCCGCTCTCGGCGTCGGCCCCGATCTTTGTCGGCGGCATGATCCGCGGGGCGGTGGACTGGCAACAGCGCCGCCGGCTTCGGCACGCCAACCTGACTGAGGCGGAACTGGTGGCCGAGGCCGACCGCAGCCCGGGCGTGTTGCTGGCCTCGGGCTACATCGCGGGCGGTGCGATCGCGGGCATCATCATCGCGTTTCTGGCCGGCGTGCTGGGCGACTTCGACGCGGTGGTCACGGCCTGGGCGCGGGCGCACAATCCTTTCTACAGCGGACCTTATGCGAATGCGCTCACGCTGCTGCCCTTTGCGGTGATCGCGGGCGTGCTCTATTGGGTGGCGAAGGGGAAGAACGGCGCGCGGAGGGTCGGTGGCTGATTCGGGCCTTCGCGGCCGGCCCGGCGGTCCGGCCTACCGGCGCGGCCGCGCCAAAGACAGGGAATTGGATTCAGCTGCGCGGGGCGAAGCCGGCGGCGACGAGGTGGTGCGTGCAGTTGGTGAGGATGACGTCGATGCCGTCGGCGGTGAGCCGGCGGGCTGCGTCGGGTTCGTCGGCCCAGAAGACATTGCAGATCAGGCCCGCGTCGTGCGCGCGACGGATTTGTGCGGCGGTGACGGTGTGAAAATACTGGAGGCGTTTGCAGCCGTGACGGATGGCGGTGGCGAGGCACGCGTCTGCGTCGGCCTGGTTGGCGAGGCAGGCGCGATCGAGGTGCGGTGCGTAGGCGATGGCATTTTCCAAGGCGGCTTCGGATTCGAGCGCCAAATAGGCGGTTTCAAGCAGGCCGCGGTCCAGCACGAGATCGCAGGTGCGACGCACCGCCTCGTCCGATTCCTTGAGGTGGAGGTTGAGCCCGACACGGCCCGCGGCGAGTTCGAGTACCTCCTCGAGCCGCGGCATCGTCACGCCGGCCCACGCGGGATCGTGCCAGCTGCCGGCGTCGAGCCGGCGGAGGTCGGCCCAGTCTAGATCGTTGATGCGGCCGCGGCCGTTGCTGGTGCGGTCAACGGTTTCGTCGTGGCAAACCACGAGCACGCCGTCGCGGCTGAGCCACAAGTCGAGCTCCAGCTCGTGGGCGCCGGCGGCGATGGCGGCGGCGAAGGCGGGCAGGGTGTTTTCCGGGCAGGCCTGGCTCAGGCCGCGGTGCGCGCAGAGCCGGGGAAACGGCTGGGCGTTGAGCTGCCGCGACTCTTCCGGGTGCGGCCGGTAGAGCGCGGGGCGGCGGTGGGCCTCGAGCAGGCGGCGATGTTCGACGGGCGGTTGGCCGTGCGAGGCGGGTTTGACGAATTTGGCGTGAGGATCGAACTCCACCCTCAGCACCCCCGGGCGGTCACCGGCATCGGCCAGCAGCGAACCGTCGGGTGCGGCGACGAGCGAATGGCCGCCGATGGCGGGATTGGGCATGGCGTAGCTGCTGCGCAACAGGTGGGCGCCGGTGTCGAGCGCGCGGATTTGGGCCATGGTGCGCAGGCGTTCGGCGGTTTCGCTGCGCTGGTAGCTCGGGCAGAGAATCACATCCGCCCCCTGCGCGGCCAGGGCGGCGAAGTGCTCGGGAAAATACAGGTCGAAACAGGTGGCGAAACCGAGGCGCAGGCCGGCGTGCGCGCAAACCGGGATGGTCGCCCCGGGCGTCAGGCCGAGGGTGTCGCGTTCCACGGCGGTGAGGTGAACCTTGTCGTAGGTGCAGATCTCCGCCCCGGTGGCGTCAAACACGCCGGTGCGGTTGAACCACAGCGCACCGGTGCGCGCGGGGCCGTTGAGGACGACAAGACATTGGAGCCGGCGTGCGGCGGCGGCCGCGGCCTGCCGCAGGGTTTCGCCGGCGGTGGTGGCGAATTCGCGCAGCTGTTCCCGCTGTTCGAGGCCCGGCGCCGTGGCGTATTCCGGCAGCAGCACCAGATCCTGTTCGCCGGGGGTCAGGTGTTCGAGTTGTTCGCGCAGCCATTGCACACAAGCTTGCGCGGCCGCGGGGGTGGCGGCGTTGGGGTAGGCGGGTTGCAAGATGACGGCTTTCACGTCGTTCAGGAAACACAGCCGGCCGCGGGTGTCACGATTGCAAAGGCGCGGCGGTGGCGGTGGCTGATTTTCTACTGTGCCCGTACGGCGCGGTTAATAGCTGGGGCGGGGCTGCGCATGAGGATTGAGTCGGCGCGCGTTTGGCGCGTGCATGGCGGGACTGCCATGATGACCCCGCGTGAACGCATCCTCACCGCGGCCCGCCGCGGAAAACCCGACCGCATACCCCTCGACATTTGGATGACGCCCGAGGTGCGCGACCGACTGCTGGCGCACTGCGGCGTGGCGACCGAACCCGAGCTTTGGACGAGGCTGCATCTCGACAAGATCGTCGGCGTGAGCCCGCGCTACGTCGGGCCGCCCGAGCGGGTGCTGGGCGATGGTTCCCGGCAGGTGCCGCCGTGGTGGGTTACGGTGCGCGAGGTCGATTACGGCACGGGGCGCTATTCCGAGCGCATCGCCGCGCCGTTGGAGCACGCCACGACGCTGGCGGAGCTGGAGGCGTTCCACTGGCCGAGCGCGGACTGGTATGACTTCTCGACGATCGAGGCGCAGTGCGATGCGTGGCCGGAGCATGCGATCGAGGGCTGCTACGTGGCGCCGTTTTTCTGGCACAACCACATCCGCGGGCTGGAGCAGAGCTGCATGGATCTCGTCGCCGAGCCCGAGCTCACGGAATACATGCTCGAACGCATCACGGCGTTTTGCTGGGATTACGCGAACCGCTTTTTTGAAGCGGGCAAGGGCAAGATCAACCTCACGCAGGTGACCGACGATTACGGTTCACAACACGACCTGATGATCAGCCCGGAGAGCTACCGGCGCTGGTTCAAGCCGCTGCAGAAAAAGTTCATCGACCTCGCGCATCAGGCCGGCGCACTGGTGATGCACCACGACGACGGGGCGATCCGCCGGATCATCCCCGATTTCATCGAGCTGGGCGTCGATATCCTCAACCCGATCCAGCACGTGTGCCCGGGCATGGAGATGGGGGCGCTGAAGCGTGATTTCGGCGCGGACCTCTGTTTCCACGGCGGCGTGGACAATCAGGACGTGCTGCCGCACGGCAGCGTGGATGACGTGCGGCGCGAGGTGCGCGATTGCATGAACCTGCTCGGGGCCGGCGGCGGTTACATTCTGGCGCCATGTCACAACATCCAGCCGGTCTCGCCAACGGAAAACATCATCGCGATGTATGAGACGGCGTGGGCGGAGGGGTGGTATTGAAGGGCGATTCGACGCCCGCGCGTCACGGGGAAGCCGCACCAACGGGATGCGTTTTGTAGCTGCGCTTGAGGGGCAACCCGAAAGCGTGGCCACTGGCATGCCACGCTTTCGTCAGGCGGTCTCCAGCGCATTTTCTGAAATGTCGTAGCCGCTTGAGCCAAAGGCGTTCCGAGCGGAGCGAGATTCAGCCAAGTGTGGCCACTGGGAAACCACGTTGTCGCTGCGCTCCAACGCGGCTACTTTTCGGAGACGGGCGACGCGGAGGTCGCCCCTCCAGCGTTTGGTTCCAGCTTCGCTGATCAACCGGTTTTGCCCTTGGCGCTGGCGGCCGGCTTTTGCATGGTCCGGACATGGAACCGTTTCGCATCTGGGCCTGCGGCGATGCCCATGTGGGCACCGACCTGAAACGCGGCCGGGAAAGCCTGGCCGAGGCGATCCGTGATGCGGAATCGGCCTTTGATTGGGACCTTGCGCTTAACGCGGGTGATTACTCGGGCGGGCAGGGCGTGCCGGATGATGCGGAGGGCGCCGAGGTCGTGCGGCAGTTTGGTGCGCTGCGGCGGCACCGCCGCGAGGCGATCTACGATGTGTGCGGCAATCACGATCGCAGCGGGCTGGACGAGCCGCCGGCTTGGTGGTTTCGCAAGTGGATCGATCCGCTGGGTGAAAACACCGCGTGCTCCGGAGTGGACGGGGCGCGACGGCCGTATCCGGTCGAGGGCACGTGGGAGCGCTACAAATTTCGCGCGGGCAACCTGGTTTTTCTGTTGATGAGCGACATCAACGAACCGTCCCAAACCATCGGGCGCGGACCGCTCGGCGGGAATCCGGGCGGGGTGGTGTCCGGAGAAACTTTTCGCTGGTGGCGGGAGCAGGTGGAGGCGCACCGCGACGACATCGTGATCACGATGCACCATTACGTGTTGAAAAACACCACGGTGGCCTCGGGGGAGTGGGAGGGTTTTGTGCGCGGGGCGGACGGCGCCTGGATAAGCCATTACCACGGGTACAAGGCGCAGGGTTCGCCGCAGGGTGCGTCGTATCTTTACTGGACCGACAGCGTGCCCGACGCGCAGCGGTTCGAAGCGTATCTGGAGGCGCATCCCGGCGCGGTTGATTTGTGGCTGGGCGGCCACACGCACACGCATCCCGACGATCGTGCCGGCGGCAAATCGCACCTCGAAAAGCGCTGGGGCGGCACGACGTTCCTCAATGTCGCGGCGCTGACCCGCCATCATGTAAAACTGTCGGTGCCGATGAGCCGGCTGCTGACCTTCACGCCCGGCAGTGATGAATTGCGGGTGCAGTGTTTTCTGCACACCGACCATTACGCGCCGAAGGGCTGGTATGCGCCGGCGGAGCGGGTGGTGAAACTGTCGCGGGCGTTTGCACCGGGTTGATTCGGGCCACGGGCTTCGTAGCTGCGTTTGGAGGAGCAACCCGAAAACGTGGCCACCGGCATGCCACGCTTTCGTCCGGCGGACGCAAACGCGGCTACTTTGCGGAAACGGGTGGCGCGGAGGCCGCGGCTCCCGGGCTACCGCTTGAGCGGGGTCAGATTACGAAGTCGGCGTCGTCGGGTTTGACGACGGCCTTGGGCGGGAGGAGCATGCCGGCGGCGACGGTGGCGTGGGTGCCGGGTTCGATGAGGATGAACGAACCGGTGAGCCGGTTGGTGTGATAGCCGTCGTAAACCAGCGGCTTGGCGGTGCGCAGACGGATTTCGCCAAGGTCGTTCAGCTCCAGGCCGGACGGCGCGGGGCCGGGTTCGAGCGTGGCGATGTCGATGCGGTGCGTGATTTCGCCGACGATGGCCTGCGTGGTGAGCGAGGTGTGCTTGAGCAGGAACTTGCGGCCTGCGGTGAGCGCACGCGGGTGCATCCAGCAGATTTTGGCGGAGAATTCGGTGCCGGCACCGGGCAGGTCTTCCATGCCGATGATCATCTGGCCGCGGCTGACATCGACGTCGTGTTCGAGCAGCAGGGTGACGGATTGCGGGCAGAAAGCCTCGTCCACCGGACCGTCGAAGGTGTGGATCTCCGCCACGCGCGTGGTGATGCCGCCGGGCAGCACCATGACCTGCTGGCCGGTGCGCACGACGCCGCCGGCGATCTGGCCGCTGACGCCGCGGAAGTCGTGCAGGGCCGGATCATCGGGCCGGTTGGGCCGGTTGACCCATTGCACGGGGAAGCGGAAGCCTTGCAGATTCCAATCGCTGGCGATGTGCACGGTCTCGAGGTGGCCGAGCAGCGAAGGGCCGGAATACCACGGGGTCTTGTCGGAAAGGGTGACGACGTTGTCGCCGTTGAGCGCGCTGATGGGGATGAACTTGACGTCCTTGATGTCGAGGCGCGGGAGGAACTTCTCGAACTCGGCGCGGATCTCGTTGAAACGCGCCTCGGACCAGCCGACGAGGTCCATCTTGTTGACGGCGACGACGAGGTGCGGAATGCGCAGCAGCGACGCGATGCAGGTGTGGCGGCGGCTTTGCTCGATGACGCCGGCGCGCGCGTCGACGAGGATGATCGACAGGTTGGCCGTGGAGGCGCCCGTGACCATGTTGCGCGTGTATTGGACGTGGCCGGGGGTGTCGGCGATGATGAACTTGCGCCGCGGGGTGGCGAAGTAGCGGTAGGCGACGTCGATGGTGATGCCCTGCTCGCGCTCCGCGCGCAGGCCGTCCGTGAGGTTGGCGAGGTTGATCTGGCCGCCGCCGGTGAGGTCGGCGGAGCGCTCGAGCGCTTCGAGCTGGTCCTCCATGATCGACTTGGAATCGTAGAGCAAACGGCCGATGAGGGTGGACTTGCCGTCGTCGACCGAGCCGCAGGTGTTGAAGCGCAACAAATCAATCGTGGATTGAATTGTGGCGTTTTGAGATTGGAGCCCGGAGTCCGGAGTTAAGGCGGTGGCGACTGACATGAGGCGTAAAGGGATGGTTTTTGGACTTGGTCGTGCGGGTGGCGGGCGTGGTCAAGCCACGCCCCTGCAGGTTGCGGCAGCAGGCCGCGCCCGGTTGGTGGTTAAAAATAGCCCTGCTTTTTCCGGTCTTCCATGGCGGCTTCGGAGGACTTGTCGTCGGCGCGGGAACCGCGTTCGGTGACGCGGGCGGCGGCGATCTCGGCGAGGATGTCGTCCACATCATCGGCGGGCGACTCGATCAGGCCGGTGCTGATGATGTCGCCGATGGTGCGCACGCGCACGTTGAGCTCGCGCACTTCCTCGTTGGGCTTGGGCGGGAGCAGGTCGGTGACGGGCAGCCACTGGCCGCCACGGCGCACGCACTGACGGGGATGGGTGAAATAAATCGACGGCACCTCGAGCTGCTCGCGCTTGATGTATTCCCAGACATCCATCTCGGTCCAGTTGGAGATGGGGAAGGCGCGCATGTGCTCGCCGGGATTTACGCGGGTGTTGTAAAGGTTCCAGATCTCGGGCCGTTGGTTCTTGGGGTCCCACTGGCCGAAGCTGTCGCGGAACGAAAAGAAACGTTCCTTGGCGCGGGCCTTTTCCTCGTCACGGCGAGCGCCGCCGATGAGGCAGTCAAAGCGGAATTCCTCGACGGCGGCGAGGAGCGTGGGGATTTGCAGGCGGTTGCGGCTGATCTCGCCGGGCGCGGGCGTGGCGATGCCGGTGGCGATGGCGTCCCCGACCTTGCGCACGATGAGCTTCGCGCCGAGTTGCGCGGCGCGGCGGTCACGGAATTCGTTGAGCTCGGGGAAATGGTGCCCGGTGTCGACGTTGAGCAACGGCATCGGGAGGTCGGACGGGCGGAAGGCCTTTTCGGCGAGGCGCAGCAGGCAGATGGAGTCCTTGCCGCCGGAGAACAGGATGGCGGGGCGCTCAAATTCGCCGGCCACTTCACGCATGATGTGAATGGCCTCGGTTTCGAGATACTGCAGGTGATCGAGATGGTAGTTGGACACGGAAGAAAAGTAGCGAGTAGCGGGTAGTGAGTAGCGGGTAGGTGTCAGGTCTGTAGGGCGGGGTCGCTGACCCCGCCTTGTGCGCAAACCGGTGAGGCGGGATCGGGAGATCCCGCCCTACAACCAGATGACTCGACACGGTTCATGTTCAGATGCCGGCGCCTTGCTCGACGGTTTGGACGGCCCCTTTGCCCCAGGCGGCGTGGAGGCCGCATTCGCGTTTTTCGTCGGCCTTGGCGGGATCGAAGTAATCCCACTCGTTGGGCAGATCATGTTCCTCCAGGTAGCGCTCCATGTCGGCATCGCTCCAATGGAAGACGGGGCTGACCTTGAGGGTGCCGAAATTCCGGTCGAGCGAGACGATGTCGAGCTCGGCGCGGTTGGGATTTTGCACGCGGCGCAGGGCGGTGATCCAGACCTTGGGCGCGAGTTCGCTCATGCCGCGCCGGAAGGGCTCCAGTTTCATCTGCGCGCTGAAGAGTTTCAGCGCCGATTCGTCGGTGGTGTCGGGCACGGGGCCGTAAACGGCGTCGCGATGCGCGGCGGAGAGGCGCGGCAGGTAGGCGCGCAGGTCGAGGTTGAGCCGGCGGCGCAGCTGTTCGGCGTGGTGGTAGGTGGCGGGGCGGTTGTAACCGTGGTCCACCCAGAGCACGGGGATGGACGGCTCGGCCTGCACGGCGAGATGCAGGACCACGGCCTCGAAAGGCCGGAAGTTGGTCGAGACGATCGCCTGACCGGGCGCCTGCGCAATCGCCCACGCGGTGATTTTCGACGGGGACCGGCCGCGCAGTTCGCGGTTCCAAGTGTCGATTTGTTCCTGGGTCATGGTGCGGTGTGGGGGCGGCGCGCTGGGGACAGCGCGCCCTACCCGATTCAGTTTGTCGGGGTCTGGGCGGAATCGAGTTCGGGCCAGAGGACGCGGGCGGCGAAATCGCCGAAGCGTTCGCCGGGTGTGCGCTCGTTTTTCCAGCGTTGCAGGATGGGGCCGAGTTCGGTTTCGAGCTCGGCCTCGCGGATGACGTCGCGGTAGAGCCGGTTGAGACGGGTGCCGGCGGCGTTGCCGCCGAGCCAGAGCTGGTAGCGGCCGGGGGCTTTGCCGACGAAGGCGATCTCGGCCATGTAGGGCCGGGCGCAACCGTTGGGGCAGCCGGTGGAGCGGATCACGATTTCTTCGCCGCCGAGGCCGAGTTCGCCACCGAGTTTCTCGATGCGATCGATGAAACCGGGAAGCATGCGTTCGGATTCGGCGAGCGCGAGGCCGCAGGTCGGCAGGGCGGGGCAGGCCATTGACGCGGCATGGAGCACGGAGGCCTGGTTGGCCGTTTTCACGCCGTGCGACGCGAGCAAGGCGTCGATCGCGACGCGGTCGGCCTCGGGCACGTTGGCGAGAATGATGTTTTGGTTGGCCGAGATGCGGAATTCGAGGTGCGGGAATTGTTCCGCCACGGCGCGCAACGCGGCTTTCAGGGTGTGGCCCGCGACGTCCTTGATGCGGCCGGTCTCGACGTAGAGCGTGAGGAACTGGCTGCCGTCGACGGCGCGGTGCCAGCCGTAAAGGTCGCCGGTGGTGGTGAAGGCGTAGGCGCGGGCGGGTTCGAGCGTGAGCCCGGCGCGGCGGTTGATCTCGTCGCGCGTCCAGGCGGCCCCGCGTTCCTCGACCACGTATTTGAAACGGGCGTGTTTGCGGTTTGCCCGGTCGCCGAAGTCGCGGAAGGTGGTGAGCACGGCCTTGGCGACGGGGATGACGTTTTCGGGCGTGACGAAACCGATCACGTCGGCGAGGCGCGGGAAAGTCTGCACGTTGCCGTGGCTGCGACCCATGCCGCCGCCGACGGCGACATTGTAGCCGACCACCCGGTCGTTTTCGACGATGGCGATGAAGCCGAGGTCGTTGGTGAAGACATCCATGTCGTTCACCGGCGGCACGACAAAGCTGATCTTGAATTTGCGCGGGAGGTAGGTCTCGCCGTAGAGCGGGTCCCGGAAATTTTTCTGTTCCGGGGCCTCGAGATCGAGCTGCACGTTGTCGATCCAGATTGCGTGGTAGGCCGGGGTCTTGGGGGCGAGCGCGAGGGCGGTGCGCAGCGCGTCGGCATAAACCTCGTCGCGGGCCTTCGTGGTGGCCGGCGTGGGCGAGGCGGTGACGTTGCGGTTGACGTCGCCGCAGGCCGCCAGGGTGGAGAGCAGCGATTCGTTGATGCGCTTGATCAACGGGCCGAGGCCTGACTTCAGCACGCCGTGAAATTGGATGCACTGGCGGGTGGTGAGGCGCAGGGTGTTGTTGCCGTATTGGGTGGCAAGGTCGTCAAACACGGTCCACTGCCGCGCGGTCATCACGCCGCCGGGGATGCGGCTGCGGACCATCATCATGTATTTCTTGCCCGTCTTGCGCAGATCACGGTCGTCCTGCTGGTAGGCGCCGTGAAATTTGAGGAACTGCGTGTCGTCGTCGGAGAAGCGATCGGTGGTCGGATCGGCCATGGTGGCGGCGAGACCGCCGGCCAGCGTGGGATTGCTTTCCTTCAATAACTCGTTGTGGCTTACGTTTTTGGTATCAATTGCAGACATGACAAAAATTGGAGTTGATTAATTGAGTCAGGAACTAAAGAAAAAGAGCACTAGATGAGTAAAGAACAAAAGTATTTATATGACAGGGAGGCAAAATCGGGCCGGGTGACGCTGGTCGGGGCCGGGCCGGGGGCGGTGGACCTGTTGACGCTGCGCGGGCAACGGGCCCTGGCGGCGGCGGAGGTGGTGGTTTACGACGATTTGGCCAACCCGGCGTTGCTGGAATTCGCGCCCGAAACGGCGCGGCGCATTTATGTGGGCAAGCGGGCCGGGCAGCACTCGCAACCGCAGGAGCGCATCACGGCGATCCTGATCGAGGAGGCGCGGGCCGGGGCGCACGTGGTGCGGTTGAAAGGCGGCGATCCGCTGGTCTTTGGCCGGGGCGGCGAGGAGATGCAGGCTTTGGCGGCGGCCGGGATTCCTTACGACGTGGTGCCGGGCGTGACGGCGGCGATCGCCGCGGGCGCGGGCACGGGCATTCCGTTGACGCACCGCGACCATGCTTCGGCGGTGATTTTTGTGACCGGCCACGAATGCGCCGGCAAAGCGGCCGAGCGGCCCGGGGTGGATTGGGCGGCGCTGGCGCGCACGGGTGCGACGCTGTGCATTTACATGGGCGTGCGCCGGCTGCCGGAAATCGCGGCGGCGTTGCGCGAGGGCGGACTCGGTGGTGCGACGCCGGTCGCGGTGGTGGCCAATGCGTCGTTGCCGACGCAGAGCGTGCACCTGACGACCCTGCAGGCCGCGCCGGCGTTCAGCGCGGTGCTGCAGGGGCAGCCGTCGCTGATCATCGTGGGTGAGGTGGTGCGTTGGGCGGAATTGCAAAACACGATGCAGTCGCTTCAGCTGGCGGGATGAACCGGTCCCGCTCCCGTGAAAATCCTGCTGGTTGACAACGGTTCGCTGGAACCGGCCGCGACCCTGTTGCTGCGTGAAGTCGCCGCGGCGCTGGCGGCGCGCACCGGGCGGGAAATCCTGCCGGTGTCGCTGCTGCATTCCGACCGCGTGCCGGCGGAGCGGCTGGGCGGCGTGCCGGCGGAGACCGTCGAGACGGTGTGGCGGCGCGAGGCGGCGCGGGGCGTGACGGATTTCGTGACGGTACCGTTTTTCATCGGTCCCAGTCGCGCGCTCACGGACTATCTGCCGGATCTGGCGGTGAAGGTGCGGGGTGATTTTCCTGGGCTGCGCGTGGACGTGGCGGGTCCGCTGTATGAATCCGGCGACGACAGGCTGGTGCGGATTTTGGCGGAACGCGTGCAGGCCGTGCTGACCCCGGAGTTCACCGGCGGCGGCCGGGTGCGCGTGGCGCTGGTGGATCATGGCAGCCCGGTGCCGGCGGTGACGGCGGTGCGGGATGCGTTGGCGGTGAAACTGGCCGGCACCTTGGGCGAGGGAGTGACAGCGGTGGCGCCCTGCAGCATGGAGCGGCGGCCGGGGTCCGAATACGATTTCAACGAGCCGCTGCTGGCGGGCCTGCTGGCGCGGGAGCGGTGGAACGAGGGCGCGGTGGTGGTGGCGCAGCTCTTTCTCACCCCCGGCCGGCATGCGGGGCCGGAAGGTGATATCGCGCAGATTTGCGCGCGCGCGCAAGCCGCGGCCCCGGGCTTGCGGATTGCGCGCACAGAGGTGCTGGGCACGCACCCGCGGCTGATCGACGTGCTGGCCGACCGGCTGGCTGCGGTGTGGTGGGAGAAATGAGAGTTATTCGCGGCCGGCCCGGCGGTCCGGCCCTACCGGCGCTGCCGCGTCAAAATCCTGAGGCGGACACATGCGGTTGAAATGCATGATCGCGGCTGAGGTTGCGGGCCAAAGAAAAGCGCTGCGGCCGTGAGACCGCAGCGCCGGAAGTAAACGCGGGTGATGTTGGATCAGGCCTTGGCGGCGGACTTGAGCATCGGGCTGCGCCAAGTTTGCAGCGGCAGGCTGGAGATGGCAATGATCGCGAGCTGGCTGGTGATGAAGATCGTGAGCCACCAGAAGGCGGCGTCCATGAAGCCGTAGCTGTGCAGGCCGACGCCGAGCATGTTGACGCCGAACCAGCTCCAGCTCGTGACGATGTTGCCGAAGATGGCGAGGTTCATCAGGCCGCGGGCCTTGATCAACCCGCCCCAGCGGGCGTGCAGGATGAGGGCGTTCCACAGCACGATGATGAGCGCGCCGTTTTCCTTCGGGTCCCAGCCCCAGAAACGGCCCCAGCTTTGGTCGGCCCAGATGCCGCCAAGCACGGTGCCGACGAAACTGAGCAGCGTGGCAAAACACACGATGCCGTAGACCATGCGCTGCAGCGCGTCAGCCGTGTCGGGCGTGAGCGACTTGGTGAAGACGCCGCGCACCACGTAGATCAGCGCGAGGAACCCGGCGAGGTAGGTGGCCGAGTAGCCGATGGTGATGGTGATGACGTGGGTCGCCAACCAGAAGTTGGAATCGAGCACGGCGCGCATCATCTCGAGGGTGTCGCCGCCCATCGAGAGGTGGTGCGCGATCAGCAAGGTGCAGAAGCCGATGAGGCCGGCGGCCACGCTGCCGATGGCGTTTTTGTAGATGCGTTCGAGCACGAGGCAGAGCGCGACGGCGCCCCAGCCGACGAACAGAGCGGAGGAGTAGAGGTTGGTGACCGGCGGGCGCGCCTCGAGCCACATGCGCGTGGCGATGCCGATGGTGGAGACGCCCCACGCGAGGGCCATCAGCCAGAAGGCGGTGCGACCGAGCGGGCCGGGCCACTTGAGCCAGGAGAACACGGCCACGAGGAAGGCGGCCACGTAGAGCACCATGCTCGAATAGAACGGCTGGGCCGAATTGAAGCGTGCCTCGACGTCGCTCTTGCCCATGAAGGCGGGAAACTTTTCGTCGACCTCGGCGCGGTAGGCGGCGACGGCGGCATTGAACCGGTCGGGCTGGTAATTGCGCCAGGCGAGGCCGATCTCGACGTAGCTGGCGACGGCGCGGTCGATCTGGCCGGAAACCAGGCTGTCGCGCAGCGCGGTGCCGGGATTGCGCCAGTTGACGGCGTTCTTTTCGGCGGCGTCGAGCGGCGGGATGGGCAGGATGTAGCCGTAGGTCTCGAGGGTGGCAAAGCTCACGCCGAGGTCGGTGTAGAGCTTGGCCGCGGCCGCGTCGTGTTCCTCGCCCGCGCGGCGGGCGGCGGAGGCGGCGGCGCCGAGGGGAGCGAAGTTGTCGAAGTCGGCGAGTTTCTCCAAGTAGTTGGGGATGCCGGGCGCGACGAGCGTGGTCTGCAGGCGCTGGAAGAGCACGATGTTGTTGCGCAGCTGCACGACGGCGCGCTGGAAGGGGTTGCGCGCGGCATGCTCGACGGCGTCGGCCATGCGGGACTGGCGTTCCAGTTCGGGCAAGGCGCCGATGAACTGCGAGAGGCTGAAGCGCTTCTTGGCGTCGCCCATCTCGGGGGTGAGGTTGAGCAGCGTGAGCACGTCGGGATGCACGATCTCGAAGTTGCGGTAAGTGTTGGCGATCTCCGGGCGGTAAATGACATCAAGCAGCCATTCGGCCGGCTGGAGCCGGCGGCCGTCCGGGGCCTTGAAGCCCTGGCGGCCCTGCAACACGAGCAGGGTGGTGCGGGCGACCGTGTCGAGCGGCTTGATACGGCCGTTGACCAAGGTCGGCAGCTTGCCGAATTCGTTGAGGTTGTATTCGGCGGGCGGTCGCGGCGGCACGAGCGTGTAGAGGACGGCGGCGGCGGCCAGGCCCAGCACGATGAGCGGGTAAACGCCGCCCGGCTTGGCGACGGCACCGGCGGCCGCGGTCGCGGCGGCGGTTTTGTCGCGGCGGCGGGTGACGAAGTTGAACAGGGTGATGCCGAACTGGATGCAGAGACCGAGGGTCATCACGGTGCAGGCGATGTAGGGCAGCAGCCAGCCGGGGTTGCGCACGACCTGCAGGACGGTGGTGCGGTCGTTGTTGGCGAAGCCGGATTGGTAGAAGGTCAGCCCGCCGTAACGCAGCGGGTTGTTCATGTAGATGAGTACCTCGCGGTCGTCCTGACCGTCGGGGGTGTTGATTCGCACGCGGCTGGAGAAGTTCTTGGGGATCTCGGTGCCGGGATAGCGGTCGTGGCTGAACTTGAGCAGCGTCAGGGAGTAGGGTTTGTAGTGGCGCGCGAAACGCATCGTGATCTGCCAGGTGCGGCCGCCGTAGCTGAAGGTTTGCGGATCCTCGAGCATGCTGGAAACCAGCCAGGTGCCGAGCGAGCCCTCGGGGCCGGTCAGCTCCACGTAGGCGCTGGGGAGGTTGCGCTCGTCGGGGTTGTAGGTGATCGGCAGGGGCGAGGCGATGATGCGCGTGCCGGCGCCCTGGGTGGCCTGGGCCATGGGCGCCTCGCCGCCTTGCGGATTGCGCATGAAGAGGTTGGAATTGGGCAGGTAGGCGCGGACTGCCACGCTGAAGGGCAGGCGCGGATGCTGCACGGTTTCGCGCTGCTGCAGCAGATTTTCGGGAATGGCGACGACGGTGTCCTTGTCGGGCGCGGTGGTGTCCACGACGGCCAGCTCGACGTGCCGGTAGCTTTCGGAGTAGTTCTTGGTCTGCCCCTCGTCGAGGCGCAGGTTGTAGTCATCCTGCAGCAGGCCGGTGATCAGTTCGCCGATGAGCAGCAGGATGAGGCCGGTGTGCGCGAGCCAGATGCCGAGCTTTTTCCAGGTGAACTTGAAGCGGTAGATGTGCGCGCCGATGAGGTTGAGCAGGAGCAATCCGCCGACGGCGTAGCCACCGGGGAAGACCGGCAGGTTGAGATCGCCGAACTGCCAGTAGACGACGAAGGAGCGGAAGTATTTCTCCTGCACCGCCCAGATGCCGAGGTTCACCTGGTCGAGCGTCGCGGCCAGGATCAGAACGATGGAAAATACGATGAGGACGACCGTGAGCTTGAGTGAAACAAGCGTGTCACGCACGTCGCGGAGCAGGGTGGGTATCATGGTTCAGGAGTTGTGGATGCTTTGGACCAGGGCGAAAAACGCGGCCTTCTCGGCCTCGAGCAGTTCCGGCGCGCCGGTGAACTTGAAAAACCAGGTGGCGTTGCCAAACGGCACGATGGCACCGAGCATACGGGTGGCGGGGCTGGCGTCGTTGGTGAAGTCGACCACGCCGACCTCAAGCCCGTTGACGCTCAGGCGGGTGACGGCGGCCGCGAGTTCGGCGGCACCAATCGGGGCGAGGCCGAGCTGGTTGCGCCAGCGGTTGACGTTGGCGAGTTCGCCGCCGACATCGCCGGGGAAGGCGGTCACGGCGAGTTCGGCGGAGGCGCCGTTGGCGCCGGTCACGCGGTAGGTGGCCTTGCGCATGGCGGAGGCGGGTTCGCTTTGCCAACCGGCGGGGGCGGTCCATTGCAGGCCGGGGCCGTCGGCGGTGCGCACGGCGGTGTTGGCCATGGCGGCCATGTCGTTGGCGGCGGGAGCGGCCGGGGCGGCGGCGACCGGGGCGGCGGCGACCGGGGCGGCTGCGGGAGCCGGCGCGGCCGGTTTGATGGAGCGGATCAGGGCCAGGAACGCCTCGCGCTCGGCTTGCACGACCGCATCCGGACCGACGAGTTTGAAGAACCAAGTGGAGCCGTCCACCGGCACGATGGCGCCGAGCATGCGTTCGGGATTGTCGGCGCTGCCGCCGGTGAGATCGACCAACCGGATGTCGAGGCCGGCGACGGGCAGCGGGGTGATCAGGTCGGCCAAGGCCGCGGCCGAAACCGGGGGTTGCTGCAATTGCGCGAGCCAGCGGTTGACGTTGGCGAGATCGCCGCCGACATCGCCGGGGAAGGCGGTGACGGCGCAGTCGGCCGGGCTGGATTCCGGGCCGGCGGCGTAGCTGCCTTTGCGCACGGAGGAGCCGGGTTTCTGCCGCCAGGAGGCGGGGACCGTCCACGTGAGGGCGTTGTCGGCCGATTGGACCTGGATATTGCTGGCGGTCATGTCGTCCACCCCCGGCATGCCCGGGTGGGGCGAACTGGGCGGGATGGTGGCCGCGACGGCGGAGGTAGACTCCTTGGGGATGTCGTAAACTTCCACGTTGGCTTTGCGGCAGGCCACGAAGGCCAGCGGCAGCAGCAGGAGGGAAAGGCGGGCGGCGGAAAGGCTCATTGGGAAATGTGAATTTGGGTTGGGTTGCCGGGGCGGGGAGTTTGTTCCTGCGCCCGCAGTAACGGCAGCATTTTGGCGGAGATGAAGCAAGCTGACTGCGCATATTTTGCGCAGCACGGGGCGTGGCTTGTGAAAACGGCGGATCGGCGCGACGCGACCGGCCGGCCGGATTTGCAAGGATTGCGCAAAGCCGGCCAAATCATGCGGAGCAAGCGCCCCGCTTTGCGGTCATACTCTGCACGCCACGGTTAGCCTTGGCTTTACAGTTACGTATCAACCCATTAAACACGTCGTCAGTATGAAAACACACACCAAACTCTTCCTCGCCAGCGTTGGATTCATGATCGGCGCCGGCCTCAGTGTCGCGGCCCCGGTGCAGGAAAACTGGGACAACCACTGCGCCAAGTGCCACGGGGCCGACGGCAAGGGCGACACCAAGGTGGGCAAAAAGCTCAAGCTGAAGGATTACACCGACGCCGCGGCCCAGGCCACCTTCACCGACGAGGAGATCGTCAAGATCACGGCCGAGGGCTACGCGGATGAGAAGGGTAAGCAGACCATGAAGGGTTTTGCCGACAAGCTTTCCCCCGAGGAAATCCAGGAGTTCGTGGCCTTCATCCGCGCTTTCAAGGGCTGAGCCCTTTTGTCAGTCTGGTGTGTGCACCGGCGGTGATCGCCATCGCCGCCGGTTGATTTTTGTACTTATTCTGCCCCTGACGTCCCGACCATGAGCGATACCACCCCGACCCTGCCGTCCACCGGCGGAGCAACCCAACCGCGTTCTGCGTTCAACAACTGGATCAGCGCCATCGGCGCGGTGGTGGCCGGCGGCGGGCTGTTTTCCTTCCTGTTTCTGGCGTGGATGGATCTGACCGGGAAGGGCAACAATCCCTACCTCGGCATCTTCACCTACATCGTGGCGCCCGCGTTCATGATCGTGGGGTTGGGGTGCTTCTTTTTCGGTGCCTGGGCGCAGCGGCGGTGGGAGGAAAGGCACGTGTCGGCGCCCGATCGCTGGCGGTTGGATTTCTCCAATCCCACCCAGCGCCGCCGGCTGGTTTTGTTCGGCATCGGGGCGGTGGGCTTCCTGGTGCTCAGCGCCTTCGGCAGTTACCAGACCTATCATGTGGCCGAGTCGAACGCCTTCTGCGGCGAGGTCTGCCACACGGCGATGAATCCGGAATACGTCACCTACCAGCGCGGGGCGCATGCGCGGGTGGACTGCGTGGACTGCCACATCGGCTCCGGCGCGGTCTGGTTTGTGAAGGCCAAGTTGAGCGGTGTGCGCCAGCTCATCGCCTACACCATCACCGATTACAACCGACCCATTGAGACCCCGCTGCACAATCTCCGCCCGGCGCAGGACATCTGCGAGAAGTGCCACTGGCCGGAAAAATTCCACGGCAACATCGAGATCAACTACGAGCATTTCCTCTCCGACGAGGAGAACACGCCCTACACCGCGCGCATGCTGATGCACGTGAACACCGACAAGCCCGGCCAGAAGGGCGGCGGCGGCATCCACTGGCACGTGAACGAATTTGAAAAGGTCGAGTATTACGCGACCGACGAGGACCGGCAGGAAATCCCGTGGATGCGCGTGACCAACCTGAAGGACAACACCACGAAGGTGTTTCGCACCGAGGAGTTCGAGGGCGAGCCACCGTCGGACCAGATCCGCGTGATGGACTGCATGGACTGCCACAACCGGCCCGCGCACACCTTCCCGACCGCCAACGACATGGTCGAGAAGTCCATGGCCGCCGGCAAACTCACCCGCGGGCTGCCCTACATCAAACGCCACGCCGTGGCGGCGATGACGCAGGAGGCCATCACGGTGGATGAGGAAGCCCCGGCCCTGATCGAGGCCTACCTGCGCGAGAAGTATCCGCAACCGGAATACGCCGCGTTGCTGCCGGCCGCGATTGCCGAGGTGCAGGCCGTTTTTGCCCAGTCGATCTTCCCCTTCCGTCAGGCCGACTGGCGGGTTTACCCGAACAACATCGGCCACAAGGACTGGCAGGGCTGCTTCCGCTGCCACGATGGCATGCACCAGACCGAGACCGGCGAGACGGTCAGCCACAGCGACTGTTCGTCGTGCCACTCGATTTTGGCGCAGGGCACCGGGGCCCAGCTCGACATGCTTTCCGCCCGCGGCCTGGAATTTGATCACCCCGGCGGCGAGTTGGATGACGTGCTGACCTGCGCCGACTGCCACAACGGCATGAACCAGTAAGACGCGCGGCCTTGGTTTTTGGACTGCTGGACTGCCTGATGCAGGGGCGCGCCTCGTACGCGCCCGCGGGCAGCCCGGCGGTCTGCCTCTGCCGGCGCGACCGCGCCAAAGTCCGGCTTAGAGCAGTTTAGGTTGAAGTGTGGCTGCGTTGGCCGTGCCCTTCGTAGGCTTGGCGAAGTGGGGAGCAGAAGCGATTCTGCTGGGCAGTAGAATGGTCTCCCAGCGGCCACGCTTTCGGGCTGCGCCCTCAAGCGCGGGTGCGAAATTCCTGAAAATGTTCCAGGGGCGTGGCTTGATCACGCCCATGCGACAGTCCTGTTGCGCTCACGGGCGCGCACAAGGCGCGCCCCTGCGCAAGGCAGTCAAAAGCTGCGGGCGATTGGTTATCGCCCCGAGGCTTGCTCGCAGGGTCCGGGCTGCACACGTTCGATTGGCCAAAATACGAGCAGCAGCCCGCAAAGGCTGCGTAGTGAACCCGGGGCATTAGGGATTATCATGGGGACACTGCCATGAGAGACCCTCGGTTAATCGCGTTGCACCGGGTGGGTATGCTGGTGTCGGCCCTGTGGGCCGCGCTGCTGGCCGGAGGCGCCGGTGCGTCGGTCCCCAACAGCGAGTGCATGGACTGTCACGAGGCGGAGCTGGTTTCCGGGGGCAAGGGGCAGCCCGAGAAGTGGATCGGGGTACGGCCGGAACTGTTTGCGCGTTCCGTGCACGGCCAGTTCGACTGCGTGGATTGTCACGAAGGCATCACCGAGACGCCTCATGATGACAAGCTGCCCGCTGTGCGCTGCACGGATTGTCATGAGAACCTGGGCGAATCGCACGCGTTTCACCCGCGGCTCGGGCTGGAACCGATGCCGGCCGGGCGCGACACCGATTGCACCGCGTGCCACGGGAGCCACGAGACGGTGGGGATCAAGGATCCCGGGTTTGCCTTCACTCCCGCGCGGCAGACCGCCTCGTGCGGTCAGTGTCATGAAACGGAGGCGCAGGAATACCTGGGTTCGGCCCACGCGTTTCGTGCCGGAATGAAGGAGCGCATCGAGCCGGATTGCCTGACCTGCCACCGCGAAAACCTCTCGCCCACGCATTCGCCGCTTTCGCCGGTGGAACTCAAACTGGCGGAGGCGAGGCTGTGCGAGTCCTGCCATGTGGAGAATGCCGAGGTGGCGTCGAAGAGCATCTTGGGGGCGAAGTTTGTGTCGTCTTTCGACCAGTCGGTGCACGGCGCCGCCCTGGTGGAAGGCAACGCGGCCGCGGCGGGCTGTGTGGATTGCCACGGGGCGCACGCGATGAACAAGGCCGCTGTGGGCGATGCCCGGGTCAACCGCATGAACATTGCCTCGACCTGCGCGAAATGCCATGCGGCGGAGGCCGAGTTGTATGATTCCAGTGTGCACGCCACCGCATTGGCCCGCGGCAACCTCGACTCGGCCGATTGCACCAGCTGCCACGGCGAGCACTCGATCAGCCGGCCCACCGATCCCGCATCGCGCGTGCACAAGTCCAACCTCGCGCAGCAGGTCTGCGCCGAGTGCCACAACTCGGTGCGGCTCTCCCGCCGTTACGGTCTTTCCAGCCGCACCTTCCAGACGTTCACGGACAGTTATCACGGGCTGGCGGTCCGCGGCGGCGCGGTCGATGTGGTCAATTGCGCGAGCTGTCACGGCGACCACGCCATCAAATCGCAGTATGACCCCACGTCTTCCGTGCATCGCGACAACCTGGTGCAGACCTGCGGCCAGTGCCACCCCGGGGCCAACACGCGGTTCACAGTCGGCGCGGTGCACGCCAGCGAAAGCGACCGCGACAGTTCGCCGTGGCTCTACTGGATTTCCACGATCTACGTCTGGCTGATCATTCTGGTGGTCGGTGGCATGGCGCTGCACAACCTGCTCGACTTCGTGAAGAAGGTCCGGCGCAAGCTCGCGATCCAGAAGGGCGAGATCGAGGAGGAGCATGTGGCCCACCGGCTGTATCTGCGCATGACCGTGCACGAGCGGCTCCAGCACGCCGTGCTCGTGCTCAGCTTCACCGTGCTCGTGATCACCGGCTTCATGTTGCGCTACCCCGAGGCGTGGTGGGTGGTGGCCATCCGCAGCCTCAGCGACCAGGCCTTTGAATGGCGCAGCCTTTCGCACCGCATCGCCGGTGTCGTGATGGTGGTGGCCGGAGTCTGGCACATCGCCTACCTGGCGTTCAGCCCCGCCGGCCGGAAACTGTGCTGCGATCTCCTGCCGCGGTGGCGCGATGTCACCGACCCGATCAAGGTCCTGCGCTACAACGTCGGGCTCGCGCCGACCAAACCCGCGTTCGGCCGCTTCAGCTACATCGAGAAGGCCGAATACTGGGCCATGGTCTGGGGCACGCTGCTGATGACGGTGACCGGTATCGTGCTGTGGTTTGAGAACACCTCGATGGGCTATTTCACCAAGCTCGGCTTCGACATTTCGCGGACGGTCCACTTCTACGAGGCCGTGCTCGCGAGCCTGGCGATCGTGGTCTGGCACTTCTACTTCGTGATCTTCAATCCGGACATCTACCCGATGAATCTCTCCTGGCTGACCGGACGCATGTCGGAAAAGGAAATGCTCGAGGAGCATCCGCTGCATCTGGCCGAATTGAAGGCCGCTGAGGAGGCTGCGCGCAAGGAGACCGGTGCCGCCGACCACGAAACCCAACCCGGAGCCGGTCCTCCGCCGCCGGCCTGAGCCCTGGCGCCCGCGGTTGTCACCGCAGACCGCGGGCGCGTCATTTTCGGTCAAGAAACGACCAGCAGCCCGCAACGGCTGCGTAGCGTAAGGAATAAACAACCCTCATACTGACCCCGCATTATGAAAGCCCTGCGACTACCCGGTCTGGTTCTGCTCCTTGCCTTGGCTCCGTGCCTGTTGTCGGCCCAGTCCGCGACCGCGCTCATCGTCGAGCCGCCCGCCGTGCCCAACAGCGATTGCATGGATTGCCACGAGGCTGAGTTCATCTCACCAAAGAAAGGCGAACCGGAGCAGTGGGTGGGGGTGCGCCCCGAGTTGTTCGCCAAGTCCGTGCACGGTGCGCTCAATTGCGTGGACTGCCACGCCGGCATCACCGAGACGCCGCACGACGACGTGTTGCCGCCCGCGCAGTGCGCCACCTGCCACGAGGACGCGGTCAACCAGTATGCCACCAGCATCCATGGCATGAGCACCAAGATGGGCGGGACCGACGCGGCCTCCTGCGCCAGCTGCCACGGCACCCATGAGATGGTGCCGGTCAAGCAGTTCGATTCCCCGGTCTTCAAGCTCAACCTTCCGCAGACCTGCGGCACCTGCCACGACAACTCCAAACTCACCACGGAATACCGCATGGGGCAGAGCGAAGCCTCGGCCCATTACCTCGACAGCATTCACGGCCAGGCGCTGATGAAGATGGGCCTGGTGGTCGCGCCCTCCTGCAACGACTGCCACGGCGTGCATGACATCAAGCGCAGCGTCGACAAGACCTCGCGTTCCAACCACGCCAACATCGCCGAGACCTGCGGCACCTGCCACCTCGGCATCGAGGAGACCTACAACGCCAGCGTGCACGGCCAGCTGCTGCTGCGCGGCGACCCGCAGGGACCGGTCTGCACCGATTGCCACAGCGCACACGACATCGAGAAACCCGCGAATGCGCATTTCAAGCAGGCCAGCGACCAGAGCTGCGGCAAGTGTCACGAGGACCGGCTGACCCATTATCGCGACACCTACCACGGCAAGGCCATGGCGCTCGGCCGTCCCAACGTCGCGGCCGATGTCGCCGCCTGTTACGACTGCCACGGCCATCACGACGTCTTCCCGGTCAGCGATCCACGGTCCCGGCTGTCCGAGGACCAGATTCTCAAGACCTGCCAGGAGTGCCATCCTGGCGCCACCGCCGGCTTCACGCTTTATCAGCCGCACGCCAACCCGATGGACGGCGAAAACTATCCCATCCTGAACAAGGTTTTCCTGTTCATGACGTCCCTGTTGATCGGCGTCTTCCTCTTCTTCGGTCTGCACACGCTGCTGTGGCTCATTCGCTCGATCTACCTCTACCTGCACGACTCGAAGACCTTCCGCGAGGCCATCGTCCAGCAGCACAAGGACGACGTGCAATACACGCGCTTCACGCCTTTCGAACGCATGCTGCACCTGATGGTCGTCACCAGCTTCCTGCTGCTCGTCGTCACGGGCATGCCGCTCAAGTTCTACTACACCGAGTGGGCGCGGGTCATCTTTGATCTCGTCGGCGGCCCCGGCGTGGCGCGGACGCTGCATCACTTCGGTGCCATCGTCACCTTCGCCTATTTCATCCTGCACCTGGGTGAACTGGTGATCTCTCTCTGGCGCCGGCGCGGCGCGCTGCGCAACGAACAGACGGGCCGCTTCGAGGTGAAGCGCGTTTGGCAGACGGTCTTCGGGCCGGACTCGATGGTGCCGTCCTTCCAGGACTGGCATGATTTCGTGGCGCACAACAAATGGTTCTTCGGCAAGGGCCCGCGGCCGCAGTTCGACCGCTGGACCTACTGGGAGCGCTTTGACTACTTCGCGGTGTTCTGGGGCATCTTCATGATCGGCATCTCGGGCCTCATCCTGTGGTTCCCGAGCTTCTTCACGATGTTCCTGCCCGGCTGGATCATCAACATCGCCCAGGTGATCCACTCCGACGAGGCGCTCCTGGCTGCGGGCTTCATCTTCACCTTCCATTTCTTCAACACGCATTTCCGCATCGAGAAGTTCCCGATGGACACGGTGATCTTCTCCGGCCGCATCTCCCATTCCGAGATGCTGCACGAGCGCAAGCGCTGGTATGACCGCCTGGTTGCCAGCGGCCGGCTCGACGAGTATCGCGTGAAGGACGAGTGGGAGGGCCGCAAGAAGATGGCGAAGGCCATGGGCTTCATGTTCTTTGGCACCGGCCTCGTGCTGCTGGTCCTGATCGTTTACGCGATGGCGTCCCGGCTCGGTCACTAAATCGAGCCCAAACCTCACGTCACCGGCCCGCGGGTTTACCGCGGGCCGCTTTGTTTTTTGGCTGGCCGGGCCGGCCGACACCAATCGCGTGCAGCGATTGGGCACTACGTCGTGGAAATTGTAGGGCGGGGTCTCCGAACCCCGTCTTGGTCTGAAACACTTGCAGCATTCGAGGCGGGGTATGGAAACCCGCCCTACAGCCCAAAAGCAAATGAGGTGGCGCGCGTTGCCCTCAACGCGCGTTGGATTGGGCCTGCTTCGGGAACCGGCGATTGGGTGTGACCTTGTGGCCGATCTGACCCCGCCGCCTGCCAGCGAGTTTGCTTGCCCGCCCGGCCCGGCGTGCTATGGCTTGCCCACCCCTTCGTCCGGTCGAATCAGCCAACCCTGCTGAGGATTTCAACTAATGCACAGTTTGCATGCCCGCGACAAAAACTGATGGATGAAGGTTTGTGCAAATGGGAGTGTGCATATGCGCAAATTATTTTCTACCAATGACCTGAAACGGCTTGTTAGCGGAACTTATCCCGTTTTCCGAAGACAAGCCGTGCGCAACGATTGGCAAGCGATGAGCAGCGGGCTCGGCCATATTTTGCGATTATCAATCCACACTGCTAAGCACCTCACCTAACCCAACTGCCTCACCAAGGCGTGATCTCAACCGTTATGAAAACCCGTCTACGCTGGACCAAAAATGTCCTCCTCTTTGGTGGCTCGGCCATCTGGGGCCTGCTCCTGATTTCCTGTGTGATGACCAATCGCACCATCGTGGCGCCGCCTTCAGTGGCCGGTGCCACTTTTGTCGGCTCCGGCGAATGCGCCGACTGCCACGAAAACGTCACCTCCTCCTTCCACGACGCCACCCACGCCAAAATGATGGTCAACGGTGAGAACGGCGGGGAGATCGGTTGCGAAGCCTGCCACGGTCCCGGCTCCCTGCACGTCAGGTCCGGCGGCGGGGCCGGCACGATCGTCAATCCCGGCAGCTCGCCCGAGACCTGCTACCAGTGCCACACCGACAAGCGCGGCGAGTTCAGCCTGGCCAGCAGCCACCCGATCGGCGAAGGCAAGATGAGCTGCAGCGATTGTCACGACCCGCACAACGGTGATGCGGTGGCTGGCGGCGTCAGCAGCCTGCAGGGCGTCAACGACTCCTGCGTGAAGTGCCACGTGCAACAGGGCGGTCCGTATGTGTTCGAGCACGAAGCCTCCCGCGAAGGCTGCGTGGTCTGCCACAGCCCGCACGGCTCGATGAACGCCAAGATGCTCAAGTCCCGCAACGCGAACCTCTGCCTGCAGTGCCACTTCCAGGAGCAAACCGCCACCGGTCTGCTCATCGGCGGGCGCGATCACGCCGCCTTCCTCAACCGCGGCACCTGCTGGTCCGCCGGCTGCCACGAGGCCGTCCACGGCTCCCACATCAGCTCCTCGCTCCGCTTCTAACACCAACCCCGCAAATCACAGGGACCAAGCGATGAATACCAAATCTCTTCTCCACTCACTCCGCCGGCCGGCGATGGCGCTGGCCTGTGCCGGACTTCTGGCCGCGGCCCCGGGGCTGTCGGCGCAGGAGGATTACGAAAACCATGTCGATTTCGCCTTCGGGATGAATTCGGTCAGCGGTCACGCCCCGGCCTTCCAGCGCAACCACCAACAGGTCGAGGACGGCTTCGGCGGCATCGAGAGCCTGCTCTACAAACGGGAACTCGACGATACCACCGGTCTCGTCCTCAAGGGCCGCGCACTCGCCGGGGAAAACGACTACCTCTTCGATCTCACGATCACCCGCGAGGACGTCGGCTACCTCAAGTTCGGCTACAAGGAGTTCCGCACCTACTACGACGGCATGGGCGGCTACTGGCAGCCCACCGGCTACATGGCCCGTCTCTTCGACGAGGACCTCTCGGTCGATCGCGGCAACCTGTGGTTCGAGGCCGGCTACACCCCGGAAGACAAGGTCAACGTCAAGGTGCGTTACGATTACCTGACCCGCAAGGGCACCAAGGACTCGACGTCCTGGGCCGACACGGGCCTTGCCGTCAACGCGGCCAACACCCGCTACATTACCCCGGCCTTCATGACCATCGACGAGAAGCGTCACATCCTCACCGCCGATGTCTCCCAGAAACTGGAGACGCAGGAGTGGGGCCTGGGCGTGCGCGTGGATGAGGGCGATTACGAAAACACCCGCAACATGAACCGGCGCCCCGGGGAGTCGTCCGACCGCAAGCTCACCCAGAAGGAAGGCCAGGATTTCGACCTCTTCCAGATGCGCGGTTCCTACCTCAATCAGGTCAGCGAAGTCTTCACCCTCACCACGGCCGTGGCCCGCACGACCATCGACACCGTGTTGAGCGGCAGCCGCATCTACGGACAGGTTTATGATGCGGTCTTCGATCCGGTCGCCGCCGGTCGCCAGCAGCGCGACGAGGGCTTCTACGGCCTGCACGGCGAATCCGAGATGGAGCAGACCGTCGCCACCATCAGCGGCGCCTACCGTCCGACGAAGAATCTCACCGTCGTGCCGTCGCTGCGCTTCGAGAAGCTCGACTGGAAGAGCGTGGCCGACATGGAGGAAACCAATGTCGGCGGCGGCCCGGGCTTCGTCACCGCGATCGAAGAGATTGAAAGCCGCAGCAACAAGGACTGGGATATCCGCACCCAAAGTCTGGAAGTCCGCTACAAGGCGGCCAAGGACTGGGTGATCAACGGCTCCATCGAGCTGAACCAATCCGAGGGCGGCCTCACCGAGCTCGAGACCGTCGAACCCGGCACCCCCGCCGCCCATGTCGGCCTGGACCGCGACACCAAGATCGATCGCGACACCCAGAAATACGCCGTCACGGCCCACTGGTATCCGCAGGCCGGCACGTCGGTCTCGTTCCAGTATTACTTCAAGGCCCGGCAGAACGATTACCGCGCCACCCGCGACAGTTCCACGACCACGGCGGACCGTTATCCGGCCTACATCACCCAGCAGGACTTTGAGACCAACGATTTCAATGTCCGCCTGAGCCGCCGGATCACCGGCAACCTCCGCTCGGTCACCCGTTACGATTATCAGGAGTCGACCATCCGTTCGCAGGAAGCCGGCCTCGGTTTTGCCCAGAGCATGGAGACCAAGGCACACATCCTGTCGGAGTCGCTCTCGTGGAATCCCACCGCGCGCTGGTATCTGCAAGGCTCGGTCAACTTGGTTTGGGATACGCTGCGCACACCGGCCACGACCATCGGCGGCACCGCCGCGGGCCTGGTCAAGAACAGCGATGCCAACTACCGGTTCTTCTCGCTGAGCAGCGGCTACGCCCTGGATGACAACGCCGACCTGTTCGTGGATTACAGCCACTACGAATCGAACAACAGCTTCCAGGACAACTCCGCGAAGACCGTGCCGTATGGCACCGACAACATGTCGCAGACCTTGGGGGTCGCCTACACGCGCGCCCTGAGCGACCGCGTGCGGCTCACCGTCAAGTATGCTTACACCGAGTATGAGGATTTCGTCTCCGGCTACCAGGCCGACTACGACGCCCACATGCTCTACTCCAAGATCCAGTATCGCTTTTAGGTTGGTAGGAAGATAACAGGCAACATCGCTCCCGGGTCCTGCGTCAGCGGGGCCCGGGAGTCGTGTTTTTGGGGGCCGCGGGCAAACCGGTTGACCGCATGTTTGCTGCTGCAGCCCTTTGCCTGCGGATGTAGGGCGGGGTCGCCCGACCCCGCCTTGAATGTGACACGGCCTGGAAACAAAGGCGGGGTTCGGAGACCCCGCCTTACAAATTCACGGCCGGCGTCACTCCGCCGCCGCGGGTTGCTCCGTCAATCGCTGCCAGGCAATGTGCGATTCCGGTGCCGGCGGTGCATCGATGAACCGCGGCGCGCGGGGCAGGAGTCGGGCGCACCGTCGCGGCTTTGGGTTGAACCCGCGGCCCGGCCGCCGGTCTTCCTCTGACGCTTGCTTCAATCATCAATTCTTTCATCCTTCCCAATCATGACGTTTTCGTTGGCCCGCCTGATCTGTCGCAGCGTATGGGGGCTGCTGCTGGTGGCGCCCTGGCTGGGATTGCAGGCCACGACTGTGCTGCCGCCGGATTTCGACGCACTGGTCAACCGCTCGGATTACGTGGTGCGGGCGCGGGTGGTCGCGGCGGAGCCGCAACTCACCGCGACGGCCGATCGCTGGAAAATCCACACGCTGGTCGAGCTGGAGGTGCTGGAGGTGATTGTCGGCGAACCACCGGCGAAGCTTGTGCTGCGTTTTCTCGGCGGCCGGGTGGGGGAACGCGAACTCGTGGTGGACGGCGTGCCGCAACTGCGCGTGGGCGGGGAGAGCATCCTTTTCATCCGCGACAACGGCCGCGCGCTGTGTCCGCTCTACGCCATGGGGCATGGCGTCTATCCCGTGGCCGAGGAACCGGCGACCAAGCGGCGCTACCTGGTGCGGGTGGACGGACAACCGCTGCAAAGCGTGGACGAGGTGTCGCGGCCGTTGGTTGAGGAGGCCACCGCCGCCGAACAAGCCAAGCGCCGGGACATCGCCCGCGCGTTTTCGCCCGAGGATTTCGTCCGCGAAATCAAGGCCGCCAAAAGGACGGTCGTGCGCCGTGAGCCGACGAACTGAATTTGTCCGCCGGTGGGTGACCGCGTTGTGCCTGCTGGCGCTGCCGGCGGTTGTTTCCGCCCATGTCACGCAGAAGGACAGCAGCGACATCTACGTGGTCGTCTGGCCGCCGGGACCGATCACCATGCAGATCAAGCTGCCCGCACCCTCAGGCATGTTGCTGGACGGCAGCACGTCCTACACCGCGCCGATCGTAGCCGCCATGCAGCAGTGGAACGATGTGATGGGCACGGTCCGGCTGCAGGGGCAGGTCTCCACGCCTCCCGGTTATGCCACGGGCAACGGCATCAACGAGATCGCGATGGACAGCAAGGCCGACGGCGAGGACTTCGGCGAAAACACCCTGGCCATCACCATGTCCTACCGCGTGGGCAACGAGAAGACCGAGGCGGACATCGTCTTCAACACCGCCTACACGTGGGACTCCTACCGCGGGACCTTGCGCAGCGATCGCACCGACATCCAGCGGGTGGCCGCGCACGAACTCGGGCATGTGCTTGGGCTCGGCCATCCCGACGAGGCGAACCCGGTGCAATATGTCGTTGCGCTGATGAACAGTAAAATCAGCAGCAACGTCGAAACGCCGCGCACCGATGACATCAACGGCATCCGCAGCCTCTACGGCGCGCCGGGATTTGTCCCCGCCAATGATCATTTCGCCCAGGCCGCCGTGCTCCAACTGGAGGGCTCCTCGGTCAGCGTCACCGGCACCAACATCGCCGCGACGGCCGAGCCGGGCGAGCCCGACCACGACACCGAGAAGGCCGCGCGTTCCGTGTGGTGGCGTTGGACCGCACCGGGCAGCGCTCCCGTCACCCTCACCACCATGGGCAGCAATTTTGACAGCGTCGTCGGCGTTTACACCGGCAGCAGCGTCGGTTCGCTGACCAAGATCGCGTCAAACGACGACGAGGACCGCGGGGTGGTGCGCACGAGCAAACTCACGTTCAATCCGGTCGCCGGCACCACGTATGCGATCGCGGTGGACGGCTGGGAGGCGTCGTTCGGGCAGATCGCGCTGACCCTGACGCAATCCGCCGCGACCGGCGGCGCGCCATCGATCACCACCCAGCCCTCCGGCCAGACGGTCGGCGCCGGCGGCAGCGCGACGTTCCTCGTCACCGCCGGCGGCGCCACCGCCTACCAATGGTTTTTCAACGGCAGCCCGATCAGCGGCGCCACCGCCGCGTCGTTCACCCGGAGCAATGTCTCCGCGGCCGATGCCGGCGGTTACCATGTGGTGGTGACCAACGCCTCCGGCTCGGCCACCAGCAATCTCGCAACGCTGACAGTGCTTTCCGGCACGATCAGCAGCCAGGTGGTAACAGCGGGGCACGATGCCACGCTGTCGGCTCCATCCGGCATCGGAGACGTGCGCTGGCAAATGTCCACCGACAACGGCACCACTTGGACCGATGTGGCCGACAACGCGAATTTCAGCGGTGCCACGACCACGAGTCTGACCGTGATATCGGCCGGGACCGGTCTCAACAACGCCAGCTTTCGCTACACCTCCACAGGCACCGGCGGCTTGGTGGCAGGTGCGCCGATCAGCCTGACGGTTGCGCCGCTCGTCATCCCGCATCCGGTGGCGCTGACGGTGGACGGATCCGGCAATATTTACGTTTCCGACAGTTCGACTCATGTGGTGCACAAGATCGATTCCAGCCTGCTCACGCAGCTGTTGGCCGGGAGCTCCGGACAATCGGGTTACCTTGATGGCATCGGCGCTGAAGCACGCTTCAATCAGCCGCAGGGTCTTATGCTTTACCGGAATGAACTGCTGGTGGCCGACAGCGCCAACGCCGTGATCCGAAAGGTCACGCTGACCGGCGAAGTGACCAAGTTTTCCGGAGCCGTCATGTTTACCGGACACTCGGATGGACCCGGATCGGGATCGACCTACCGATTGCCCATGGGCATGACCAACGACTTGGGCGGTGGCCCTATCATGACCGATGCGCTCAGTCATATCATTCGTCGGCTTACCTCCTATGGTTGGGTAACCACGCTGTCGGGCACCGGTGGGGTAGCCGGCGCAGCGGATGGAACAAGCACCCAGGCTCGTTTCAACTATCCCACGGGGATCGCCGTGGACTATGCCGGCATGAAATATGTGGCCGACACGGTGAACAACCTGATCCGGAAGGTTTATCCCGACGGTTCAGTGACGACTTTGGCCGGCACCACGATGGTGAGCGGCTGGCAGGACGGGCAGGGAAGCAACGCCCTGTTCAATCAGCCGCGGGGCATGGCGGTCGATGCCGCCGGCAACATCTACGTGGCCGACACCGGCAACTCGGCCATCCGCAAAATCACCCCGGGCGGCATGGTCAGCACCCTGGCCGGCCTGCCGACGATCGGCGGGCTCAAGGATGGCACGGGCAGCGGAGCCTGGTTCAACCAACCCCGGGGGCTCGCCATCGACAGCCAGGGCACCCTTTACGTGGCGGACACCGGTAATGCGGTCATTCGCAAGGTCACGCCGGATGGAGCGGTGACCACCCTGGCCCTGCGTGTCCCCACCGCCACCGGCGGAAGCACCGACGGCTCCACCGGCGGCGATGGCGGTGGGAGCACGCCGCCCGTCGTGGTGCCTTCCGGCGGTGGTTCATCCTCTTCCGGTGGCGGCGGGGGTGGCGGCGCGCCGAGCCTGTGGTTTTTTGGCGCCGCGGGTGGGCTGGCCTTGTTGCGTTGGTGGCGGCGGCAACGCGCATGAAACCGGCGCTGGCGTGGCGGCCGTGGCCGTGGACTTTTCTGGTGCTCGCGGCCACGGCCCTGCTGGTGCAGCTCAATCCCGCATGGCGCGATTTGCTTTTGTATGATCGCACCGCGCTGGCCGCGGGCGAGATCTGGCGGGCGTGGACCGGGCACTGGGTGCACTTCGGCTGGCCGCACTTTTTGGCGGACACGGGCCTGTTCCTCATCCTCGGCTGGCTGTTGGAGCGACGGCACCCGGGTTTCAGCCGTTGGTCGCTGCTGCTCATGCCGCCCTTCATCGCCGGCGCGCTTTATTTGTTCGACCCCGCCATGCAGCGCTACGGCGGGCTCAGTGCGCTCAATCTCGGGCTGCTGCTTTACCTCGCGTTGCAGGGCTGGCAGCGCGACTGGCGCGATTGGTTCTGGCCGGCGGTGCTCGTGATCTATGTAGGCGAGGTGGTTTTCGAAATTCTCGCCGGCGGCAGCGGTGGCGGCATGATTCCGTTTGATGATCCCACGGTGCGCGTCGCGACGGGCGCGCATCTCGCCAGCGCCGCCTACGTGCTGCTCGCGTGGTTGTGGCTGCATAAAAAACCGGCGTGAATGACGCAGAGGCGTAGCCGCGCGGTCGCGCTTGTAGGACGGGGTCTCCTGACCCCGCCGTGGGGAGAGGGCGTCAATTAATTCGAGGCGGGGGCAGGTGACTCCGCCCTACATTTCAGGTCCGACTTCGCCTTGAGCAGTCGCCTTGGCCGTGCCCTTCGTAAGCCTGGCGAAGTAGGGAGCGCAGCGACAAGGCGGTCGGCGCCACGGTCGATGGCCACGTTTTTGGCTGCGCCGGCAAACGCGGCTACATGCCCGCACCGCTCACTTCGGGCTGCCCATTTGTGGTTGGTTGGACTGCCGCCCGGGGCCGACGATGTTGGAGAAGGTTTCGCCTTCGATGTAGGCCTCGCGCATGGCCATGTTGGTGGCATTGTAATCGAGCACCACGGTGGTCAGCACGGGCAGGGCGGTCTCGCCGAATTTCAGCGGCTCGAATTTCCATTGCACCAGCGCCATGGCGGCGGCGAGCGTCATCAGCCGCTCGTCATACTTGTAGCAATACAGGTTTTGGACCTGGCCGTCGGTGCCGACCAACACGAGGAAGCTGGCGCTGCCGGAGTCGCGGCCGAAGCGCAGTTGCTTCGGATACTGCGGATTGATCCGCTCCGCGACCTTGGCCGGCGTGGCTTCGGCGGGCACAAACATGACCTGCGTTTTCTGGTCGAGCTTCGCCTTCTTCAGGACCTTGAGGATGGAGGCTTCCTTGAGGTCGGTTTGCACGAGGGTCTTCGGGCCGAGCATCTCCGCCAGATATTTGGCGTCGAAGACGATGTCCTCGAGGGTCAGTTGCTTCTCCTTGGCGGTGGCGGCGGCGGTGAAAATCAATCCCGGGAAAATGCCGGCCAGCAGAACCCAAAGTCGCAGTATTTTCATGGATTGACGCAAATCCCTTTGCCGCCCCCGAATCAATCCCGGAAATCATCGGGCCCGGGCCGATCGGGCCGGAGGATCAGGCGCGGATTGCCTTCGGCCGTGCAATGACTTTGGGTGCGGTCACGATGACAGGCATGTCGCAGACCCCCCGCAGTCCCTACGAAACAATCGGCGGCCTCACTTATCTGGGGCGCTGCATCGACAAGATCCGGCTGAAGCAGGCCGGGCAGCTGCATCCGGATTTCCATGAGCTCATGGGCAAGGGGTATGATGCCCGCATCATGGGTTATCTGGAACTGGACTACGGCAAGTTCGCCGAATTCGTCCGCACCGGTGCGACCGACGGGCAATGCTGGGACTACTGCGTCCGGCATGGCCGGAAGATGAATGACCTGCTGGTCCTGATTTGGAATGATTCCGCCACGGAGTTGCTGGAGAAATTCAAGGCCGCCAGCGGGCTGGCCGGGCGCGATGATCTGCTGACGCTGTTTGAATACTGGGAGGTCGACGAGGGGCGGAAGCCGTAACGGACCGGGGTCACGCCGGGGACTGCGGCGTTCAACCTGCCGCCCGGTTCCGCCGGGCTCGGCCCGAACGATCAGGCTTTGATCACCAGCCGGGTGTCGCCGGAGGGCTCACGTTCAAGGTGCCAGCCGGTGACGGTGATTTTTTTGAGAAATGATTCGTCGTGACTGACCAGCAGCATCGCACAGGGGCAATCGGCGAGGGCCTGTTCGAGGCAGAGGATGCCGGGCAGATCCATGTGGTTCGTCGGCTCGTCCATCACGATGAGATGCGGCCCGCGCACGATGCCGATGGCGAGGAGGAGCTTGCGCACTTCGCCGGGGCTGGGGAGCGCGCTGGCCATCAACCGTGCCGGGCGCGAACCGAGCCGGCTGACGGTCGTCATCACGCGGCCGCGTTCGGCGTTGGGCAGACGATTGATGGATTCGAGCAGGGCGCGGGAATCATCCGCCGGAATTTCCTGCGGCACGCTCACCAGTTTGTCGGGCGGCAACTGCAGGTGGTCGAGCAGGTGGCGGATCAGGGTGCTTTTGCCGAGGCCGTTGGCGCCGGTCAGGGCGATGCGGCTCGTGCCGCCGATGGTCAGGGCGGGAAAGTGCAATTGGCGGCCGCGGCCCAAGGCCAGGCTGCCGGCGGGCAGCCGCAGCAGGAAATCCCGCGGGATGAATGACGCGCCATCCACCCAGATGCCGGTATCATAGCGCTTCTTGACGGTGAGCTCCGAACGCTGCACGGCAACCTTGCCGGCGCGCTGGTTCATGAGTGCGACCATCTTGCCGGCATAGGCGTCCTTGCCGGTCAGTTTGGCGAGGTTGCGCATGGCGCGGCCGTCGTGGTCGTGCGCGGGAATCTTCTTCTGCTTGGAACCGCGGGCGGCGGAGGCCTTTTGGTCGGCGATGACGCGGCGGCGCTGGGCCTCGGCCTTCAGGCGGTTCTCGGTGCCGCGCAGGGCTTCGTTGGTGCGATGGACGGCCTTTTCGTCATTCTCCTGCTGTTCCAGCGCGTCGGTCACGCCGCCCGGGCGCAACACGGCGTCGGGCGGATCGATCAGCAGGCATTGCGAGCAAAGTTCGTCGAGCAGGGTGCGGTCGTGGCTCACCAGGAGGCCGATGCCGGTGAACGCCTGCAGCGCCAGCACCAGCAGGCGGCGCGCCTCGGCGTCGATGTGGTTGCTCGGCTCGTCGAGGGCGAGCACGGCGGGTTCGCGCCAGAGGGCCACGGCGATTTGGGCGCGTTTGCGTTCACCGTGGCTCAGGGTGGACCAGCGTTCCGGCCAATCTTCCTGCACCTGCAGGCGCGCCTTGAGCACGGCGGCATCGGGCGCCCAGATGAAATCCTCCAGGTATTCCGGCGGATCGTCGGTGCGCTGCGCGACATAGAGCGACAGGCCCTGGCGCCGGACCGAGCCGTGCTGCGCGGTGAGCTCCCCGGTGGCGACTTTCAACAAGGTGGTTTTGCCCGCGCCGTTGGGTCCGACGACGCCGGTCCAACCCGGCGGAAACTGCACCGTCAGCTCCGTGAACAGCGGTGTGGTCATCCCCGGGTGCGCAAATTCGACGGATTGAAAGACAAGCAGGGCGGAAGCCATGGCCCCAGCGTGAGGCCGTGCGACCCGCCGGCAATGCCAAGTTCGGTCGGGTGGGGGCGATTTGGCCGGGGTGATTTTGAGCGCATTCACACGGGCGCCAACGGCGGGCGCCGGGCTTGCGCCCGTCGGCTGAGGACGGCTCCTGCAGCCCATGCCCGGCCGGCCCGATTCCCGGCTCGACGCCGCCGGCCGGAAACCGCAGCTTGGCCGCACCCCATGGCCCGCCGCTGGCAAACAATGTCGGACGAGCGTCTGCTCGACCTCCGCCTGTGCGATCTCGACCTGCATATCGAGGGCTCGCCGGTCGAGGCCCGCACGGTGCGGCTCGACGCCGAATTGGAGGAGAAAGGCCTGCGGTTCCGGCCGCATTACTGGGTGGGCGCGGAGTGGTTCACGCCCGACGGCGTGCCGGGCATCGCGGTGCCGTTCTACCTGGTGCACCCACGGCTCACGGAGCTCGAGCGCAGCCAGATGCTGGAGGTCGAGGGCTTCGCCCCGGCCGAGTGCATGCGCATCCTGCGGCACGAGGCCGGCCACGCGATCGACAACGCCTACCGGCTGCACCGCCGCAAGCGCTGGCGCGAACTGTTCGGTTCGTTCACCGATCCCTATCCCGATTCCTACCGGCCGCGGCCCAACAGCCGGCGGTTTGTGCAGCACCTGCGCGGCTGGTATGCGCAGGCGCACCCGGCGGAGGATTTTGCGGAGACCTTTGCGGTGTGGCTGACGCCCGGCTACCCGTGGCGCCGGCGCTACGCCGCCTGGCCGGCGTTGGAAAAACTCGAATACGTGGACGAGCTCATGCAGGAGATCGCCGGCGAGGTGCCGCCGGTGCGTTCGCGCCGGTTTGTCGAGCCGCTGAGCCAGCTGCGCACGACCCTGCGCGAACACTACCGGCAGAAGCACGATCTCTACGCCGTCGAGTGGCCGGCGTATTACGACCGCGACCTGCGCCGCATCTTCCGCGCACACGCGCCGAGCCGCCGGCAACCGGCCGCGTCGGCGTTTTTGCGCAGCCACCGCATGGACCTGTGCCGCACGGTGAGCGAGGTGGCGGGTGTGCCGGTGTACACCGTGGACAACCTGCTGGAGACCATGATCGAGCGCTGCCGCGACATGCAGCTGCGCCTGCGTGATTCGCCGCGCCGCACCCGCGAGGCCATGCTGCTTGTGCTCATGATGCACACCGTGCATGTTGCCCACACGGGTTATCCGCGTATAGCTGTCTGAGCACCGGATGAAACACCTTTCCCGCCAGTTGAAAATTCTGACCCTCATGCACGAGGATCTCGTGCCGCCGGCCTCGATCGAGGGGCTCGACGACAAGCAGATCCAGCCGTGGAAGATGGAATACGACGTCTCCGTGACACTGCAGCACCTGGGGCACCACGTGGAGCCGCTCGGCATCTACGGCGACCTGGGTGATTTGGCCGAGGCGCTCGACCGCGTGCAGCCCGACATCGTGTTCAACATGATGGAGGAGTTCGACGGCCACGGCCCCTACGACCAGCATCTCGTTTCCTTCCTCGAACTGCGCCGCATGCGCTACACCGGCTGCAATCCGCGCGGGCTGACGCTCGCGCGCGACAAGGCGCTCTCGAAACAAATCCTCGCCTACCACCGCATCCCGGTGCCGGCCTTCGCGGTGTTTACACCGGGGCGCAAGGTGCGCCGGCCGGCCAAGCTCGCGTTCCCGCTGCTCGTCAAATCGCTCTACGAGGAAGGCTCGGTCGGCATCGCCCGCGCCTCGGTGGTGCGCGACGACGCAGCCCTGGCCGAGCGCGTGGAGCTGATTCACCGCCAGGCGCGCACCCCGGCCATCGCCGAGGAATACATCGAGGGGCGCGAAATCTACGTCGGAGTGACCGGCAACGAGCGGCTCCAGACCTCGACGCCGCTCGAACTCGTGCTCGAACACCTGCCCGAGGGCGCGCCCAACATCGCCACCAGCCGGCTCAAGTGGGACTATGCCCACCAGCAGAAAATGGGCATGGCCACACGGCCGGCGGACCTGACGGCGGATCAGCACCGGCACCTGCGGCAGCTGGCCAAGCGCATCTATCGCGCGCTCTACCTCAGCGGCTATGCCCGGCTGGATTTCCGCTTGGGGCCCGACGGGCGGTTCTTCCTGCTCGAGGCCAACCCGAACCCCTGCCTGTCCTACGGCGAAGATTTTGCCGAGGCCATGCACCTCTCCGGCATCGAATACGAGGACCTGCTCGACCGCATCCTCCGCCTCGGTCTCAACTACCGCGGCGTGATGTGAGGCCGATCGACGGGCGATGAGGGGCGATAAAGATTAAGATTAAGATTAAGATTATGGAGGTCCGCGGAACAGTCTGACTTGGGGTGGGACGCATTGCCCTCAAGGCGTTGATCACGCCTGCGATGGAAACCGGCGCCCCGGGGCTTGCCCGCAACAGGTTTGGCGGCGACGGGGCCAGGCGCTTCACCATCTGCCGTCGGTCCAATCCGCGAACCGCAACAGGCGGAACCTCTCCGGTCCAATGGTTGCGGGCGGGTCGGCGGACCGGGCCGGTTCACAGGCCGAACAGCCGCGGCAGCGCCAGGCTCAGCGCGGGCACGTAGGTCACGATGAACAGCACCGCGATCATGACCGCGTAGAAGGGCAGCAGCGGCCGCCAGACGCGCGCGATCGCGGTGCGCGAAACGCCGCAGCCGACGAACAACACGCTGCCCACCGGCGGCGTGCACAGGCCGATGCAGAGGTTGAAAATCATCACCAGGCCGAAATGGATCGGGTCCATCCCGAAACCGGTCACCACCGGCAGCAGGATGGGCGTGAAGATCAGGACCGCCGGCGTCATGTCCATGAAGGTGCCGACCACGAGCAGAATCAGCGTGATCAACAGCAGCAGCAGCGCGGGGTTGTCGCTCAGGCCCAGCAGCGCGGCGCTGACCGCCTGCGGGATGTTGGCCGAGGCCATCACCCACGACATGCCCATCGACGCGCCGACGAGCACGAGCACGATCGCGGTCGTTTCGGCGGCATCGGCCAGCACCTGCGGCAGCTCCGCCCATTTCACCTCGCGGTAAACCAGCACCGACAGCACGAAGGTGTAGACCACGGCGATGGCGCTGGCCTCGGTCGGCGTGAACCAGCCGATGATGATGCCGCCCATCACGAGGAGGATCAGGCACAGGCTGGGCAGGGCCGCCAGCAGGATGCGCCACGCCTCGTGGGCGGAAACCGCGCCGGCGGTCGGGTAGCCCCGGCGGCGTGCGATCACCGTGCCCACGATCATCAGCGCGAGGCCCAGCAGGAGGCCGGGCACATAACCCGCCAGAAACAACGCCGCGATGGACACGCCGCCGCTCGCCAGCGAATAGACCACCATGATGTTGCTCGGCGGAATCAGCAGCCCGGTGGGCGCCGAGGTGATGTTCACCGCCGCGGCAAACTCGCGTTGGTAGCCCTCCTTCACCATCAGCGGTGTCATCACCCCGCCGTTGGCCGCGGCCGCCGCGACCGAGGAGCCCGAGATCGAGCCGAACAGCATGTTCGCGACCACGTTGACCGCCGCCAGTCCGCCGGGCAGCCGGCCGACCACGACCTTGGCCAGCGCGATCAGGCGTGTGGCGATGCCGCCGCGGTTCATCAGGTTGCCGGCGAGGATAAAAAACGGGATCGCAAGCAGCGCAAAACTGTCGAGCCCGGTGGCCATGCGCTGGGCCAGCACGGTGGCGGCCGGCGCCGGATCGAGGCTGACCAGCAGCGCGAGAAACGCCGACAGCCCGATCGCAAACGCGACCGGCACGCCCAGCAGCAGCAGCACGGCAAAGACCGCCGTCAGCACCAGCGCCTCGCTCATGGCGCGGGCTCCTTTCGCTCCTCGTCGGCGCGGGGTGCCGCCGTCAGCAATTCGCAGACACAATAAAACGTCATCACAAGCCCGGCCGCCGGCACGGCCAGATAGACCCAGGCCAGCCTGATCTCCAGCGCGGCGGAGGTTTGCCCCAGCATCCAGGTGATCCACACCAGCCGGCTGCCGCCGCCGACGAGCACGGTGAGGGCGAAGAGCAGCACCAGGATTTGGATGACGCGGTTGAGCCGGAGCCGCGCGCGCCCGTGCAGGGCTCCCGGCAACAAATCCAGCGCCAGATGCGTGTGCCGGCCCACGCCATGGGCCGCGCCGAGCAGCCCGAGCCAGATCATGGCGAAGCGCGCGAACTCCTCGGTGTAGGGGCTCGGTGAGTGCAGCACAAACCGCGTGACCACCTGCCAGACGACATTGAGCACCATCACCGCCAGCAGCAGGGCGATGGAGTGGCGCAGCAGGCGATCGATCCACGGGCGCAGCGTGTTCACGGGATTACCTCCGCGATGCGCCGGGCCAACGCGCCGACGGGCGGCTGTGTGCGCCGGACTTCCTCGTGCAACGCGCGCACCTCCGCGCGGAAGGCGGCCTTGTCGGGTGTCGAGATTTCCACGCCGGCCGCGGCGATGGCCGTGAGCGCATCCGCGGTGGCCGCGGCCCAGAGTTCGCGTTGGTAAGCGGCGGATTCGTCGGCGGCCTCCTGCACCCATTGTTGCTGTTGGGACGTGAGGTTTTGCCAGAGATGCCGGCTGATCAGCAGCACGTCGGGCACCGCGGTGTGTTCGTCGAGGATGTAGTGCCGGCACAGTTCGTAGTGCCGCGAGAGGTGCAGGCTCGGCGGGTTGTTTTCCGCGCCGTCCACCACGCCCTGTTGCAGCGCCGTGTAGAGTTCGCCCCAGGCGATCGGCGTGGGCGAGCCGCCCAGCGCGCGCACCATCGCCATGGCGGTGGGGCTTTCCTGCACGCGGATTTTCAGGCTCCGGAGATCGGCCGGGGTGTGCACCGCGGTGTGCACGGTGTAGAAACTGCGCGTGCCCGCGTCGTAGTAGCACAGGCCGTGCAGCAGCACGGGTTCGGCCGCGGCCAGGATTTCCCGTCCAATTTCGCCCTCGAGCACGGCCCAGCGGTGGGCCTCGTCGCGAAACAGGTAGGGCAGGCCGAAAACGCGGAAGGCCGGGGCGAAGCTCTCCAAGACCGACGAGGAAACCTTGGTCATGCCCAGCCCGCCCAGTTGCAGCAGCTCAAGGCATTCGCGCTCGGTGCCGAGCTGCCCGCCGGAATAAAGGTCCACCCGCATCGTGCCGCCGGATTTTTCCGCCAAGCGCTCGCCGAAGCGCACCATGGCCAGATGCACCGGATGCGTTTGGTCCAGCCCGTGCGCCAGCTTGATGGTGACGCCCGATTCCGACCGCATGCAGCCGCCCCAGAATCCGGCCAGCAGGCAGCCGAGCAGAAGACGGGGCAGGGTTGAAATGCGCATGCCGGGCAGGGGAGAAAGGACGGCTACCAATCACCGGTCGGCCGGCGCCCTTTTCAAGGCAGAAAATGCAAACACACGCCGGTGGCGTGACCAGAAACCGCCGGGCGAGGAGGGGCGATAAAGATTAAGATTAAGATAACGATTAAGATTTCCCCGGGCCGGCCCAACGCATCCGCCGCCGTTCTGCCGACCCGCAGCAGGCTCCATTCGGGAGAAAACCTGCATGGCCACATAAGGCGCTGAAGGCACAGGTCGGCTGCGGCGCGGCCGGAGGCGGGGATACTCCGGCTCGCCGGTGATTCCATTCATAAGTTCATTTTCCATGATGACCATGGGTTGTGGTCACCGGTTTGATCCTTGTGAGCTTTATGTGCCTTCTGTGGCCACGCCCTCCCCGGCAGGGTAGCGGTTCTCTCAGCAGATGCGGCGCGCGGGTTTCAGGTAGCCGTCGTCCCAGGCGCTGACGTGCAGGGGAAGTTTGCGCCAGTAGTACTTGAGGTCGTCGCTTTCCCAGCCGGCGTAGATCTCCTCCCACGTGAGCGGGCAATGCGGGTTGAGCGAGCTGTTGTCCACCGGTTCGTCCGCGGGTTGGTAGCGCACGTCGAGCGAGAGCCGGATGCGGTCCTTGAACTGGCAGCGGAGGGCCTTGTGCACGGTGTGGCTGGGAAAGGTGAGGATGTCGCCGGTCTCGTAGTCGCCCTCGACCCAGTGGGTTTCGGTGGGGCAGAGCGGCACGGCAAATCCGCCGGCGCCCTTGGCGGGTTGCACGGGGAGGTAGCCCTGCCGGTGCGAGCCCTGCAGCACGGTCAATCCGCCCAGCGCGCGCGGGCAATCCCCGACCGGAAACCAACAGGTCCAGGTGTTGGCCGTGCCCTGGATGTGGGGAAAGTCCTGGTGCGGCGGGGTGGGCACCATGTAGCGGTGCGGCGTGACCATCCGGGCGATGTGCCGCGGATGCACGAGGACCTCGCGATCGAAGAGGGTGCGGTAAATCTCCAGCAGCCGCGGGTGGTGGGGCAGCCGGTGAAAACGCTCGAGCTTTTGCACGTCGTGGTAGGCTTCGGCGGAGACGCCGATGTCGGTGCGGCTCATCTCTTCCTCGCTCAGCCGGTTGATCGCATCGTGGTCGATCAGGCCGCCGAGGGCATCCTGCCCGGGCTGGCGCCAGCCGTATTTGTCGACCACGGCCAGCAGTTCGGCGCGCAGCGCGAGCACCTCGTCGCGCGGCAGGCGTTGCTTGAAGAACAGGTAACCGTCCTCGGCCGCGCGTTCGCGCAGGGCCGCGGGGTCCGCGAGCAGCGGGGTGGAGTCGACGAAGAGCGTTTTGCGAACCGGGGTGGGGGCAACCATGGGCGTGGAGCGGAGCGCAGTTTCAGCCGGAAATCAATCGCGCTTCAGGAGTGGAGGGTCGGGGCGGGTTCGAGTCAGCGTATGATTACCCCTGCCCAAATACCGTGTGGAATCTTGCTGATCGCCTGGCATAGACCTCACTCAGATCAGGCCCCGGCCTTGGCGCTTACGTCAACCAAGATGCTGATGAGCTGCTCGACATCGGCTGGAGCAAAAAGCCCGTCCGGGCCATGAGGGGCAATGTCGGTGAAAGGGGACTCATACAACCGCTCGGCCTTCATCACGCCTCGTTCCGTCAGGTGATCGATGATCAAGTTGATGAATTCTATTTGCGCCGCGCTGGGCGTGCGCCCGGATAGATACGTATTCAGAGCGAGCTTGGCCGCCGACCGGTCAAGGCCGACCAGCTCTCGAACAAAGAGACCCAATCCGGCGCTCTCCTGTTTGGCCCGCTCGATATCCTGATGGCTGCCCAGTCCCGCTTCAGCCAGCATACGCTCAAGCTCGGCCAGATCGGCGGGGGTGAGCGGCTCGTTCATCCGCAACTTGTGAACTGCGATATGGTTCTCGTGCTGCCTGAGAAAGACCCTGGCCTTTTCTCTGAAGCGCTCGAAGTCCCCCAGACCGGCAAACCCGGGAAGCTGATAATCCGCCTCCAATCCCATCTCGTCTTCAAAGTTGGTGTAAATGGGCTTACGTCTTGTCTTCTCGATCAGCTTGATCAAATCGCGCAGGCGGCGGCGGGTGGTTTCCAGCATGCCCAGAGTGACATGCTCCCACCAATCCTCAGTTTGAATTTCCTGAATCAGAACCATTTGCCCCTGAATAATTGGGATGGCGGACTGCTCCTCCAAAGCTTCCGCCAAGTTCACCACCTGGTCGCGCAGCCGGGTAAAGTTCGGTTCTGACCGCAGCAGGGAGAGTTGCAGGTTGAGGATCAGGAGATCGAACCTCTTGGCCTCCTCGTCTTCGGGATCCTGAGTGGTAGGCAGTCCCGCCACGTGGTGGGCGAGTTCCTGCCGTTCCTCCACGCCAAGGTTCACCCAGCTCTCCTTTTGCCGGTATTTCTCCACCTGCCGACGGTGCGGTCGGACGACGAAATTATCCGTGTTCATGGCCCCCACGTCCGTTTGCAGCATCGCCGTCAGATCATTCCTCAACCCCAGATGGTGATCCGCATCTTCACCCGCCTTCGGCCCCAACGCGTCCTCGGTCGCTTTGTCCAACTCCGCGATCAGGTCCAGACGAGTCAGGAACAGTTTTTTCGCCAGCGATTCGGCCACCGCACCATCGGTGGACTCGGGATTCTGACTGAAATACTCCAGATTCTGGCAGTAATCGAAGAGGTAGAAAAACTGTTTGTCCTGCCCGGGGTCGAACAGGTCGTGGCAAGTTCGGGTGCCGCGGCCCACCATTTGCCAGAACTTGGTCTTGGAACGGACCAGCTTGAAGAAAACCAGATTCACCACCTCCGGCACGTCGATACCGGTATCCAGCATGTCCACCGAGATCGCGATGTGCGGCGCCTTGTCCTTGATCGAAAACGCATCGATCAGGCTCTGGGCGTATTCGGTCTTAAAGGTGATCACTCGCGCAAACTCTCCCTTGTAGTTCGGGTAGTTGGCGTTGAAACGTGCCGCGATATACTCGGCGTGGTCGGTGTTTTTGGCGAAGATGATGGTTTTCCCAAGCCGGTCCCCTCCGGCTACCTTCTGCCCGCGGGTCATCAGGTGCATCAGGACCTTGTCGACGGTGTCCTCGTTGAAGAGCCACTTGTTGACTGCCTGAGCCTCGACGCGGTTGGGCACTCCGCCATCCTCGTCCCAATCCAAGGCATCCCACTGCTCCTTTTCTTCTTCGCTCAGTTCATCATAGCTGATCCCCTCGCGTTGAAATTGCAGGGGCACCGCCACGGCCTTGGGCGGGACCAGAAATTTGTCCGCCACCGCCTCCTCCAGCGGGTAGAAATCGGTCGGCACGCCATTCTGCAGGTTGAAGAGGCTGTAGGTGTTCCGATCCAGTTCGTCCTTGGGCGTGGCCGTCAGTCCGACCAAAAGGGAGTCGAAATAGTCAAAGATGGCCCGGTATTTCACAAAGACGGACCGGTGCGCCTCGTCGATGATCAGCAAATCGAAATGCCCCGATCCAAACCGCCGCTGGCCGTCCTGACTCTCCTCAATCAGCCCCATCATGGTGGGATAGGTTGACAGAAACACCCGCCCTTCCGTGGACTTCTCGGTCACCAGGTTAACCGGGGCCGAATTCGGCAAGTGCCGCTTGAAAGCGTTGGCCGCCTGGTTGACCAGCGCCACCCGGTCCGCGAGGAACAGCACGCGCTTGACCCAGTTGCAGCGGATCAGCAGATCGCAGAGCGCGATAACGGTGCGCGTCTTGCCCGCTCCCGTAGCCATCACGATCAGGGCCTTGCGGTCGTTGTCTTGCTCAAATGCCTCGCCCATGCGGCGGATGGCGCGGGTCTGGTAGTGCCGGGCGACGATGTCCTCATTGATGGGAGCGTCGGCCAGCTTCTTCCGCATGCTCCGGCGCTGAATCAAGAGTTCCAGTTCAGTCTTTTTGTAAAAGCCCTGCACCGCCCGCGGAGGATACGAGCGGTCGTCCCAGATCCAGTGCTCATAGCCATTGGTGTAGAAAATGACCGGTCGCTGGCCGAACCGCTGCTCCAGGCTGTCAGCATACAGTTTGGCCTGCTGTTGTCCGACCCGCGCATCCCTCTTGGTACGCTTGGCTTCGACCAGGCCCAGCGGCTTGCCATCGTCGCCCCAGAGCACGTAGTCCACGTAGCCCGTTCCTTGTTTATTGGGCATGCCGGTGACTTCGTATTCACGATCCCGCGGCTGGTCGAGCGGCCAGCCGGCCTCCTTGAGGAGGAGGTCGATGAAGGTGTCGCGGGTTTCGGCCTCGGAGTAGTCGTGGGTGTCGGGCCGGCTGGCGTTGGCCTGTTTGGCGGCGGCGACCTCGGCGCGCAGCTTCACCAGCTCGGCATCGAGCGCGGCCTTGTCGGCGAGGAGGGTGACGAGTTTTTCGTCGCGGGTGGCCAGCTCGGCCGAGAGCTTTTGCAGCTGCGCGGCCGATTGCGGGGCGGCGGCCGCCGCCGGACGGGGCAGGACGGCGGGATCGAAGGCCTGCGCCGGAGCGGGCTTGGGGCCGGTCGCGTAGGTGTAGACCAGCCAGTGCCCGATGTGATACAGCTCTTTGAGAGCCGTGAGTGCGTCGCCGCCCGGGATCGGGCGGTGGTGGTGGACGGCGCGATTGCCGAGCGTGACGATCACGCGGGCCTTGTTGAACACCGCCTCGCCGGCGACCTGCCTGAAGGTCGGCTCGTGGAGCAGGGCGCTCAGGTTGTCCTGATAGGGCAGGCGGAGATTGGCGTCGTATTTGTAGAGCCAGTGGACGAGCAGCTCCAGCGTGCGCCGCGCGTAGAAGCAGGCGGCGCGGGGATCGTCCGTCGCCAGGGCCTCCGCGCGGTTGGCGGAGGCATACACCTCGGGCCATTCGTTTCGGAGGAAGGCGAAGTTGCTCATGTCCGGTTCAAGGTCTGCTCAGCCTCGTGCAAGACGGCGAGCATTTCGTTGAAGGGCAACGGCTCGTTGAGGAACATGGGCCGCATCGCCTCGTAATCGGCGCGCAGTTCGCGCAGGCGCGTATCGGGCGGCAGCAGGCGAAATGTGCCCAGCACCGCGGTGTCGTAGTTGGCCCAGCTGGACGCGAAGAAGCGCGATTTGTGCAGACGGACGCGGGCGAGCAGGTCGAGATCGGCGGCGGCCTTGGCGGCGGACGGATGCCGCCAGAGCGCGGTGAAGTCGGAATAGTGGCGGGCGTAGCGAGCCGGCTGGGGCTTGGCCGGAGGACGGTGAAACTCGGCGTGAAGGATGGTGGCCTTCTCCCAAAACGTGCGCTCGATCTCCAGCGCCACGACCTCGGCGCGAAAATCCGCAAAGGCATCGGGAGCGAGTTGCGCGACGAGAGGCGCGATCGGATGCGCGCCGGTGGGGCGTTGATCGGTCAGGGAGCCGAATTCGATCTTTACGGTGGGCGCGACATAGTTGCCGGGCGGGGTAGCCTGGGGATAGGCAAAGTAGATGACCGGAGAGTGCGACGCGGCCTCCAATTCATAACTCAGCCATTGGCCTTGCGGACCGGGGCCGAGTTCGCGGCTGATGACGGCTTCCAAGCGATCAAGGAAACGTCCCCGCACGGCGTCGGCACAGGCGGCTTCGATTTGGCCCACCCGTTTTTGGCGGGCGGTGTTGGTGGGCGCGTCGTCGAGATCTGACTCCGCCCAGCCGAGCGACGCGGGCGAGAGGCCCAGGTCGATGTCTTCGGAGAAGCGCTCGATGACGTTGAATACCTTTGAAAGCGAAGTGCCGCCCTTGAAGACGCAATCGCGACCGAGTTCATCGGTGGCGAAGATGCGCCCCAGCAGCCAGCAGACCCAGAAATCCTTTTCCACGATATACGCGGGGATCCGGGCGGAGCCGCCGTATTGGTAAAAGTAGTCGGCGCGCACTTCCGCCGGTTCGCGGGCGAAGTGGTTCACGGTTTATCTTTAGCGGTGTCGGCGATGGCGCGCAGGTGCGGGTGCATCCAAGCGGGGGCCTTGGTGAGGTCGGCGAGCAGGCGGCGGCGGTCCTTGGCCGAGAGCAGGGTGCGCAAGGGCGCCAGGCGCCCGGGGGTGACGTGATTTTTGCCGATGTTGCGCAAAGCGGCGAACACGCGTGCGCTCATGGGCGCGGGCGTGTCGAGTTTGCGCGGGCTGCGGTGCCGGAGCTCGATGGTGAGCGGACCGGCCTTGACCACGCGGCTGCGACCGGGAGTGAGATAGATGTGCCGGGCCGGAACCTGTTCGGTGAGCCGCAGGCGGTTGGCCGAGTAGGATTCGTGTTCCTGAAACTCGGTGCCATCGCGACGGGTGAGCGCCGCCAGGACGGCTTCCGGGCGCGGGTGCAGCGGACCGAGCGTGGGGTGCACCTTGGGCAACAGGTAGAGACCGCGTGCCAGCCGCTGGATATCACCCGAACGCTCCATCCGAAGCAACGCCATGCCCACGGCCTGCGGAGTGCCCAAGTCGAGGAAGTCGGACGGCGTGAACACCCAGCCCGGCTCTTGCCGGCGCAGGCGACGCGCGATGCGATCTCCGAGGTTCATGAGTGGAGTATCGAGGTAAATTGTTAAAAAAACGAGCTCATTTTATTAACAAAACGGAGACATTTGCTCAGATAAATGAACACGTTGATCTGAGAGAAAGGAGGGGCGGCATAACCCGTTCCGGTGGTGTCTCTGGGGTGTTGCCGTGCATGATTTACCCAAGGTGATACTGCTGAAAAATTTCTACAACCCCGCCTGCTTGGCGATGAACGCGTTCATGGTTTAAGTTTAGGAAAGCGGGTGGAGAAGGCTGCGAGCACCGGTTGCCACAGTTCGGGGTCTGGTTGGAATCGGGAGGTGACCGTGTTGAGCACGTCATAGCCGGATGCGCGGAGGGCATCGCACAAGGCTTTCTCCAAGGCGGCGATGCAGTCGCGAGAGGGGCGGTGTGCTACCATGTCGGTCACTTCGGGGAGGATGGGGCCGTAGGCGATCAAGTCGAACGCCAGGCAGTCATTGGCATCAATACCACGGTTCTGCAAATGCCGCCGTAGCGCGTTGGCCCGGACATTGGTGCTCAGGTGTTGAGTCAGGCGTGAAAATGGGGACTGGGCGTGAGCGGAAGAAGAATCCCCGGTGCGGCCGACGTAGAGACAGTTGGACGAGTCGGGTAGCGTAACCTCCCACACGTAGAGCCAGAAGCCACGTTGCAGCATTCCTCCGGCAAACGTCACGTGATTGAGCGCGGCGCTCATGTCAGATCGTTTTCTAACGATGGAGGGTGGCGCGCCAGACGTAGTGGCGCTGGATTTCCGGCAAGCGCAGCTCGCCGCGTTTATACATGTCCACGAGCGAACTGATGGGGATGTTCTGCTGTTGCATGGATTATTTAGGGGCGACCGAAATATTTCGATACCCGTTACATGTTGGGTCCGGTAACCGAGCCTGACGGTTCACGCATCTTGGGATCGTGTTGCCACAGGTGCTCTATCACCCGCCATCCAAGCTTGGTCGCGTGCAGCCCGTAGCTATCGACGCCAATGCCGGTGTTCGGCTCGTAGTGATTCCAGAAGAGCCGGCGCGCCAACAGCTCTCTCAGTGCTTGGTGAAAAGAGATGCGCCCGGAGTCGCCGGTGAACTCTTCAACGTAGCCAGCGGTTTTCTCGACATACAAAGACGGCTGATGCGATCCCTTCTGCCAATCTTTCCACAGTCGGCCATAAATATTCAGCAAAGCGATCGCGTCGGGAGTAAGCTGGCTCGAGATGAGGCGGATATAACGGTCTGCTTCCTGCTCAAAGGTGATCGCTGCGCTCACGAGTGCTTTAGCAACATTTTCGACCAGATTATCTTCCTTGTAGCGATTGATGTTCGTCACCTTCAGGTCGAAGTGCAGCGAAGCGGTGTCGTCTTGTGTGAAAAGCAGGACACGACCATTCGGCTTAAGGGCGAGTGCCACCCCGGCTTCCAGAACAACCCCGAAATTGCAGCCTGTGAGATCACCAACCACGAAGTGGCTGCAGAGTATATCAGTCACGATTTGATCTGTGATCACGACTGAGCCACCGGGGCCTCCGCCGTCGACACGTTTCAACGGAGCAAATGAACGCTTCCCGGCTTGTGGTTGGAGTAGTTCGTTGGCGCGGGTGTGAACCTGCTGCAACAGCATTTGCTTGATCCGAGGTTCCGGGTAGCCGCCGCGGTTGCTGAACGGCATCGCAACAAAAGTTTGGTATTCGGCTGCGGCGAACTGTGAGGCGAAGGCTTCGTCGCGCTGAAGTTGGTAGATATGGTCGACGTTCATGAATCAGAGTTCGCCGCGGAACGCGCGGTGTTGGAGGGTGGCGAAGAGTGCGTCCAGCTCCGCCAGCGACACGCGCTGCGCGGTTTTGAGCTGTTCCACCGCCGTCACTCGCCGGGTGAATTCGCGCTGCTGGGCGATGGGTGGGAGCACGACGGTGGCTTCCGAAATCTGTTTAATATTCAGAGTCGGCTGGCTCACGGTTCTCAGCTCGTTGGTGAAATACCGTTGAACGAAATCCGTGCTAAGATATGCAGCCATGAAAATACGGTCGGTCGTCTCGGCGAGCGGGATGCGGGCGACGGCTCGGGCGATATTGAACCCCTTCACCGAATCGTCTGCCAACGCGACGACGCCAATCGAACCGACGCAGCTCACTAGAATTTCGTCTCCGCGAAGGCGGGAGCGCTTGTAGGCCGCTTCAATCGACGGAGCGATTCGCTTAAGTTCCGAGTGTCGGACTTTGCCATCGACGAGGTCGCCGACGCGAACGAGTGGAATGCCTTCCTCGAGGTCATCGCCGGGTTGGACTACGCCGTAGTTGATTGTGTCGTCGTCACGGACGAGTGAAGCCAACGGCCTCTTCGGAAAGCCTTTCGGATTGGTGGCGGGGTCGCCGAAGAGGTCGAGGAAGAGGGATTGGGTGAGGGTGTCGAGGTGAGCGAGGGCGGCGCGGCGCTTGGCCCGCAACGCCTCCGCCCGGTCCAGCACTTCCGCGATCCGCCGCTGCTCCGCCAGCGGCGGCAGGGGGATCTTCATCGTCGCGACATCACTCAACCGGACCGATGGATATGCCGCATCTTGAATGAGTCTAACGGGCGAAAAAACTCGCAGAGAGTGTTCAAGAAACTCAGGCACGACACGGTCGGTCGGAATAATCGCAGCCAGATGGTTCACGACATAAGCTTCGTTGCGCAGTCGGTAAACGTGACCTTTGGTGGCCGACATTCCGCTTTTCGCGAATACGACAGTGTTACATGGGAACTTCCGGAGGCCGTGTTCCTTTGCGACCTCATCGGTCAAATGTTCGAGCGTGCTTTCGGAAGCGCCGTTAACGAGCGGGCTTAGACTCCCTGCACGAATGAATGGAGTTCCTTCAACCGTGAAGTCATCGGCGTTTTGAGGCGCGCCGCCACCTGCTGCCACTTCAGCAATTTCGGCGAGTGATGCAGTCGCGAAGTTCATTTCAGCATCCCTTCCAGCTCCTTTATGCCTTGCTGGATTTCGGTTTCCAGCTTCGCGAGGGCGGCGAGGATTTCCTGCGGCGGGCGGTGGGCGACTTCTTCGTGGACGACTTCCTTGTAGCGGTTGAGGGAGAGGTCGTAGCCCTGCGCGGCGATGTCGGCTTTGGGCACGCAGAACGACTGTGCGGTGCGGGGACGGGCGAGTTCGCCGGTGCGGTAGTGGGCGGGGTCTTCGGCGGCGAGGAGGGTTTCGGACGGACGGCCCAGCGGTCCGTCCCTACCTTCGGAGTTGAGTGTGCGCCAGCGGGCGAGGATGTCGGGCAGGTTGTTCTTCGCGTGGTCGTCGGCCCATCCTTCGCCAAGGCTACGGAGGGCAGGGGGGACGGGGCCGAGTTTGTCTTCCGATAACAATGGCGTGCGTTTGTCGTCGAGGCTCCAGCCGTCGGCCTCGACGTCGTAGAACCACACGTGGTCGGTGCCGCCGGAGTTGGTCTTGGTGAAGAGGAGTATGGCCGTGGAGACGCCGGCGTAGGGTTTGAACACGCCGCCGGGGAGCTTGATCACGGCGTCGAGTTTTTGGTCTTCGACGAGGGTCTGGCGGAGTTGTTTGTGCGCCTTGGACGAGCCGAAGAGCACGCCGTCGGGCACGATGACGGCGGCGCGGCCGCCGGGTTTTAACAGGCGCAGAAAGAGGGCGAGGAAGAGGAGCTCAGTCTTCTTGGTCTTGACGATCTGGAGCAGGTCCTTGGCGCAGTTTTCGTAGTCGAGCGATCCGGCGAAGGGCGGATTGGCGAGGATGAGGGTGTATTTCTCCTCTTCGCCGGCGTGGTCCTGCCCGAGGGAGTCGCGGTAGCGGATGTCGGGTGCCTCCACGCCATGTAGGAGCATGTTCATGCTGCCGATGCGCAGCATGGTGTTGTCGAAGTCGAACCCGTGGAACGCCTGCTCGTGGAAATGCTGTTTGAGCTTCGGATCGCGGAGGATTTCCGGGTGATGATCGCGGAGGTATTCGCCCGCCGCCACAAGGAAGCCGCCCGTGCCGCACGCGGGATCGCAGATCACATCCTTCGCCGTGGGCGCGGTGAGCTCGACCATGAGCTGGATGATGTGGCGCGGGGTGCGGAACTGGCCGTTCTGCCCGGCGCTGGCGATCTTCCCGAGCATGTATTCGTAGAGGTCGCCCTTGGTGTCGCGGTCGTCCATCGGCACCTGGTCGATCATGTCCACGACCTTGGCGAGGAGAGCGGGCGTGGGGATGGTGAAGCGCGCGTCCTTCATGTGGTGCGCGTAGGTGGAGCCGTCGCCGCCGAGGGTGCGGAGGAAGGGGAAGACGTGTTGGTCAACGACCGTAAACATCTCAGCGGGCGCGAAGTGCTTGAAACGTGACCAGCGGAGGTCGTCGTAGGGACGCCTGCGCGGGTCCGGGCCGGCGGGGAAGACACGGCGCTCCATCGGTTGCTTGAGTCGCGTGGCCCTGTTCTCCTCCAGGGTGTGGAGGTCGTCGAGGCGCTTCAGGAACAGCAGGTAGGTGATCTGCTCGATGACTTCGAGGGGGTTGGAAATGCCGCCGGTCCAGAAGGCATTCCAGAGGGCGTCGACTTTGCTGCGAATTTCACCGGTGAACATGATATAGCGGGACTGGATAGAGCGTTGGGGCAGGCCGGGTTGCAAGCGTGGGGCGATATTTAGGTCCGCGACCTTGCGCTGGCGATTCTGAATAAACTCGACGCGCGATTTAGTCCGCCGATAGGCGCCGCAATCGACCTGCTCCGGCAAGGCCACCAACAGTAAATAGTTTGTCCCGGTCTTGGAGCAGTCGAGGTTCCCAGCTGCCGTGAGCGACAGCGCGGATGCCGATCATGACTTGAGGTGGACACAAAAAAGACCCGGCCGGGACCGGGTCTTGGAAGGGTTGGCGGAACCACGCTGTCGCTACGCTCCAGCGCGGCTACGGATGAAGGAGGTTGGGGCAACCGCCGCTACCGTTTGGTCGCAGGCATTAATTCTGTTTACCGCCGTCACGTAAGTTAGCTTCGGATGGAAAATCATAATTAATGCGATGGTGTTAATTCTGTTTAATGGGCCGGGTAGAGTTGCTGGGACCAAAATTTAATTATGTTTACGTGCCCGTCACACGGGAACGCCATGCACTATTCGCTTATCCTCGGGTGAGCCTACCTTGTCGGTCGTGTAGAGTCGTGATGCCAACTTGCGTGCCTGGCCCTTCTTAATCATGGCGGCCCAGTGCGTTTGCCTTGGTAGAGGAAGGTGTTCCGAACATCAGGGGCATGAAAAACGTGGGGTTAAGATGGGCTAAAAAGCCGCGCCTGATGAAATATCCGTATATAATCGGTCATTTTAGTGAAAATTCCGTATTTAGCGATATATTTCGGTCTTCAATAGACTCCACTCCGAAAACTGCGTACCCAGTTTCAATTTTTAGCCAGCTGCTGGCCGAGTTACCCATTGGCCACTGCACGGTGGAGCCAAATCGGCCATCCGCCCGGTAACAGGAGATGGGCACTTGATGGCGAACGTCGCCGCTCAGACCGTTTCATTATCGTTTCACTCTCTGACGCAAATAATACAAAACCAATGGGATACGGCTAAATGAATCGTTTCAAAATCGTTTCATTCAAATAGCCATGAGAGTTGTCGGCCGGGGACCCCACCGGGCCACTGGCGCGTTGGCGCCAAATTGGTCAGGGGTTGTGGTGATGAAAAACATCCCACAAAAAAAAGATCACGAAGAAATGCCCGCACTGCGGCCGTAAGTTCACCCCGGACCCCCGCGTGCAACAGCGCCAGCGGTACTGTTCCCGGCCGGAATGCGTCAAAGTCAGCCGCCGGGCGGCCCAAAGCAAGTGGCTCCGGAAGGCGGAAAATCGCGACCATTTTGCGGGTTTGCCCGGCTTGGTCAGGATCCGGCAATGGCGGGCCGATAATCCCGGTTATTGGCGGCGGCGCCTGAAGATCGGTCGCCATCAGGTGGGCGGGGCCTTGGCCGAGGTGGCACGCGAGCTTGCGTTACAAGATATGATTGACGCGCAGTTTTCACTCGTGGTCGGGCTGGTCTCTCATCTCACGGGCGTTGCGTTACAAGATGAGATAGCCTCGGAAATCCGCCGGCTTACCGTGCACGGCCATGGTATTCTGCAACAGTCTGCCGAGTCCCCCGACCTGCCGCCTGGGCCCGAAGCCGGGCCGGTGCGCTGACCGCATGCTGCCGGAGGGCGGGGCATGAGCGGTCCAACCCAGCTTGTGCTGCCGGCTTCGCCCGACGGCAACCTGCCGGTGGCGGCCTACGTCCGCATGTCGACCGAGCACCAGCAGTATTCGACCGAGAACCAGCTCGATCGGATCAAGGAGTATGCTACGCGGCGCGGCATGGCGATCGTCCGGGTCTTCGCCGATGAAGGCAAAAGCGGACTGAGCGTCCGGGGCCGCGAAAGCCTCCGCCGGATGATTGAGGAGGTCGAGGCCGGCCAGACGGAATTCAAAGCGATCCTCGCCTACGACGTGAGCCGTTGGGGCCGGTTTCAGGACGCCGATGAAAGCGGCTACTACGAATACATCTGCAAGCGGGCGGGCATCGCGGTCCACTACTGTGCCGAGCAATTCGAGAACGACGGCAGTCCGACCTCGAACATCATCAAGAGCGTGAAGCGCTCCATGGCGGGGGAATACAGCCGGGAACTGTCGACGAAAGTATTTCAAGGCGCCTGCCGGTTGATTCAATTGGGCTACAAACAAGGCGGGACGGCCGGGTATGGACTGCGCCGGATGCTGATCGATCAAACCGGATCCCCCAAGGGAGAGCTCAAAGTCGGGGAGCAGAAGAGCCTTCAGACGGATCGTGTGGTCCTGGCCCCGGGACCGGATAATGAGCAGGAAGTGGTGCGATGGATCTATGCCGCATTCCTCGATGAACAAAAAACCGAGCGGGAGATTGCGGATGAACTCAATGACCGGCGCCTGGTGACCGATTTGGGGCGGCCGTGGACGCGCGGCACGGTGCACCAGATCCTGACCAACGAAAAGTACATCGGCAACAACGTCTACCACCGCACCTCCTTCAAACTGAAGCGAAAGCATGTGCTGAATCCACCGGAGATGTGGATCCGGGCGGACAACGCCTTCCCGGCGATTGTCGACCCGGCCATCTTTGCCCGGGTGCAGGAGGTGATCCTCGCCCGGGCCCGGCGGTTCACGGACGACGAAATGCTGGCGGCCCTGAAGTCGCTGTGGTCCCGCCGCGGGAAGATTTCCGGACTATTGATCGACGAGGAGGAAGCCATGCCCTCCAGCGCGGCGTTCCGGCATCGATTCGGCAGCCTGATCAGAGCCTACAGCCTGGTCGGTTACACGCCGGAGACGGATTATTCCTTCATCGAAATCAACCGCTTCCTGCGCCTGAAGCATCCGGAGGTGGTGCAGGAGGTGATCAGCCGGCTGGCCGCATTGGGCGTGCCGGTGGCCCGGGACCCGGTCACGGAGCTGCTGGTCCTGGACCGTGAGCTAACGGTGTCACTGGTGTTGTCGCGGTGCTCCAAAACCGAGCGCGGATCAAGTCGGTGGCTGCTGCGCTTTGAAGAAGGCTACCGGCCCGATGTGACGATTGCCGTGCGCATGGATGAAACCAACCGCACCATTAAGGATTACTACCTCATCCCGGCCATCGACCTGATGGATCTGAGACTGCGGCTGTCTGAGGACAACCATGCGCTGCTGGATGCCTACCGTTTCGATGATTTGGAGTTCTTCTTTGAAATGGCCCGCCGTATCCGGGTGGAGGACGCCGCATGATACCGGACAAGGAAGGAGACGTCATTTTGATCCCGGTCGACCGCATCCGAGTGATCAATCCCCGCGTGCGGGATCAGGCCAAATTCGCCCGGATCGTTTACAGCATTGAAAAGCTGGGCCTGAAGAAGCCGATCACCGTCACAGCCAATGCGCAGGGACCCGACGGCACGCAGACCTACAATCTGGTCTGTGGTCAGGGCCGGCTTGAGGCGTTCCAGCGCCTGGGTCAGCGGGAGATTCCGGCGCTGGTGCGCAACCTGTCCAAACCGGACAGCCTGCTGGCCAGCCTGATCGAAAACATCGCCCGACGTCGGGTGCGTGGCACCGAGCAGATCAAAATGATCCAGTGGATGCAGGATCAGGGCAATTCGTATGCCGAGATTGCCCAGCGCACCGCCCTCAGCGAGGATTACGTGAAGGACATCCTCAACATGATCCGCCAGGGCGAGGATCGCCTCCTGGAGGCTGTGTTGAACGGCAAGATTCCCGTCACCATCGCCGTGCGCATTGCGGAAGGTTCCGACGAGCAGGCCCAGCGGGCCTTGATGGAGGCCTATGAACGGAAGGACATGAACCAGAAGACGCTGACTGCCTTTAAGCGGGTGCTGGACCAGCGGAGACATTTCGGCCGCAGCTACGGCTCGCGTCGTTCCCGGGGCGCGCAGCGCACCAGCGCGGAGTCGCTGGTCCGCGCCTATCGCCTGGAGTGCCAGCGCCAGAAGCTGATGGTGAAAAAAGCCAAACTCTGTGAGGTGCGGCTGCTCTCGGTGTCGGCCGCCTTCCGCGTGCTGGTGATGGATGACGATTACATCAACCTGCTCCGGGCCGAGCAGCTGGAGACAATGCCCAAATTCCTGGCCGAACGGGCCCAGCAGTCCGCATGAAAACCACCATCAACGCCGCCTTTGATCTGGGCGGGGTGACCCTGCCCTTGAGCGCGATCCACCCCATTCGGCAGATCAAGCCCACCGACCATGCATTCGGCAAATACCGTTCCATGCTGGCTTCGATCCGGGAGGTCGGGGTCATTGAGCCGTTGATGGTCTATCCCCAGAAAGGCACCAACGGCGCCTATCTGCTGCTGGACGGACACATGCGGCTGAAGGCGCTGCACGAACTCAAGCGCACCGAGGCTTTCTGCCTGATCTCCAACGATGACGACGCCTTCACCTACAACGACAAGGTCAGCCGCCTGTCCCTGATTCAGGAGCATGCCATGATCATGCGCTCGATCGAGCTGGGCGTCAGTGCCGAGCAGATCGCCAAGGCGCTCGATCTGGATGTCGCGAAGATCAAGGCCAGTCTCAACCTGCTGGATGGCATCCACCCGGAGGCGGTCGAGCTGTTGAAGGACAAACCCATTACCGCCTCTTCGCTGCGGTGCTTCAAAAAGGCCAAGGCGGTCCGGCAGATCGACATGGCCCAGCTCATGGTATCGAGCAGCAATTACACGCGGGGTTACGCCGAAGCGCTGATTGTCGGCACCCCGGCCGATCAGCTGGTCCAGGGCAGCAAGGCCAAGATTTCACGGGGGCTCTCGGATGAGGAAGTGGTCCGGATGGAGCGGGAGATGGAGGCGCTGGAGCGCGACTACCGGATATCCCAGGACCAATTCGGGGAGAATTCACTGCACCTCAACGCCACGCGACGCTACGTGAAGCGGCTGCTGGACAACGCCAAGGTGCGGAAGTTTCTGGGCAACCGGTATCCGGAAGTGCTGGAGGAGTTTCAGGTGCTGGCCGCCATGGAAATGCTGTAGGCGCGGACCGATTTGCCCACGAGGGAGCTAGTAAAGTCCAACGGGTTGGCGCCCACTCGCCGCAACGACCAAAGCCCTTGAGGCGAATATGGGCACGGAGCCGCAAAGCTCGGTGAAAATTGCTCTGTCCTTCGTGGGGATCGAACCTGATGCCAAGGCGTGATCGATCGGTTGGTGTCGATCGCTATGTCTGTTATTTAATCATATGAGCAGGAATGGCAGTGTATGTGCCATCTGGAGATTTGGCGACGGTCCAATCGTAAACCGGGGCCGTTGCAGCACTTCGTTTGATGATGGCAATACTGTGCAAGCAATCAGCTTTCCTTAAGTAGCTCTCCGAGCTGCGGGCAATCTCCTCATGATTGCTGGCGTAGAATATCCAATAGTACTGCCCCTTTGCATCCTTCTTGATCCTGAAGCGTGGCGTTGAATCGGACATAACACAGAACGGATTGACGGTTAGCGTTTTGATCCACCCAGGCAATGGGCGCAATTATCGTAACCGGCATTATGTGCATCGGTCAGTGAGTGAAAGGGGCGGTCGTGACCGGCCCTGATGATGGCGTCGATCTGACACTGGGGCTTTTCGTTGTCCAGATCATGCACTTCCATTTTCGATGAGCTGGCATTGGCGAGGTATCTTTCACCGCTCATGTTTCCTTGGTAACGTCTCATGGATGTTTCGGTTTTGGTGTTGGGTTGGGTTAGAAAATGCGAGTGCTTCGGGGTGTTGTCGCATCAGCAGCAAGATGTGAGAGGTAGCCGGCAGTTGTGGCTGCCAGCACGTGGCGTAGCTCTAAGGAAGCGCTGAACAAAGCGTGATTCGTGGATTTTGGGATAATCGAGACAGAGTCAGGGCGATAATGCGCTCGGATGTGGCGTGAAGGACGCGCGCATCCGCACTTTCTTTCCTCGCTTGGCCCGGCGGGACGCGCCGCCGGCCGTTATCCGGCCTTTCAATACACATTCCACGCCAGTTTGCGTTCACTGAGGATGAGGTTGGCCAGGGCAAAGAGCGTGTGCAGCTGCGCGGTATTCTTCGCCAGTCCCCGGTAACGAACCTTCCGATGCCGAAAGAGGTTTTTGACGATGTGGAAGGGATGCTCCACCCGGGAGCGGACCTGCGATTTGAGCCGTTCGAGTTGCTGCCGGCAGATCTTCAACGGGCCCTCGGCCAGGGCGCGGATCTGCTGGCGTTTGGCGGCGATGTGCCAGCGCGGTTGCGTGGGGCGCGAGGCGATCTCCGGACGCTTTTCCGCCCCGAGGTAACCGGCATCGGCAAACACATCCTTTTCCCGCCCATGCAACAGGCCGTGCGCTTGGCTGATGTCGCTGACATTTGCGGCCGTCCCGATGACCCTGTTCACCAACCCGCTTTGTGCGTCCACCGCGATGTGCGCTTTCATCCCAAAATACCACTGGTTGCCCTTCTTGGTCTGATGCATCTCGGTGTCGCGCTGACGCTCCCGGTTCTTCGTCGAGGCCGGCGCGGCGATGATCGTCGCGTCCACGATCGTGCCCTCCTTCATCAGGCACTTTTGCTCGCCCAGCACCGTGTTGACCTCCGCCAGGATCCCCCGCGTCAGGTCGTGCCGTTCCAGCAGATGCCGGAACTTCAACAACGTCGTCGCATCCGGCACGCCCTCCCGGCTCAGATCGATCCCCACAAACAGCCGCATCGCCTGGCTGTCGTAGATCGCGTCCTCCAGCGCTTCGTCCGCCAGCGCATACCACTGCTGCAAAAAATACACCCGCAACATCCGTTCCACTCCCTGCGGCGGCCGTCCCCGCGTCCCCTTCGGATAATGCGGTTCGATCAACGCCTGCAACCGCGCCCACGGCACCAGCGCATCCATCCGCGCCAGGAACTTCTCGCGCTTCGTCTGCTTCTTCTTCCCGTGCCATTCGTTCGCCGCAAAGCTCAGTTGTTGCTCCATCCCCATTGCTTGCCCGCTTCGGCCCAGCAGGACAAACCCGCAGTGGATTAAATCAGCGTTTCCCTAAGGGCAATGTGTGCGTATGTTTGCCGCACAAAAGGCAGATAACTCCGAGCCCTGCCGTGATGCTGTGAAAGAATTTCCGATGGTTTGGGTGGGTCGCGGGCTCCAGTAAGTCTGGGATGAGCCCGGCGATGGTGCCGACGGCTGAGCTGACTGCGACTTGGGACCAATCAAACCGGATTACTGCGTGTGAAGAGCGCGGTGCCATTTGCGTAGCGAAACCGTAGGCTGCACCAATGATCATGTGTTCTCGGGTGCGCATCAGCTAGGATCGGTTATATGGCGATTGATTGTTTGGCTTGAGCGATATGCCCAGTTCGGCCGCTTTGGCATAAACCCCGCCAACCGGGCGGCCCAGCTTGAGAGCGATTACGCGCGTGGGTGTGTTTTGTGCTGCAAGGCGATCCAACTTTTGATGCTCATTCTTTGACCAAGTCTTGCCGGCGTTTCGTTGATATTTGCTCATGAGGATATTGGAGTTGCGTTGGGTGGCTTTTCCTTACGTCATTATACCAAAGGAATATTGGCCCACCGGCCCAATCTTTGTGCACGATTACCGGGACAAGAGGCGTAATATTCTGCGTGTTTTGCCATGCCTTCCGCCCGACGCTCACTTCGCTTATCACTTAAGCGCCTGCGGGATTTGCGATTTCACCGTGCAGAAGCTTGCTCGGATATCGTCTGTGACTGGTTCAAAATCCGGAACAAAATCGACCGCCATCCCCTCGCCGACGATTTGTGGAGGGTACATGACTGGCTGATTGCCCCTTTGACTTTGCAGGCCCTGGATTATCGTGGGCTGGCCAAACATATCGTGGAGGTTTTGCGCACAGGAGAAGACTTTGATGGTGATATGATCTTGTTGCTGCGACTCATCGATGAGCCGCCTTCTTCGCGCAAGGTGGCCCTGATGACCAAACATGAGGCCGCAGTGGCGGAGGGACTTTACGATGGTCTAACCAAGCAGCCACGCCGTTATGAAGAGCTGGTGATGAAGATGGAGGCGGATCAGACACTGCGCACATTTTGGAATCGGATACGCAGCCACTATGCTCGGCAGTTTCGACCCAATACCAGGGGTGTGATGCGGAGAACTCTTTCCAAGGAGCGAGGGTTCTCCCCATGCTGTGCGTTCAATTGGAAAAGTAAGCGTGACCGCTTTCAAATAACCTTTGATGCCCTTTGCCATCGATGGTGTCTCTATGGCTATGAGAAGGACACTCCGCTGGCCTTGAAGCTCACCGCCAATTCAACGCCGCATGGCACTATGATCTTTGTCCCACGAGGTATGAGCCTTGCTGCAAATGGGACCTTTGTCTGGAAGGCCATTTCCCAGATTCACATGGCGCATGGGGCGAGTCGGCAGGGAGACAAACTTTTCGAGATCAGGATCCAGCGCTCGAAGGATAGGATTAAAGCCAAACAACTGGATGCAGAAGCGAGACAGATGGGGCTCAGGGGTGAGCCCCGTTACCAATACACCCTGACAAAAATGGGGCAGCTGCCCAACCGGGTGAGATGGCTTAAGCGGCTGTTACATGACTGCTGATTAATGAGCATGCAATTGTCATCCGCGACGTCGGGTAGAAGACGTGATTCAGGGAGCATAGTGGCTCCATTTGGAGCATGATGCCTTTGCCGACCATGCAACGACAGGGGCACATCAGACACCATACTAGGCCAATTGACCCGCAGGCCCGGCACCCTCAGGCCGACTGGCGTTCGCGCTTTTCGATTTCATCCACGCACCGGATGAATGCGGCCCGCTCCGCCCATTCCTGACGAGATTCGACGTATAGCTTGATCAGTTTGACCGTGTTGGGGGTCCTGAATTTTGGCGGCATCGGGGTGTTACAGCACTGTTCCAAGGCCTTGCGCAAGGTGGCATACCGGATGGCCCGCCGATAGCTCTGTTGCAGATGCCTCCTGAGCAGAGGCAGGGCTTCCCGGGCAATATCTTGCCATTCCGTATCGCTTCTGGGGATGAAGTGCTGCCGCCGGTCACCGAGGGTCAGTTCGGTACGCAGTGCGCCCAGCCCGGCTACATGGTCACCCGGGTGGCTGAGGATCTCCCACATTTCGTCAGCCAGCTTCATCTGCTGAGTGTGTTTGGATGCGTCGGCAAAAATGTCCGTGAAACTTACGATGGAGTCTAGGGCCTCGAACGTCTTGGGTTCAGCCGTCACCTCACATTCTCTCAACCACAACCGGTGGTGGGGACAAACTTGCAGCGCCGGGATCTGGTGCACCCGATGAAAGTAGCTTTCGCCGTAACGAAGGCGATCTTCGGACCGGCAGGCGGGGCAGAAGCGCAGCTGAGTGTGCGTATGGATGCCCAGCACCTGCCGACACCGGCCCAGCAGATTGCGGCTGTAATGAGCATGATGCAGGGCGGCCTCGCAGCGGGGGCGGATGTGGGCGGGCAGCAGCGGAAGGGCCAGTGGGGCCAACGTGTGATGCAACTTGATGGTGGCAGCAGTGCAAGCCCAGCCAGCCCGTTCGCGCAGGGCTCCCGCCACAAGGTCCAGCTGGCTGCAAAAGTGAGGCCGGGGGATGATTTCACGACCGTCAAAGAGCATTTGACGAAGATTGTAGCTGGAAATGCCCAGACGACGGCACGCACGGGCAAGCGTGCTGTAGATGACTTCGTCGGGCAGAGGCAAGGGGATGGACAGTTTCATATTGATTTGTCGTCAGCGGGCATGGGCCTTCAACCAGGCATTGTCATTGCGCCACAGCCAGCAGTAGAGGGTGTCGGCGTGCTCGCGGAGAGATCCACCGGTCCAGTTCCGGCGCAGCGCGAGCCATTGTTCCCGATGCTGCGTCACCTTTTCGAGGGTGACATGCTTCGATCTGCGGGCCGGCGGTCTGGGCTTGGGACTATTCCGCTCGGGTTCTGGCAGAGCTGCGGCCGCCTGCAATGTTGGCAGCAAATCAAGCCCGAGAAATCGGATCACCAGCAGGTGTTTCAACGGCGATTGCTCATTGCGGGGATAGCGCACTATCCGGGCCAACCAATTATCCCGATTGTCGGGATCGAGCAGCTGGCACGACACGACCGGCAGCAAGGTGCGAAACCGGTCTTGGAATGCCCCGACCAATTCGGCGAATTTCAACCGTCCGAAGTCATCCCTCAAGCCGCGCTCGGTGAGGATACGTCGGTAAAATTCGGCGAGTTTTGCTGGACCGGGCTGCGCAGGATTGCCCAGCAGCAGATCCCAATTGGCTGCCGCGAGCCACCGTAGGTCATCAAGGGCGGAGTCCGGTGGGTTGAGCGGTGTGCCGGGCCCCGCCATGTTGATGGTCACCAATTTCACATACTGTCCGGTGAACCTGGCGCTCACCGGCGTATTGTGCAGCGAACAGTGATGAGCCGCGCAGAGCACTGAGCCGGGTAATTGATGGACCACCCGCCACGCGGCCTCGCCGAAGTCCGTGAGGTCCGCTTGGACACATGCGGGGCAATACTTCAAAACCTTGGGGTGGTCCTTCATGGCGGCCAGCCCAAGCTCAAACTCAACGTTGCCGTTGCCGGTCATGCTGGCCGTGGCGGCGGCAATTTTGGCCGGAGCCAGAAAAGGCCGGTAGAAGGGCAGAGCCGTATGCCGCCGGATGATCGAATCTGTGGTCTTCGCCAGTTGCATGCGACGGTTGAGCTCGGTGAGCTGCCGGGGAAACAGCGGCGAACCCAGCGAGCAATGGTTGCCGATCAGCATAAGATGCCGTGGCACCAATTGGCCGAGCCCGATTCGTTCCGCGTGGCGCGCCAAGGCGGACCACCATAATTCTCCGTCGATCAAGGGGCGTGACAGCAGCATGGTCTCACCCCAGTGCCTTGCACGCCATCGTCGCTTTGGTTCGTGCGATACGCTTGGTTTGTTGTATCAGAGTGGTATCGTGCACATTTCTGACCAGATGTGCCCGCTTTTCGTCGAGGAGCCACTCGGCTTGGTCTCCGATGGGGGCCATGGACGGCAAGTCGTTGATCCGATCGATCCCGCGCCCGCTGCGCAACGCCTCGATGGCCGGAGCGACCACCGCCATGTTTTCGTCAAAAACCGATTGGAGGATCTCAGCGGTAATATTCTCCGGGTTGATGCCATTGCCATTGTAGATGAGGAACTCCTGGGTCAGGCAGAACAGTTTCTTGGCAAGCGCGGGAATACCCTGGGAAAGGTCATGAACCTTGCTCCGCAACGTCGGAGTCAAAGGCGTGAACACCCGCGTGTACTGGTAAACCCACAGCTTTTCCAGGAACCGCAACCAGTCCGCATCATCGGCCGCGTACGGCAGCCACCGCGGGCCCAGCATGCGACGGGCATCGGCGAGTTCCCGGCTGATCATGTCCTGTGCTTTGAAAGTGCCGACGAACAGCAAAGGAACCCCGAGGGTCGCGGAGAGATTGACGATTAGTTTCAGCAGGCGGCGCTCATCCTTTTTCGGCGCGGAGACGAGGTGCTGGATCTCGTCGATCACCAAAACGCCCAGGAAATACGTCCGGGCCAACCGGCCCAAAATTACAATGCGCTCGTCGTCATTGATGCGCTTGTTCTTGTCGACCAGTTTGGTGCCCAACAACCGGTCCATCTCCGAGAAAAATGCGGTCAAAAAGGACCGCGGGGTGCCATTCACCGGACAATTGATTTTCAGCCAGTTGATCTGGTGACGGGGCAGCAGCGGGTCATCTGCCGTGTGCGTGTGCACTTGGGGAATGGTCGAAAGCATGTTGTTGATCAGGGTGCTTTTGCCGGAACCGCTGCCCCCGATCAGTGCCATGGGATCGCCGATGAGCGTCGGGCCATGCACCTCTGAAAGCAGGTTGGGCAGCGCGCGGCACGTCTGCTGATGCTGCTGCCAGTACCTGGCATTGGCCTGTCGGGTCTTGTAGCCGGCCACAATCATGGTCTGAAGGTCCATGGCCATTTTCAGATCCCGGGCTCCCGGAATATAAACCTGTTGTTCCAGCGAGCGGACCGCTTCATAGCGCTGCGGCATGGGAGCATCACGCTCCTGTTCGGCGGGTGGTGTCGGCAAACGTTGGATCAACCGGTTGAACGCCTTGATGTCCTGGGGCAGAGGCCCAAGTGCGGCCACCAAGGGATTATGCCCATCTGAGGAGTTGTTATGCATGTTTATTGGAGTTTTGGGTTAAGAATCAGTCGAGAAGATCGGCGGCAGAAAGCTTGGTTGCCTTTCGCGGGACATTGACGGGCGGTTGTTGGGCATCCGTGGGCGGGGTATCAGGCGGATCAAACACACCTGCGATATCCTGCTGGTGCTCCGCGCGCTCACGTGCGGCGACTTGCCCGCGTGGCAAGTCAGGCGAAACATTCGCGTTGATGATCTTGCGCAGTGCTTTGCTCCCCAGTTTTTCCGTCACGTCATCCCGTTCTTTTGCGACGATTTGGCGGGTGTCGGCGTCCGAGACCACCCGCAGTTGTTCATGCTCCTCCTTCACTTTGAACTGAGTTATCCGGTCATGCTTCATGCGATTTTCCGCCTCGGCGAAGGCCATCCGGCCGAAGATCTGATCATCTCCCGGCAGCAGGGTTGCCGGCAGCAGTTTGTTGTCATACTCCACCAAAATCTGGCGGCAGTATGAGCTGTCGTAGCGCACCACGACGGTGTCCGATCCGGTCAAGCCCAGCGGCCCCTGGATCTTGGCGTCCGGATCGTTCAGCACGTAGCGCAATCCCCTGAACCGCAGACCGCGGCGGTCGGTCAACGTGGCGTCACCCCGGGGCATTAGCCCACGGCGGAGCTCCAGATCGGACATATGCCTCAAGTTGCCGCTGGCATGCTCCAGCCCCCAGTTCCACAGGTCCACCGGGCGTGGCGGTGGCGGCTTGCTGCCGACGTTGTAGACCAGCGGAGAAGGGTAACGGTCCAGCATGTGCCGGTTAAAAATATTGACCCAGGTCCATGTCAGTTGCCGTATCACCCGGAATTTGATGCAAGCCATGTCCTTGGGATCGGCATCACCACGCGCGCGTTTCCGCGGCGTATAACCATCCAGTTGTTTGGCATGCTGTCGCAGGTAGCTGTTGAAACTGGATTCAATGTCCGGCTTCATGTCCGGGCGGTGAGCCGCCGTGATGGAAAGTTCGCAGATTTCCGCAGGCAAAGTGTCTGCCAAGCTGGCGCCCAGGGGCCCGCCATCGGTCAGAACACACCTGCAAACACCCTGGAACGGCATGTCCTTGGGTTTGATCTTCAGACCGTATTTCTTGATGAACTGGGCTTTGTCGGAGAACGCAACGTACAGGCACTCCATCGCCTCGGCATGGCTGGAGCCTTCCAGTGTGACATGGATGCCGATGATTGCGCCGGACCAGACGTCGCGCGCGGCAAATATCCGAACTATTCCCAGGAGCAGGCCGTACTCATCCGTTGCGATCACCTTGGCTAAGAAGTCATCCAGTTGCACCAGGTGGCCCGGGCCTTCCACCTCGGACTTCGTATCACCGTGCAGCTGACGGTAGTTTTGCTTGTAGTGCGTCCTGCCAATGATCTTCTGCGACTTCTTGGCGAAATCCGGATCGGACAGCACCGCTTTCAGGAATTGATAGAACGTAGGTGCCGGGTTGTCCGGATTGTTGGTGCGATCGTAGTAGTCCGCCAACAACGCACGATAGGTGTAGGAATAATTATAAATGAGTTCGTGCTTGGGATCCTCCTTGAACAGGTATGTGTTGGCGGCCCTGCGGCAGCGATTGATGTCCTCAATGGTCATGGGAATGCCCGGGTTTTCGGCATAGACCGGTTTCCTGCCGGGCTTGTAAGCCTTGAACGACGCGTTCAACCCTTGGGCTCGCTCAGCCTCATATCGGGCTATCCGCTCCTTGAGCGATTTCTGTCCGGCCAAGCGGTGGCGCGGCCGCAGACCGGTCCGACTGCAACCATAACGCCAATACAGGCAGAGATACTGCCAGACGCAGACCTGGGTGATCTTGAAGCGTTCGGCCTGCGCCTTGATGATTGCTCCGCGACAGTGGTCGAAAAACATGTCACGACCAAGTGCCACAACCGGCGCGATGATGGTCCACCGGCGGTCTTCCTCCTGTCTGATGGCCTCGTTTTGGGCGGCCAGTTGTATGCCCTTGCGGGTATGGCGCTTTTTCTCCGGCACGATCGCCAACTCCACAACCGGCCGTAAGGGGACCGTGGTCGGTACCCATTGTCCCGACTCAATCCGCTTCACAAGTTGGTCATAGTTCATCCATTGTGGGGTGGAGGTCCGCTGGTCATTGCGGATGACCACCGCGCGCGCGATCCCGAAATCGAATTCCCCGGCCTCGGTGCTGCGGTCGCCTGACTCCACGTGGACGACGGTCCAGCCCGCCGGCTTGGCCTTGGGTTCAAGGGGGATATCCTTGAAGAACATGCCTGGCATAATGGGTTTCATGATGGGGTATTTGGGGTGAGGATCAGGGGTTCCAGGCTGACCAACGACTGGCTCATGAGATCAGTCGGCCAGGTTTGGTCGGCGATGAGGCGATGGATGGCCGTGATGACCTGGCCTTTGCTGTAGCCGAGCCTGCGCGCCCCAATGGCGGCCAGGTCTGTCAGCCGCAAGCGGCCGCCCAGGGCCGGTTTCCTCAGGCATTCGTCCACAGCCTGCACAATGCCGGACGGGAACGACTTGAAGAATTCGGGCCGCAGGGTGGGACGAATCAGCGTCCAGTTTTTCCTAAAAATGCGGCCGGCACAGGTTTCGTCGTGGTGCTCCAGCACATAGCCCCGCCGCCGCCAATATTCAGCCTCAATGGCAGCCTTTTGTTGCGACCGCGGATTATTTTTGTCCCGCAGGTATTTGACCGAAACGGGGACCAGCACGGTGTCATTGGTGCGCTCATAGGTCCAGACCATGTCGGTGGTCATCACTATCTTCTGCCCCCGCACCGCCGGATGACGGATGCCCAGCTCACGGGCGATCAGCCAGGTTTCTTCGAGGGGCAGTAGGGGGTACTGTTCCCGGACATCGGTGTATCGCCCAACCCCCGCCCGGCGCAGGCATTGGTCGGTGTATTCGCCAAAATGCAGGCAATCACCCTCCAGGTCGCTCAACAGGTGTACCACCCGTCCATTGACGCTGCATCGTATGCGGTGACGGCGACCGAGAGAGGGTACATCCTTGATTTCAAACCAAGGGCGGTAGGCCAGACCTTGACCCGCCCCACGGTCCTCCTTGATGCGGCGAAGGATGTCGTCGAGGGAGAGATAATGGGCGCGGCGGGACATGGAGCGGATGGTTTTGACCTTTTTGGGGGACTGCTGGTGGAAAGGTGCCGGAAAGGTGGTCTAAGGGGTGGTGGAAAGGGGTCTTGCGTTCAGATGTGCCCATTATGGCACGCACCCTTTTGGGCTTTTTGCCCCCCTGCCCGAAAAGGGTCTTGCGGGGGTTTCCGCAATGGTCCCCGAAATGGTCTGTGGACCATTGCGCAAAGGTGGTACATAACGCTGTTAGTTAAGGATTTGTAACACTAACAGTCGCCTCGCCCGATACAATACCCGATTTTTGGCTATGCCAAAAAATACAAATGACTTGCGTACATATGTACATAAAACGTACATCAGTGCCCGATGCCACTTAACCCGACATTGGCAAGGATCAGAACCCAGCAAGACAGAGCTTATGGTCTGCTGGAGGGGGCAGCTGCCAACAAGCTCCCTGATGACGTGAACAGATTAGATACTCTTGTTCAAATACTTGAGGATTGCGAACAGCAGTTTATATACTTGAACCAACAGCTGTTGGCCTCAGAGAGTGCTCTGGATGCGCTTCAATATCGACCGGAGGAACAATCTGAAAGACACACCATCAAAGTCACGCAAGGTATGATTAATCAGAAAATACTTCCCTTCAATCGGCTCGTCCGTAAATGGCATTTTCGTGAGGGGCAAAAAATTGAAATCGATTTTGGTGGCTCGGTCGGGTTTGTTAAGTCGGAGATCCTTCCCGGCACAAAAGCATTACGGGCCAGAGGGGTTGTTGGCCGCTTTTACCGCGAGCACGGAGTCAAGGTCGGCGACATATTGCTGCTGCAACAAGTTAATAGCCATACTTGGTCGATCCGTAGAAAGACTCCGTATCGGTAAAGGGGTTTCAGAGGCCATCGTGGCAGTGTCTCGCTCTCTGGTCGCGCGACATGGGGTGACCACGGGTATGGCAAAATAGCCGACCACCGAAAAGGGTGTGGGATACGGGGGAGGGTGGAGTTCAGATCCATCAGCCTTTGCGGCTTAACCCGGATATTTCGTGAAAAAGGTATCGCGTAGCCTTTAAGTCTCTGCTACAAGCAGAGTTGCGAAAAACAGAAAGGAACTACGCGATGCAGAAAACCTCCCTGAAAAAGATCCGGTTCTCAAGCGCAAAACGTCAGGCGGTCGAAGGCACCTTCGATGGCGGCGAAGTCAGCAGCGATGGGGGCCTTGTATTGATGCGTGAAGCCGACCGGCGGTTGGGTTTATTGAGTGCGGTGGCGCGGCGCTTGGACGATCGCCGGCAGTCCGGGAAGGTGCGGCACGCGGCGGTGACGCTGTTGCGGCAGCGGGTGATGGCGCTGTGCGCGGGTTGGGAGGATCTCAACGACGTGGAGCAGTTGCAGCGCGATCCGGTGCATCAGTTGGCCAGTGGCACCGAGGTCCTGGGCAGTGCCCCGACTTTGTCGCGGTTCGAGAACGCGCAGAACCGGGCGAGCGCGTGGGCGGTGAACGAAGTGTTGGTGGAGCAGTTCATCCGCTCGCACCGCACGGCCCCGGCGCACCTGATCCTGGACTTTGACGCCACGGACACGCCGGTGCACGGCCAGCAGGAGGGCCGGTTCTTCCACGGTTATTACGACTGCCATTGTTTCCTGCCCCTCTACGTGTTTTGCGGCGACCAGCTGTTGGTCGCGTATCTGCGCCGCAGCAATCAGGACGCGGCCAAACATGCGGCGGCGATTTTGAAACTGCTGGTGCGGCGGTTGCGGATTGCCTGGCCGCGCACGAAGATCGTGTTCCGCGCCGACAGCGGGTTTTGCCGGGACCGGCTGTTGACCTGGTGCGACACCCACGACGTCAAGTACGTCGTGGGGCTGGCCCGCAACGAGCGGCTGCTGGCACAGAACGCGGCGCTGATGCAGCAGGCCGAGGCGGACTTCAATCGGACGGGGCAAAAGCAACGCCTGTTCACCGCCTTCGACTATGCGGCTGGCTCGTGGCGGCGGGTGCGCTGGGTGATCGCCAAAGCCGAGCACACGGCCAAGGGCGCCAATCCGCGTTTCATCGTGACCAATATCGTGGGCGACGCCCGGCAGATCTACGACCGGCGCTACTGTGCCCGCGGCGAGATGGAGAACCGGGTGAAGGAACAGATGATGTTGTTCGCCGATCGGGTCAGCGCCCATCGTTGGTGGGCCAACCAGTGGCGTCTGCTGCTCTCCGCGTTGGCCTACACCCTGATCGAAGCAGTCCGCCGCCTGGCGCTCACGGGCACGGCACTGGCGCAAGCCACCTGCCAGACCATCCGGCTCAAGCTGATCAAGATCGGCACCGTCATCGAGCGTAAGCTCACGATCGTGCGGCTGCACTTCAGTTCCGGACATCCCTTGCAAGCAGTCTTCCGCCATGCCGTGCGCTGTCTGGCGCCGCCGTGACACTGTCGTTGGTGGGCGGTGGGGGAAAGGGGGCGGTGTCGTTGCCTATAGGCAATCGGACCGTGCTCACGCTCAAATCCATATCAAATCCGCTCAAATCGCCCGGACATCGAACAACCGAGCCGCAACCCCACGTTCATGAAACTTGCGGGTTAATGCCCCAGTGGCATGATCTGAGGCTCACCAAGCCGCCACCAGACGCCCGGAGAACCCCGTCATGGAAATCCATGATTCACCATTTGGTGGTGTCTGTCACCGGCCGGTTCATTTCAGCCACTTCGGGCCGGGTTATTTCAACCACCGCAAATTACGTACCGGGCCCGAGGCCGGCCCAGCTAACGCCGACCTTGGGTGCTGACCGTGCGGGGCACGAATTCCACCTGCACTCTTGCCGCTGCTGCGGCTTATCGCTGTCCTGCCTTAGCCCATGGCACTCAAGAAGTCCGAACTTTACTCCTCACTCTGGGCCGGCTGCGACGAGCTGCGCGGCGGCATGGATGCCAGCGAATACAAGAACTACGTCCTGGTTCTCCTGTTCATCAAATACGTCAGCGACAAGTTCGCCGGCAAACCCTACGCCCAAATCACCGTGCCGCCGGGGGCCAGCTTTGCCGATCTCGTGGCGCTCAAGGGCAAGCCCGACATCGGCGATCAGATCAACAAGCGCATCATCGCCCCGCTGGAGGCGGCCAACAACCTCTCCTTCGGCGGCGTGGATTTCGACGACGCCACCAAACTCGGCAGCGGCAAGGAAAAGGTCGATCGCCTCACCAACCTCATCGCCATCTTCGAGGACCCGGCCCTCGATTTCTCCCGCAACCGGGCCGATGGCGACGACCTGCTCGGCGACGCCTATGAATACCTCATGCGGCACTTCGCCACGGAGAGTGGCAAGAGCAAGGGCCAGTTCTACACCCCCGCCGAGGTCAGCCGCGTTATCGCGCAGGTGCTCGGGCTCCGGCACGCTGCCACGTCAAACCAGACCACCGTTTATGACCCCACCTGCGGCTCGGGCTCGCTGCTGCTGAAGATAGGCGACGAAGCCGCCCGTGGTAACGATATCCGCGTGTCGCTTTACGGCCAGGAGAAGGACTCGTCCACCGCCGGCCTCGCGCGGATGAACATGATCCTGCACGATTACGCCACGGCAGTCATCAAGCAGGGCAACACCCTCGCCAACCCTCTGTTCACCACCAGCGGCACCCTCGACACCTTCGACTACGTCGTCGCCAATCCGCCCTTCAGTGACAAGCGCTGGAGCACCGGCATCGATGCCGAGCACGACCCCTGGCAGCGCTTCCAACCCTACGGGGTCCCGCCGGCCAAACAGGGCGATTACGCCTACCTGCTCCACATTCTGCGTTCGCTGAAGAGCACCGGCAAAGGCGCCTGCATCCTCCCCCACGGCGTGCTGTTTCGGGGTAACGCCGAGGCCAATATTCGCCGCAATCTCGTCCAGCGCGGCGTCATCCGGGGCATCATCGGCCTGCCCGCCAATCTCTTTTACGGCACGGGCATCCCCGCCTGCATCATCGTCCTCGACAAGGAAGGCGCCACCGCCCGCAAAGCCATCTTCATGATGGACGCGTCCAAGGGCTTCATGAAGGACGGTAATAAAAACCGCCTCCGCTCGCAAGATATCCACAGAATAGTGGACACTTTTACCAAGCAGGCCGAAATCCCGCGCTACTCGCGCCTCGTGCCCGTCAGCGAGATCGCCGACCCGAAGAACGACTACAACCTCAACCTCCCGCGCTACATCGACAGCACCGAGCCGGAGGATTTGCAGGACATCGACGCCCACCTGCGCGGCGGCATCCCTGAGCGGGACATTGATGCACTGCACCCTTACTGGGACATCCTGCCCAGCGTCCGGGCCACCCTCTTCACCCCGCTACGCTCCGGTTACTCCGCCCTCCGCATCCCGCAATCCGAACTCAAGGCCGCCATCTTCGGCCACGCCGAGTTCACCGCCTTCAATCAGACCGTTACCGGGCTCTTTCAGAAATGGCAGGGCACCTCGCTCCCACATTTGAAAGGCTTCGCCCGCGACGGCCATCCCAAGGCGCTCATCGAAACCATCGCCGAGGACTTGCTCGCCACCTTCCGGGCCGCGCCGCTGCTCGATGCCTACGACGTGTATCAGCACCTCATGGACTACTGGGCCGCCACCATGCAGGACGACTGCTACCTCATCGCCGCCGACGGCTGGCGCGACGCAGCCCAGCCCCGGCTCCTCGTTGAGGACAAGAAGAAGAAATCCAAGGCTCGGCCCGACTTCGTTGTCGGCCGGAAGAAATACCAGTGTGAGCTCATCCCGCCCGCGCTCATCATCCGGCGCTGGTATGCGGGCGAACAGGCCGCCCTCGACATGCTGGAGGCCGACTGCGCCGCGCTCCAGCAGCAGATGGAGGAAATGGCCGAGGAACACGGCGGCGAGGAAGGACTGCTCGCCGACGCCGCCAACGACAAGGGCAAGCTCACCAAGGCCAGCGTCACCGCCCGGCTCAAGGAAATCAAAGGCGACGCCGACGCGGCGGACGAACTCAAGGCCCTCAAGGATTACCTCGCCCTCGTGGAACAGGAAGCCGCCACCGCCGCCAAGCTGGCCGCCGCGCAGGACGCCCTCACTGAAAAGGTCGCCGCCCGCTACCCGAAGCTCATCGAGGACGAAATCAAGACCCTCGTGGTGGAGGACAAATGGCTGGGCACGCTGGCCGCCGCCGTGCAGAGCGAACTCGACCGCGTCTCGCAAACTCTCACCGGGCGCATCCGCCAACTGGCCGAACGCTACGCCACGCCCCTGCCAGAATTAACCGGTGAAGTAGAAGCGTTGGCAGACAAAGTTGCAGGCCACCTCGCGAAGATGGGATTCAAACCATGAATTCCGCACTCCGCACTCCACATTCCTCAATGTCTCGGCCCGGCTACAAGCAGACCGAGGTGGGCGTCATCCCGGAGGAATGGGAGGTAGTGAACTTGGAATGCGCCGCAGGAATCGTCGATCCTCAACCCGATCATCGGACCCCCCCAGAGTGCACGGGCGGTGACCCATACATCGGAATCAGTGACTTTCTCGACGACAGCACGATCAATTGGGAGGCGAGTCGAAAAATCATTCCAAAGGCAGTGGATAAACAGCGAGCACGGTTTCAGCTTCGCAGTGGTGATATCATCTTCGGGAAGATTGGCACGATTGGCATGCCCAAATTCGTTCCCGCTCCGCAGTTTCGGTATGGGTTGAGCGCGAATGTCCTGCTCCTTCAGCCAAAAGTTGAGCCGTTCTACCTAATGGCGTGGTTGCGCTCAGACACATTCCAGCGCGCAGTTAACTCTGAACTGCACTCCACCTCCCAAGCTGCATTTGGAATTAACAAGATGCGGCGGATGCTCGTTCCAACTCCCCCACCGCCCGAACAACGCGCCATCGCGGAGGCGTTGAGCGATGTGGATGGGCTGCTGGACGGGCTGGACCGGCTCATCGCCAAGAAGCGCGACCTCAAACAGGCCGCCATGCAGCAACTCCTCACCGGCC